>NZ_LXTT01000089.1 GCF_001683915.1 Allomuricauda sp. CP2A | reverse complement strand
AAATCAAATAATTTAGATTATGACAATACCTATAGATCTGTTCCAATCTATCATACAAATCGTTCAAACTTTAAGAAACTGTTAAGGAATCGGCCTTTTTGAAATATTTTATCGAGTGTTGAGACAAATTGTTGTACCGGATAAAAACAAAAAAGCCACACAAAGACAGTGATTAACTATTTGTTTTTTAGTGTTTTAATATTTAAAACATTAATTTTTTTTAAACTTTGGCAGTGTGAAGTGTTCAAATAAGTCCACCTTTGGATAAAACTAGCTTTGACTTGTTTTTTTGAACGATTTCCGTGTTTCTCACCCTATTTGCTAAGAGTTCCACTTCTTGTTCAAAAGTCTTGTTCAAAAGATGTTAGTCTGTTTGGAACGTTTAGTGAATCGGAAAGTAATTGCATGGAAAACGTAGCTTTCTGAACAGTAAAGGGAATTGGTTTACAGATTTGGTGTAGAGTGGATTAAAAAGATTTATCCGTAAGATTGTGTTGTGGGAATGAGTAAGTTTTAACCTTAACCTTGAAGTTACTTTACACCCTTATGAGTGATCTTTACCGGTTTTATGGTTCCATCGGAATTGAACTCCATTTTATCCATGCAAACCACTCGGTGGTCGCGATCCATATTGGGAATGGGACGTCTATGATACACCATGATGTATTCATCTATACTTGGTTTTTTAATCACTGAATGATGTCCGGCCCCTGTGGCAATATCACCTTCTTGGGTCTCCAAGACTGTTCCTATGCGTTTGTAGGGCCCGGTAGCCTTGTCGGACATGGAGTAGGCAACTTTATAACTCCCGTCCCCCCAATTGCCTTCGGACCACATAAAATAGTAAATCCCGTTTCTCAAAAACATAAATGGTCCCTCTACATAGCTTTCAGGTGTGATTTCTTTGAACAGGGTTCCATCTTCCCAAGGAATGAACCCAGTGAAATCACCGTTTAGTTTTCCCAAATTGCAATGGCTCCATCCGCCATAAAAAAATAGTACGTACCATCAGTGTCTTGAAAAACAAATTGGTCTATGGGCTGGGCATCATTATAAAAATCGGATATCAATGGCTTGCCTAAATAGTCTTTGTATGGTCCTGCAGGACTTTGAGCCACAGCGACCCCTATGCCTCCATAATGGTTGATATCATTATCGGGATCATAAGAATCCCTACCTGGTCGCTGAATATCATTGGCGCCAAAAAAAAGATAGTATTCATCGTTTTTTTCAATAATGGAAGGTGCCCATAATGCCTGTCTCAGCCATTTAATTTGGGTCGTATCCAAAATACGTTCATGCTTTTTCCAGTTCACCAAATCTTTGGAGGAAAAGGCATCAAAATGAAGCTGTTTTTCAAAATCATCAGAAAACGTTGGAAAAACCCAGTAGGTATCCCCAAAAACAGCGCCCTCAGGGTCGGCGTACCAACCATCGAACAAAGGGTTATGGTTTTGTGTTATTGGCGAATTTTCTGATTGAGCACAAACTGTCGTTGTTGTCAACAGCGCTAGCACAGCTATACACTTCCTCACTCCTTTATTCATGTATTGCATTGATTATTTCCAGATTGATTTTCTTTACAGCTGAAAAATCCATCTTATCAACCTTACGGTCATAGGTCATAAAACCGTTGACCTCTCCCTCTACGTCTGTGGTTTGGGTATACACGGCCGCCGAGAAACCTCTTATTACCATATTTTTCAATTCCTTGGCATATTTAATGTATTCATCGGTGGTCTCCTTGGAGTTTTTGAACTTTATATAGCCCCAGTTATTATCGGGTTTCCAAAGATGCCCTTGCAAAGGCAGCCCAATTCCGCCATATTCTCCCAAGACATTGGTTCGTTCAGCATCATAAAGATACATTTTTGGTCCCGGATAGTTATGAAGATCCACAATATCCCCGGTACGGTAAAAGTTCCCTCCACTTGCCGAATTTACAAGTCGACTTGGATCATGCGCCTTTGTCCACTCTGTGATTTCCTCTGTTTTAAACTGACCCCAAGCTTCATTGAAAGCAACCCACACTACAATGCTAGGATGAGAATACAAATAGTCCATAATACCTTTCCATTCCTTTCTATAAATCGCTTCAGAGCGGGTACTTCTTTTAAATTCAGTACCATCAAAATAGTTGCGGTTCTGCCATTGGGGGCTTTTGTCCCCGTTTGGCATATCTTGCCAGACCAATATTCCCAAACGATCGCAGTGGGTGTACCAACGCGCTGGCTCTACCTTCACATGTTTACGTATCATATTGAATCCTAATTCCTTTGTCTTTACAATATCATATTTAAGGGCCTCATCCGTTGGAGCGGTATAAAGTCCATCGGGCCACCAACCTTGGTCCAACGGACCAAATTGAAAGTAATCTTTATTGTTGAGCTTCATTCGGACAACGCCGTACTGATCTTTCTGCATGGAAATCTTCCGCATCCCAAAATAACTTTTTACCTCATCCACAACCTTTCCATCACTGATCAATTTTGCGGTAAAGTCATACAAAAAAGGTGATTCTGGGGACCAAAGCTTAGCATTTGGCACGTTGATTACCAAGGATTCCCCAAAAGATGATTTAGCCGTTGCTATCTTCTTGTTACCATCAGAAATGCTTATTTCAACGATATCACCATAAGTACCACCAACAATATCTGTCTCAATTTTTACGGTACCATTATCTATATCGGGTACACTTTTAATACGGTCAATACTTTTTTGAGCCACTGGCTCCAACCATACTGTTTGCCAAATACCCGTCACTGGGGTATACCAAATACCTTCGGGTTCCTTCACCTGTTTGCCCCTGGGTTGGGGCCCATCGTTGGTTGGGTCCCAAACTTTAACCACTAGATTTTGTTCCCTATTGCCCAAAAATGGGGTGATATCAAAAGAGAAAGGCGTGTATCCTCCTTCGTGGGAACCAATCTTTACATCGTTGATCCATATATCGGTTCTCCAGTCCACTGCACCAAAATGGAGTACAATATTTTTACCGCTCCATGCCGAGGGAACCGTAAAAGAGGTGCTGTACCATACCTCCTTGGACGCCCCTACTTCCTTCATGACCCCAGACAGGCTACTCTCAACTGCAAAAGGCACCAAAATCTTTCCATCATATCGGGTGGGTTGGGATGCCCCTTTAGGTTGAATGGCATAGTCCCAAAGCCCATTCAAATTTTTCCAATCGGCCCGCTCCATAATCGGGCGAGGGTATTCTGACAGTACATTGTTAGGGTTAATTTTTTCGGCCCATTCTGTTTTGATTTTGCTACCCGCAGGTTTCCATTGTGCGGAGAGCTGAAAACTCAACAAAACAGTAAAGAGTATCGTAATTGTGTTTCTCATGTTTAATGCTATTAGGGTCATTTTTACTTTGTATTGGAAATAGTGTCGCTGCTCCACTGAATTGATTATAAAACTCAAAGGAATCCATACAGCATTCCAAGTACCATATTTCTGTGGTGATGGGCACGATAATTTGTTTCAAAATATCTTACAATCCGTTCAAAAACCAAATTTTCCAGACTTTTAACTGGGTTTATGCAACAATTTGAAGCGAGATGACACGCTTTGTTGTTCTCTAAATCCATAATATTGTAATACAGCAATGAGGCCTATGATGAAGGATATTTGGTTAGGTTTTTGGATATTCCTTTGCTCATTTTATTGGGCAACTGGCCAGGAATTTTATTTCAAGAATTACAAGGCGGAAGATGGTCTTTCCCATAATACCGTTCTCAGCTCTTTACAAGATGAGCGTGGCTTTTTATGGTTTGGGACCAAGGATGGCCTTAACCGTTTTGATGGGTATTCTTTCAAGGTTTTTCAATACGATGCCAACAATCCAAAAAGTTTGGGCAGTAATTTTATTGAATGTCTACATGAATACAAGGGCAAATTATGGGTAGGCACAGATAGTGGGTTGTTCAGCTACGATGAACGTAATGAAAGCTTTGAGGCCATTGATGCCTCAATGGGTCTTCCTATTCTAGATATAGACCATGACGATCAGGGGAATCTTTGGTTTGTATCTGGGCAATCTTTGGTCAAGTATGAAGTAGAGACCCAGAAATCCACCCGTTATGATGCCGAAAAATACTTTCATGTAGAAGATATCACCAGAGGTGCTGATGGAAATATCTGGGCTGCCCATGATAATTCGCTGCATTTGTATGATAGCAAGTCAAAGAGTTTCAAAAGCTACGATATAGCCCTAAGTGAATCAGGTGTCACTTCAATACGGATAAGTAAAATAGAAGCACTGGATAGTACTATTTTATTGGTGGGGACCCAAAGTCACGGCCTACTTTCTTTTAATACTTCAAACCAAAACGTGACCAAACTTTTATATGATAATGAAGATCAATTGTATGTACGTGGTATCTCGGTAAAAAATGAAGATGAGCTTTGGGTTGCAACAGAATCTGGGCTTTTTATTTATACCATTGAAAATGGGACATTCATCAATCTAAAAAAGAGCATTAATGATCCTTACGCCCTTTCCGATAATGCCCTTTACTGTGTTACTGTTGATAATGAGGACGGTGTATGGATAGGAAGTTATTTCGGGGGAATCAACTATTATCCCAAACAATATACACAGTTCAATAAGTTTTTCCCGATACCCGGAGAAAACTCTATCAGCGGAAATGCGGTGCGGGAAATCATAAAAGACCGCATGGGGAATCTTTGGATTGGAACCGAAGATGCTGGGCTAAATAAATACAACCCAAGAACAGGGCTTTTTACAAATTATGCGCCTTCAGAATCGGACCAAACACTTTCTTACTATAATATACATGCTCTTTTTCCCAAAGGAAACAAACTATGGGTGGGGACTTTTCAGCATGGGCTGGACATTATGGACATCACTACCGGAAAAGTGATAAAACATTACGGGCGAGGTGATGGGCATGGCCTATCAAGTGATTTCATTTTCAGCCTATACGAGGACGAATTTGAAAACCTATTTGTGGTAACAGACTCAGGAATTCAAACCTACGACTATGAAACTGATACCTTTACAACAATTGATGCTTTTTCTGAAGACACGCACTTTACAGCTGTGATGAGGGATAAAGATGGCGTGCTTTGGGCAGGCACCTATTGGGATGGCCTGTTTACTTTTAATCCGAAAACCAAAAAGAAAAGAGTATACAGACATAGCACAAATGATCGGAACAGCATTAGCGGCAACAATGTCAATGGAATTTTTCAAGATAGCAGTAACCGTATTTGGATCACCACAGAGTATGGGCTCAACCTTTATCGAGAAGAAACAACCGACTTTAAAACCTATACGGTTGGAGATGGATTCCCGAGTAATGTTTTCTATTCTATAATTGAGGTCGATGATTGGTTATGGATCAGTACCTCTAAAGGCTTGGTCGAATTCAACCCAGACACCGAAGAAAAACGGATTTATACCAAAGCAAATGGTTTGTTGAGCGATCAGTTCAATTATAATTCAGCTTATAAAGACAATAATGGCACCCTTTACTTTGGAAGTGTTGCGGGATTGGTAAGCTTTAATCCTTCAAGCTTTAAGGAGAATTCCGAACAATCTCCCATTTACCTAACAAGCCTACAAATAAACAACACAGAGGTTAACGTATCCGCTGAGGATTCTCCTTTGCAAGAATCCTTGATATGGGCCGATAAAATCAATTTAAAACCCAATCAGGCCTCTTTTAGTATTGGTTTTGCAGCTCTGGGCTACGCTGCTCCCGAGACCACGGAATACTGGTACAGGATGGAAGGGTTGAATGACGATTGGATCAGTCTTAAAAAGAGCCACAATGTGTCTTTTACCGAAATTCCGGCAGGAAATTATGTGTTCAAGGTTAAATCCATAAACTATGATGGCACCTGGAGTAAAGAATCCAAGGCTTTGCAAGTAAAAGTTTTTCCCATATTCTGGAAAAGCAACTTGGCCTACGCCCTTTATACATTTTTGATTGCAACCTTAGCCATACTTGGATTTAGACTATATCACCAACGGAATAAGATTAAAAATATCCAGCGAATTCGTCAATTAAACTATAAAAAGGAAAAAGAACTGTACGAGGCCAAAATTGAGTTCTTCACCAATATTTCACATGAAATACGTACCCCGTTGACATTGATAAAAAGTCCACTGGAAAAAGTGCTCAACAAAGCCAAGGAACTATCTGGCGTATCCGAAAACTTGATCATCATTGAAAAAAACACAAACCGCTTGTTGGACCTCGTGAACCAGTTGTTGGATTTTAGAAAGACCGAAACCGAACGGGTAAACCTTACGTTTGTGGAGACCAATATTACAGAGTTGGTAAAAAAGACTTTGGAACGCTTTAGTGAAGCCATTGAGGAGCGGGAAATCGATTTTAAATTGAACACAAGCAACATTGATGTCTATGCCTATGTGGATGCAGAGGCACTTCGGAAAATCTTGAGCAATCTCTTTGGGAATGCTATAAAATATGCCGATACGAATGTAAACGTGCACCTAAAGACCAGCTCAGAGGGTTTGATATTGACCATTGCCAATGATGGGAATTTGATTCCAACACATTTAAAGGAAACTATTTTTGAACCTTTCTATAGGGTATCCGGGGTCGAGAATCAGTCTGGAACTGGAATTGGGCTTGCTTTGGCAAGATCACTCACAGAAATGCACCAAGGAAGCTTGACACTGGATGCCAGTAACGGAACCAAAAACTGCTTTGTGTTGGTATTGCCTATCCGTCAAGAAAAGGAATTTGTGCTCTGGCCCAAAAGAATGGATCAAAGATTTCAAAATGATGAACCTGAGGAAAACCAGAAAGTGTTTGGAAAAACAAGCATTTTATTGGTGGAAGACAGTGAGGAATTACTGGATTTTATTGCCAAGGAATTGAAAGAGGAGTACACTGTTTTTAAGGCTTCAAATGGTGCCATTGCCCTTCAAATCTTGGAGGTGGAAAACATTCACCTTATCATCAGTGATGTCATGATGCCCGGCATGGACGGTTTTACGCTTTGCAAAAACTTAAAGACCAATCTGGAAACAAGTCATATTCCGGTAATCTTGCTCACTTCAAAAAGTGCAATGGCCGCAAAGATGGAAGGGCTTGAATCTGGTGCCGATGCCTATATGGAAAAACCTTTCTCCATGCGACATCTAAAGGTGCACATTGCCAACTTGCTAGAAAACCGCAAACATATCCTAGAACACTACACGAGTTCACCACTGGCCCATATTAGAAGTATTGCCAATACAAAGACCGATGAAAATTTCATCAAGAAGTTGGATCAGGTCATATATGAAAATATGGCTGACCATGAGCTTAATGTAGAAGTTTTGGCGGAGATTATGAGCATGAGCCGTTCTACCTTATATCGAAAGATAAAGGACATCTCCAACCTAAGCCCCAACGAGCTTATAAACATTACTCGCTTAAAGAGATCGGCCGAACTTCTAAAAACAGGAAAGTATCGTATTTTTGAGGTTGCTGAAATCGTTGGATACAATTCCGCAACAAGTTTCGGACGAAATTTTCAAAAACAATTTGAAATGACCCCTTCGGAATACATGCAAGGAAAGTCATAAATTATTCCACTTCGAAAGCAAAAAGGTATCTTTTACTCAATCTAAAAGTGATTATTTAGAGTTGTCGTGTCAATAGTGATAAGACCCCAAACCAGTTGCAAATCGAACCAAAGTGATGGATAGCCTTGTCGGCATTTGATAAGATTGATCACCTCATAAGATGTCATTAAAATAAAGATTGGTTCACTTTGGGGAGATTGAATTTGAAAAATAATTTCTAAATCACCAAAACCAATTATACACATCAATAATTTTTTGGCTATTTCCACAAGTGTTTCAATTGTTATAGAATGTCTTTACAAATAAAAAAGGCCAATCCCTCTTGTTTTTTTCAATCACCGGAATTGGCCTTTAAAACTAACAACTAACTCAAATGGATCTAAATCCAAACGCTTCTTGAAATTCTAAATTCCTATTGTCGTACCCTCTGAATACCAGATATCAGAAACATAGGGTTCGGCCTCTTGAACATCCATGTTGGCAACTACTTTTAGGATGAACCTATATGCCTTGTCTGAATCATATACGGTGTTGGTAAAACTTGACGGATTGTCCGGTAAAATAATAGTTCCACCCTCCTGTATGCCATCCACGGCAACAACGATCTGCACCAAAACGGGTCTTATCATTCCTTCTGGATATGAAGTTGGAAGACCCCAAGTAAAGCTAATCTCGTTGCCATTAATGGGTTCACCAGGTTTGAAGGCTATGATATTATCGTTGTAACAAGCGGCAAGCAAAATGCAGACCGCTAAAAGTGAAAATTTGATACTAGTTTTCATAACTTATGTGTCTTTTTAGGTTAATAGCCTGTATTTTGAACATACACACCTTGAGACTAGTTCATCTGCGCCTGCGGAATGGGCAGAGATTCATCCCGTCCTTTGGTAAAGTAGGCCACCTCCATCCAGGGATTACTGTCACTGATTTACGTATTCTGTATACCATACATTTTAGCCTACTTCATGTTTTTAAAGAACTTCTGTTCCTATCCAAACAAGTGGCAATCATAACAATCTAAGTCCGGGATAGACCTGTCCCATAAAATGGGCCATGTTACTATTAATTTTGAAATCAAGCTTTTCCATACTCTTTCGGTTTTAAGGTGGATTCCCTTGCAATAAGGCTCGTTTTAATGATTCTGGTCTCAAAATTACAGGTATCGCACTCTTCCTCAATCCGGTCTATCAGTTTATCTGCGGAACTTTCCCCAATAAACTTTCCATGTTGGCTGACCGTAGTGGCGGAAGGAGTCACATACTTGGATAACTCCCCATTGGTAAAACCTATGAAAGAAATGTCTTTGGGGATTTGATATCCTTTGGACTGGACAATGTCCATTATCTTCACCAGGGTCAGTTCATCAAAAATCAAAATTCCGTCAATTTTATCGAAATCCAATAATGAATGAATTGTCAGTTCAAGGTCGTCCTGATAACTGATGGTAACGATCAACTTGTCATTTGGACCTATCCCATTCTCACATAATGCCTTTTTATACCCCTCAATCCTTAATCTACCGATGTAAGAATTCCCTAGCGGGTTTATTATTGCCACTATCTTGCATCCTGTACCCAAGAAGTATTTTGTAGCTAAATAACCGGCTTCAAAATCATCCACCATTACCTTATCACATTTTATAAATTCAATAACCCTATCAAACATGACCATTGGGATTTGACGATCCAATAAGGCGCTGAAATGTTCATTGCTGTCTGTCAGACCTGTTTCACCCAACACAGTGGAAATTATAACCCCATCCACAGTTCCAGAGGATAAAAAATCCAAAACCTTTATTTCTTTTTCGATGGATTCGTTTGTACTACAAATAATAATACTATATCCCCTTTGATCTGCTATTTTTTCAATACCATAGAGTACTTGAACAAAAAAATAGTTTAAGATGTTCGGAATAACAACACCTATGGTTTTTGTATTCCTATTAAAAAGGTTTAGGGCCACCCTGTTGGGTTTATAATTGTTCAATTTAGCATATTCCCTAATGTTCCTTTTAAGTTCATCACTAATCTCATGACTGTCATGGATAGCCTTTGATACCGTTGAAACGGACACATTAAAATGGGAAGCAATGGCTTTAACGGTCAACTTTGTCATTGGGTTGGTATCAAAATATCATTCTTAAAACACAAATTATTTTAAAAATCAAATGAAAATTCGGAAATCAATATCCAAGTTTTCCATAAAAGTTCAGTAAGACCACTTAAATGATCGAGCAATCTAAACATTGATATAGGCCTATCTTCTGAGACCATTCCTTTATTACTTATACAAAACGGTTTACAATATTTTCAAACAGTTCTTGTTTACCACTGAGTTGTTCTGGTTCTCCATGTTTTAAGGCATATTGATAGAGATCGGTGAAATCCAGCTTTCCATCAATGAACTCAGCACCTTTGCCAGTATCATAGGACGCATATCTTTTGTTCAACAAATCTTCGTAATTGTATTCTTCCAATATTGCACTGGCTGCCAATAATGCCCTGGCAAAAGTATCTGCACCTCCGATGTGGGCATGGAAAATATCGTCCATGTCCGTACTGTTTCTTCGGGTTTTTGCATCAAAGTTGATTCCTCCTCCCTGCAGGCCCCCTGATTTAAGAAACACCAACATTGCTTCGGTGACCTCCAATGCATTGTTTGGAAATTGGTCGGTGTCCCATCCGTTTTGATAATCTCCCCTATTGGCATCTATACTTCCCAGCATTCCGGCATTGGCGGCCACCTGCAATTCGTGTTGAAAGGTGTGCTGCGCCAAGGTTGCATGGTTCACCTCTATGTTCAGTTTAAAATCATTCTCCAGTCCATAGTCCCTAATGGAATTAATGCTTGTGGCCGCATCAAAATCATATTGGTGCTTGGTAGGTTCCATGGGTTTGGGCTCCACTAAAAAGCTGCCGACGAACCCCTCACTTCTTGCATAATCCCTAGCCATGTTTAAAAAACGTCCAATGTTATCCTGTTCGAGTTTCATATCGGTATTCAACAGGGACATGTATCCTTCCCTTCCTCCCCAAAAAACATAATTTTCGCCTCCCAGTGCAATGGTGGCATCAATTGCCAACTTTACTTGTGCACCAGCATGGGCCAAAACGTCAAAATTGGGATTGGAAGCCGCTCCGTTCATATAACGTGGGTTGGAAAAACAATTGGCAGTTCCCCAAAGCAATTTTACACCTGATGAATTTTGCTTCTCTTTTAGATAATCCACTATTATGGATAATCTTCTTTCGGATTCCGCCAATGTATCTCCCTCGTCCACCAAATCAAAATCATGGAAGCAATAATAATCGAAACCCATTTTGGTAATAAATTCAAAGGCCGCATCTGCTTTATCCTCAGCTGCTTTTATCGGGTCACTGGAAGTTGACCATTGGAACCGCTTGGTCCCGGGACCAAATGGATCACCTCCCGTTCCACACAGTGTATGCCAATAAGCCATGGCAAACTTAAAATGTTCCCTCATTGATTTACCCGCTACGACCCTATCTGGGTCATAGAACTTAAATGCCAATGGATTGTCTGACTCCTTGCCTTCGAACTTAATCTCCCCAATTCCCTTAAAATACTCCTTGTTGCCTAAATGCACCATTATTTTTTTGCTTTTATAATTAGTTCCAATTCTTTTTTCCACTTTTCAAAGGCCTTAAGGTATGCCCCTTGATCGGTTTGGTATTCGTGGGTCATTACCAGGTCGTTTTCCATAATGGATGTGAAGTCCCCGTACCCTGTTTCATGGATGGCACATGCCCTAGCAGCACCGACCGCCCCTGTAGTATTGTATATTTCGATTTTCCCTTGGATAAGGGTCGCAATGGTATCTGCAAATATCTCCGCCTTGAAAAGATTGTCGTTTCCTGCTCGCAATACTTTAGGTTGCACTCCATCGGATCCCATAATTTCCATTCCATAAACAAAGGAAAAAGCAATTCCCTCCAGAACCGACCTACAAAGATGACCTTTGGTGTGTCTATTAAGGTCAAGGTTCAAAATTCTGGTACCCAGATCCCGGTTGTTCAACATACGCTCACAACCATTTCCAAAAGGAAGTGTACAAAGGCCATCTGAACCTACCTCCACCTCTGATGCCAAGCTGTTCATTTCTTCATAAGAAGATACTTTTAGGTTGTCCAAAAGCCACCTATATTGAATTCCCGCTCCATTGATGCACAACAGTTTCCCTATTCTTATCCGATGATCCTTTTTATAATTGACATGTGCAAAATTGTTTATCCTTGAACATTCTTTTGCCGACAGATTGTCCACCACGGCGTAGACCACTCCAGATGTCCCCCCTGAGGCAGCCAACTCACCGGGCTCAAACACATTGAGGGACAGCGCATTGTTGGGCTGGTCGCCAGCTCGGTACAAAATGGGGATGCCCTCAACAAGACCACTTTCCTCCGCCCCTTTGGCGGAGACCTTTCCCTGTACCCCAAAAGTTTCAACTATCTCCGGTACCGTATCATGTGGGATTCCATAAAAATCCATGATTTCCCTAGAAACACAATTGTTGTGAAAATCCCAGAAAATGCCTTCAGAAAGACCCGGGATTGTAGTGCTTGCGATTCCGCTCAATCGAAAAGCGATATAATCCCCGGGCAACAGAAATTTATAGATCTGACCAAAAACCTTTGGTTGGTTTCTTTTTACCCAACCTAATTTTGATGCGGTAAAATTACCTGGGGAATTCAACAATCTGGATTCACACGTATCCCTCCCTACAGTTTCATAAGCTTCGTCGCCAATGGCTACGGCCCTACTATCACACCATATGATCGAATTTCCCAATGTCTCTCCATTTTTATCGATAAGTACGAGCCCATGCATTTGATATGCGATGCCCAATCCGACTATTTCTGATGGGGAAACACCCTGCTTTTCAATGATTTTTTTGGTTCCGGTACAGAAAAGTTCCCACCACAGTTGGGGTCGCTGCTCTGCCCAACCCTTTCTGGGGGCCATCATTGGCATCTCGCCCTCTGGCTCTTGGACCACAATCACTTTTTTTCCCGTTTCTCTTTCGACCAGGGCAAGTTTTATGGATGAACTTCCTAAATCAATACCTAAATAATACATTCGATTGGCAATGTTTGTCAGTTGGTTAAATGTAAAAAATGAACCTTCTGATCAAGTTTTTAAAATTAGTTTACCATACTTAGATCCAGGCAGTCCACTAGCCAGGCATCTTTTCATGATTTACGGCAATTATTCCTACTATTGTACAATCCCGAAAGGGTATTCACAATTTCGAGTATTCAAATTGACCCCCAATGCCCCCTTTGTTAATACTGATATAACCAACACTTTTCCAAACGACCAACACTGTACCTCCCAGCAATTGGTCCATCTGGTTGATTTAATGGATTGGCCAATGGGTGTTTCCGCCGGTTGTCTCAACAGTTCCGTAGTATCATTATTGGGGCCCATACCATTTTTCACCTCCATTCAATCCCTTCTTTTTTCATCAAGAACATCAAAAAATCGGATCAGACGACAATCAACCGTTCTTGGAATATATTATAAGACCAAGCCCAGTCAAGAAAAACAAAAACATAAGGTATATCAACCAGTTACGTGACTTGGGGAGATCTTTGAGTTCTTTCCAAATAATAATCCCCCAAAAAGCTGCAACCATGGTTGCGCCTTGCCCCAGCCCATATGAAATTGCCGGGCCTGCTTGTTCAGAAGCAATGATACTGAAAGACATTCCAAGGCCCCAGATGCACCCTCCTAGAATGCCAATGAGATGCAATTTGGGTGACCCCTTCATAAAATAATCCCCATAGGTCGCCCGTATGCCAGTTATCGGTCTGTACATATTTAATGAGTTGAACACAAAATTTGACAATAAAATACCGACCGAAAAAATCACCAATGCAGTGTATGGGGTAAGTTTGCCCTTCTCCGGTGAAATAAAATCAGAGGCCATGGATTGTGCCACATATTTATAAAAGAATCCCATGGCTATTCCGGCCAAAATGGAAATATAAATGCCTTTTTTTGCCCGCTTTGAGTCCTTTTTGAGAATCTGCCTGTAGGCCATTGCATCCAAAACAATGGCAATGGTCACAAATAAAACACCTGAGAAAAGCAACACAGGGTTGCCTGCAGGGTTGTAAATATAGTTCGTTATCACTCCCAGCACCAAAGCAAGGCCAATACCTATGGGAAAAGCAACTGCCATGCCAGAAATGTCAATGGCTATGACCAAGAGTATATTGGCAAAATTGAATATAATGCCACCGATCAGGGCAAAAAAGATAAATTTCCCCCCAGCTTGGCTCAAATCGACAAGAAAACTTCTTCCTTGATCACCAAAAGAGCCCATAGTAAGTGCAATTAGTAACGTAATCAGTAGTATTCCCAATGAATAATCCCAGTAAAATAGTTGAAAAGCCCATTTTTTGCTCGAAAGTTTCTGGGTATTGCCCCAAGAACCCCAACAGAGCATGGTAATCACACAAAAGATAATGGCCAAGGCATAATTGTCTACGATATACATGTTGTTTTTTTATTGTTGCTTAAACTGTTCTTTTCCTTAAGATACACGCCAGTTCCCATCTTTTCATCGAACAAGATCATTGGGCCTCCCTTTTTTTCTCAAAAAATCCCTTACTTCCTCCTCAGTTGGAATTGAGGGCTGCGCTCCGATGCGGGTTACACAGAGAGCCGATGCAGCACTGGCAAAGGTCAACGCTGTTTCCCAATCGGTTTCCCTGCACAATTCAACCGCCAATGCACCACAAAAAACATCACCGGCAGCAGTAGTGTCCTTCGCATCAACTACAAAGGCGGGAGAATACAGCATGGTTTGTCTCGTTTTGAAAAGACACCCTTTTTCCCCCAACGTAAGCATTACGGCTTTTGCCCCCATGGCCAATAACTTATCCAGAACCTCTTCTTGGCCGAATGTTTCCAAACTGACTCCGGAAATAATCTCTGCCTCGGTTTCATTTACTACCAGGTAATCAACCCTTTTTAAAGTCTCCCTATCAATTTTTCCGGCAGGTGCGGCATTGAGCAATATCTTGGTTTTGTTTTTAACGGCAATCCCACATATTTTTTGGACAGTTTCATAAGGGATTTCAAGTTGTACAACTACCATGGCCGCATTTGCGATTTCCGTTTCCAACCCACAAACATATTCTGGGGACAACATCATATTTGCGCCAGGATTTATAACGATGCTATTCTCCCCATTGTCATCGACCCATATCATAGCGGTTCCCGAAGCTGCGTTTTCTACTAGAAGAACCTTTGAAACATCCAACTGTTCCCGTGTATAATACGTTAAGGTATTCCGACCATTTTCATCCGTTCCAAGGCAAGAAATGAACTGTACATCACCTCCTAATTTATGTGCTGACATGGCCTGGTTTCCCCCTTTACCCCCCATGGCCTGTAAAAAGGATCGGCCTTGGAGGGTCTCCCCTGCCATAGGAAACCTTTTCATTGTAGCGATCAAATCGGTATTTGAACTTCCAATCACTATTATTTTACTCATAAAATCAAGCTTAAAATTACATATCAACGGTAAAGGTCTAGGTTAGGTCTTCATAGATTTTCCATTTGGAATCCATACTGGCCCCACTTTGCCCATCAAATAATTTATTGGTGACCCATTTGCTCTTTGCAGCCATGATGTCTTTCCATACTAATTCTGTTTGTTCAATATTTATGTGGTCTATTTCACTGTCCCTATCGATTGACTGGTCGAGGTTTGTCGCTATTTCACACGTTTTTTTGATGCAGGCATTCATAATTTTTTCACCCAATTGCGGTGATGCTTCAAGAGCATCATGCCCTAAGGCGAATCTTCCCAATAATTTATCCTCGTACTGTCTTGAAATTTTGGACATATTTATCAAATCAGGTCGGATGTACATCAATTGGGATATTTCGTACTTTCCAGCATGATCACCATTGTACCTCCCAACAACAAGCTCAGGATCCGCCCTCACCTCTACCTTCATTGGACTAATTCTCATAAAATTGGTAGCGACCATTCTCAAATCCATTTCGTTACCTCCCGCATGCCCGGTTATTGCCACGACCCCTTTAAAGCCGGCATTTGAAAATGCCCTTAGCTGATAAAGGAAAAGATGTAACAAAATAAACGGGGGAATAGAAGCCATATATGGATTGGCATTGCCCAGGACCTCCTCCAACCAAGGGGCATGATAGCCAGACTCATGGATATGGTATCCCTGTGTGGGCGCTACAATCCCGCCAACTTCCCTTGCAACTGCATTACAAATAAATTCCGCCTTAATGGTATCCAATCCGAATGCGGAAATATGTCCATGGGGTTCACATAGTCCCATAGGTAGATATACTATGGGACACTTTTGTTGTCTTTCCAGAAACGTATCGGGCAACAGTTCAGACCATTTGGCACTGGGGCCATTCTCAATAGATGCCATCCGACCAGTATACCTCGTTAAACAAATTTTTGTACCATCTGTGATGTGTCCTAATTTCTTGAAACACAGAATCTGGCAAGGGGGGTTCATCAAGTACCGCAATATTCTCATTGGCAAATTTTTCAATGTGCATCGATATAAGTGCAGATGTTACCCCTGGATGTGCAAGAACAAATTTGATGGCAAGGGATGTTAAGCTTGAAGCGTGCAATGGAATATATTGCTTCAACGCATCCACTCGCGCTATATATTCCTCCCTTATTCTTTCTGAAAAAAGAGTTTTTCTCAAATCACCCTCTTCAAATTTTGTTGATTGTGTCAAAAATCCACTAAGACCTCCCTGATCCAACACACATCGCGCCAATACGGCTATATTCTTCTTTTGACAGAGTGGAATTAAACTGTCAAAAGCAAGTGGGTCAAAAACATTTACTATGGTTTGAATGGAGTCAATCAATCCGCTATTGGCTATTACCAATGCGTTTTCATGTCTGTGGTCAGGAAGAGAGATACCCAAAAAATCTATCTTTCCCTTTTCCTTGAGTCCTTGAAGTTCATCCATCCAATATCCTTCCAATCCCCAATTACTCCAATAAAGATGAAGTTGGACAAGATTGACCCTTTCCACCCCAAGCTCCCGCAAACTCTTATCCAAGCTCTTGGTTATCCAACCTTTTGGGTAAACTTCTTCGACATCACGTGGCATGCCCCAGCGAACCATGCCCGGCCCTTTCGATTGGATTTTGGTGGCAAGGAAAGGTTCCTCCCCCTTAAATTCCCGCAGTGCCTTGCCAACTATACGTTCTGATTCTCCATAATCCCGTGCAGTATCAATAAAATTCACACCTTTTTCAAGGCAATTGATCACTGCCCTTATTAATTCCTTTTCTGAACTCTGCCCAAAGATTCCGGATAAACCCCAAGCGCCAAAGCAGAGTTTGGATACTTCTATGTCCGAATTGGCAAAGTTGGTCCTTTCCCCACCCATAAATTGTTTTGATTTAACGATCATGACCGATTTGGTTCATATTTCATGACTTGCCCCGGAATGGCAACCCTGTTATGATTGGCACTTTCTATCGCTGCAAAGCACAATTCCAGGCTTTTCAAATTGTTCTCAGCACTATTGGACGGAGCTCTATCCTCCTCAATGGAAAGCAGCAATTCCCCCATTGTTCCCTGAAATCCATTTTTGAACCAGCAACCTTCAAGTGGCACTCTTGCCATTCCTTTTTCTGTAAAGATTTCCATTGTTGGTTGGTCATTCAGTCCAGGTCCACGACTTCTGAGCGTGCCCTTTGTACCGACAATGGTGGTTACATCTTCTTCGCCCAGCAGTGTATGGGCGTTGAATGCCATTCGTACTTGGGCCTGATCGTAATTGATGATACAGGATGCCAAGGCCGGTGGACTATATTTTTGACCATCATATTTTATTGCGGAAGCATAAATGCTCTTGGGATCTTGACCTTGCATAAAGCACACTGCAATATCGAACCAATGGATGGCAAAATCGAAAAGTACCATATGGTAAAGGTCTTCGAATGCAGGTAAATTCTCAATCCAGGTTTGGTCCCATTGGAGAGAAAAATCGACGGAAACCGGCCTTCCAATAATTCCTGTTTTGATGGCTTCCCTCATATAGCTAAAATGGGGAGCCCATCTTCCATTTTGGTTGACAGCTAACTTTAAGCCCCTTTCCTTGGCCATCTGCACCAGTCCCCTACCTTCATCTAGATCAAGCACAAAGGGCTTTTGACTCAATACATGCTTGTTTGACCTCAATGCTTCCTTGATAATTGGAAGTCTATCCTCAGGGTGGGGGGTAATATCGACCACCTCGATATGATCAAGGTTCAATAATTCTTGATAATCATCATAAACCTTGGCTTTAGGGTAATATTTATCCCTAAGGGCTACTGCCTTTGAGAGGGTCCTATTGGCAATGGCAACCACATCCAGCCCCATCAACTTGTAATTTTTTAAATGATAATCGCTAATTCCCCCAGCGCCGATCAATCCGATTTTTGGGTTGTACGACCTAGGCTTTTGGGGCAGAAAATTTATTTTGGGGACCTCAATTTTCCCGCTCCCTTTTTTATCACTTAAACCATACCCATCACTTTTAGAACCCATTTTGAATGTGTTGTTTACTTTTAATATCTTAATCCAACCTGTTGCATTAGTTTGTCTGTAGAACGGTAAGCTTCTTCTACCCATTCCACTATTTTTGATGGGTCGGGTGAATATTCGAGTTCCAATGAAACAGAACCGTCAAAACCCAATTCTTTTATTGCTTGCAAATAGGGTGCAAATTTGACCACACCCCTTCCCGGCGGCAAGTCACCATGCACTTTTCCATCACAATCACTGATATGGACGTGAGCGGCCTTGCCCATGAGCAGAGACAACTCGGACGGCCCCGTATCCGCTAATACCAAATGGCTGATATCAATATTGGCTTTGATGTTGGGAAGTTTGCAGTCATCTATGAACTGAACCATACTAGGTATGCTATTGAGAAGACTCAAACGAAAAGGTTCGAGCTCCAAGGCAATCTCCACTCCAAATTTTCCCGCATACTCACCGATCTCCCTCACATGTTCGACAGCCCAATTCCATTGTTGCTCGGGCTGTATCACTTCTTTTTGCCATACATACTCGCCAAGTACCAAAAGAACATTTCGAGCGGCAAATTTATGGGTCAGGTCCACTGCCCTTTTCACTCTCTCCACATGAAATTTTCGTACGGGTTCATTAAAGTCGACCAGTCCGAAAGCGACAATTACGACAGAGGTAATGGGTAAATTGTTTTTTCCACAAATATTCGTGATAAGATCAATCTCCTTTTGATCAATAGTCATTGGCTCTGGAAAAATATCCACTGTATCAAAGCCTATTCTTGCGATGTGCTCCAGACCAGTCTTGGTATCGACCCCGGCCTGTTCAAAAGCACTGTTAATAATTCCAAGTTTCATGATATGACATTTTTATTATGATAATTTTATTCCCCAATTGATTTTCCGAGGTCCTTGGCACTCTTGTCATCCTTGCCAAGATTGGCATACTCAATCCCTGAATTGCAATCCGCATCAACCGTCACCTTGAGTATCATCTCATCCCTTACCTTATGTAATTTTGTATAGGAAGGGTGGTGTGAATCCTTGAAGGGATTATTGGATGCTTTGTTGTAACAACAGATCATGGACCAACGTGGATGCTCAGACTTATTGGCGTCCGATGCATGCAGGAGGTTCGAATGAAAAAAAAGTGCATCTCCAGGCTCCATTTCGCAATAAACCTTTTCCCTTACTTTTAGGACCTCGTTTACCCTTTCCATATCCGCCCCAGCCTGGTCTCCACTTAGAATATGGTTTACACGGCCCATTTTATGGGACCCCCTAATTACCTGAAGACAACCATTTTCCTTAGTGGCTCGGTCAACTGCGATCATGACGCTACAAAGTTCTGGGAACAATAGGCCGTTTTGGTACCAATACCCATAGTCCTGATGCCATGCCCATGCACCTCCGACCTTCGCATCTTTAAAGACCATTTTGGAATGGTAGTGGTACACTTCACCATCCAGTAGCTCCTCAACACGGTCCACAAGCTTGTTGCACCTGGCGAACATACCGTAAATCCCATCACCAGGATGGTTCCAAAGAGACAATCGCACAGCATTGCCCTTACCATCATCCATAGAAGTCGAGGCCTTGTCCAATTGTTGGTCATTGCGGGCTTTTTCAATTAATTTGGTAATCTCTTTGTTTGAAAAAAGTTTACGTACAATTATAAAACCATTTTCATTGAATTTTTCTTTTTCTTTAGAATTTACTTTCATTATTGAGAATAATTGAATTAAATTATGCGAAATTTATGAGGTTTTAAAGGAAACTACTTTTCATTTTAAGTATAATAGTGATTAAAATTTGTGAGGATGAAGGAAGAGCTTAATATAAAAAAGGACCACCATGGCTTTGTTTTTTTATATGATTCTAAAAATCATAGAACCGTGATGAACGGTCCCCATCACCATAAGGAACTTGAACTTAATATTGTCATCAGGGGCTCCGCTGAATATCTGCTTTCCGATCAGCGATACCGATTGGCACGTGGCAATTTGGTTTGGCTTTTTCCTGGACAGGAACATCAACTTATCAAAACCGATTCCAAGTTTAAAATGTATGTAATTGTTTTTAAGGAGGAGATTCTTAAAAAGACCATCTTATTGGATGAAAAATACAAAGCACTTTCCGAAAAAAATCCAATAGGGTCTTTTTGCCGGAGGATTTCGTTACCATCCATGGAGAAATTGGAAAAAGTATGTGCATCCTTATGTAGTTTGAATGACAAAAAGGTTCTTTCACCTGCCTATTACTATTCCGGCCGGGCCTTTGGCTTTAAAAATAATTCGGAGTATCTTCATTCGGACCCTATATTGTTAAATGCCGGTCTATTGTACCTTATGACTGTATGCTGGCACCTTTATCTTACCGAGGGCAATGATGAAAACAAGGAAATGTTGAACCCATCCATTGAAAAGGCACTAAATCTTTTACAGCGCTTCCCTGAAAAAGACTTTGGCCTTAGTGAGTTATCTTATGAATGCGGGGTGAGCGTGTCCCGCCTCAGTAGGTTGTTCAATGAGCAAATCGGTTGCAGCCTTGTTGATTATAAGAACAAATTAAAAATGGAGAAATTTGTGGACTGTATGAGCAAAAATCCCAGTTACAGTATAAGTGAGGCGTGTTACCAAGTGGGTTTTGGGAGCTATTCCCAATTTTACAAAATTTTCAAACAAAACTTTGGTATTTCCCCAAAAGCATATTTCTCAGAGAACTGATTCAAGATTCAAGAATGCCTATTTTCAAGATTGTTCAAGGAAGGGCGAAGGCCACATAGCTATCCCCTTCGATAGCATCCAGTTTGGTACCTCCACAGGCCACTACCACATATTGCCTTCCATCTACCATATAGGTGCTTGGGGTGGCAAAAGCAGGAGCCGGCAGTTTCGCTTCCCATAACAGTTTTCCATCGGTCTTTTTAAATGCCCTTATCTTACTATCTTTTGTGCCAGCAATGAACAACAAGCCACTAGCTGTAACAACAGGGCCACCATAACTTTCTGCTCCTGTCGTTCCAGGGACTTTGTCCGAAAGTTCGGGATATTCCCCATAAGGTATTTTCCATAGGTAGTCGCCTGTATTGAGGTCAATGGCGTTCAATGTGCCCCAAGGCGGTTTAATGGCGGGGTAACCATTACTGTCCAAAAACTTGCCAAAACTGTTTATCTCATAGGAAATGGACGGTTCTGTTCCAGAACTCCGTTTCAACCCTGGTTCCTTTAACGCCACCTTAGGTTCTTTTTCAAGCTTAAGGAGAAAGGCGATCAAAGCCTCTTTCTCCCTATCTGAAAATTTAGAGAAACCGGGCATCATCCCCTTGCCATTTGCAACAATCGCTTCAACCTCTTGACGCTTCAATTTTGTTGCGATATCTGTCAATGCCGGGAAGCCACTTTCAGGGTTTCCATGAAGTTCGTCCCCATGACAGGTGGCACAGTTGAGCTTGTACAGACGTTCGCCTTCGGAAAGGTTTTCCAATACTTCTTTCGACGCAGTTGGACCTAGCCCCAACTGCCAAGCCATTTCATTGCTGTTGACATATAGAATTCCTTCCGGATCGACTGCGGCACCTCCCCACTCAGCACCACCATCCAAACCTGGGAAGACCAAGGTACCCCCGGTGCTCAGAGGGGTAAAAGGACCCTCCTTGCGATTTTTTCTCAGGGTTTCTAAAATCTCCTCTTTGTTCTCTGCATACGGACTAAGATCCGCTTCCGTGAGACCCTGTCTGGCAAAGGGTGCCGGTTTGGTAGGGAAAGGCTGGGTGGGCCAGCTATGTTCACCTGGAATATCCGATACAGGAACTGGCCTTTCTTCAATGGGAAACAAAGGCTCCCCTGTTTCTCTATCAAATACAAATACAAATCCTTGTTTGGTGACCTGTGCCACGGCTTCTATTGTATGCCCGTCATGGGTTACCGTTACCAGGTTCGGGGGCGCGGGCGGATCCCGGTCCAAAATATCATGGTGGACCAATTGATAATGCCAAATTCGCTTACCTGTGGAGGCATCAAGGGCCAATAAAGTATTGGCGAACAAATTGCTTCCCTTTCTTTTGGCACCATAAAAATCATAGGCTGCCGATCCAGTAGGTGCATATAAAATCCCCTTTTCCCTGTCAATGGCCATACCGGCCCAATTATTGGCCCCGCCCACTTCGGTGTTCCGGTAGCTTTCATTGGGCCAAGTATCGTGCCCAAATTCCCCTGGTTCGGGTATGGTATGAAAGACCCATTCCAATTCCCCGGTTTTAATATTAAACGCCTGGATATGTCCCAAAGCGGCATCAGCCCCTTCCGATACCCTAAGCGGCATGATGATCAAATTTTTGTATACTGTACCCGGAGTATTGGAAATCACCATTTTTTTTTGAGCGGTTTCGCCAAGGCCTTTTTTTAAACTTGTTCGCCCATCCATTCCAAAGGAAGAAATGGCCTGGCCTGTCTTTGCGTCAACGGCGTAGAGCCACTCGCCATTGGTATAAAGAATACGCTTATCCTTTCCATCAGCCCAATAAACCAGACCACGACTGGTACTGAACTTATCGATTCCTTCGCTTTTCTTCCTCCAATACTCCTGCCCAGTTGCAGCATTAATCGCAAAAGGCTGGGTGGTGGCCGTCATCCCATACAAGGTTCCATCCACTACAATAGGGTTGCATTGGATTTGACCTGGACTACCCGTATGGTATTCCCAAGCTACCTTCATTTGATGTACATTTGAGGTGTCAATCTGTTCTAGGGTTGAATAATGGTTCCGATCTGGCCCTCCCAAATATTCGCCCCAATCGTTGTTCTTGGACAACGGCGCACTCCCATCCTCGCTGCAGCCTGAGAACAATAATGCTAATATGAATACTGCAGCTAAAAAAACACTCTGTAATCTCATTGAAACTCCTTATTTCTAGGGTTTTATTTAACTTTCAAATCATCGGGCAAGGCAAAGGCAACATAACTGTCCCCTTTTTCTGCCCCCAACTTGGTTCCTCCGCAGGCTATCACAATATACTGCCTCCCATTGAGCATGTAGGTAGAAGGTGTTGCGAAAGCGGCGGCAGGGAGCTGGGTTTCCCATAACAATTTACCACTATATTTATTATAGGCCCTGAACTTACCGTCCTTGGTTCCACCAATGAACAATAACCCACTGCCCGTTACCAAGGGACCTCCATAGCTTTCGGATCCAGTTATCGGAATGCCTTTGGCCGTCAGTTCCGGAAATTCCCCAAAGGGAACTTTCCAAACGTATTCCCCGGTATTTAAGTCAATGGCATTCAGTGTTCCCCATGGTGGGCGAACAGCAGGATAACCGTTCTTGTCCAAAAATTTGGTGTAGCCAGAGATTTCATACGGTATTTTTGGTTTGCCATTGGACCCTTTTCCCAAACCAGGTTCCTTGATGTCCAATTCTGGCTGGTCCTGTTCCAGCAAAAATGCCATCAGGGCCTTCAGTTCATTTTCGGAAAACTTATTGAATGCGGGCATCATTCCCTTTCCCTTTTGAATCACTGTATTGATGAACTTTGGATCCCTTCGGTTTCCAATTTCCTCAAGGGAGGGAAAGCCACTTTGTGGGTTTCCCTCTCGATCAGCACCATGACAAGCCACACAATTTAGGGTATATAACCGCTCACCTGTACCAAGTTCATTAAGCTCATCCTCCGTGGCAGCGGCCTCCAATGCAATATGCCATGGCATTTCACTACTATTGAGATACAGAATACCTTCCGGATCTACAGCGGCACCGCCCCATTCAGCCCCGCCATCCAAGCCTGGATAAATAATGGTCCCGTTTTCACTAAGGGGTGTGAATGGTCCTTCAGATCTGCTTGCACGAAAGATTTTGATCAATTCCTCCCTGTTCTCTGCCAAAGGGCTGATATCGGATTCTTCAAAAGTTTGTCTGGCGTAGGGTTCAGGTTTTGTCGGAAATGGCTGGGTAGGCCAAGCTGTTTCACCGGTAACGGTGGATGCAGGAACAGGTCTTTCTTCGATTGGAAACAAGGGCTCTCCTGTTTCCCGATTGAATAAAAAAACATATCCTTGCTTGGTCACCTGTGCTACCGCATCGATTCTCCTACCTTCTATGGTCACGGTCAACAAATTTGGCGGAGCGGGTGGGTCCCGGTCCAAAATATCATGGTGTACCATTTGATAATGCCATATCCGTTCTCCGGTCTGGGCATTTAGGGCCAATAGACTGTTTGCAAAAAGATTGGCGCCTTTACGGTTCCCCCCATAAAAGTCATGGGCAGCAGATCCGGTCGGGACATAAACAATCCCCCTTTTACGATCGATTGCCATACCGGCCCAATTATTGGCCCCTCCGACCACAGTGTTCTTATGGGCGTCCTCTGGCCAAGTCTCATATCCAAATTCACCTGGTCCAGGGATAGTATGGAAGGTCCAGGCCACTTTTCCCGTTCGTATATCAAAAGCCTGTATATGGCCCAAGGCAGCATCGGTCCCTTCAGACAACCTTAGGGGCATAATGATAAGGTTCTCATAAACTGTTCCGGGAGTATTGGAAATTACCATTTTGTTTTTAGCGGTATCACCGAGCCCTGCCTTTAGACTGATTCTTCCACCTTCACCAAAAGAAGGGATGGGCTGACCTGCTTCGGCCGTCACCGCATATAACCATTCCCCGCTGGTATACAATATCCGTTTATCTTCCCCTTCCTCCCAATATACCAGTCCTCGTGAGGTGCTCAGCTCGTTATCATTTGTTGCTCGCTTACTCCAATACTCTTCTCCAGTGGCCGCATTTATCGCAAAGGGCTGTGTTGTTGCGGTCATCCCATATAGGGTACTGTCGACCATTATTGCATTACATTGGATCTGACCCATTTCCCCAGTATGGTATTGCCAAGCGATTTGCAACTCCCCTACATTTGAGGAATCTATTTGGTCATGGTGCGAATATTGGTTCCTTTCTGGACCGCCAAGATATTCACCCCACCCGCTGTCTACTTTAACCTTTGATTCCTGGCACCCATGAAATAAGGCAGTGATTACAAAAAAAATAATTGCTCTTAGGGCAATTTGAAAGTGATTCATATAGTATATCTTTATATATGTATTCATACTTAGTTCGGTGCCCAGGCCTTATTTACCCGATCATACCGTATACAGCCCTCATAACGGCCTGGCACGGGAACATACTCCAAGGCCATGGTACATCCAATCTCTGAAGTGATAAATCCTAGGAGCACCAATTCTTTAAAGACCCTATAATAATGCTCTGGATCAGCATCTGATTTTGTGCGATAATACGCCTCCATATCATCTTCTTGTTTATTTAAAAAGCTGGTTCTTTCCTCTAAACTGCTGTCTTGATAGGATTGGCCATATTCCTTTTTGAATGATCTGGCCATTGTACCAAGACCCTTTTTGAAGTTATCCAAAACCTCCTTGTCGTAACAATCCACAATCATGGTTGCCACAAAGAAAGGGACCCCGGCCTCCTTGGCTCCCGGGGTATCTGTTGTGGGAATTATAGTTTCACAAATCTCAGCAATCAAACCCAAATCCGATTTTGAAAAATGTTCCTCCCCGATGGCTTTTCCCTTTTTTCCCTCTTTACAAGCTGACAAAAATGCGGTGGATGTTACAATAGTCCCACCCATAAGGAACGCAACATGTTTTAGAGCTTCGCGCCTCTCCATAATCTTGAATTGTTTAATTGAGTGAATGTGTCAAAAGGACAGATAATTTAATTTTTGAATATTCGTGGTTGATGCCTCATCAAACTATCGATGTAAGTACGAACTTCCTCATGGGGCCGAATAGTTATAAGATGGTGGTGTCCGCTACCTCCATCATCCCAAACATTGCTTCCATCTTTATTGACCACAATGGTTCCGGACTTCACTTTAAAAAAGGGGGAATAGCCTTTGACAGCAACCAATACCGCAGTTTGGTCCCAACTCATTCTTCCGTTCCTATCACTTTCGGCTTTAGGAATGCTTATGCTATAAACATCCTTGATTGGGCTATGTTGCACCTTTTTGTCATTCACCAAGGGCAGACCAGTCAAAATCTTGTCGCCAATTTCAAACCCGCTGAAAACAATTGGAACCTTCAATCGGTTAAAGGCAAAAATTGCCGAATTCGAGTCTTCTTCAATATTAAATTCCAAACCTTTTGGGAACTTTCCCGCCATACTGACCATCCGTTTCACTTTTCGGTGAAGCAACTCTTCGCCCGTCATGGGGGATATATCATCAGGAAGTGATCTCAAAACAGCTGCAATATTGGTCAAAAAACCCACGGTTATCAAGGTAACACTGGTATCGGGTTGACGCGAGAGAATCTTCCGATACAGTCGTACCACATCTGGAGCCTCTTTATTGCTCTTTAGCGAGTGGGGGTATTTGGCTATCAATGTATCGGTCCAATGCTGGAAATCCTTTAACAATAAGGCATTACCCTTTGGAACTCCTATCGGAATGTCCGGTTTTTGAAAATAGGTGTTTAAGACATCCAATACTGAGGCCACCCCTTCATATTTTGTGCTGGCCATAGTGGCCAGAATTTCTGCTTCCCCATTATCGGCAAATGCATGTAACATCGCAATAGCCCCTACATCATCATAATCAGGGCCCATGTCGGTATCAAAAATAACCGGAACAGCCTTGCTCTGGGCATGTACCCAAAACATGGACGCAATGCAAACAGTGATAAAAACAATGATCCGTAACTTCATAGGACAAAACTTATAAATTCTGCTTTTTTAATTCCCCAACGGCGTAATCAACTGCCCTTGCTGTGAGTGCCATATAGGTCAATGACGGATTTTGACACGCATTTGAGGTCATACAGGAGCCATCGGTGACAAAGACATTTTTTGCCCCCCACACCTGATTATTTCCGTTCAACACTGATGTCTTGGGGTCACGTCCCATACGGGCGGTCCCCATTTCATGGATTCCCAAGCCCGGGGGTTGATTGTTGTCGTAGGCCTCAATATCCTTAAATCCAGCGATTTCCAGCATTTCGGCCCCTGACACCAAAAGGTCATCCAACATATTTAGTTCATTTTCCTTAAATTCAAAATCTATCCTTACCTGTGGCATCCCCCATTCATCCTTATGGTCCTTTGACAGGGTGACTTTGTTCTCTTTATAGGGAAGACACTCTCCCATTCCTGTCATCCAGAGATCCCATTTACCGGCTTGGGTCAAGGATTCCTTGAAAGCAGGACCGAACCTTTGGTCAGATTCCCTGCCCATTCTTCGTCCTCCTCCGGCCGCAAAGGCGTAGCCGCGGAGAAAATTGTTTTGTATATCATCACCGACATTTCTGAATCTTGGCAAATAAACCCCTGTCGGCTTTCGTCCATAATAATAACTGTCCTGAAATCCTTCATACACGCCTCCCAAGGTGCCCCGATAGTTATGATCCATCAGATAATGACCCAATGCCCCGCTGTCATTGCCCAATCCATTGGGAAACCTTTGAGAAGTTGAGTTGAGCAAAATCATAGTGGAATTAATGGTTCCAGCATTTACAAAAATGACATTGGCATAATACTCTGACATCCGTTTGGTCTTCGCATCGATCACACGGACACCCTTAGCTTTTTGGGATTGCTCGTCATAAATGATTGAATCTACAACTGCATGGCTTTGCAAGGTGAGATTTTTGGTTGCCATGGCTGCGGGCAGGGTCGCGGAATTGGAGCTGAAATAAGCTCCGAACGGACACCCCCTTGCACAACGGTCCCTGTACTGGCAAGCCGCCCTTCCCGGTAAACTTTTGGTCAAATTTGCAGTTCTGGATGTAATCAACCAACGGTCAGGATAATTTTCCTCTAGGCGGGCCTTGAAATGCTTTTCCAAACAATTCATTTCCATTGGGGGAAGAAATTCACCATCGGGCAAATGTGGGATATTGTCCTTGTTGCCACTTATTCCCACAAAACGCTCGACATAGGAGTACCATTTCTCGATGTCATTGTATCGTATGGGCCAGTCGACTGCAACACCTTCCTTGGCGTTGGCTTCAAAGTCAAGGTCGCTCCATCGTTGTGTCCAACGTTCCCAGATCAAGGATTTTCCACCGACCTGATATCCGCGTATCCAATGAAATGGTTTGACCTGCTCATAGGGATGTTCATGGTCTTTGACAAAAAAATGCTCGGTGGATTCATCGAAGGCATAACAACTACTTGCGATTGGGTTCTCTTCAATCACTTTGTCCGGCAATTTCCCCCGATGGGGCAATTCCCATGGATGCTTTGTTGCGGTGGGATAGTCTTTGATATGCTCTACATTTCGTCCCCTTTCGAGCACAAGCGTCTTCAATCCCTTTTCGCAAAGTTCCTTCGCTGCCCATCCCCCTGTAATTCCCGAGCCAATCACAATGGCATCAAAAGTATTTTCTTTAACCCCTTTACCATTGATATTGGGCAAATTCACTTCCTCAATCACCAGCCAAATACATTTTGAACATAATCCCTACTTTTCTTCCAATCCTCTCTAACCGCTGTTACAACATTATCCTCAGCAGCCAATTCTATGGCGGCCCTTCCCTTGAAACCAACCTTTTTAAGTTCTCGGGCAATAGCAGGGAAATCAGTGATTCCCTCGCCCAATGCCCGTGTCCATTTACCATCATGATGTTGATCCCTTAAATGCAAATAGACCATGCGCTCCCCATAAGTTCGGATAAACCACACAGGATCCACCCCTGCACGTACAAGCCAACTGACATCAGGGCCCAATTTGATCTCTGGGACCCTTTCTATGGTTCCCTTAAAATCGTGAAGGTTGTTTTCCACCTCGAAATTATGGTTGTGCAGGTTGGCCTCCACGTCATTCTTTTCACAAATGGCGATTATTTTCCTGACCAAATCCGCTTGGGCATCAAGTTCTGATTCTGTCTTTTTGTGACCGGCGTCCCCAACAGTAATACCAAAGGTTTTGGCATTCAGCTTATGCAAATTTTCAACCACCAGTTCAATATCTTCTACTAATTCAACATGTTGGGACCTATCCCACATATCACCGTAATACGAACAGCCCGTTACTGGTATTCCATATTTATCCGCCAACTCCTTCAAATAGGAAATGCTTTCTGGACGCCTCAGCATCGATTCCATTATTTCCACTCCTTGCATCCCACTATATGCGAAATCGTCGAACACCTGTTCCAAAATAGGGGTACAGTCCCAATCGGGAGGAAACCTGCTCGCATAGATCCAAAGGTGGCCACTTAGGACAACATTTCCGTTGGTTCCGTTCCCACCAAAGGCTTCCATGGGAAAAACACTTCCTACCATTGCCGTTCCAGCCAAACAGGTGGTCGCTTTGACAAATTTCCGACGTGAATAACCATTATTTTTCATTTGCTATATCTTTAGGCTCAAAGGCTCTCAACATTGGAGGCCCCACAAAATAACCAATATTAATATCCTGGATTCTGTTCCAAAGCAGGGTTTGCGGTTATTACATCAAAGGGTATGGGGTATAACTCCCTATATTTCTCAGACTCCGACTTTTCCCACCAAGGTTCCGTGTATTTGTCAAAACGAATAAAATCTTCCCTACGGTGCATTTCATATGATAGTTCCCGTCCACGTTCATCCAATAGTTCGTCCAAAGTCAAGTTTGAAGTGTTGTACTGAGCCTCTGGGTCATCAGGGGCAAAGCTTCGGGACCTTACCTCATTGACCAACTCGACGGCTTCTTGGGACGCAATTCCCGAGTTGAGACGCATGAGGCTTTCTGCTTTCATCAACATGATATCGGCCAAACGGAAAATGACCATATCATTGCTCATATTTTCCAATCCTCCAACTTCAACCTCGTACTTGATGTTCATTGCTCCCTCTTCCCAACCAGTATCGTTACTCTGCAAAGCTGTTATCTCAGGAGTAATGTTCATCTGGCCATCGATCCAACTCCAAATGGGTTGTTCATCACCGTTCTCATCGATGTAAGACTGTAGTCCAACCACCCATTGATCTATGCGAAAATCATTTGATCCATATAAATTGAAAAATGATTCTTGACTGCTAAACTTGTGCCACCCATAATAACTGACATTATATTTATTGAATAGAATCTCCTCATGCAGGTTTTGCTGCACAAAATTAAACTGTGCCGCATTGTTGGCATCAAATGGAACCACGAATATATTTTCATCACTATTTTCATTGTTGATCATAAATGGCGCATCCCAAGTGGCATCCAATGTAAAATCAGCATTCATTATGGTATTGCAGGCCGTTATGCAATCTTCCCATCGGGGTGTTCCCGTAAAGACCTCGGCATTAAGATAGAGTTTGGCCAATAAGGCCTGGGCCGCTGATTTGGTGAATCGACCATACCAGCCGGAATTTCCTTTTTCAGCAAGTTTTGGAATATTTTCTTTGATCTCCTTTTCAATAAATGCAAAGACCTCTGCGCTGGACTTTGTTTCAGGGTTGGGGTCACCGACTTGCTCAACAATGGGAATGTTCCCAAAACTACTCAGGGCCCAATAATAATGGAGTGCCCTGACCATTTTTATCTCCGCTTCCATTTGCTCCACACTTACGGGCAGGTCCATTCCACTAAAATCCTTATCCTTTATGACTTCCAAAAAATAATTGCTGTAGCCTATGGCCTGAAAGAGATTGTCCCATTCCAATTTTATCCACAAATCACTGGATGTCCAAGTATGCCTATGTAGGCGCACCCATTGACCATCCTGATCCTCATACCCATTTCTAGTGGGAGCAACGACTTCATCAGTGGGAAGCTCTTGCAGTGCAAAGTGTACTTGATAGACATGGGTCTGCATAAAGCTGTATGGCAGAACATAGGCCGACATGACCTGATCGGCATTCTGGAAAAAATTATCTTCTGTTTCTTCGCTGTACACTTCTTCTTCCAAATCACTGCAGCCCATAAAGACTAGCGCAATGATCATAAAGAAAACAAAGGGTCCGTAATTTTTATATCTGTTATTTTTCATCTTTTTATTTTTAAAATACATAAATCAATTCTTGAATCGATAAATGGCTTATTATGAATTATCCACTTGTTGAATTAAAAGCTTGCATTGATTCCCAAAGTGAAATTGCGTGTTCTGGGATAATAATTATAGTACGACTCTACACTTGGCCCCCCGGAAACCTCTGCATTCGGGTCTGCCGGGTAGTAATTTAAGCCCATTTCAGGATCTGTACCGGAAAAATTGGTGACGGTCAGAAGGTTTGAACCGGTCAAGAAGACCCGCAAATTGCTGATAAACCCAATATTTTCCATTGGAAGACTGTACCCCAATGTCACATTATCCAACTTAAGGTACCCCCCATCCTCTATATAGTAACTGGAAAAGGTCGGGGAATTGTTGACCCTTTGGTCCAATGCCGACTCAAAAAGATTCTGTCGGGACAGATAGGAAATATTCTCATGAAAGATTCGTTTACCATTGACCGCTTTAAAATCAAGGGCACTTCGCAACAGTATGGTCATGTCAAAGTTACCGATCTTAAAGTTATTGGTAAGCCCTAGGTTATATTTAGGGATACTGTTCCCCAAATAGGCAAAGTCGGCATCCCCCACTTCACTTGGCGGTACGGCATCCCCTTCACTGTTCCTGAACAGCCAATCCCCATCTTCACTGAATCCGGCAAAAACCCTTCCATAGAAAGCTGCCACAGGTTGACCCGAAGCGAGTCTCTGGATACTTACCCCTTCACTTACCCTTGTAATGTTTTGGGCAGTACCCTTGAATTGTTCACTGGTAATGGAAACAATCTCATTTTTGTTATAAGCGCCGGTAAAAGTGGCGTTCCATCGAAATTTGTCATTTTGGAATATTTTCAGGTCAAGGGCTAGTTCCATGCCCTCGTTTTCCATCAGTCCCGCATTTGCAAAGATATTTGGATATATCTGCGAAGGCAATTGAGCACTATAGTTACCTACCAGATTTTCAATTTTTCTTTTGTAATAGTCAATTGAACCACTGAGCCAACCATTTTTAAAGAAGGTAAAATCCATACCAATGTTCACTTCTTTTTTGGTTTCCCACTGCAATAATGGATTGGGGTTGATCAACGGTCCATATGGTTGTACCCACATGGAATTGCCTGGCTCCCCAAAATAACTGTTTTGCGTCCCATTAAAGAATGGCCCCAAGGTGGCCAATGACTGATATGGCGAAAGACTCTCTTGATTTCCGGTTACCCCGTAGCCTCCCCTCAATTTCAGATTCTTGACAAAACCAGCGTTTTCCATAAATGGTTCATTACTTAATACCCAACCGCCGGAGATTCCATAAAATGTTCCCCATTTGTTGTTGGCCCCAAGAACGGAAGCCCCTTCCCTTCTGACACTAAGATTGACCAAATATCGTTTTTGGAAATTATAGAGCATCCGACCAAAAAATGCCACCAATGTTCTTTCATTGGCATAACTTCCCATAAAGACTCCATTTCTATTGAAATTGGGTGTCAAGTTGTTCAAGGCCGATCCTGCGCCAAGATTATTGTACTCAAATGCATCTGTGTTAAAATTATTATTGCCGGCACTAAATCCCTCATTGAACGTGTTCTGGTATGAGAATCCACCGATAACATTAAAATCATGGTCCCCAAGCTCCTTGTTAAAAGCCACTGTTGTTTCCACGATATTGTTGGTAGTATTATTTTCACTTCTTGAGGCACTACCATTTTGCCCTTCCCTTTGTTGGAAGAAATCTTCAGGACTGCTAAAAGAGCCCCCCAATATATCAGTCTTGTTTAAAGAATATGAAAGCGACCCTGTCAGTTCTGGCAGAAAATGATAATCCAATTTAATCGTTCCCAAAAGTGTCCTTTCCTTGGTGTTATTCGAATTGTGTTCCATGCTTGCCACTGGGTTCCATTGCAATCCAAAAGGAATATCCGGTCTTTGGTAAAAGCTCCCGTCCGGATTCCTTACCGGATATGTTGGATTCATTTTGAGGGATTGTGACAAAGCCCCATAGTTGGCAAAGTTTCTTTCATTGAACGAATTGTTCAGTAAAAAGGAAAAATCCAGTTTATCGTTCAAAGCCTTTGTGTTGACCCGTAGTGTCCCATTATAGAACTCCCTTTCAGAAGCTTTGTCGATACCTTCAAAGGTATTGTAATTAATGGAGGCATAATAGTTGGTCTTTCCACTTCCCCCACTCAAGGACAAGGTGTGGGATGTATTTATTGGAGTTCTTGTCACCTCATCGAACCAGTTGGTATCATAGCCCGCATCATCCACTGCGAACCCCTCATCCTGGGAAAGCTGAATGTACTGTGCGGCATTGAGGACATCATATCTATTGGCAACCAAGTTGGTTGTCATATTGGTCGCATAGTTTATTTTGGTGGCACCCTCTCGGCCTTTTTTTGTTGTGATAATGATTACACCCGCAGTTGCCCTGGAACCATAGATAGCTGCAGCAGAACCATCCTTGAGCACATCGATGGATTCAATGTCGGCAGGGGCAATGGACTGCATGCTCCCCCCCGGTATACCATCTATGACAATTAAGGGTTGCGAGTTACCCGCAATTGTTGCCGGTCCTCGAATTGAGAAATCTGCAGTTGCATTTGGATCAGAGGTAGGGTTGCTCGTGTAGAGTCCCGCCACTTTACCTGAAATCAAAGTCAGTGGGTCGTTGATCGTTCCCGAGTTAAATTCATCCGCCTTTATTGTGGCAATGGAACCCGTAACCGTCTCCCGATTTTGGGTACCGTAACCAATTACCACCACCTCTTCCAAGGCCGCTATATCTGGTTCCATTGCCACAATAAGATTCGTGTCGTTGCCCAGGGGCACTTCTTGGCTAATAAAGCCCACATAAGAAAAAATCAATGTGGGACTTTCACTTATGACTTCAATGTTGAAATTTCCGTCAAAATCCGTCAATGCCCCGTTGGTCGTTCCCTTTACCACGATATTCACCCCGGGCAAAAGATCACCCGTTGATTGATCCGTTACTGTTCCGGTAACCCGTTTCTGGGCCAAAATTGAGTTTGGGCTGAGCGCCAAAAGCATCAACCCAAAAACCCACCCGTAGTTCTTAATTCTGTTCATCTTAAATTTCATGTGCTAGTTTGTTTGGTAAAAAATTTAGTGTACTACAATCCTACAAATAAGCTCTTAAGAAGGCCCTTTTTTAAATATTTCATAAATAAGTATTTAAAAAAATAGA
>NZ_LXTT01000086.1 GCF_001683915.1 Allomuricauda sp. CP2A | reverse complement strand
ATTTGAGATTTTATTATTTATGATGTTTGTTCGTTTGTTGAATAACTCATTAATGATGGCTGGTTTTAACGAGTTGGAAATGGCATCTTTATTCGTGATTTCTTTATATGAACTAAAAAAATCATCTGCTTTCTTTTCTTCGACATGTTCTAATATTTCTACTAAAAGACCTAATTCCTGAAAAGAGAGCTTTTTATTTATATTGAAACCACTTGATATATTTAAAATTATGTTTGGTGACCTGTTTGTTAAATACTGACTAAAATAAAGCTCTGCTGTTTCAATTGAAAGTTTGATTTTTAATTCTGTTGGTATTTTACCAAACTTTATATAGTCCATTAAACGATAATTATCTTTAAACTGTTCTGACATTCCTGCACGTAAGCCAGTAACTCCTCTAGTTTTGATTGAAATTATTTCATCTTGGACAGGATTCATTATTCTCGAATAAGTGTTTAGTCCATAAGATGTGTCTAGAAATGGTAAGATGTATTTATAGAATGCCCCTCCGATTATTGAAAAAATTCCAGAAGTTGTATTTACAAGTATGAGGATAGAAGGTATTTGATATTCAAGGGATATTCCTTCGGTGTATTCTTTTGGAAAGAACTTAGCCCATTCAGATTCTTTTTCGCTTGATTGTATTACAATAAGTTTAGCATCATATTCGCTCAACTTAATATCCCGAATAATTAAAGGCTTTTTATTTAATGATAAGTGAGATACAACTCCATCAACCACAGAAGTGAAGTCATATTCTTGTTCTACTTTATATATAGTCGGATTTTGTTTCAAAAATTAGTTTCTTTTTCTTAAGAATGTGTCATGTCTTTTATTAGGCTATCTGAATTTTTCAACGATTAAAGCTAACCTGTTTATATACTGAACTCTTCTGTATATGCATACACTATTTGGTTGGTTATACTTAACTTTCAACAAACCCAATTGATAACAACATCCATAAAGCTAAATGTAGGAAATATCATCTTAAGTTCAAATTCTCAATAAGAACTGCTAGGTGGATAGGGCGGTCAATGTATACCACCTGCGGCGGATGAAAGTGAGCAGTGCAAATCAAGTGCACGAGATCGACTCATTTTGGTGGTGAAGTTAATGTTTATTTTTAATTTTTTTCCTCATAGATTCCCCTTTAATGTCCACCCTGTGCGCTGAGTGCACCAGACGGTCAAGGATGGCGTCAGCGATTGTTTTTTCACCGATGACATCGTGCCATGCCTCCACGGGCAGTTGTGAGGCTATAATAGTGGACTTTTTGCCGTGCCTGTCCTCTATGATCTCCATCAAAGAGTGCCTGTTGATGTTGTCCAATGGTTTTAGGCCAAAGTCATCCAGTATGAGCAGGTCCTGTTTTTCAAGTTTTCCAATGAATTTTAGAAAGGACCCGTCCGCCTTTGAGGTTTTGAGCAGGGTAAAGAGCTTGGCCGTGTTGAAGTACATGGTCCTGTACCCCATTGAGCAGGCCTGGTGCCCAATGGCCGAGGCCAGATAGCTCTTGCCCACCCCGGTGCTCCCGGTAATGAGCATATTTTCACCCTTGTGTATAAATCCACAGGAGGCGTAGCGTTGTATCCTGTTCCTGTCGATGTTCCTTCCAGGGCCGTAATCGATGGCCTCCATAACGGC
>NZ_LXTT01000076.1 GCF_001683915.1 Allomuricauda sp. CP2A | reverse complement strand
TTGAAAAAGGGATTGAAAGACCATTTTTTAATAGAAAATACATCTTATTCCTACAATAAGTATTCTTTTTCTTACAAATAAGTTCTTTGATATCAGCAATTTACGGAAGCACTTTTCTTTGAACGATCGATGAAATGCACATGCCGTCGACATGCTGTTTTTGGACCCAAAAACGTTCATCGACGATAAAAAACACTTCATCCAAGAAAAGTTTCTACAACGAAAAAAAGGGGGGGTTGAGCGACACAAATCGGCCCCAGGGGTCATGCGTGGGTAATTTTACAAAGTAAATAAAGCCCAAATCATGAAAACAATTTTAACCATCATCGCAGTAACTTTTTTCGGAACAATGGCCATGGCCCAAGATATTTCAAAAGAAGTAAACGTAGAGACCAAATTTACAGATGTGGAGTTGAGCGAAGCTGTACAAGCCGAAATTAAGAAGGACAGAAAAATGACCAGATTGTACAAATTCAAAAACTCCAGGGTTAAAAAGGAACTTGCCTTCAGAACTAAGAGAAACAAAGCAAAATTGGCTTAATTATGATTTTAGGACTACTGATTCCATTTACACTGTTCTTGAGTTTTGCTTTTGTGGTTGCATCGATAGTGTTTTCCTTTCGAGCCAAAAAGTTTAGGTAAACTTTCCAAAATGGGCTTTGGTTTGCAGAGGTGTACTTCTAAAATTGCCCCCAGATCAATCCACAGAATTAAATTCTTCAATCACTTCTTCAAATTCAATCCGGTAATAGGTGCCCTTTTTTTCGTAATCCCGTGTTATGCTGCCCCGTAATTGTCGGGCTAAGTTATAGATCAACTTTAAACCGAGGGAATTTGAGGTCCTGGGGTTGATATCCTCCGAATAGCCAATGCCATTGTCGCCCAGATACATTTCATAGCGATTGTTGGAAAGCTTTTGCAATGAAACATGGACTTCGCCATCAGAACCTTCCGATATACCATACTTGAGGGCATTGGTAATGGTTTCATTAATGATAAGACCAAGGGGGATTACCGTATCGATACTGAGCTTATGGTCATCAATGTCCAAGTCTACTTTAATATTGTTGTTGCTTCCTTTTACGGAACGCACCAGATAGTCGCACAGCTCTTTTACGTAGGGTTTAAGCTCGACCTTTGACAGGTAGTCATCACGTTTATAGAGCATTTCGTGCACCATGGCCATGGATACTACCCTGTTTTGACTGCTTTTTATGATATTGCTGATTTTTTCATCTGCAAGTGCCCTGGATTGTAGGCTCAAAAGACTGGAAACGGTCTGTAGGTTGTTCTTGACCCTATGGTGGACTTCCTTCAACAAAATTTCTTTTTCCTCAATACGCTCCTGTATCTCGTTACGGGATTTATATAGCTTGTGATGTGCCCGCAATAGATTTTTCCCAAAAACGCCTCCCAAAAGATACACGGCAAAAACTGCGCTTAAGAAAGCAAACCAGCTTCTGGATTCCAAGGGAACGGTATTTTCAGAAATCCTGAAATCTCCAACGTCATATAAAAACAAGATGGCGAGCACGGCCAAGTTAACGATGAGGTAGAGTTGGCCGAAAACCTTGGTGGTCACATATCCGGCAAAGACCACAATGGCGAGCACAAAAATAAAAGGACTCTGGATTCCGCCACTATAAACAGTAACAATGGTTGCCCCGATCATGGATAGGATGGAGGTGATGTTGTATGTAAGCACCAACCTCTTGTGTTGCTTGTAAAGGAGGGTGTTCACAAGGTTTAAAACCGCATAAACAAAACATGCATAGGGTATTATGCCCTCAATATTCAGAAAGAATAGGCAAATTAGGCCCAAAATGAACGCAAATAGCGAAGAACTATAGTTGACCTTAAGTATCAAATCGACTTTGTCTTGTAAACGTTGTTTATCCTTAAAAGGAGTCTTCATATACTACGCTTGGTTGTTCTTCACTACTACGGTCAAGGTTGTGAAATGGAGTAGTAAAAGTAGCTTGTTACGGGGTGTTTCGGTTGTAAATCTAAATATGTTTTTTGATATAATCAAAAGCGGCAGCTAATATTAGCTGCCGCAAGGTTGTACTATTTTCTTCGGAATCAGTCTTCCACAAGCACCCATTCACCTTTGTCAATGAGCGGTTCGGCCTGCTTGTACTTACAGGTTTTACTTTCTCCGGACATGATATTTTTGATCGTGACGCGTTCGTTTCTTCCAATCTTCGGTTTTTCGCGAACAATGGTCTCGGTTACCTGTGGTCTTTGCCGTTGGGTCTGTCCTGCGGCCCTGTTCTGGGCGGCCAGTTCGTCGCTGTTTGGAATTTCTTCTTTGGTGGTTTGAAGTTTTTCCTTTGGCCTGCGAACGCTTCTGGCCTCTTGGATTTGATTGGTGTTCTCTGAAGGTAATTCTCCCTTGAACAAGAACGAGATAACTTCCTTGTTCACCTTGTCCATCATCTCCTTAAAAAGCTCAAAAGCCTCAAACTTATAGATCAACAAGGGGTCTTTTTGCTCGTGAACGGCCAATTGCACGGATTGTTTCAGCTCATCCATTTTGCGCAAGTGGGTTTTCCAAGAATCATCTATAATCGCCAAGGTGATGTTTTTCTCAAAATCGGTGATCAATTGCTTCCCATTCGTCTTGTAGGCCTTCTCCAGATTGGTAACCACATTAAGGGTTTTGATGCCATCCGTAAAGGGAACTACAATGCGCTCAAACTTGTTGGATTCATCCTCATATACTTTTTTAATGACCTGAAAGGCTACTGTGGCGCTACGCTCCATTTTCTGTTTGTAGAAATCGTAGGCTTCATCATTGATGATATTGGCAATCTGCTGAAAGCTCATTTTTTTGAACTCCTCTTCGCTGATCGGTGAAGTAATGGAGAAGTATTTAATGAGCTCGAACTCAAAGTTCTTGTAATCATCGGCCATTTTATTGGTCTCGGCAATGGCTTCACAAGTGTCGTACATCATATTGGCGATGTCCACCTTTAAGCGTTCCCCTTGCAAAGCGTGCCTTCTTCTTTTGTAGATCACCTCACGCTGTGCATTCATAACATCGTCATATTCCAACAAGCGTTTACGGATACCGAAGTTGTTTTCCTCCACTTTCTTCTGGGCGCGTTCTATGGATTTGGTCATCATGGAATGTTGAATGACCTCACCATCTTCCAAGCCCATACGGTCCATCATTTTGGCCACACGGTCCGATCCGAACAAACGCATTAGGTTGTCCTCCAAGGAAACATAGAACTGGGAACTACCTGGGTCTCCTTGCCGTCCAGAACGACCTCTCAACTGTCTGTCCACACGACGTGAATCATGGCGTTCCGTACCCACAATGGCCAAACCACCGGCTTTCTTCACCTCAGGGCTCAATTTAATGTCGGTACCCCTACCGGCCATGTTTGTGGCAATGGTAACAACACCGGATTTCCCGGCCTCAGCAACAATGTCGGCCTCTTTTTTGTGCAATTTGGCGTTCAATACGTTGTGCGGTACTTTCCGTACACTCAACAATTTGGACAACAATTCTGAAATTTCAACGGATGTTGTACCGATCAATACAGGTCTTCCAGCTTGGGAAAGCTTGGTGACCTCATCTATGATGGCGTTGTATTTTTCGCGTTTGGTCTTGTAGATCAAATCGTGTCTGTCATCACGGGCAATGGGTCTGTTGGTTGGAATTTCCATCACATCCAACTTGTAGATCTCCCAGAATTCGCCAGCTTCGGTAACAGCTGTACCTGTCATCCCGGCCAACTTGTTGTACATTCTAAAGTAATTCTGAAGCGTAATGGTGGCAAAGGTCTGGGTCATCGCCTCAATCTTCACATTTTCCTTGGCCTCGATGGCTTGGTGCAATCCATCAGAATATCTTCTACCATCCATGATACGACCCGTCTGCTCATCCACGATCATCACCTTGTTGTCCATTACCACGTATTCCACATCTTTTTCAAAGAGGGTATAGGCTTTCAACAACTGGGTCATTGTATGGATACGCTCACTCTTTATGGCAAAATCCTTAAAGAGATCTTCCTTGAGTTCGGCTTCTTTTTCTATTTCGAGGTCCTGATTTTCAATTTTGGCAATTTCACTACCGATGTCGGGCATCACAAAGAAGTCCTTGTCTTGATCACCGGAAATATAATCGACCCCTTTGTCAGTAAGTTCAATCTGGTTGTTCTTTTCATCAATGACGAACAACAGGTCTGCATCTACTTTGGGCATTTCCCGGTTGTTGTCCTGCATGTAGAAATTCTCGGTCTTCTGTAGCAATTGTTTTACGCCCTCTTCGCTCAAAAATTTGATGAGCGCCTTGTTTTTTGGCAATCCTCGGTGTACCCGAAGCAATAAGAATCCACCTTCTTTGGTATCACCTTCGGCGATGAGTTTTTTGGCCTCGGCCAAAACGCCTGTTAAATGTTGCCGTTGTTTTTGAACGATATCGGCCACTTTTGGTTTCAGCTCATTGAATTCGTGGCGGTCGCCCTCAGGAACGGGGCCGGATATGATCAAAGGGGTACGGGCGTCATCAATCAGTACGGAATCCACCTCATCCACAATGGCGTAATGGTGCGGACGTTGCACCAAATCCCCAGGGGTATGCGCCATGTTGTCACGCAAATAATCGAAACCAAATTCGTTGTTGGTACCGTAGGTAATGTCTGCGTTATAAGCGGCCCGTCTGCCATCAGAATTGGGTTGGTGCTTATCAATACAATCCACGGAAAGTCCATGAAATTCAAAAATGGGCGCCATCCAAGCGCTGTCCCTTTTGGCCAGATAATCATTAACGGTGACCAAGTGGGCCCCTTTTCCTGCTAATGCATTCAAGTAGAGCGGGAGTGTGGCCACCAATGTTTTACCTTCACCGGTCTGCATCTCGGCAATTTTCCCTTGATGCAGGGAAATACCGCCTATCAATTGCACATCGTAATGTACCATATCCCAAGTGACTTCCTTGCCAGCGGCATCCCAAGAATTGCTCCAAACGGCTTTTTCACCTTCAAGAGTTACGTAATCTTTGGAACCCGAAAGTAATCTGTCAAATTCCGATGCCGTTACAGTAAGGGTCTCATTGGCCACAAAGCGTTTGGCAGTTTCCTTTACTACAGCAAAGGCCTCGGGAAGTATGTTGTTGAGGGTCTTTTCTGAAATTTGGTAGGCTTCCTCGTTGAGCCTGTCAATTTCAGCATAGATTTCCTCATTGCGGTCTATGTCATTGGAGCTTTCCACTTCCTCCTCCAGGGCAGCGATCCTGTCATTGATCTCTTTGCAATCCTCTGCTATCTGTGCTTTGAAGGAAACGGTTTTTTGTCTCAGTTCATCGTGGCTCAACCCTTCAAGCTCCTGCTCAAAGGATTTTATCTCATTTACCAAAGGTTGCAGGGCCTTAACGTCCTTTTCTGATTTATCACCTACAAAAACCTTCAGTACGGAATTAATAAAACTCATGAAATGTCTTTTCGTTAGAATGGCAAAAGCTGTTCCATTGATAAGAATATGATGGAATTCTTTTGCTGGGCTGTCAAAATTACATAAAAAAAAGCCTCAAATGAGACTTTTTAACGTGCTTTGTGTTTTCCGAAATTAATATTCATCCTCATTCCAAAGATAGTCTTCTTCGGTAGGATAGTCGGGCCATATTTCCTCAATGGACTCATATATCTCGCCGCCCTCTTCTTCCATGGATTGCAAGTTTTCTACAACTTCCAATGGCGCTCCGGTACGGATTGCGTAATCTATCAGTTCGTCTTTGGTGGCTGGCCAAGGCGCATCACTTAAATATGAGGCTAGTTCGAGTGTCCAGTACATAGTAACGGTTTGATTTTAAATTTTTTGCAAAAATAATTTTTAAACTCAATTAGTCAAGTAAAAACAGTATTAATTAAAAATTATTTTGGAGTTGACAAAACTATTGCGTTAAAAAAACGATTTTTTTAGTCCATCTCCTTCGGGATCCACTTTACTTCTTGGGCTTTCAAGTCGTTTGACAACTTCCGTGCCAATACAAACAAATAATCGGAGAGACGGTTGATATAGGACAGCAACGGGGCTGGAACAGGCTCATTTTCATGCAAATATGAAATCATTCGCTCTGCACGGCGACAAACGGTTCTGGCAATATGGCAGTATGACACGGTGGTGTGGCCACCAGGAAGAATAAAATGTGTCATTTCTGGAAGATTTTCGTTCATTTGGTCCATTTCTTTTTCCAAAAGTTCAATATCTTCTTGGCCAATTCTTGGAATCTTGAGCCGTTTGTCCTTTTTCGGCTCAGTGGCCAAAATGGAACCGACCGTGAACAATTTTTCCTGAATAAGCATTAGAATCTCTTTGGAACGGGCATCCATATCCTGATCGCGGAGCAATCCTAAAAACGAATTGAGCTCGTCAATGGTACCATAGCTTTCTATGCGGATATGATGCTTGGGTACCCGGGTACCTGTAAACAATGCCGTGGTGCCCTTATCTCCGGTTTTGGTGTAAATCTTCATGAATCAGTTTTCAGTTATCAATAAACAATTATCAATGCATAGCTATCTATTGCTCATTGTTTACTGTTGATTGTTCATTGATTATTGTTCATTGTCGCGTTCACGTTTTCGCTTTCCTTCCATAAACCTGCGGGACTTTCTGCGACGGGTCGCTCTTTTGTTCCGAAACAGAATGATCAAATAAATCAGTCCCAAAACCGCAAGAACATACCAAATAGTGTTATCCGTTGCTGCATTTTCCATAACTTAAAGTTACTTTTTTAAATTCGAATAGTGAAATGTTCCTTCACCTGCTCCTCTCGGATGAAGATGGCACCGCAATGGAACATGTCCATACTTACCGTGATGTTGGGTGAAGCAATCAGATTTTCCCAATCTTCCAACCTCTTTTTGTCATGGTAAATCCCATCCACCAAAACCATGCTGCCATTATGGAGTTTTCCTTCGGAAAGAAGCGTGGTGAATTTTGATATATTCATGTGGTCCGTATAAACAATATCCACGGTGGATCTATCAAAATACATATCCTGAAATGTGTCCCTAACCCGTTCTTCAACCTCGGGAGAATTATCGATTAGGACTTTTTTATAATTGAAGTAACCAATGCTCTTCAACAACACATTCATGGTCTTGTTGCTGCTCATTTTTTCTTTGGAATACAAACATTTTGTTACAAAATTGAAGACAAAAGGGGAGTGCACACCATGTTCGTTAGTAGACTTAATGAGAAATTTGAGATAAGAAATCAACTTGTAGTACATAAAACACCCCTAAAGTCCCTTCAAGGGGACAATTTATCCCTCTAAAATGGCAGAAAGTTCGAACCAACGTTCTGTTTTCTCTTCAATGGCATCGGAAACCTCCTTAAGCTCAATGGAAAGTTGATCAATCTCATCACCGCTCAGTTCAGGATTGGAAAATTTGTTTTGCAGAACCTCTTTTTGCTCCTCCAATTTCTGAATATCCTTTTCCAATTGTTTGTATTCTTTTTGTTCCAAATAGGATAGTTTGCCATTACTAGTATCTCTCCATGTATTTTCCGTTTTTTCGGAGGAAGCGGTTTTGTTTTCCCGTTCTTCAATGACCTTGCTGTTTTCATACACCCGATAATCGGAATAGTTGCCGGGAAAATCCTCTATCACCCCGTCTCCTTTGAAAATGAACAAATGGTCCACGATCTTGTCCATAAAATAACGATCGTGCGAAACCACAATGAGGCAGCCGGGAAAGTCGAGCAGAAAACTTTCCAACACATTTAGGGTAACAATGTCCAGGTCGTTGGTAGGTTCATCCAGAATCAAAAAATTGGGATTTTGAATGAGCACGGTACAGAGGTAGAGCCGTTTTCGTTCCCCACCACTGAGTTTTTCAACAAAGTCATACTGCTTTTTGCGGTCAAAGAGAAACCGTTCCAACAGTTGTTGGGCCGAAATTTGCCTCCCTTTTTTCAGGGGAATGTAATCGCCGAACTCACGAATGACATCAATGACCTTTTGGCCTTCTTTTACGGGAATTCCCTTTTGGGTATAGTAGCCAAATTTTAGGGTGTCGCCTACTACCACTTTTCCACCATCAACAGCTTCCCTTTCCGTAAGTATATTCAAAAAAGTGGACTTTCCGGTGCCATTTTTCCCGATGATCCCCACACGTTCCCCTTTGCTGAAATTATAATCGAACTTATTTAAGATGACCTTATCGTCATACGTTTTGGAGACATTATGGAGTTCCAAAATCTTACTGCCCAGGCGTTCCATGTTCAGTTCCAGCTCTACCTCGTGCTCTTTTCTTCGTTGATGCGCCCTTTTTTTGATTTCGTTGAAGTCATCAATACGCGATTTGGATTTGGTGGTTCGGGCTTTGGGCTGTCTTCGCATCCAGTCCAGTTCTTTTTTGAACAATAGTTTGGATTTGTGCTGTTCCACGGCCTCGCGCTCCATTCGGGCATCTTTTTCCCTAAGATAATAGCTGTAATTCCCTTTGTATGTGTAAAGTTGATTGTTGTCCAGCTCCAATATCTCATTGCAGACCCGGTCCAAAAAATAACGGTCGTGGGTCACCATGAACAGCGTAATGTTTTCTTTGGAAAAATAGGCTTCCAGCCATTCGATCATTTCCAAGTCCAAATGGTTGGTGGGCTCGTCCATGATCAGCAAATCTGGTTTGTTCAGCAAAACATTGGCCAAGGCCAACCGCTTTTTTTGTCCACCGGAGAGGGTGTTCACCTTGGCATCCAGCTTCGTCAACTGCAATTTGAATAGAATTTGCTTGTATTGGGTCTCAAAATCCCATGCATTATGACGTTCCATGGCCTCAAAAGCCTTCTGGTAACGATCCGTGTCCTCAGGATTTTCCATGGCCTTTTCATAGGTGGCGATAACCTTTAAAATCTCATTGTCCGTAGTGAAAATGGTCTCTTCAACGGTCAAATTGGGATTAAGATTAGGCTCTTGTTCCAAAAAAGCGACTTTGGTATCCTTTCTAACCGTTACCTGACCGGTTTCCGAAGTATCCTTCCCGGACATGATGTTGAGAATGGAGGTCTTTCCACTCCCATTTTTGGCGATCAATGCAATCTTTTGGTCCTTGTTGATTCCAAAGGAAATACCGGAAAACAGGACCAATTCCCCATAAGATTTAGATATGTTCTCTACTGTTAGTAAGTTCATGGGTATGGATTAAAGGCCAATCCTAAAGTTTGGTATATCTGATTAGATAGCTATACCGAATTGCCAAGGTCAAAAGTACGGGAATCACTACGGGTGAAAAAATTTGGATATGGAATATCCATAATACCAACATAATTCCCATGAGGCCTAAGGCAGTGTACAAATATTTTATGGACCATTCGGGTAGTTTGTCCTCAAACACAAAAATAAAGGCCACAATGGCATTGAGAGGGAAAGCCCATAAAATGTTGAAGTTGTTTGGGGTTGAGGTATGGTCCGTGGCGAACCAAAGAAAAACCAAAAAGATTCCTATCAAACCTGTGATGAAGAACAACGAAAAATCCAACCAACGGCTTCTGGCCTTATGTTTGTAGTCAAAATAGGTGACAATTCCGGTGAACACCAAGAGCAAAACAAACCAGAACAAGGGTGTAAGCGGGAAAAAGTTTTGCCCTTCATGTTCATTATAGTCCAAGATAGTCCGCTCTCGCTTCAAAAGGGGTTTCCCATCTTTGGTGGTATGTCGTATTTGCATCATGGCGTAATACGGTAGAAACATGTGTTCTTGAACGGTAGCCGTTCGGTCCACATTGGATCCAAAAGCGAGGTCTATACCGAACATGGACCATGAATTGTTGTCCAAAAATTGCCTGACCAGCTGTCTGAAGCTATACTGTTCTTCCAAATAAGAACCATCAAATACTATGGCATCGCCATATTGTTGCTTTAAAATTTTGCCCGTAATGCTGGAACAGTTGTTCAATAGCGGGTCGTACAAATAGTCCCGATTTTGCGGTAGGTAGTTTTCCTCAAAAAAGGCAAGCAATTGGTTTCTTTCTTCCAATGTAAGGTCCAAAATCTGTTCCTTGACCCATCTTTTTTCCAATTCGTATTCAAAAAGGAAATCATCAAAGCTCCTTCTGGAAAGGGAATAGATCATTCTTCCCTTAACAAAATTGAGGTAGAAATTGGGTTGGTTAAAATCAAAGGTGCCATAGTTGTAGACCACATCAATGCCCAAAACAGGGTCCTGAACCCGGAACGCACTATGGCCAAAGGCATAATACAGTTCGTCCCCGGCAGCACAGGTGAGCAGGCTTATTTGGGATTTCTCTGAGAGTTGGGGTGCCTGGGAAAATGTTTGGAACCCAACCAAGAGCAGCAATAGAAAAAAGAAAAGCCGTTGTTTCATTTTCAAGATTGTCTCGGCAAATATCAGAATAAATACGACTCTGCCGAACATCAAAATCCAACAGTTTGTTTTTTACTGTATTTTTACGGAAACCGAACTGTATGAAGTCCTATATTCCCAACTTGCTAACTTTATTGAATGTTTTTAGTGGTTGTGTGGCCACTGTTTTTGCCGTGCTCAACCATTTGGAATTGGCCGCACTCTTTGTTTTCATTGGCATATTTTTCGATTTTTTTGATGGATTGGCAGCTCGTGCCCTGAATGTGAAAAGTGAGGTAGGGGTGCAGTTGGACTCCTTGGCCGATGTGATCACCAGTGGATTGGTCCCCGGCATTGTCATGTTCCAATTGCTCAATATGGCCGAGCGGGGCGGATGGAACCTCGGTTTTTTTGGCCATGATGATGAAATGACGGTACTGCCCTTTTTCGGTTTTATGATCACCTTGGCATCTGCTTATCGATTGGCCAAGTTCAATGTGGATGAGAACCAAGTTTCGTCGTTTAAGGGCTTGCCCACTCCGGCAAACGCTTTGTTGATTCTTTCCCTTCCTTTGATTTTGCTCTACCATAATAATGAAGTGCTCAGTGGCATCATTCTCAACCAATGGTTTTTGATGGGGTTGACCGTGGTAAGTGCCTATTTGTTGAACTCTCCCATAGCACTTTTCGCCCTAAAATTTGATAATTGGAGTTTTAAGGACAATGGGGTTAAATATTTGTTCTTGATCGGAAGTTTGGTGATGCTGTTGACCCTAAAATTTTTGGCCATCCCCTTAATTATTGTTTTTTATCTACTAGCATCGATTTTAATTCCTAAAAAAGATGGAAAATAAAAATCATAAGGTATATCCCTCAAAAGTAGGCTGGGGTCTACTCGCAATTGTACTTTTAGGTTTTGGTGTGGGCATATACCATACAATTGATCAAGGTCTGTGGGTAGATTTGGCCATACAAACTGGAATATTACTTTTAGTAGTCCTTCTTTTTAACTCTATTTCCTACGAAGTCAATGAAAAGAATTTGGTAGTTAAAGTATTCTTTTGGTTCAGAAAAGTAATACCCATTGATTCCATTACTGGGATGGTGGAAACCAATACCCTGATATCATCGCCTGCGGCATCATTGGATCGTTTGGAAATATTGTATGGTAAATACAAGAGTGTGGTGATTTCCCCGAAAGATAAGATGGGATTTATTGAACATTTAAAATCGCTGTCACCTTCAATAGTGGTAAAAATGAAGAAGAGAAAGGATTAAAAATCCAATTTCTTTTTTCGGAGCTCAAAGTTTTGCCCCAAATACACCTTCCGCACCATTTCATCCACGGCCAATTCCTCGGGAACTCCAGCTTTAAGAATTCCACCCTCAAACATTAAATAGGAACGTTCGGTAATGGCCAAGGTTTCCTGTACGTTGTGGTCGGTGATCAAAATACCGATATTTTTGTTCTTCAATTGGGCTACAATCCGCTGAATGTCCTCCACGGCAACAGGGTCAACCCCGGCAAAAGGCTCATCCAACAGAATAAATTTGGGGTCTGTGGCCAGGGCTCGGGCAATTTCGGTACGGCGGCGTTCCCCCCCAGACAATAAATCGCCTCGGTTCTTGCGAATATGTCCCAGACCAAACTCATCAATGAGCGATTCCATTTTCATGTGCTGTTCCTTTTTGCTCAAGTTGGTCAATTGGAGTACACTAAGAATATTCTTTTCAATGCTCAATTTTCGAAAAACAGAAGCTTCCTGTGCCAGATACCCAATACCGTTTTGGGCCCTTTTGTACATGGGGAAGGAGGTTATCTCCATATTGTCTAGGAAAATTTTGCCCCCGTTGGGCTTTATCAGGCCCACGATCATATAAAAAGAGGTGGTCTTCCCGGCCCCATTGGGTCCCAAAAGCCCTACAATTTCACCTTGGTTTACTTCGAGCGATATGCCCTTAACGACTTTTCGGCCACGGTAGGCCTTCATGATATTTTCTGCGCGTAGCTTCATAGGAATTTGCCAAAACTAAACATATTCTCCTTCAAGGAAAGGGTCTTTGGGATTTTTTTAAGCTTCGTTTTCCTCCAAAGCTTCCCAAAATTCGTAGGCCCTTCTTAGGTGGGGAACTACTATGGTGCCACCTACCAGGGTGGCAATGCCCAAGGTTTCCATGACCTCTTCTTTATTGGCGCCTGCCTTTTTGGAGCTTTCCAGATGGTATTTCACGCAATCATCGCAACGTAGGACCGCCGATGCCACCAAGCCCAAAAGTTCTTTGGTTTTCACATCAAGCGCACCGGCCATATAGGCGTTGGTATCCAGATTGAAGATACGTTTGATGAGTTTATTGTTGTCCGCCAAGAGTTTTTCGTTCATTTTGGAACGATAGGCATTGAACTCGTCTACTTTATGATTTGGCATTTTTCCTTTCTTTTTCTTTTTTGGCTTCTCTTTTTACGACCACTTTGGAAATATAGATGCTTATCTGGTACAAGATCAATACAGGAATGGCCACCACAATTTGACTGGTAATATCGGGAGGTGTGATAATTGCCGAAAGAATCAATACGATCACCAGCGCAATTTTTCTATATTTTTTAAGGATTTCCGGAGTTACCAATCCCACCTTGGTCAAAAAGAAAATGATAATGGGCAGTTCAAACATGATACCGCAGGCTATCACAGCAGCCCGCACAGTTCCGATGTAGGAAGCCAAATCAATCTCATTACTGACCAGGTCGCTTACTTTGTAGGTGCCCAAAAAGTTGATGGATAACGGAGCAACCACATAATATCCGAACAATACTCCTATGAAAAACAATAACGAGGCAGTAAAAATAAATCCTCTGGAATATTTTCTTTCCTTTTCATAGAGCCCCGGGCTGATAAAACGCCATATTTCCCAAAGAATATAGGGGAACCCAATAATTACACCCGCCCAGATTGAGGTCCAGATGTGGGCGGAGAACTGACCGGCCATCAACCTACTTTGAATGGTAAACGGAAGTTCATCACCACAAAAATCGGAATCAATACCAAAAAAGGTTGCAATGTTGCAGAAAAACCGATAGGTGGGAAAATCCATGCTCTTTGGACCAAAGATGATTCCAAAGACAAAGTCTTTCATCACAAATGCAACACAGGCCACAATAACTACCGCCAAGGTGGATCTGATCAAATGCCACCGTAATTCCTCCAAATGGTCCAAAAAGGACATTTCATCTGGGCTTTTCTTGTCTTTTTTTGCCATTATAGGATTCCCTCGTTTATAAGGTTATGGATATGGACCACGCCAGCGTAGTCGCCATTTTCAAAGGCCAGGAGTTGGGAAATTCCACTTTCCTGGAGCATTTTCAACGCTTTTACCGCCAAGGTATCCACCTCTACCGTTTTTGGATTGGAGGTCATGATGTCCTGGGCAGTCAGTCCACTAATATTGTCATATTTGCTCAACATCCTTCGGATGTCTCCATCGGTAACCACGCCAACCACATTTCCTTCTTTCATCACTGCGGTGACCCCCAACATTTTTTCAGAAATTTCCACAATTACTTCTTTTACGCTTGAGTTGACATCGACCTGTGGTTTCTGATTGTTCACCACAATGTCCGCCACCCGCAAATATAGCCTTTTACCCAATGATCCACCCGGATGATATTTGGCAAAATCCGAACTACTGAACCCTCTCAGTTCCAAAAGGCAGATGGCAAGCGCGTCGCCCATGGCCATTTGTGCCGAAGTACTGGTGGTAGGGGCCAAATTGTTGGGGCAAGCCTCTTTTTCCACATAGGTGCTCAAAACAAAATCGGCCTGTTTGGCCAAAATGGAATCCATATTGCCGGTAATCCCAATTAATTTGTTCTTGGCGATTTTTATGAGCGGAAGCAAAGCTTTGATCTCTGGGGTGTTCCCACTTTTGGAAAGGCACACCACCACATCGTTTTCCTGTATGGTGCCCAAATCCCCGTGAATGGCATCCGCGGCATGCATAAAAGAGGCCGGGGTGCCTGTGGAATTGAGGGTGGCCACGATCTTGGAGGCCACAATGGCACTTTTGCCAACGCCCGAGACCACAACCCTTCCCTTGGATTCCAATATATATTGCACGGCATGTGCAAATTGGTCGTCAAGTTGGTCGATCAAGTTGAAGATGGCCTTGCTCTCTATCTCAAGGGTTCTTTTGGCGATGGTTAAAATTGACTTGGCGTCGTTCAAGATAATAAACAGATTTAACTAATTGTATTCCTAAAAGAATGTCTTATATTTAAGATTACAAAACTAATCAAACTATCTTTTATGTACCATTATGGAAGATAGAATACTTCCTACTTTTGATTGATGTGAAAAATAACAGCTTCAACACCTTTTTAGGTTGCTTGCAATAAATGAAAAATGCGGAAATGAGCCTAGCGGACACTGACTTACATGCTTCCCTGAAAAAATATTTTGGGTTTTCAAAATTTAAAGGGCTACAGGAAAAAGTAATTCAAAATATTCTTGACAATAAAGACACCTTTGTAATAATGCCCACAGGAGGCGGAAAATCACTTTGCTACCAACTCCCGGCCCTTATGAAGGAAGGTACGGCCATTGTGGTTTCCCCTTTGATCGCTTTGATGAAAAATCAGGTTGATGCCATCCGTGGCATCTCTGAACAGACAGGGATAGCCCATGTGTTGAATTCTTCCCTGACCAAGACCGAGATAAAACAGGTAAAGGAGGACGTTTCCAATGGCGTCACCAAACTGTTGTATGTGGCACCGGAATCCTTGACCAAGGAAGAAAATGTTGATTTTTTAAGAAAAGTGACCCTTTCCTTTGTGGCTGTGGACGAAGCGCACTGCATCTCGGAGTGGGGACATGATTTTAGGCCCGAGTACCGTAACCTTAAAGGCATCATCAACAGATTGGGTGATGATATTCCCATTATTGGCCTTACCGCCACGGCGACGCCAAAAGTACAAGAAGATATCATCAAGAACTTGGGGATGACAGATGCCAAGGTATTCAAGGCATCCTTTAACCGGCCCAATTTGTTTTATGAAGTCCGACCCAAAACCCAAAATGTAGATGCCGATATTATCCGGTTTGTTAAAAAAAATCAGGGGAAATCGGGAATCATTTATTGTTTAAGCAGGAAGCGTGTAGAGGAATTGGCGCAAGTGCTACAGGTCAATGGGGTCAGTGCCGTGCCGTACCATGCCGGTTTTGATGCCAAGACACGATCTAAATATCAGGACATGTTCCTGATGGAGGAAGTGGATGTGGTTGTGGCCACCATTGCATTCGGAATGGGTATAGACAAGCCCGATGTTCGCTTTGTGATCCATCATGATATTCCCAAGAGCATAGAAAGTTACTATCAAGAAACTGGTCGAGCAGGAAGAGATGGCGGTGAAGGGCATTGTTTGGCCTTCTATGCCTATAAAGATGTTGAAAAGCTTGAAAAATTTATGTCCGGTAAACCTGTTGCCGAACAGGAAATTGGCAACGCTTTACTTCAAGAAATTGTAGCGTATGCCGAAACCTCCATATCCCGAAGAAAGTTCATCCTCCACTATTTTGGTGAGGAATTTGACGAAGTCAATGGCGAAGGTGCCGATATGGACGACAATGCCCGAAATCCAAAGCCCAAAGAAGAAGCCAAGGATGAGGTGGTGAAACTCCTGAGTGTGGTGCGCGACACCAATGAAAAATTCAAGACCAAGGAGATTGTGCGCATTTTGGTTGGGAAGACCAATGCCATGATATCGTCCCATAAAACCGATGAAAAGGAATTTTTTGGCATTGGGGCCGATAAAGATAAAATGTACTGGATGGCCCTGACAAGGCAGGTTTTGGTGGCCGGGTTGTTGAAAAAGGAGATAGAACGTTATGGAATTCTACATTTGACCAAGGCCGGGGAGGAATTTCTCAAAAAACCGGAATCCTTCCAAATGACAAAGGACCACACATACACTGAGGAAAGCAATGATACCGTGGTGACTGCCGGCAAGTCTGGTGGGGCCGTAGCGGATGAAAACTTGCTGAAATTGCTCAAAGACCTTCGGAAAAGGGAGGCAACAAAGATTGGGGTTCCACCTTTTGTAGTGTTTCAAGACCCATCTTTGGAAGATATGTCCCTTAAATACCCCATTACCATGGATGAGCTTCTCAACATTCAGGGGGTGGGTGAAGGCAAGGCTAAAAAATATGGGCAGCCCTTTGTGAGCCTAATTGCCCAATATGTGGAAGAAAATGAGATTATCCGTCCAGATGATCTTGTGGTAAAGAGTACCGGAGCCAATTCAGCCTTAAAACTGTATGTGATCCAAAGTGTTGATAGAAAGTTGCCCTTGGATGACATTGCCTCGGCAAAGGGTTTGGAACTGCCCGATCTCATCAAAGAAATGGAGCAGATAGTGTTCAGCGGTACAAAATTGAATATTGGCTATTGGATCGATGAAATTTTGGATGAAGACCAGCAAGAAGAAATCCACGACTATTTTCTGGAAGCCGATACAGATTCCATTTCTGATGCCATTGAAGAGTTTGAAGGGGATTACGAGGATGAAGAACTCAGGCTCTACCGCTTAAAATTTATAAGTGAAGTGGCGAATTAAGGGGCCAAATACGCAAAAGGGGCCATGTTAAGATTCCGAAGGAACATAAAGAGTAGGACAATGACCAACACGATGATAGGAGCAAGCCTATAATTGAGGAAACTTCGAGTTTTAAGAATGCCTGTTTTCACCAACCCATGCTGTGCAATCACAAATAAGGCGGGAAGCAACAGTACATTATGGTTCATGGCGTCGCCAAGGCGCAAGTGGAGCAAATCATGTATGGCTCGCTGACTTCCGCAACCGGAACAGTAGATGCCCAGATATTGGTAAGACGGACATTTTGGAAAAAACAACCCCTTTTCAGGGTTGAAAGAAAAGTAAAGGAGTACTGCCATAACTGACAATACTCCCAAACCTAAAAGTACTATTGGTTTTTTAATAGTTCCCCGCATTGGCCAAACTTCCAAAAATTGCCAAGCCAAAGATGGCAAAATATACAATCCATATCAGTGCTGCTGCACCTAAGCCGATAAGAGCCCACATCTTGGCGTTTTTTGATGCACTTTGTGCTTCTGCGTATTCTCCCCTTGCATAGTGTTCATTTACCTTGGAGGCATAAATGATACTGGCTATTCCTGTTGCAATACAGCAGAAAATGGTGCTTAAAATGGCCAAAACCATATAATTGTTTGGCTTTGGCGGCATGTTTTGGTTGTTTTCCATTGGTTTTAGTATTTATTGGTGTTGTTTAAAAAATCATTTTGTTTTCTCAAATGCCATACCATTTTGCCACTCCAACCAGAGAATGGACTTTAAAGAAAATGATTTGCTTGGGTACGAATCAATTACTGCCCAAATAAATCTTCGATTGCTTCACGAAGAGCATCCGGGTCTTGCATGGTATCCCACCCAAATGTAGAATAGATCCAAACAATGTAGGCTATAAACAAGATGTTTAGCACTATTCCTATAATGGCCAATATTCTACCGGTCTTTACATTTTGTACACCTTCATACATTTCTGGATTGGCTGCATAAAGTTTTAGGGCTTTGTTGGCCAAAACCAAAGCGATTATACCAAATATGAGCCCAAGAATACCATAGCAACAGCAGGTTACGATGGAAACGATACCAAAGATTAGAATCAGCGTTGCATTAGGGAGTTTTTGTTGTTCCATAATTTATTTTTTAGTTAAAAAGGATGTTCATTTTTATAAGGTAACTCACCAATATGGCTCCCGCCGTGGTAAGCATGAGTATTAACTTTATTTGGTCTGCAAATTTGAATTTTATAAAAAGGGTTGAGACCAAAAAGGCCAATAATAGCATAAGGGGATAAATGGCGGGGAACATCTTAAAAGCGTCCAAAAATTCACCTTGTAAAAGTAAATGTACCGAGCGTTGCATACCACAGCCAGGACAGTCCAATCCAAACAATTTCTTGTTGAGACAGGGTAGCATATAGTCCTCCAAATTGACTAAAAAAATGGTTGGTTGTAGGTGCATCATCACTGTAACGGTCAAGAAAAATACTATTATTTTTGCTTATGGGATTAACTTTCCGGGATTTTTTTAACAAAGATTGAAGTATGGCCAGGATTGCTATTGGAGATAAGGTCGAAGTGCTGGATGAGCCCATTTCAGGACGGGTGGAATCCATCGATGGTGACACGGCCACCGTAATGACCCCTGAAGGTTTTCCGCTGAAATACCCCTTGAAGGAATTGGTTAAGGTTGAAAAAGGTATAAAAGTCTCCAATTTTGAAATTGCCCAGGTCAAGAAAGAAAAGGAACAACCCAAAAAAAGGCGGTCTACAAGTACCAAACCCAAAGAGCGGAATGCTCCCAAAATGGAAGTGGACCTCCATATTCACCAATTGGTGAAATCAAGTAAGGGGCTCAGTAATTTTGATATCCTCAACCTTCAGTTGGAAACCGCCAAACGACAGTTGGATTTTGCAATCAGTAAGCGTATCCAAAAAGTGGTTTTTATCCACGGAGTAGGGGAGGGAATCCTCAAGGAAGAACTGTACTACCTCTTCAAAAAGTATGACAACCTCAAGTATTACGATGCGGAATATCAAAAATACGGTTTGGGGGCCACGGAAGTCTATATTTTTCAGAATGGCTAGGGTTGTTATTCGGGGATGGCTGTGGTCACCTCCCCAAATTCACTGATGGTAAGGTCGGTAATCCGTTCATCGGTATCAGTGACAAAAGAAATACCGCTCAAGCGAATGGTGTGCACAAACTCTGTATTGTCTTCGTTGGCCGTTGTTTCAACAATAACGGTACCGTCTTGGGCTTCAATTTCCTCTACAACCGCAGGTTCGGTTGTAGGGATGTCATCGCAAAAATAATTTTTGGTGACACCGTCAGAAAAGATACGGTAGGTAATTTGGGATTGACCGGGAACGGCACTTTCAGTAGTTATAGTCTCCCCAACAACGCCATTGTTCAGCACACCACTTCTAAGCTCCAAAATCAAGGCCTCATCCTCATTTATTTTGAACATGATGTTTTTAGCGTTCCTAATGGGTGCAGTACAATATTGAATGGCAACACTGTCAAAATCTATAGTCTCAATTTGTAGGTCACCATCACTACAAGAAAGGAGCATCCCTGCGCAGAGGGTCAAAAAGAAATATTTTCCCATGCGCCAAATTTAAAGCAATTCCATTTTAATAGCCCAATCCTAGGGAATACTTTAAAAGAAATTAACTTTATTTCCCGTATTTTTGAGGGCTTAAAAAACTACTGCAGCCCATGCAAAAAGTGTATTTGGATAATGCGGCGACAACCCAGGTAAGGGATGAGGTCATTGCAAAAATGCAAGAGGCCTTGGCCGTGTACTACGGAAACCCATCGTCTACCCACAGCTTTGGTAGATCGGCAAAGACCGCTGTTGAAAAAGCTCGGAAAACCATTGCCAAAACCTTGAATGCACAACCTTCGGAAATTATCTTCACCTCCGGTGGAACTGAGGCGGATAATATGATTTTACGCTGTGCGGTCCGTGATTTGGGAGTGCAGACATTGATCACATCCAAAATAGAACACCATGCCGTGCTCCATACCGCGGAAGAATTGGAAAAGGAATATGGCATTTCCCTCAAATTTGTGGATTTGGATGAAAACGGTAATCCCAAATTGGACCACTTGGAAACTTTACTGACCCAAGATGATTCCAAAAAGTTGGCGAGCTTAATGCACGTAAACAATGAAATTGGAAATATTAGCGACATAAAGGCCATTGGAGAGCTGTGCCGGGAACATGGAGCGCTTTTCCATTCCGATACAGTGCAATCCATTGGACATTACCCTTGGGATGTACAAGCCGTCCCTGTTGATTTTATGACCGCAGCGGCGCATAAATTCCATGGGCCAAAGGGCATTGGCTTTGCCTTTATCCGTAAAAACTCCGGATTGAAGCCCCTGATTTTCGGCGGGGCACAGGAACGAGGCCATAGGGCAGGCACTGAATCCTTCCATAATATAGTGGGCTTGGAAGAGGCTTTTGTAAAGGCCTATGAGCATTTGGATGAAGAGACCCAAACGGTAAAAGAGCTGAAACAGTATTTTATCGATAGGGTGAAACAGGAAATCCCGGATGCAATTTTCAATGGCCTGTCAGGGGATTTGGAAAAAAGTACCTATACCTTGGTGAATGTTAGACTTCCGTTTGACAAACAAAAAGGGTTGATGCTCCTGTTTCATTTGGATATGAAAGGCATTGCCTGTTCCAAAGGAAGTGCCTGCCAGTCCGGGAGCAATTTGGGCTCGCATGTGCTTACGGAGATTCTTTCAGGAGCGGAATTGGAAAAGCCTTCTCTACGCTTTTCATTTTCCAAGTACAACACCAAGGAAGAATTGGACTATACCGTTCAGGTGCTCAAGGAATTTGCAGAGAGTTGATTGATCAGTCTTTGTTCTTTCGTTTCTTTTCTTTGTCGTATGGAAATTTACGGGACGCAGCCTTCATCATCTTGTCGATGAGTTCGGTGGTGTTCTTTCCGGTTTTTTTGGAGATTTCATTTTCGTATTTCCAGAGCAATTTTCCAGATTCCCCATCGCTTATTTTCACCCCGATGCGCCCATAATTGGCATCCCCGCTAAAATAATCCAGAAGGTTGAAGTCTGTGGGCACACCTTCGGAAAGTAGAATGTTCAGGTTGAGGTTTCCACTGATGATTCCGTCCACATCAAGAATTTTGCACAACTCTTGTGTAGTATGGATATCGATGTTGTCGTAATCAATACCATTTTGGGCCAGAAGGGCATTGGTATTGTTGATGTTCTGAAAGTCCACATTGAACTTTTTGCGTTGCTTTCGCTTGGAAAAATAGGTTTCCAATGCATTTTGCACGGCATATCCTTCCCGTTCGGCCAACACCTTCAGTTCATCACGGTCCACAACCTCTTTCAGTTCCAGATAGGCAATAAAGGGCATTATGGCCAGCACTTCGTGCTCTTCCGTAAGCTCATCGAACTTTCTGTTCTCATAAATGTTTTTCTGTGCCGATGCCATGGTGACGGCCAAGAACACAATTATGGAAACGATTTTTTTCATTGGTAAATATTAAAAACGCACCCCAAATTTTAGATTCAGAATACGACTTGTCAAATAGTTCGGCACAGCAAACTGCCTTTGGGTGTCCACATCCCTGACCCAGGTATTGGTAATGGAATTTTGGTTGTTGAACATATTGAAAATTTCAAAACCAACACTGAACTCCTTGAACTTGTGCAGCCAATGCCCTTGCGGATGTTTATTTTTTTCGTCTGCAAAAATATAGGAAATTCCCATATCCGCCCTTCTATAATCTCTTAATCTATTCTGAAAATTATAGGGATCGGCATAATTGGGACTTCCACCAGGGACACCGGTATTGTAAACAAGGTTAAGATAGAGTTTTACATTGGGGATACTCGGCACATAATCTTGGAACAATACCGCAAACTTTAGACGCTGATCGGTAGGCCTTGAAATGTAGCCACGGTCATCCCAATTTTCCTCTGTTTGAAGATACCCCAGACTCACCCATGATTGCGTACCCGGAACAAAGGCACCGGTAAGCCTAAAATCAAAACCAAAAGCGTATGCAACGGCATTGTTCTGGGCAGCATACCGTATGCGCACATCTTCAACGGTATAGGGGTTGACATTCGTTAAATCTTTGTAATACGCCTCACTGATGAGCGTAAAAGGCCTGTTCCACAAGGTAAAACTATATTCGCTGCCCAACACATAATGAATGGACTTTTGAGCCTCCACGTTGGGATTGACATTTCCGTTGCTATCCCTCAGCTCCCTATAAAAAGGGGGTTGCTGGTAACTTCCAATGGCCAAGCGGAACAACATATCCTTTTCCCAATTGGGTTTGATGGAGAATTTTCCCCTTGGGCTGAAAAGGGTTTGGGCATTTGTATTGAAACCATCTCCTTTTAAAACCCAATGGTGGGTTCTAACACCCAAGTTAAAATAAATATCATGTTCACCCCATTGGGTATGCCTTGCGTATTGCACAAAGCCGGACAATCGGTTTGTTTGTACATCATTGATGGCTTGGACACTTTCATAAGGGATGATATCGCCAGTAAAGGGTTCCTCGGGTTGATTGTTCACCAATTCGGAATTGGGTGGACGAATGATATATCCTGCGGAATCGATAAACTCAGACTCCCTAAACCGATCGTTGATGTCCTCATGGGTGAATTTTACCCCCCATTCCAAGATTTTCCCATTTTTGGAAAGCTTCCCTCGGTGCGAAATAGTAAAGATTAAAGCATCCAATTGGTTTCTGGCCCGGTTGAATTGGGAGCCAATTTCTCTTGGGTTGGTCACTTCCCCCAAGGTTTCACTGCCAAGATTGGTGTCCACATCGCCCAGTTCATAAGACGCTATGATATCGGAGAATTCCTGTTCTTGGGTATGGTAAGTAGATGTGGTGAATTCCAATTTGGTGTGGTCATTGGGAAAAATATCGGCCTTTAACGCTCCCAATGTATTGGTGTATTTATTTCTCTCCCTTCCTTGGTAATAGACCAGCAAGGCTCTTGGGTCATTTAATGTGCCAAAGTTGGTCTGTCTGGTCAGGGGGTCATTTTTATAGTCGTTGATGGAAAATGTCCGTAAAAAATTAAGATGGAACTTCTCGGAAAACCGATACGTGAGGTGGCTTTGAATATCCAAAAACCTAGGATTGAAATTGCCTTGGGTCTGAAGGCTGTTCAAAAACAGGCCATTATTCCTATAGCGAACCCCAGAAATAGTGGTGAACTTCTTGTTTTTGGATATGGTCTCCAAACTTCCACTGGCACCCAGCAAACTGCCGTCGGCGCGTAGTTCGAATGAGGTAGGAGTTTTATAGGTGATGTCCAAAACCGAGGATAATTTGTCGCCATACTTGGCCTGGAACCCGCCCGGAGAAAATTCAAGACCAGAGATCAAGTCGCTGTTCACAAAGCTCAGCCCTTCCTGTTGTGCAGAACGAATCAGAAAAGACCGATACACCTCAATGCCGTTGACATACACCAGATTTTCATCAAAATTACCACCACGAACATTGTACTGCGTACTCAGTTCATTGTTAAAGGATACGCCGGGCAACAACTTTAATATGTTTTCCACTCCGGCATTGGCCCCGGGTATCTTCCGGGCTATTTCGGGGGGAATCGTGGTAATCCCTTCAACACTTTTTCTTCCAGTGGCAGAAACATCGACACCGGCAATTTGAATGGCATCCGTTTTCATCACCGGATTGAACTCGAAGGTTTCGTTTGTGTTCAGAATGAGATTTTGCAAGACCACATTCCCATGGCCAATATGGGAAAAAGTAATGGTGTTGGGCGTATCTGCCACCAGTTCAAGGACGTAATTCCCGTTTTCATCGGAAACCGTGCCCAAATTCCCGGCAGCGATGTTTACATTGGAAATGGGTTGGCTGTCTTCATCCAATACCGTTCCCAGTACTGTGGCAGTCTGACCTTGGAGAACGGTGGCCCAAAGCATTAAAAGGAATACAATTATGGGCTTTGAATGGGTCAATATGTTATTTTCTGAAAAAGGTACTGGTAAACGTACTGCTGTTACCTACATTATCCGTAACGATAACTTCGAGTTCGCATTGTGTATCATCCACGATATTATCATCAAAATCATAGGTAATGGTATTGGTCTTTGGCTCATACTCCATCAGGATCCATTTTCCGTTCAAGGTAGCCCTGTAGGTATCAATTCCACTTAGATCATCGGTTATTTCCAAGCTCAGATAGCTATAATTGCTGAGCCATTGCTTTTCTTTAAAGTTTTTTGGGGAAATGGTGGGGGCAACACTGTCACGGGCAAGGGTGTAAGTCCCCAAATCCCGTGTTCGGGTGGTGAAAGAGCCGTCCCGTTTGTAGGTTGTGGCATAGGAAGGCCTCAAATCCTCATCCAATCTTGCTATGAACAATTGTCTTCTTTCGGAAAGCGGGTATTGGGATGGGTCAAAACTGATCGTAAAGTTTCGGTGTGCTGCCACGCTGTTGTCGTGTATGGTGACCGTATCCCTGCCCTTTTTTAGGTTGATGTAAAAATCTTCATAAAAGGTATTGGCTGGAAAGTAGACCTTGGCAACACCCAGGTCAAAATTGTTGGGCTTGCTGGCAATGATAAAATTTTCGGTGATTTTTTCGTCTTTTGTGATTTTTGGGATTTCCCTTTTTCCCTCCACGGGAATGACCAATTTGGTTTCATTGCCCTGAATATCGGAGATAAGGATTTCAACCGTATAGGACAGGCCTTCTTCCACATCAATTTTTCCATCACTGTAAAGGGTTTTGTATATCCCTAAGTGGTTGTAAGGTTCTTTGAAACATTTTTGGATACGCTGCCTGAACTTCCCAAAATGCTCATAATCGATCAAGGTGTTGATGTAGCGGGTCTCCCCAAAGGAAAACGTTTCAAAATCAAATTCTGAATACACCCTGCCATTGACGGTCTGCTTAACGGCATATACGCCATTTTTGTTGGCGGCCATGTCCAAACGGTCAAAACTGTCGATGCCAAATCCAATGGTACCAATAGCGGTCACCTTATCGGCCAAAAAAGAACCGTCCGCTTGTCGGGTATAATTGAGCTGTATTTTTTTGGCACTCTGGTTTATCAAGGCGTCATCGGATAATGGATATCCATAGAGTCCGAGTAGGGTAGGATTGGTTGCATCCCTTACATCATAGCCATAGAGGAGGGGATTGGTGGGTTTTTCGGTTACGCTGCTACGAATTTCAAAATGAAGGTGGGGTCCGGCGGAGCCGCCTGTATTTCCGGAATATGCAATTACGCTGCCTTTGGCGACTTTTAGTTCGCCATAATCGGGGAAAGCCTCTACCTCATAAGACTGCTTGGCGTATTGTATTTTTTTGATGTATTCCTCTATTTCCGGGCCAAATTTTCTGAGGTGGGCATATACGGAAGTGTAGCCATTGGGATGCGCCACATAAAGTGCCTTTCCATAACCCCAATGCGAGATTTTGATTCGGGTTACAGTTCCATCGGCAATGGCAAAAACAGGAAGTCCTTCCCTTTGTTGGGTCTTGATGTCCATCCCAGAATGGAAATGGTTGGAGCGGAGCTCGCCAAATGTACCTGCAAGTACCAAAGGAATTTCCAATGGGGGTTGAAAAACACCTTTAGGGTATTTTTCTTGCGCAGAAAGTACCAAGGTCGTTAATACAAGAACTCCAAAAATAGTGAGGCGCATATTATTTTCTGTTATTGCTTACGAAAGTAACCAATGTTTTTATTTGTAAAAAGCGATTTATAATGCCTTGTAAAACTTAAACCAATACTTTAAGAATATATCCAAAAACTATTGCGAGGTTATCCAAGGATGGTTAACTTTGTATAATACGCATTGACGTTTGCAATTATGGGCGAACTAGTTGAGATTGTTGATTCTTTGGAGAACAAGGTTAGCAAACTGTTGCACAAGATGGAACTGATGCATCAGGCCAACGCCAAGTTAAAAGAAGAATTGAGCCTCGCAAAAGAGGAGAACCAAATTCAACAGAACGCCATTTTGGAATGGGAAGAAAAGTACAATTCCTTAAAAATGGCAAGCTCAATGCTGGGTGGTAATACTAGTAAAACAGAAGCTAAGCTCAAAATAAATACATTGATCCGCGAATTGGATATTTGCATAGCCAAACTTGCAGATTAGTTTGAACTGAAATTATGGACGAGAAGCTCAAAATAAAGCTTTCCATAGCTGATAGGGTTTATCCGTTAACGATAGACCCCAAACAGGAAGAAGGATTGCGCAAAGCGGCCAAGAACATTGAGAATCTGGCCAAAAAATTTGAGCAAAACTATGCGGTAAGGGACAAACAGGACGTTTTGGCCATGTGTGCCCTTCAGTTCGCCTCAAAAATAGAGCAAAGTGGAATAGACCGCACGGAAAGTACCGAAGCAGCGTTTGAACGTCTCAAGGCATTGAACGACTTGGTGCATTCCAAACTCGGGGAATAAGTTCTTTTAAATAAAATATTGTTACTGCCCACATTGGTAATTAATTTTTGACAAACTCAACACTATAACAATTAGAAAGGGTGAGTTTAGGTTGTAAAAGCAGGCCCTACCTGTATAGGGATCCTTGAGCAGCTTGTTAGCCCTAAACCTGTAATTAGGAGTTTGTACAAAACTTCCATCAATGTGGGCTTTTTTTTTAACTAAACATAATTCAACATGGATAATATCATATTAGTTGCCGTAGCGGCTGTTGTTGGATTGGCGATAGGATTTGCAATTGCCAAGATGATGGAGAAGGGAAAAGCAACGAAGACCATTGCAAATGCCAAGAAAGAAGCAGCGGACATTATAAGGGAAGCGGAGAAAGAAGGGGAGAGCATCAAAAAAGACAAGATATTCCAGGCCAAGGAAAAATTCCTGGAATTGAAAGCGGAACATGAAAAGGTCATCAACAGCAAGGATAAAAAAATAGGAGAGGCCGAAAAACGAACCAGAGACAAAGAATCCCAAGTAAGCAGTGAACTGGCCAAGAACAAAAAACTGAACGAACAATTGGAGCAGCAGATCAGGGAAATGGACCATAAGAGTGAAATCCTTGACAAAAAACAATCCGAAGTGGAAAAGCTGCACAAGAGCCAAGTACAGCAGTTGGAAGTCATTTCTGGACTTTCTGCTGAAGATGCCAAGAGCCAGTTGTTGGAATCTTTAAAGGAAACGGCAAAATCCGATGCCATGGCCTATATGCAGAGTACTTTGGAAGAAGCAAAGCTTACCGCCCAACAAGAAGCCCGTAAAATTGTGATCAATACCATCCAACGTATAGGAACAGAAGAGGCCGTTGAGAATTGTGTATCTGTGTTCAATTTGGAATCTGATGATGTAAAAGGCCGTATCATTGGTCGTGAAGGACGAAATATACGTGCCTTGGAATCTGCTACTGGAGTTGAAATCATTGTGGACGATACCCCGGAGGCCATTATTCTTTCGTGCTTTGATTCGGTACGAAGAGAGGTTGCCCGATTGTCGTTGCACCGATTGGTCACTGATGGACGAATCCACCCCGCCCGTATCGAGGAAATCGTTAAGAAGACCGAAAAGCAAATCAATGAGGAGATTGCTGAAATTGGGAAGCGTACCGTAATCGATTTGGGTATCCATGGATTGCATCCTGAATTGATCAAAGCCGTGGGGCGAATGAAATATCGTTCTTCTTATGGACAAAACCTGTTGCAACACTCTAGGGAAGTGGCCAAACTCTGTGGGGTAATGGCTGCCGAGTTGGGGCTTAATCCAAAACTCGCCAAACGAGCCGGATTGCTGCATGATATTGGTAAAGTTCCCATGGCCGAAGTGGAGGTAGAAACCCCCCATGCTATTTTGGGAATGCAATGGGCCCAAAAATATGGTGAGAACAAAGAAGTTTGCAATGCCATTGGTGCCCACCACGATGAAGTGGAAATGACCACATTGATCTCTCCGATTGTTCAGGTATGTGATGCCATCAGCGGTGCACGCCCTGGGGCAAGAAGACAGGTTTTGGACTCCTATATCCAAAGATTGAAGGATTTGGAAGACATCGCTTTTGGGTTCAACGGAGTGCAAAAGGCCTATGCCATTCAGGCTGGTAGGGAGCTTCGTGTGATTGTGGAAAGTGAAAAAGTAAGCGACGACAAGGCCGCAGAACTTTCCTTTGAGATTTCACAAAAAATACAAACGGACATGACCTATCCCGGTCAGGTAAAGGTGACCGTGATCAGGGAGACCCGTTCCGTGAATGTGGCCAAGTAGAAGTTATTTCTGGTAAACACCGCTTTCCAACATTAGTAACCCCTTTTGTAAGTGGTCCAATAAGTTGGTGAGTTTTGAAACCGTGGAATCACCCATAATAAGGTTCAGCCCAATTTTTGGAGGACCGTATTCATTGATTTTTTTCAAAAGCGAAGTGAAGAACTCTATTCCAGCTTGGGTCTGATCAGTTTTGGAGATGGGTTGTAAACCCAAATCTTCAACAATCTGGGCCATTTCACCATTCTTGATGAGAAAACTTAAACTTTCTCGTGCGGCCCATGGCATGGGATATTGAATGGCTCCATCATCTTTTCTGAAGATATCGTAATACAAAAAATGTCCTCCGGGTTTGAGAACTCTGTAGGCCTCGCCATAGAATTTACTTTTGTCGGGAATGTTCATTTGCACATGTTGCGTCCAGACCACATCAAATGAATTATCTTCAAAAGGAAGTCGGGTAGCATTTCCTTGGATGAAAAAGGTTTTGTCCTCCAATCCCACCAATTTTGAAAGCGCATTGGCCGTTCGCACAAACTCTGGGCTTAGTTCGATTCCGGTTGCTGTGCAATTAAATTCATCTGCGAGCATCCTGCACGGCCCGCCAAGACCACTTCCCAAATCAAGAACCGTTTTGCCATCAATATCAATCATCGTGGCCAACTCTTTGGAAACCGCAGCACCCCTTACATGAAATTCGTCCACACTGGAAATATCACTACGGTTTACATGGGCTAAATCAATATTTTGATTTTTAAGACGGGCCAAAATTTCTTCAAACAGGCCTTCTTTGTGGTAGTGCTCTTCTATTTTTTGGTCAAGTGGATTCATTTCTGTGGTATTATCTATTTGTAATGGTAGCAAAAGTGCTTTTGTTCTTACTCACAGCCGCAATATTTGTCACTATTGGCCTTTTCAAAACACTCCTTCCCTTCGTTGAAGGCAAAATAGGAAAGGCCCAGGGTTCCCAAGCTATCAATATATCCAATTCCCCAAAGTTCATAGATTCCACTGCTTACCAGTAATATTATGGACATGTACACGCAGACCAAGGTGCAGTTGGCATCGGCCAAAATAGGTGCAGAGTCCAGTTTGTGGCCCACTCTTCTTTTTCCGATGACCAACGCCCACATCACCAGAATGGAAATTAGGGAAATGACCACTCCCCAAAATGTGGTCAAAGGTTTGTGTCCTGTCCAAATGTTGTAAATACTGGTCACTACAAGAGCCAGAACCAGGGCATAAAAAGCAAAACCGGTAATCTTTAGTGCAGTGCGTTCAAAGTTGTCCCTATTGCTGTTGGGACGTTTTTGGATGCGAATGATCATGTGGGCAATCCCGAGCCCTGATATGACCTCAATGAAACTATCCGAGCCAAACCCGAACAGGGCCAAACTTTCATCCTCAAATCCAAGATAGGTGGAAATAAGGCCTTCCAGAACGTTATAAACAATGGTAAATATGGCAAGTCCAAAGGCAATTCTATAGTATTTTCCAGTATCCGTCATGTTAGATCTGCTTGTCTTTTTTTAGAAAACAGAAGAGAATCGAATCATCAATAATAATCTGGAAGGGTCAGGAAAATGTGTGGTTAGTTATTCTTCCTCGGAGCCGTCCTCTTCTTCCTCCGCTTCCCGATTCAGCCTGTTTTCGAGGATGTTGAGTTTTTTGAGTTTTTCCTTCCAGGTTTGAAGGGTCTCCTTTTGTTTGTTTATATTGTTGATGACCTCTTTTACCAATGGGTTGTCCTCTGAATCGTCGGAGAAGAACTGCAAATTGTTTTCCAATTGGCGTATCTCTGACTTACTTTCATTTATTTTTCTTCGGATGAATACCCGCTCATTGCCAATGGCGTGATTATCTTCCGTTTTGGCCAACTCTTGCACTTTATTGCCGTACTTGAGCAATTCTGATTCTTGCTTGCTTACGCCCACTTTCTTGAAAAGGGCATCAATGATTTTGTTGAACTTACCATTGATGTGTTTTTTATTGTAGGGAATACGCCCATATTGTTTCCATTCATCAAGAAACTCTTTAATGGCGGCCAAATCCTTTTTCTTGTCCCCACTCAATTGAAAGGCCTTTAATCGATTTAGACAATCGTTTTTCTTTTCAAAGTTTTCGTATTCCTCCTTGTGCGCTTCGTTCTTTTCGGCGTGCAAACGGTCAAAATAGTGGTTGCAGGCATTTTTGAACTCATTCCAAATTTTGTCGGAATACTTGCGGGGCACATGGCCAATCTTTTTCCAATCACTTTGTATGCGCTTCATTTGTGGGGTAACGGCTGGCCAATCGTCACTATCTTTCAAGGACTGGGCCAGTTCCAACAATTCCCTTTTCTTCTCCAGATTTTTGTGTTGCTCCTTTTTTTGGTTCTTATAGAAGGCATTTTTGTTTCTGTTGAATTTCCGAACAACATCCTTGAAAGCACCCCAGGTTTCCTCATTTACTTTTTGGGGCACTTTTCCAGCTTTGAAAAAGGCGTCCCTCAGCGCTTCCACCTCTTTGATCTGTTGTTGGATTCCCCTGTGGTTATCTGCAACATTATGGGCAATCTTGGCAATGTCGCCAATGATTTCCTGTTTTTTCTCCAGATTTTTTTCGTAGACCTTTTCCAGCTCCTGAAAATGCTCTTGTCTACGCAAGTGCATGGCTTTGGTGGCATTGCTAAAACGTTCCCAAATCTCCTCCCGTTTCTCTTTGGCCACAGGGCCAATATCTTCTTTCCAGATTTTGTGCAGGGTTTGGAGTTCCCGGAACGCTTTGCCCAAATCGGGTTCATCGGCAAGGGCTTCGGCCCGCTCTACCAGTTTTTCCTTTTCCTCAAGATTGTGCTTAAAGTCCAGATCGCGCAACTCTCGGTTCAAGTGGAGGAAATCATAAAAGATTTCCATGTGATGGTGGTAGGTACGCCAAACATCGTTGTAGTTACTTCGGGGAACAGGCCCTGCATTCTTCCAGTTTTCTTGTAGCTCCTTAAAGTTTTTATAGGTGGTGTTGATGTCCTCTTCCACATCAATGAGCCCTTTGAGCTGCTCAATGATTTCCAACCGCTTTTGTAGGTTGCTTTTTAGGTTTTGCTCCAGTTGCTTGTAGTACTGGTCCCGTTTTTCACGATATTCTCCATATACCTCATTGAACTGCCTTTTGGCAACCGAATTGTACCTAAAATCAATCTCATTGCCCCCTTTGGAGACAAATTCCTCTTTTTTATGCTCTAAAAACTCCTGAAATTTTTGGTCAAACTCATATTTAATGGAGCTTACATGCTTGTGTATAGCCTGTACTTTTTCATTTTTGACCAAGCGTTGCAGTTCGCCCACAAGGTTTTCCATAGACATGGCATGGTAGTCCAGCATGGGGATGTAATGCCGTTTTTCATTGTCCGCATCCTCGGCATCCTCGGCATTGGATTCGTCTATTTCGTCTAGGACTTCGTCAGGGTTTTCTTTGGTTGAAGCTTTTTCGGTTTCGCCTTTGGATTCGGGGGGTGAACCATTTTCAGATTTGGTTTCTTCAGTATTTTCAGCTACAGTGGCATCGGACTCTTTTGGTTCAGAAATGGGGCTTTCTTCCAATTGGGTCTTTGTATTGTCCGATGTATGCTCAGTACCACCTTCAGCTTGCTGAAGTTTGCGTTCATTTTCCTGCATTAGTAGTCTCCTTTCCTTTGGATTGATGATAATTATAGCCAATTTAACAACTAAATTGCCTAATAACAAAAGTATTGAACCTTCTTTTGCACAAGATTTTTATTGTGCGGATTGGCGCGAAAGGTATATTGGTTGTTGTTTTTTAGGGGGTATTCCAGATTTCCCAAGCCTTTTCGGCTTGCCCCAACAACATTTCCAGTCCGTTGGAAATGGTGGCCCCTTTTGCTTCCCCCAAAGCCAGAAAAGTGGTTTTTTCCGGATTGTAGATAAGGTCGAACAGAAGATGCTTATTTCCAATATATTGGTAAGGCAGGTCTGGCTTGTTCCCCACATTGGGGTGCGTGCCCAAGGGCGTGCAATTAATGATCACGGTATATGCTTCCACAATATCTTTGGTGAGCTCCTCGTAGGTGAACTGGTTTTTCTTTTTGTTTCGGGAAACATAGGCATGGTCAATGCCCAGTTCGTCCAACACAAAACAAATGGCTTTTGATGCGCCGCCCGTCCCCAGAACCAGTGCTTTTTTATGATGTGGTTGAAGAAAACTTTGAAGCGATACCTTAAATCCATATGCATCCGTATTGAAGCCTTTTAGACCATTCTGAGTGAATTTTATGGTGTTCACAGCGCCGATTTTGGCCGCTTTTTCATCCAGCTCATCCAAATAGGGGATAACGTCCTGCTTGTAGGGAATGGTTACATTAAGGCCCTTGAGATTGGGCTCGGTCAATACGGATTTGAATTCGGAAATTTCTGGAATGTCAAAATTTTCATAACTGTGGTCGTCCAAGCCCAGTTCCTTGAATTTTCGGGTAAAATAGCCTTGGGAAAAGGAGTATGAAATGTTTCTACCGAGAAGTCCGTACCTGTTTTTTTTCATTTCTGTTTTTCCCATACCAATCCAATAACAATAATACCAAAATTCCCAGAACCACAAAAAGAATGGCCCACCAGGTTTCTGCATGTCCCAAGTGGGGGAAATAGCGTTCGTAATTGAGAACGATCTTATCTCCATTGGAATCCAGAATTAAATTGCCCATGTCATCCACTTTGTACATGGTACGTTTCCAAGGCCATACTACGCCCAAAGAGCCCGTAATAAATCCCAAAATAACTGCGGTGGTGGTGGCTTTGTAATGTTTGAGCACAAAACTCAGCAAATGGGAGAATGTCACTAGACCTGTGGCGGAGCCCAAGGTGAAAATCCCCAATATTTTTAGGGTCTGTATACGTTCGGGATTCTTTAAAAAACCAAAATCTCCAGAAAAGATTTCTGAGAAGGTATCGTATAGCGCATTCACGGAATCAACGAGCAGTAAAACATAATTCCCCATTAGAATCAAAATAAACGAGCCTGAAAGTCCGGGCAAGGTCATTCCAGAGACACTAACAATTCCACAGAAAAAAATAAAGAGCAGGTTGTCGTTTTCCTTGGCGGGACTCAAAAAACTGATGGAAACACCAATGATCAGCCCCAAAATACCAAAGGGAATGGTTCGTTGGTTCCAAGAATCATAATCTTTGGCGATGTAATAAATGGAGCCCAAGATCATGCCAAAAAAGGTGGCCCAAACAAAAAGCTCGTTGTGATCCAAAAAATAATCCAAGATTCGGGAAACACTGAAATAACTCACCAACATCCCAAAAATAAGGAGCATTAAAAATTGGGCGTTTGTATACTGATAAAAGCTCTTGAACCTTCCGTTGAAAAGGAGTTTCACCGCTTTGGAATTGAGTTTTTGCAGCGAGTAGATGAATTCTTCGTAAAAACCGCCCACAAAAGCAACAATCCCCCCGGAAACACCGGGCACCTTGTTGGCGGCACCCATGCACAGGCCTTTTATTATCAAAAAGAAATTATCCAGAAAAGATCTAGGCTGATGCATGTGGGCAATAGGTTTTCTTATTTTTTGGAAGCAACTTTTTCCAGGATAAAAATAAGCGAAAAACCTATCATAGCTAGGATTATGGCAAGGATTAGCTGATTGTCCCCTTCAAATGCGGATGGCCAGACATTCATATCGTCCACAACAATGGTTTTTTCTCCGAATGTCTTGGTCTCCAACACTTTTTTCCATGGCCATATTTTGTTCAGGGAACCAAGAATAAAACCGGTAAGCAACGCAAGGGTTATGTTCTTGTAATGGTTGAACATCCATTTCAACAATCGGGCGAAGCTCAAGAGTCCAAATATAGCCCCCACACCTACGGTGAGTATGATTTTGATGTCCCGTTCGTGAACAGCATCCAAAATGGTTTTGTAAGACCCTAAAAGCACCAAAATGAAGGCTCCAGAGATTCCGGGAAGAATCATGGCACAGACCGCCAATGCCCCGGATAGAAAAAGATAGGGGAGACTGTCCACATTCTCACTCGGCGGGAGTTCTGTGATAAAATAGGCCACTGCAGCACCGAGGAGGAATACAACAATGGTTCCCAAGGTCCATTTGGTGATTTCTTTCCCTACAAAAAAGATGCTTGCCAATACAAGTCCGAAGAAAAAAGACCATAATAAAATGGGCTCATTTTCGAGCAGCCAGCTCAAAAACTTGGCCAGAGAAAGTACACTGATGAATATTCCAAAGAAGAGCGACAACAAAAAATTTCCGTTGACCTTGTTCCAAGCTGCTTTGATCCCCTCTTTTTTTAAGGTTGTGAAAAGGGATAGGTTGATGTTGTTGATGGAGGTGATGAGCTCTTCGTAGATGCCCGAGATGAAGGCAATGGTGCCTCCCGAGACACCGGGAACCACATCTGCGGCTCCCATGGCCATTCCTTTCAGGGTAATAAAAATATAGTCAATTAATCGACGTGCTTTCATGGAGTTGGGGTACCGTGTGGAGGTCTAAAACTAGGTAGAGGTCTTTTTAATTTGCGAAACCAAGGCCTGCAACCATTTTACCTCGCTGAATTCTGGAAACTCTTCATCAAATAATTGCAATTTTTCAATATCCAATTTCATGGCCTCAGTCAATTTTTCTTTGGCTTCCTTGGTTTCCTTATTTTTTAGGTAAATACCGGCCAGCTTATAGGTCAGTGTTGCATTGTCTGGGTAAAATTCCAAACCTTGTATCAAGACTTGTACGGTGGAATCATAATCCCCGATTCTTTTCAATACCTCTGCCCAATTTCGCCATGTGTCCAATTCATAGTTGCCCAAATCAACGGTTTGTTTGAAGGCAAAATCGGCCTCATCCAAATTATCCATGGCCAAGTATATTTTGGCGGCTTTTTTCCAGTACAGCGGATTTTCACCATCAATATTTATGGCCTTGTTGATATAGTACAAAGCTTTTTCGTGATCTTTCTGTTTGTAATGAAAATTGGTAATGGCCAGCCAACCCTTGTCCAATAAGGGGTCTTCATGTACCGTGTTGTAATAGTAGTACTTGGCCAAATCGTAGTTGCCCAATTTCTCATGGCATTTTCCAATACGAAGGAACGCATGCGAAGTGGGGTCCTCTATGGTGATGGTAGTTTCATAATTTTCTATGGCCTCGTTATATCGACCCAATTTTTCGAGCACTTTTCCCTTTTCAAAGTAAGCACCAATGAAGGAATCATCCGAAATTATGGCAAAATCAAAGGCGGTCAGTGCCTCGGGGAACAAGTCCATGGCATAATACATTTTGCCCAACTGGTGCCATGCTACCTCACAATATGGATTTCGCTCCAAATAATCGTTCAGGTAAAAAATGGCTCCGTCATAGTCTTCCAAAAACTCAAAGCAATATACTACGTTGTAGAGAGAGGAATAGTCCCTGTCATCAAACTCAACACATTGCATAAAGCTGCGCTTGGCCTTCTCATAATCATCCATAAAGAGGTATTCCATGCCCAAAAGGGAATGGATGTCAAAACTGTTCTCGCTGATATGCAGGGCTTCCAAAAGTAGATTTACGGCCTCTTGATGATTGTCTTTTTTGGATTGGATATTGGCCCTTTGGATATAGATTTCCTCATTGTGGGCATCTATGACCTGAATCTCATCCAACAAGCGTTCCGCAGCCTCGTATTTGTCTTCAAAGGTCAATACCTCTACTTGTAATAGCTTTAATTCCAAGGAATTTGGATGTTGTTCCAAACCAATTTGAATGGCTTTTTTGCCCAAGGAGATTTTACCGTTGTTCAGGTAGTGGTGAATGATTTCCTCAAAGTCCTCTGCATCAAAAAAGTAGACGTCATCCGTCTTGAGCATGGACTCAAATTTGGTAATGGATTTGTCAGGATACTCGTTAGAATCTAACGCCATAGGAACGGGTTTGGTTTTACTATGGACTTAAAATTAACCCTTTGCTTAGGTGTTTTAGTCCAATTTTTGGGTATGTTATCAACAAATTAGTTAACAGTAGCAGGTTTATAACGATTTAAAATGGCAATGATTTGGTCGCAACCTTTCTCAATTTCTTTCATTGAAATGGTCAATGGGGGCGAAATACGAACGGCTTTTGGCTCAAAGAGCAACCAAAAAAGGATGAGTCCTTCTTGGGCCGCAGTGAGGATCAAATAATCTGCAATTTCCTTGTTTTTCATCATCAGTGCCAACATTAATCCTTTGCCCCGTATTTCATCAATCAAAGGATGTACCAAACGATTTCGGAACAATTTTTCTTTTTCCAAAGTTCTCTCAATGAGCTCTGATTCAGTGACTTCCTGTAATGTTGCCAGACTGGCAGCTGCTATAACGGGATTTCCGCCAAAAGTGGTGATGTGGCCCAATTTTGGACTGTCCTGCAAGGTGGCCATCATTTCTTTGGAGGCCACAAAGGCTCCCACGGGCAATCCTGAGGCCATGCCTTTGCCAATGACCAAAATATCGGGTACACAATTGAAGTGTTCAAAGGCAAAAAGTTTTCCGGTCCGGCCAAAACCAGGTTGAATTTCATCCAAAATAAGCAGGGCCCCGACTTCATCGCAGCGTTTTCTCACTTTTTCCAGATACCCATTTTTCGGAAGAATAAAACCGGCACCACCCTGAATGGTTTCCAACACCACGGCAGCGGTTCGCTCCGTAATCTTGATTAAATCCGCTTCAGCATTGAATGAAATAAAACGAACATCGGGAATCAATGGTCTGAAGGCACTTTTGCGTTCCTCAAATCCCATCAAGCTCAAGCTGCCCATGGTATTCCCATGATAGGCTTTGTGGGCGGCAATGAGTTCTGAACGACCTGTATACCGTCTCGCCAATTTAAGAGCACCCTCCATGGCCTCGGTACCTGAATTGACCAAATAAGTGGTCTCCAGCGTTTTGGGAAGATGGGCTGCCAAAAGCTTGGCGAATTCCACAGCAGGTTGTTGCACATATTCCCCATATACCATCACATGCATGTAATCATCTACCTGCTCCTTGATGGCATTTACCACCCGGGGATGACCATGTCCAAGCCCACATGCAGAGACCCCCGCCACAAAATCCAAATGGGCGTTGCCATCTGTATCATAAATGTAGCTTCCCTTAGCATGGGATATTTCCAAACCTAAAGGGTGGGCAGTGGTCTGGGCTTGGTATGTAAAAAAATCGTCTCTCTTCATTTAGGGACTCTGGGCTTTCTTTACTTGGGTCTTTTTGGGTTTAACCGCTTTGGAATTGACTGCGTTCACGGGGTCATTCTCATTTTTTTGGCGTTCATTCTCTTCCGCATCAATATCGATGGGGTTGTCAATTCCCCGGATTTTTACCAGTTCGATGTTGTTGTCATCCTCATCAAAAATATCGTCTTTGGTAAGAATACGTTCATCACCGCGCCAAACAAACCCTTTTAATTTTCGGCTTTCCACGGGAAGGTCTGTCTCTGGGAAAATATCCCCATCCGGATTGACAAAAAAGGTAATGTCCTCAATATCGCTATTGGCCATGAGCAGTCTAATTTTACTGCAAATGGTCTTGTCTATGCCAACCAGTTCATCATCATCATTATATACGTAGTATATGACCTCGGTATTTTGGACCAAGTCGATGATTTTTAGCTCATTTTCAATGAATTTTCCAAGCAGGTTCTTTCCTTTGGCCTGATTGTACCCTTCTTTACTGATGGTGTCCAAGGAAATGATAAAGGCATTCTCAATGACTTTAAGGGAATCCAGTTTTTCGGTTTCCATATCCGAAATCAGGTGGATGCTGTCCCCGGTAATCTGGTTGTCCACATTCCAAAGGATGGGGTCCGTGATCAATTGGGTGATTCCGGTTTTCTCGTTAAAGTGGATGGAATCGCACTTTCCGCTTAAATCCGTTTTGTAAAACTTGGCATTTCGGAAGGCGCGTAAAATCCTTTCTTCCTCTTTACCAGTGACCATAAGGGTATCGCCGTGCATGTAGAGCGAATCTTGTTGCACCAAACTGATGGAAACCGCTCTCTTGGTGGCAAAAACAGAATCTTTGGCCTTGAATACTTCGGCATAGTGGGCCCTGATCACACCATTATTGATAGTGTCCGTTATTTTAATATTGTTTGTGGCCGATGCAAACTCCGTAGCCTTGTCAAAATACAGGCTATCGCCTTCAATGATTTTGTTGTCATAATCGATGCGCGTGTTCTTAATACCATATCCTTGCTCAATTTTGGTATCATAAAATCCACGTTCGCAGTATATTTTGTAATCCTCTCCAGTTATGGTAGAGGGCCCGTACATATACGCATTTTTGGAGGTGCGGTAATAATCCAGTTGTTCTGAATCAATAATATATTCAGGATTGTCAATATGAACTTTATTCTTGAATTGTACTTTTTTGAGCTCTGTAAAATATGTGCCTATCTTACTGGTAAGCACATTGGCAGAATCCACTACCTTGCCTCCTGAATTGTAATAGGAAATCTGTTTTTCGCGATCAAAATAAAGGGTGTCGGTAGTCAAGGTCATTTTGCCATCGGATAAATCCACATTTTCCCAAGCTTTGGCCAGACTGGTGTTACCGTTCCAATCTAATTTTGCACTGTTCATCTCAATGGAATCCCCTTGTTGAAGTCGCACATTACCAATGGCCCTCAATCTATTTTCTTGATTGTAAAAAATGGCGATATCGCACCATAGGTCTGCGCCCTGGTGTTCAAACTGTACCTGGCGTTCATCATCCTTGCTAAAGATGGATGCACCTGGAAATTTGGCCTCATCTTTGGTGAAGTTGGCCCCATAAACAATGTTTATTTGTCTACCCTGGGTTTCTTCTTGGGCAGTGGCCATAAAAAAGGTGAGGAACAGAATGAAAAAAGAAATCCTTTTCAAAATCCATGGAATTTTGCCCAAAAGTAGGGTTTTTAGGGAAAGTGGCATATAGCCTTTAGAAAGCTTTGGGAATTGCGAATAGGATTTCTCTTGGTCTGCTTACCCCAAATAGGCCGAATACATCCAAATCAATTTTTCCTGCTCGCGGATGTAATCGCTCATCAAGGCGTTGGTTCCTTCATCATTGGACTCCCCGGACAATTCCAATAATTCCCGTTCCAAAGGTAACAGTACCTCATACCCGTTTAAAATTTCCTTGATGGCCTCAATGCCACTGGAAACATTTTTGGCCGCTTTGATCTTGGAAATCCCAGAATAGTCCGCATAAGTGTGGAGCGGTGTAAAGCCAAGGGTCAATATCCTTTCGGCGATTTCATCGATTTTTACCAGTGAATCGTTGTACAATTCTTCAAATTTAAGGTGCAGTTCAAAAAACTTATTGCCCTTTATGTTCCAATGAAAACCCCTGGCGTTCATATAGAACAATTGATAGTTCGCCAGTAGCTCATTTAATTTGTCCGCTAAAGAACCGGAGGCTTTTTTATCCAGTCCGATTTGATTTAAGGTACTTGCCATAAGTGATAATTTTTAAGGTTGAAGACCAAAAAATTGGTCGCTGACACAGCATATTTTCAATCCGAAAGATATGGAATGTGAGGTGCTCTTGAAGTGACCTAAGTCACACAAACCGAAAAACCTTTTTATTATCCAGTTAAAGATTAAAACCCTGCAAACTTGCCTGACGGCAGTCAGGTTTAATTGCAGTTATTTTAGTTTCTATAAATTTTTGTGTATCCATGAGTTATTGGGTTACTGAGTTACCATGTGATTATTGAATAACTCAATAACCTAATAACCATGACAATTTCATTGCCCTTCTAAATCTCTGGACTTCAAGTCCAGAGTGTTTTAGTTTTTCTGAATCAAGCTAATGGCAAAACCGCCCCCTTCTACCATGGGTATGGAAAGTGATGTTTCCTTGTTGATTTCCATGTTTTCAATAGCAATGGCCGTTGGATTTGTCTTGAAATGGGCATCTTCAGCATCTTTGTAAATAATGGCGTCATAGGTGATACCCTCGTCCAAAAAGTCAAAATCAAGACTGATTTCCCTTTTGTTTTCATCGGTGATTCCACCCACAAACCAATTGCCTGTTTCCCTTTCTTTTCGTGCAATGGTGACAAAGTCGCCCACTTCGCCATTCAAGACCACGGTTTGGTCCCAATCCACCCCAACATCCCTAATAAATTGAAAAGCGGGTTGACCTTCATAATTTTCAGGAAGGTCACAGGCCATTTGTACGGGGCTGTAAACGACCACGTATAGGGCCAATTGCTGCGCAAGGGTTGTACTGATGTGGTTGTCTTCCTTGGAAGGAAGGCCAATGTCAAAAACCCCGGGAGTAAAATCTATGGGCCCGGCCAGCATCCTTGTGAATGCCACAATGGGCAAGTGTTCTGGAGGATTGCCACCGTCTGCGGCCCACGCATTGAACTCTTGACCTCGCAAACCTTCCCGGGCAATGGCATTGGGGTATGTTCTTCTGATTCCGGTTGCCTTAATGGGCTCATGTGCATTGATGGCCACTTGGTATTTGGCGCCTGTCTCCAAAACTTTTCGGTAATGGTTCACCATCCATTGGCCATGGTGGTATTCGCCTTTGGGAATGATCTTGCCCACATAACCGGTTTTTACGGAATGGATGCCCAACTTGTGCATGAGTTGATAAGCGGTGTCCAATTGTTGCTCATAAGTACGCGGAGCCGCAGAGGTTTCGTGGTGCATTATAATTTCCACGCCCTTATCCTTTGCATATTGGTTGAGTTCCTCCAAATCGTAATCAGGGTAGGGGGTCACAAAATCAAAGACCCCTTCACGGTCCTCAAACCCAATCCAATGTTCCCATCCAGTGTTCCATCCCTCTACCAAAACTCCGGTTATATTATTCTCTGCGGCAAAGTCAATATATTTTTTGGTGTTTTCTGTAGTGGCTCCATGTTTTCCATGTGGTTTTGCATCTGTGGTGAACGAATTCATGTCTTGGGAACCCGCATAGTCCCAAGTGGACTTTCCAATATGCATTTCCCACCAAATACCTACATACTTTTTTGGTTTGAACCAACTTACATCCCCAATTTTGTTGGGCTCATTTAGGTTGACAATGAGTTTGGAGTCTATCAACTCAGTTGCTTTTTCGGCTATTTGAATGGTACGCCAGGGCGTTTTAAAAGGGAGTGCCCGTTTTACTTTGTGCCCCAATCTGTCCGAACCCACCAGTTCGCTGGTCAATTTAAGCGATGTAGTATCAACTTTTAAGGTCATTCCGGCATAATCGGTAAGGTTGGCCTCGTGAAAGCTCAGGTGGATGCCATCACTACCTCGCATGGTAACAGGAGTGTTCACGGCATTTTCAGGAATGTAGGTCTGTGCCAAATTGGGGTTGTTCCTTTTCGTGGTGGCATCAATTTCTGAGAGTTTTGTGGTGTTGTACAGATGCTCATAAATATCCCAATCTCCCGGAATCCACCATGTTGTGTAGTCCTCAGTGAGTTGAAATTCGGTGTTCTCATCCATGATCACCAGACTGTCCACCCCTTGTTGTGGCAGAAATTCATAACGAAACCCTATTCCATCATCATAGGCTCTAAAATACAGGTTGATTTTGCGATGGGGTGCTGAGTTTTCTTCCAATGCAATCATCAATTCGTTGTAATTGTTTACAACTTCTTTTTGTTCGCCCCAAGGCATTTCCCAGGTTTTATAAACCGCTTTTTTTTCTGAACTTAGGATTTTGAGATTATCCTTTAGCGCTTTTTGGTCTTTAAAATCAAAGCCCATTGAAGAAGCATCAATGATGACTTTCTCATTGTGACTCACAAGATAAGTGGGTTCTCCATCCGCTGAAAGATGAAAATCAATAGTATTGATTTTACCGGGCGATGTTACGGAAAGCGTTACGGTTTCTTGACTACAGGATATAAGAAACCCTACAATACAAGCGAGAGCTAGTAGTTTGTTCATGTTAGCATTGTTTAGTTAGTTAGTGCAGAAGAAGCATCACAACAGCAGTGCTGAGTGACTTTCCCCTATCTAAAAATACTAAAAAAGAAACAATGCCCCCTGAGTGGTTACCTATGAATGGTCTGCAACCGGTCTGGCCCCACGGAGACTATTTTGATGGGCACATTAAGCTGTTCCTCCAAAAAGGCGATATAATCATTGAGAGCCTGCGGTAATTCCTCAGCCTGGGTCATTTGGGTGAGGTCTTTGGCCCAGCCTTTCAACGCTGTGTAGACCGGAGTTACATGCTTGCTTTCAATATTGTAGGGGAGGTGTTGTATTTCTTGACCTTTGTACTTGTAAGCCGTACAGACCTTGATGGTCTTAAATCCGCTCAAGACATCGGCTTTCATCATCATAAGTTCGGTTACCCCATTGATTTGGACTGCATATTTTAGGGCTACCAAATCCAACCAACCGCATCGTCTAGGTCTGCCCGTGGTGGCACCAAATTCGTTGCCTACACGTCCCATGGTCTCCCCGTCCTTATCAAACAATTCGGTAGGGAAGGGACCACTACCCACACGGGTGGTGTATGCTTTGAAAATTCCCAAAACCCGTTTAATTTTATTGGGAGCCACTCCCAGCCCGGTACAAGCACCTGCCGCGGTGGTGTTGGAGGAAGTCACATAGGGGTACGTCCCAAAATCAATATCCAACAAGGAACCTTGGGCGCCTTCGGCGAGTATTTTTTTTCCTTCGGCCTGCGCCTTAAAGATATATTCCTCGCTATCAATAAAGGTCAACTTTTTGAGGGCTTCCACACCTTCGCAGAACTCGGCTTCCAATTCGGCCAGATTGTATTCGATCTCCACGTTGTAGAAATCAATCATGGCTTCATGTTTATCGGCAAGGGCACGGTATTTTGACTTCCAGTCGTCAAATTCCAAATCCCCGACACGCATTCCATTACGGCCGGTCTTGTCCATATAAGTTGGGCCAATACCCTTAAGGGTAGAACCTATTTTTGCCTTTCCCTTGGAGGCTTCGGATGCAGCATCCAATAAGCGGTGTGTGGGAAGGATTAGGTGGGCTTTTCTGGAAATGAGCAGTTTGGATACAATATCGATGTTGAACTTTTCAAGGTTTTCCAATTCCTTTTTAAAGATTACAGGGTCTATGACCACCCCGTTGCCCACAATATTAATGGCATTTTCATGGAAAATCCCTGATGGAATGGTATGCAGAACGTGTTTAATGCCATCAAACTCCAAGGTGTGCCCAGCGTTGGGACCTCCTTGAAATCGGGCTATGATGTCGTATTCCTTGGTTAATACATCAACAATTTTTCCTTTTCCTTCGTCCCCCCATTGGAGTCCAAGCAATAAATCTACCATGAAATGTTTTGGTTATTCAGTTAGGTTTTCTTCTTTGTTTCGGGTCCCGTAGAAATACAGTGAGTGGTTATTGATCTTAATGTCAAAAACCTCTTCAATGGTCTTCTTTATGGATTGGATACGGGGATCGCAAAATTCAACAACTTCACCAGTGTCGGTCAAAATGACATGGTCGTGTTGGCGATCAAAATAAGATTTTTCGTATTGCGCCTGATTTTTGCCAAATTGGTGCTTCCGAACGAGTTTGCTTTCCAGTAAAAGCTCAATGGTATTGTACAAGGTAGCCCGGCTTACACGATAATTCTTGGTTTTCATTTTGATGTAGAGGGATTCCACGTCAAAATGATCGTCACTATTATAAATCTCCTGTAAAATGGCGTAGCGTTCAGGGGTTTTGCGGTGTCCTTTTTCCTCAAGAAAAGCGGTGAACACGTTTTTTACTATTTCCTGATTTTTGTTGTTTCCCATGGCTTTTACCTATGCTAATGCACAAAGGTACAGCTAAAAATTAAATTCTGGTCACTTTGTCGATTCCCTCTACCTGCTTTAAGTTGTCCATCAACTTTTTAATGATGTTATTGTTTTTTACCACAAGGGTGATCTTTCCCTTGAAGGTGCCGCCATCGGAGGAGAAATTAAGGTTTCTCATGTTTACGTGCATGTTGTCCGAGATGATATTGGTAATATCATTGACCAATCCCAAGTTATCGATTCCCGTAAGTTGAATGTCCACGGAAAACTCTTCCTGTGTGGAATCTATCCATTTGGCACTGATGATTCGATAGGCATAGTTGGATTGGAGGGAAATGGCATTCGGGCAGTTCTTTTTGTGCACTTTTATACCATCGGTCACACTCACAAAACCAAAAACGTCATCCCCGGGAATGGGATTGCAGCATTGTGAAAGCTTGTAGTTCAATTTTTCTTCCTCCTTACCAAATACAAGCATGTCGTACTTGGTGGTGATTTCATCCTTATCGACATCCTTGGGAGCTGGTGTCCGTCGGATGCGGTTTTTGAAGAAATTGAGGAACGCATTATGGTAGGAGGACGCAAAATCCTTCAGTTTTTCATTGTCGATGACCCCAATGCCCACCCGATAGAACAGGTCCAAACTGGTTTTTAGTTTAAAATACGTGACCAATTTGTTGACCGTATCCTCGTTGAGGTTGATTTTTTGGGATTTCAATTTTCTGCGGAGAATTTCCTTCCCTTCCTCGGCAACGCTCTTTTTCTCTTCTTTTAAAGAGGATTTAATTTTAGACCTTGCCCGCGCGGTCTGCGCATAATCCAACCAGCTTTGGGTGGGTTTTGCGGTTTCCGAGGTAATGATCTCCACCTGATCTCCACTTTGCAGTTCGGAACCCAGAGGCACCAATTTGCCGTTCACCTTGGCCCCTCGTGTCTTCATGCCTATTTCGGTATGGATATGGAAGGCAAAATCCAGTGCTGTTGCTCCTTTGGGCATGGACTTTAGCTCGCCCTTGGGCGTAAAGACAAAAATTTCTTTGGAATAGAGGTTGAGTTTGAACTCCTCCACAAAATCCACAGCATTCCCATTGGCACCTTCCAACGCCTCTTGAAGTCGGTTCAGCCATTCCTCAATACCCTGTTCTTTTTGGTCACCATGCTTGTATTTGAAGTGAGCCGCATAACCTTTTTCGGCAATTTCATGCATCCGCTCACTTCTAATCTGTACCTCTACCCATTTTCCTTTGGGGCCCATAACGGTGATGTGCAATGCTTCATACCCAGTGGATTTGGGAGAAGTGATCCAATCCCGAAGGCGAATGGGGTTTGGGGTGAAGTGGTCCGTTACGATGGAATAGATTTTCCAGGCGAGAAATTTTTCGTTTTTCCTGTCCGATTTGTAGATGATCCGAATCGCAAATTTGTCATAGACCTCATCAAAGGGCACATTTTGGGACTTCATTTTCCTTCGGATGGAAAAAATGGACTTCATGCGTCCTTTAATGTGGTAATTGAGCCCTTCCTTGTCCAACGAATTCCGGATGACATCGGAAAAGGCTTCAATGTAAGCGAGGTTTTCCTCTTCGGTATCCTCAATTTTGGCCTGAATATCGTAATAGACATCAGGCTCGGTGTATTTTAGGGCGAGATCCTCTAGATGCGTTTTTATGTTGTAGAGGCCAATCCTGTGGGCCAGGGGTGCATAGATATAAAGCGTTTCCGAAGCGATTTTGACCTGTTTGTGCTCTGGCATGGAATCCATGGTGAGCATATTGTGGTAGCGATCCGCAATTTTAATGATGATCACCCGCACATCATCATGGAGGGTCAACAGCATTTTTCGGAAATTTTCCGCTTGTTGACTGATGTCCTTATCCTTTTTCAAGTGGGCAATCTTGGTAAGGCCATCCACAATCCGGGCAACGGTTTCCCCGAACATACGTTCAATGTCATCCAAGGTGTAAGGGGTGTCCTCAACTACATCATGGAGTAGGGCGGAGGCAATGGAAACGGCATCCAGCCCAATTTTGGACGCCACAATCTTGGCCACGGCAATGGGATGGAAAATGTAAGCTTCCCCTGATTTCCGCCTTTGATCTTTATGGGCATCTACGGCCACATCAAAGGCAGAGCGTATCAACTTCTTGTCCTCATCGGTCAAGGTTTGATAGCTGATGCGAAGCAATTCCTTGTACTGCTTTGCAATCTCCTTGTTCTCTTTTTCAATGGCAGCCTCTGTCATAGCATATTAAATTTACCACAATCTTTATTGGTAAACAACAAAAATTATGCCTTTAAGTTTCTTATCCGTTCCACAAGGGGAGGATGGGAGTAATGTACAAATACGTAAGCTGGATGTGGGGTAAGGTTGCTCAAACTGTTCTTTGACAGCTTTTTCAGCGAATTCACCAAAGGTGCGGCCGCAAAGGTGGTTTTGGCATAGTTGTCTGCTTGAAACTCAAATTTTCTGGACAAATAATTCATGGCGAGCCCAGTTATTTCGGAAATGGGGCTGTACAAGAGGGCAAACCCTACCAAGCCCGCGTGGAAACTAGGTGTGGAAACACCAATGGCCAATGAAATATCGGGATGGTTAATGAACAAAGAAAGGATGTAGAGGGTAAAACCGGTCAAGGCAAGGGAGACGGTAAGGTTAAAAATGATGTGCTTTCGTTTGTAATGCCCTACCTCATGAGCCAAAACCGCCACAATTTCCTCTTCACTCAAATCATGGATCAAGGTGTCGTACAGCGTGATTCGTTTTTCTTTGCCCAATCCTGAAAAATAGGCATTGGCCTTGGTGGAACGTTTGGAACCATCGATTACAAATATATTCTTCAACTCAAAACCCACTTTTTGGGCGTAATTTTCAATGGCCTTTTTTAAGCTGCCATCATCCAAGGGAGTCTGTTTGTTGAACAGCGGAACAATGAGTCGGCTGTAAAACAGATTGGTGAAAAGAATAAACACCCCTACCAAAATCCAGGTGTAGATCCAAAACTGGGGGCCAGCCCACTCATAAAACAGGATAAACAGGGATAATAGGCTTCCGGCCAAAACGGCTGTAAGAATCCCTGATTTGATCTTGTCCAAAAAGAACAATTTCTTTGTGGTCTTGTTGAACCCATACTGTTCTTCGATTACAAAAGTTTTGTAGTAGGAGAAAGGAATGCCCAACACTGCACTGCCCAGTGTTATGAGACCGAAAAACAGCAATGCCATGGGGATGGTGTCAGTGGATATGGAACGGGTAATTTGGTCAACCCATTCAAAGCCGCCAAACCACAAAAAACCAATGGTGAGAATCAACGAAAAACCATCTGAAACCAATCCAAATCGATAGTTCGTCAACTTGTATTTTTGGGATTTTCGGTACTCGACATCATCAAATACATCGGTAAGTTCAGCGGGAACCGTAGATTTGAACCGTTTGGCATTCAAATATTCCAATATCTGATGAATCAAATATTGAACCACCAAAATTATGAGGATGACATAAAATAGGGAAGTTTTTTCCATAGCTTAAAATCCGCGTTGCCGCTTCGCTTCAAATATAAGTATTGCCGCCGATACGGAAACGTTCATGGAGTCGATTTCGCCCTGCATCGGTATAATCAGGTTCTGGTCGGAATTTTGGAGCCAATCCGCTGTAAGTCCGGTTGCTTCGGTGCCCACAACTAAGGCCATGGGGCCTGTAAAATCACACTCCACATAATTTTTTGAAGCGGTAAGGGCCGCACAGTTGATTTTTATATGGTTTTCTTTTAGAAAATTGATAATCTCCTCAGAACTCCCCATACCAATCTGGTTGGTGAAGACGCAGCCCACACTGGACCGGATGATATTGGGATTGTATAGGTCCGATTTTGGGTTGGCAATTAGTACGGCATCCACGGCAGCGGCATCAGCAGTTCTTAGCAGAGCACCAACATTACCGGGCTTTTCAGGAGCTTCTGCAACCAAAACAAGAGGATTTCTGTTTTTAAACTGAATTTCCTCCAAGGCGTGCCTTTTTGCTTTTGCGATGGCCAACACACCTTCAGTAGTTTCCCGGTAGGCCACTTTTTCATACACTTGTTTGGAAATTTGTATGATTTCGGCACCTATACTTTTTGAAATTAGTTTGAATTCCGAATCAGCCAAAATATCAGGACAATACAGCAACGTCTCAAAGACATACCCCCCTTTTTGTGCCAGTTCCAACTCACGCTGTCCTTCCAAAACAAAGAGCCCGGTTTTCTTTCGCTCCCTGGACTTTTCTTTAAGGAGCAGTATTTTTTTGACCAAAGGATTTTGGATACTGCTGATGATTTTGGCTTCCATACAAATCAAAAATAGAGATTCCTGTAATTTAAAAAAGAGGTTTTCGACCAAGTGACAAACAACATACCATGAAAAAAATAACCATCATTTTACTCACCTTGGCCATTGGGGCCTGTAAACCTAACGCCAAAAAAGAAGAAACCAAAGAAGCTGAGCCACAAAAAACTGCGGAATCGCAATCGGAATATCCAGAAGCGTTGGACAAAGTTTTTGATGCCCATGGCGGATTACAGCAATGGAAAGAACAGCGTACCTTGAGTTTTGTGCTGCCCAATCCCGAGAATCCTGAAAACCATACCGTTGACCTTTGGTCCAGAAAGGATAGAGTGGATACGGAGCAGTTTTCAATGGGGTATGATGGCAATGAAATTTGGCTACAAGACTCAAATGAAAATTACGAAGGTGATGCCGCCTTTTACCACAACCTGATGTTCTATTTTTACGGAATGCCCTTTTTGCTTGCTGATGATGGCATTGTGTACGGTGAAACAGACGATTTAATTTTTGAAGGCAAAAGCTACCCTGGAATCCATATAAGCTATAATTCTGGGGTTGGAGTTTCTTCGGAGGATGAATACTATATCCATTATGACCCCGAGACCCATCAAATGGCTTGGTTGGGGTATACGGTGACCTATAGAACTGGCGAAAAATCAGATAATGTAAAATGGATTCGATATGACGACTGGCAAACCTTAAATGGGGTTGTATTGCCAAAGTCAATTACATGGTACAATTATGAAGGCAGTACAATTTTGGATGCAAGGAGTACCGTTACTTTTGGGGATGTCGCTGTAAGCACCACACCAAAACCTGATGGGTTTTATGCCAAACCAGAAGATGCAATGGTTGTGGAACCGAAAATAAATTAATTGAAAAAGGGAGTTATATGATGAGCGGCGTTCCAAGGAACGCCGCTCTGTTTTTTATTTTATTTACCTTCTCTTTCGTATTTGCCCATATACCGTTTCCATAATTTGGTTTGATGGGTTTCCAAGGAAATATCCCGTCCGTCAATAAAGGCTTTGGAAAGTTGGTTGGTACGCATATCCAGTGCATCACCCTCCGAAATGAACAAGGTGGCACTTTTACCTACTTCCAAGGTGCCATAATCGGAATCGATACCCAAAATTTTGGCCGTGTTGCCTGTTATCAACTGCAAGGCTTTCTCTTTATCCAATCCCTGACCTACAACCTGTCCGGCATAAAAAGCCAGATTTCGGGTTTGAAAATTCGCCATGGATTCGTTTTGCAAGCCTACCAATAAGCCGGCATCCACCAGCAGCTTGGGCAATTTATACGGGAAGTCATAGTCATCATCATCAAATTTGGGCAACGCATGGGTTTCGCTGACCAAAACAGGAATGTTGTGCTCTTTTAGGAAGTTCGTGATTTTATGGGCACGGTATCCGCCGACAATCACAATATGCTGGATTCCTGCTTTTTCTGCCAAGGTAACCGCATCAATCATTTCCTTTTCGCCATTGGTGTGGATGTATAAGCGTTGAGTCCCATCAAAAAGGCCTTGCATGGCTGCAAAAGGCAGATTGATTTCTTTTGAAGCTGCCTTGCCATAAGCCTTGGCATTTTCAACAAAGGTTTTGATTTCACCTACCTGCTCCCCATATTTTTTATTTGGAATGAAAGCATCGGGTTCACCTTGATAGGTATTTCCCTTTCTGAAGAGCGCGGGCCAGTTCATGTGGACACCATCATCGGTTTTAACCGCGGCGTCTTCCCAGTTCCATGCATCAAACTGAACTATGGATGAGGTTCCTGAGATTCTTCCGCCCTGTGGCGTGGCCTGTCCCAACAATACCCCATTGGGCCGCATGCTTTCCACTACTTTGGATTCGGCATTATATGCAATAATACTACGTATATGTGGGATAAAATCTCCAATTTCATCTTCGTCCTTACTAGCTCGTACCGCGTCAACTTCTACCAATCCCAATGATTTTACAGGGGCTATAAAACCAGGATAGACATGTTTCCCTTCGGCATTAATCATGGTTCCAATGGTTGGGGCCATAAGGTCTGCTCCAATCGCGGTGATTTTTCCGTCCACAAAAATGATGGTGCAATTTTCAATGACCTCTCCATTTCCAATATGCGCCGTTGCCCCAAAAATGGCAACTTGTTCGGTTTGGGGTGGAGCAGGGGTCTGTTGTGCGAAAGTTGTAAAACTAAACACTACTGAAACCATGAAGGTGAGGTGCCTCAACAACACCCCTAAAGTCCCCTCAAGGGGACAATGATTGTTTGAATTTATATATAAAAATTTCATCATCTTACATTAAAGGGTTTCACATTCAAATCGTTCTTTTTTATTCTGGACAGGGGTTTGGGTCTTTTCCCCTTTTTCCTTCTCATTCAACATCATGTCAATGAGTTGATTTCGCTCTTGCTGAACCGATTCGCGAAGCATTTTGTCCTTTTCCAAATCGAAATAGACAGCACCTTCAATCAGGGTCTTCTCTGCTTTGGCATACACGGAAAGGGGATGGTTGCTCCACAGCACCAAATCGGCATCCTTGCCTTCTTCCACACTGCCAACACGGTCATCAATATGCAACAATTTGGCGGGATTAAGGGTAACCATCTTCCAAGCTTCCAGTTCGGACATACCTCCATATTTAACAATTTTTCCAGCCTCTTGGTTCAACCTTCGGGACATTTCGGCGTCATCACTGTTAATGGCAACCGTAACGCCTTGACTGGCCATGATGGCGGCATTGTAGGGAATGGCATCGTTTACTTCAAACTTGTAGGCCCACCAATCACTGAAGGTGGAACCGCCCACACCATGCTCCGCCATTTTATCGGCCACTTTGTATCCCTCCAAAATGTGGGTGAAGGTGTTCACCCTAAAATTGAATTTCTCCGCCACCTTCATCATCATGTTGATTTCACTTTGCACGTAGGAGTGACAGCTAATGAAGCGTTCACCATTGAGAATTTCAACCAAAACCTCCATTTCCTCATCATAGCGATAGGATTGTCCACTTTTCTTTTTGGCCTCATATTCCTTGGCGCGCTGAAAATAATCTGTGTAGACCTGCTCCACACCCATACGCGTCTGTGGGAAACGGGAAAAACTGCCCCAATTGGACTGCTTTACATTCTCACCCAAGGCAAATTTTATGAACTTGGGTGCATCGGGGAAAACCAAGCCATCCGAATTTTCACCCCATTTCAATCTCATGATGGCAGAACGCCCCCCAATGGGATTGGCTGAACCGTGCAAGAGTTGAATGGTAGTGACACCACCCGCCAGGTTTCTGTAGATATCCATATCCTCTGGGTCGATGGCATCCTTCATTCGCACTTCAGCTGAAGAGTTATGGCCAGCTTCGTTGATCGTGACCGCTGCAATGTGCGAGTGTTCATCAATGATTCCGGCAGTAAGGTGTTTTCCAGTGGCATCCACGGTGGTAGCTCCACCAGCGTTGAGTCCTTTCCCCACTTTGGCGATTTTCCCATTTTTCACCAAAACATCGGTGTTTTCCAAAATGCTGTTTCCGGTCCAGACCGTGGCATTTGTAAAGAGGATGTTCTCCTGCTTGGGTTTGGTTTTATAACCGTATCCCACATTTGGGTAGGAGACTGCCATCAAATTTGGTTTTTCGGAAGGGGTTTGTTTCGATTTTTCTTCAAACGGAGCTGTTTTGGTCAGATTTGCGGTGGTTTCAGTTCCATTGGAAAGTACTGCCTTGGCTGTTATAGTATCCGAAGATGGAAGAACTTGGGCGATTAAACGATAGGAATTAGTATCGTTCTCTGAAAAGGCCAAATTCAACCAATCTGAGCTGTAATCGATTTTTGACTCCAATTTCTCCGTACCCTTTTTTACCTCAACCTTTGGTTTGCCCACCTCGCCCGTAATGGAAACGGAATAGGTTTGACCATTTACGGAAAGATTGTAATCGCCACGGATGTCTTTTTGGTCTTTGGATTGGATAACGTTTTTGGAACCTTGCACCCAGTTTTCATAGAGTATGGTCTCTTTGTCAAAAATATCTCCAGAAGCAATCAAGAAATTGGCCTGACTGCCGGGTTGTAAAGAACCAATTTCCCCTGATTTCCCCAAAATTGAAGCTGGAACAGTGGTAAGTGCCTCCAAAGCCTTGGTCTTGGAAAGTCCATACGAAATGGCCTTCTGTACTTTGGATTTAAGGTCCGAGGGCGATTTCAATTCATGCAAAGTGAATGAAAATTGAATACCATTGTCTTCCAAAGTTTTTGGATTGGATGGGGCCAAATTCCAATGTCGCATATCCTTCAAAGACACATATTGTGCTTCATAAGGGTTGGACACATCATAGGCATCTGGAAAATTTAGGGGAACGATCAATTTGGCATTGGTGGCCTTAATATCCTGAATGCGCTCATATTCGTCGCCTCCGGCCAAAATAGCGTATTGTATTCCAAATTGGTCGCCTATTTTGTCGGCCCGGAGTACATTTCCATTGTCACCAGCCGCAAAAATCTGGGTAAGTCCCTTATTATTGATCAAGGCTTCCAAAGAAAGGTCCTTGGTCTCCACATTGCCCTTGCTATACCAATCCATATCGTAATACAATTGGCGCATCAAGGCGATGGCACCCATAATTGAAGTGGGATAGGATTGGGTTTTTGCAATGCTCTTATCAAATGAAAAGTACTGTGCGGATTTATCTTCGAGAATTCGTTTTGCCTCACTCCCTTCATCATTTAGGGCGACCAAGACCCCGGTTCCCCGGGCTATCCCATCCTGAATGTGGGCATTGATGACACCAAAACCAGCCTTTCTAAGCTCCTCAGCTTTTTTGCTATCATAAGAAAAACGGTTGAGGGCATTGTTTTCAGGCATGATGTGGTCGTTCCAATAAAATCCTTCACGAGTTGGTTTATATTGGGCCGATCTACCCTGTGAATCAGCTTTTTCGGGCTTCTTTACCCCAAAATCGGAAAAAATATCAATGAAAGAAGGGTAGATGGACTTGCCCTGTAGGTCTTCAACAATGGCATTCTTGGGAATATTGACCGATTTTCCTGCTTGAACCACTTTTCCATCTTGAATGAGAAGGGTTCCGTTTTGGATCACCTCCGAAGGGGTCACATAAATTTTGGCATTGGTGAACGCCCTGTAGTTGTTGTTTTTGGCTTTGACACCGTCATTCTTTGGAAAATACTCCTGGGCGAACAGGGAAGCACTCCCTAAAAATAGGATTAGAGCCGTTAGTTTAAGTTTCATATATCCAGTATTGAATTAGTCGGACTAAAGGTAACGGAAGCAGGGGTTTTGCACAAGTTGGATTCAACTGCTTTTTTTGTGGTGATTGATCATGAGCCCAACCACGGAGTGATAGCTTAAAATGCCGTCTTTTTGATTGTTAATCTTTAAAAAAGTGTTGAAGATGGACTTGAACACGGGTTCCATCGGATTTTGATAGCTCTCCCAAAAACTCCGCAGCTCTTGATAGTTCTTTTTGACCCCGGGATTCAATTGGGCAATGATTTCCTTTGATTTTTCTTCATCCTTCCGGGCCAAATCTGCAAGACAATACCCCAAAGCATGATTGTAGGCAGAATACTTAAAATAGACATCATCACTGTTGGAGGTCACCAAGAATCCAATAAAATTGGTGGCATCTTCGGCAGAATAGCCCAGTTGATGTCCCACTTCGTGCCCACTTACCGCAGGTAATCTAAAAAATGGCATGATGCCGTTCACTTGGGCCTCATTGGTAAACGGATTCAGGTAGCCCCCATATCCCATATAGGTCAGAGGAATACTATAGATTGATGATTTCAGGCTACGATTTCGGTATTCAAAATCGGGATAAATTTTTTGTAGTTTGATATAGCCTTTCTCTGTTTTTTGAAAAATTTCGCCTCGTTTATAAGGTACTTCAACAGCGGACATACTATCTCCGGTAATCCGCATTTGATAGGAATTGGTCTTTTCGGCAAGGTATTGGGTGAAGTCAATCAACTCCTCCAGGGTATACTCTTTTTCAATGCCCAATTTCCAGGTGATGGGCTGGCGGTAATAGTTCATGCCCCACAACAAATGAAAGGCAAAATAAGCGATGGATAGTACCACAACAATGTCCTTTAGGAAAAACAATGGTTTTGTTTTAATGGATTTCCAATGCTTGTACATATAGCGTATAGCAAGAAAGACCAAGACAGTATAGAGTAGGTCTCCAAATGAAAAAGGAATCCAACCCAAAAGAAGTCGAAGTGTCTTTGAAATAAGCAAGTATAGACCATTACTGTAGTATTCCTCCACAAAATTGGGATAACTCCCTATCCATTTCACCAATATGATTTGCAGGGGGAGTGCAAGGGCAATGCTAGTTTTGGTTCTTTGTCCCATTCGTTCACGGTTGGGCCATAAAAAAAAAAGCCGCACGGAAAAGTACGGCTTTTTCTATGTTTTCTCAATTTAGCCTATTCTTGGATTCCTGTGATTTCCAAATCAAAAATAAGGTCGGAGTTTGGTGGAATCGGCCCACCACCTTGTGCTCCATATCCCAAATGTGAAGGGATGAACAAACGCACTTTGTCTCCCACTTTCATGGTTTGGAGTCCTTCTTTGAAGCCGGGGATCAACCGTGCTTCCGGGCCGTACTCCATAGGGAACGGAGTGTACCCTCCTTGATCTCTCCGGGCTGGATTCAATTGATTGAATTTCTCGGCAATTTCTTGAATATTACTGTCAAACAGCTCACCACTGGGCAGATAACCGGCATAGTTGACCAATACTTGCTGCCCTTCAGCGGGTTGTTCTCCTTCTCCATTAACCAAGGTAAATATTTTCAACCCGGTTGGCGTTTCTTCGGCTTCTTCTTTTTGTTGGGCAAATTCCGCCACAAGATCTTCCTTCATTTTCTTGAAGGCGGCTTCTTCTGCTTTTGCCTCTTCAAAATAGGCACTCATGACCTGTACGGCATCAAATTTTCTGGCCTCTTTTCCATTGCGTACAATTTCAACCTTGTTCATGACCACATCCACTTTGGGTTTGTCCCCTTGACCAGTTTCCACATTGGCTATGGAATCGACCACGTCCATGCCTTGGACCACTTCTCCAAAAACTGTATGCTTACCGTCGAGCCAAGGCGTTGCTTTATGGGTGATGAAAAACTGACTGGTGTTGGTCTTTGGACCACGATTGGCCATGGAAAGGATTCCTTTTTTGGAATGCAACAACGAATCGTTGAATTCATCCTTAAAGGTATACCCAATACTGCCACTTCCTGTTCCGGAGGGATCGCCACCTTGAATCATGAAATCTTTAATGATTCGGTGAAAGGCAACACCGTCATAAAATTTCTTTTCTTTAAATTCTTCGCTTACAAAAGGACTGTTGCCTTCAGCAAGGGATACAAAATTAGCAACGGTAACCGGAGTTTTTTCAAACTCCAATTTTACAATGATGTCTCCTTTGGTGGTTTGGATATCAGCAAAGATACCATCTCCCAATTCGGCATACTTGCTGGATTTGCACCCAAAAAGAACCATGGAAAACAAAGTGATTATCAATAGGGATTGTTTCATTTTTCTATACGATTTTAATTTATACTGTCTTTATTTATGATGATGGTATGCAGTTCCACTGACGATTTTATAGGGGTCTGTGGCGCAATGGCATTGTTGTCCCCTTGATACCCATACGCTTGCAATGAAGGAAACACAAAAGTGGCCTTTTCACTGATTTTGAGCAGTTTTACAGCATTCTGCAACCCAGGGAACAATTGTTGTTTGTCCACCACATAGGATGTTGGTCCAATCTCCTCGGCACTGTAAATGGTGTCGTTGTTCAAAGACATTACGTTGTACGAGAACAATATTTGGTCACCGGTTTGTGGTAGGTATGTGGCCGTATCGTTTTTGGTCTCATAATAGTACCAAAATCCATTGGAGCTGGTCTGATATTCATGGATGGTATCCTTTGAAATCAGTTCTTGTATCAATTTTTCCTCTTTGGCCAACAATGCTTTGTTCCGTTCCACGGATTCCTTAAAAAAACTTCCGGATTTCACCTCCACGGGTCTTCGCGGCTCAGGTCCTCCACAGCTCACGTATAGCAATGCGACTAAAAGAATCAAAGCTGGTCTCATGGATTCAATTCACTTTTATAGGTTTTCAGGATTTCATTGAAGCGTTCAATGGTTTCCTTCATAGGCAAATCACTTTTTCCTCCGGCAGCGTTGTCATGTCCACCACCACTAAAATGTTCACGGGCAAACTGGTTCACTGAGAAATCTCCAACGGAACGTAACGAAATCTTGATGATGCCTTCGTCCTTGTTTTCAATAAAAATCAAGGCAAAAATAATCCCTTCCAGCGTTAAACCATAGTTTACGAACCCCTCCGTGTCCCCTTTTTTAAAATCGTGCTGGTCCAATTCCGCTTGCGTCAGCGTAATGTATGCAGTTTTGTATTCCGGTAGAATGACCATATTGCTCAGGGCCACGCCCAATAAATGTAGTCGCGATGGGGAATTGGTGTCAAAAACCTGTTGGTGGATTTCCATGTTGTCCGCTCCCTTGTCAATAAGGTCGGCAACCACTCGATGGGTATTGCTAGAGGTAGATCTATATTTAAAGGAGCCCGTATCCGTCATGATGCCGGTGTAAAGATTGGTCGCAATATCCGAAGTGATACTATCGACATATCCCAAATATCCAATAAAATTATAGACCATTTCGCAGGTGGAACTCATGGAAACATCAGAATAGGTCACCTTGGCATAATCGCCGGGCTGCTGATGATGGTCGATCATGATGAAATCCACTTCCCTCTCCTTAAGAACAGATTCCATCTGTCCGGTTCGGGAGAGTTCATTGAAATCAAGGGTAAAAATTACGGTAGCTTCGTCCAGAAGCTTTTTAGCCTCTTGATTCTCCCATTCAAAATTGATGACCTCATCGTTTCCGGGCATCCATTTTAAGAATTTGGGATAATCATTGGGTGAAATCACATGGGCCGTCTGCCCCATTTCCTTCAAAAAAAGACAAAGTCCCAAACAAGCTCCCATGGCATCACCATCGGGGTTTTTGTGGGGGACGATTACGATTTTTTGAGGCTGGGAAAGAATCGACTTAACTGTCGTGATATCCGCTAAATTCATGCGGCCAAATATACAATAATATAATATAGAGGTAACTTGTCATGCCCTATTTTTGTTTTTTGTGAAATCAATTTAATGCGACTTTTTTCATTTTTAATGTGCTTGATGCTACTCCTTTTGGGGTGCAAAAAGAAAGAGGAACCCAAGGATTCCACTTTTGTGGTGGCTTTTGGTTCTTGCAATATGTCACAGGAGCCCAATCCGTTTTGGGATGATATTCTGGCGGAAAACCCTGATGTTTGGATTTGGGGCGGCGATATCGTCTATGCTGATACAGACGATATTGATAGATTAAGGACCATTTATGCCCAGCAGGATACGGTGAAGGGGTATGCCGAGTTGAAGGCGGAGGTACCCATCATCGGCACATGGGATGATCATGACTTTGGCGTGAACGATGGCGGTTCCGAGTTTGCCGTGAAGGCGGAAAGTCAACAGGTTTTTTTGGATTTTATGGGGGTTCCCAAAGACAGTGAACGAAGGAATCAGGAAGGCGTGTACACCTCCCACGACTATGAAACTCCAAATGGGAAAGTGAAGATTCTGATTTTGGACACCCGTTATTTTAGGAGTGAATTGGTGAAGGATGAAGATCCTAACCGACGTTACCAGCCCAACACCACCGAAGATGCCACGGTTCTGGGTGCTGCCCAGTGGGAATGGCTGCAAAACGAATTGGACCATTCCGATGCCGAGTTTAACCTTATTGTGTCCAGTATCCAATTTTTATCCGGTGAGCATGGATTTGAAACATGGGGCAATTTTCCCAAAGAGGTGGAAAAACTTGAAAAAATGATTGTGGATTCCAATGCAAAAGGGGTTATGATTCTGTCAGGAGATCGGCATATTTCAGAATTTTCCAAAAAACAACTTCCCGGTATGTCCTATCCATTGGTGGATTTCACGAGCAGTGGGCTTACCCATTCCTATTTTAGTTATAGTGGAGAACCTAACAAATATCGGGTGGGAGAAGTGGTTTCCAGCAAAAGTTACGGAACCATAAGCTTGAATCTTAAAAATAAAGAAGTTGATTTCAAGATAATGGGCGACGATGGAGAGGTGCTACAGGAATTAAAACAGACCTATTAAGCCTTGCCCGTTATTTGAAAAAACGTACTTTTGCGCAAAATTTAAAGTAAATGACTGGAAATAGAACGTTTACCATGATCAAGCCCGATGCCGTTGAGAATGGATACATTGGTGCGATTTTGGAAAAAATAACGGCTGCTGGATTCAAGATTGTGGCCATGAAGTACACGCAGTTGAGCAAAAGGGATGCCGAGGAATTCTATGCCATCCACAAGGAGCGTCCATTTTTTGGGGAGTTGGTTGAGTTTATGACCCGAGGTCCCATTGTGGCCGCCATTTTGGAAAAGGACAATGCCGTTGACGATTTTCGTGCATTGATCGGTGCTACCAACCCAGCCGAGGCTGCCGAAGGTACCATCCGTAAATTATACGCAAACGACATTGCTGAGAACGCCGTTCACGGATCAGATAGCGATGACAATGCAGCCATTGAAAGTGCTTTCCATTTTTCAGGAAGGGAAGTATTTTAATTGAAAATGAAGATTATAGGGGAAAGCCGCTCAATTTGAGTGGCTTTTTTTATTTACCGTAACACCAATTTCTTGACCAATTCCCTTCCCAATTCCTCATTGATCATGGCAATGATCTTGGTCTTGCCTAAACTTAATTCTTCGCGAAGTACCGAAGATGACAGTGAGACAAAAAGAGTCTCGTTTTTTAGTTCAACACCAGTGGTGTAATTGTTCACCCCATTGCCCATTAAGTTGACCCATGCCTGCCGGGTATCCACCTTGTCCATGCCCTTTTGGAGTTTATTTTCTTTGATAAACTCGTTCAGTGCTTCACTTAAGGGCAAATGGGAATTGTGTCGCTTGGCCATTATTTTGGGATTTTAATGGGTTCAAATCGTTTGTACGAATACGTAACCCCTTCTTGATTGATGACAGCGAACGAAGTGGAATCCAACTGCACCAATTTTTCCTCCCACTCACTGAAATCGTTTTGGTATTGTAGGGTAAAACCATCGGTCACTTCACTAATGGAGAACGTTTCAAGGTCATTTGATGTGGAATAGGTCCCATCAAATTTGGGCTGCATCTTTTTGCGATACCCTTCATTTTCCTGCAAGTGAATAAAATCAATACTGGGATTCATCCCATATTCCTTGATACTGCCATCGGGGAATTCCACTTCGTCAATTTCCCAATAGCCGTTCAGGTAATGGAGGTCTGCTTCGGCCACAGCGGTTTTTTTGCAGCCCAACACCATCAAAAAAATGAAAAAAGGAAGAATTCGAGACATGCTACAAGGTAAAGATTTTATAACTCTGGTGAATGGTTTTAACAACATTTTCCGTGCGCTCGGCATGGGTGTCGCTGATAAAAATCTGTCCAAAGTTGTCGTTCTTTACCAATCCCACAATATGGGAGACACGGTTTTCATCCAGCTTGTCAAAAATATCATCCAACAGCAAAATGGGCGTAGTACTGGAGAGTTCCTTGATGAAATGAAACTGGGCCAGTTTCAGCGCAATCAAAAATGATTTTTGTTGCCCTTGACTTCCAAATTTTTTAATGGGATGGCCAGCGATGGTAAAATTCAAATCGTCTTTGTGGATGCCCACGGAAGTATATTGCAGAGCCCTGTCCTTATCGATATTACTTTTCAAAAGATTTAAAAGGTTTCCTTCGGAAAGTTGACTGTCATAGGAAAGCATAATCTCCTCATCCTTATCCGAAATATGGGCATACTGCTCTTGAAAAATCGGAACAAAAGAGGCAATAAACGCAGTTCGCTTTTTATGGATTTCTGTGCCCAGAAGGTGCAACTGCTCGTTGTAAATGGCCAACGTATTCGGGTCGAAGGTGTGGTTGGCCACAAAATATTTCAAAAGCGAATTGCGCTGCACCAGCACTTTGTTGTATTTGATGAGGGCCTGTAGATAGGCTTTGTCAGACTGTGATATAACCCCGTCCATAAATTTTCTGCGGGTGTCGCTGCCCTCAAGGATAAGATCACGGTCCGAAGGCGAGATGATCACCAAAGGCAAAAATCCAATGTGTTCGGAGAACTTTTCATAGGCCTTCCCGTTGCGTTTGATGACCTTTTTGGTACCCTTTTTAAAGCTGCAAAGTATTTTTTCGGTACGATTTTCCTTCTCAAACTCACCTTCTACCACAAAAAAATCGGTATCATGCTTAATATTTTGCGTGGAAACCGGATTAAAATAGCTTTTACCAAAACAAAGGTGGTAAATGGCGTCCAAAATGTTGGTCTTTCCCACGCCGTTATCGCCCACAAGACAGTTGATAACGGGGTCAAAATCCAAAGTTTTGGAGTCAAAATTTTTGTAATTGACTAAAGATAAATGCTTTAAAAACATAAAAACTTAGTGGGACAAAGGGTTTTTTGTGGTTTGGGAACCGATTAAAGTTTCCAAAAATAACGAATAAATTGCCTTTTGGTTTTGGATAAAAACTTTATTTTTGCGCGACCAATTAAATGACGGATGGCAACATACAAGAAGAGAGGCTTTAAGCCAAAGAATAAGGCAGAAGAAGCTCAACAGGAAGAACACGACAGCACAACGGCGGAGGTTTTCAATACCTTGGATCAGAGTGCTTCCAAGACTGAAGCATGGGTTCAGAAGAACCAGAACTATATTCTAGGGGTTATTGGAGCTGTAGCCATTGGGGTTTTGGCCTTCTTGGCTTACCATCAATTCATTCAAAAGCCCAAAGAGGCTTCAGCAGCCAATGAACTTTTTTATCCACAGCAATATTTTGACCAAGCCTTGGCCAGTGAAACTGCCAAGGATTCCCTATTTACGTTGGCTTTGAACGGAGCTGAAGGAAAATATGGATTTTTGGACATTATTGAGGAATATAGCGGTACAAAGGCAGCCAATTTGGCCGAATATTCTGCAGGAATGACCTATTTGAACCTCCAACAATATGACGAGGCCATTTCCCATTTGGAAAATTTCTCCTCGGATGATGCCATTATGGGCGCCATGGCAAAAGGCGGTATCGGTGATGCGTTTTCGCAATTGAACCAACCTGAAGATGCTTTGGAGTATTATGAAAAAGCGGTTGCCCATAGCGATAATGAATTCACAACGCCACGATTTTTGTACAAAGCTGGGGTTGTTGCCCTGGAAATGGAACAAAAGGAAAAGGCTTTGGGATATTTTGAACGTATCAAGGAAGACTATTCAAAATCCCCTGAGGGCATTGGAATAGATGCACTTATTGGATTGGCCCAAAATTAAACTATGGCCACAGAGAACAAGAATTTATCCACTTACGATAAGACCAAAATCCCAAATGCGAAGGACCTTCGGTTTGGGATTGTTGTTTCTGAATGGAACGCAGAGATTACTTCTGCACTTTCCCAAGGCGCTTTTGATGCGCTCTTGGATTGTGGTGCCAAGGCAGAAAATATCCTGAAATGGGATGTGCCCGGTAGTTTTGAGCTCACTTTTGGGTGCAAAAAAATGATCAAGACCCAAAAAGTGGATGCGGTCATCGCCATTGGAAGTGTAATCCGTGGGGAAACCAGTCATTTTGATTTTGTGTGCAGTGCCACGGCGCAGGGCATCAAAGATTTGAACGTGGTCCATGATGTTCCGGTGATTTTCTGTGTATTGACGGATGACACCATGCAACAAGCCAAAGACCGCAGTGGTGGGAAGCATGGCAATAAGGGAACGGAAGCAGCTATTGCCGCGATACAAATGGCGGTGTTGGGCAAGTAATCTGAAGCTCAAGTTCAAGAGCCAAGAAACAAGAAACAAGAAACAAGAAACAAGAACAGATATTGGGCTACCTCTTACTTTTGGGCAGTTGGTTTTTCTGAACTTGAAACTTGTACTTGCACCTGTCCCTGTTTCCCCTGTTAACATTTTTTGGGAGTAGCCCTTTATCCCTTTTTTCTATTTTAAGTACCTTTGAAGCTATACGGAAGAGGATACCATGCGAAACCCTTTAAAGCTCAGGAAAAATAAGTCGTTCAATTATTCGCCACGCTATTACAAGGGTGAGGGCAATCCTTTTAAAATAGAACACAAACTAGATAAATTCAGAAGTACTGCAAATACAAATAAAGGAATCAAAAACAAGTTTAGCTCAGCCATGGATGATCTAAAAGTGGAAGGGGACAGGAACCTAAAACTTCGTTTTGTCATCATCGTGGCCATTTTGGTCTTGTTGTTCCTTTTTGTGATTGACTTTGATTTATCGATATTCCTGAATCCCTAATGGCCGACATCATTAAACTTTTACCGGACCATGTTGCCAATCAAATTGCAGCAGGGGAGGTGGTTCAACGGCCAGCCTCCGTGGTGAAGGAATTGTTGGAGAATGCCATTGATGCAGGGTCCACTGCCATTAAATTGATTGTGAAGGATGGGGGGAAGGCACTGATTCAAGTGGTGGATGATGGTATTGGGATGAGTGAAACGGATGCCCGATTGTCCTTTGAGCGACATGCCACCTCAAAAATTGCCTCTGCACAGGATTTGTTCAATTTGCAGACCAAGGGGTTTCGGGGCGAGGCGTTGGCCTCCATCGCGGCCATTGCCCATGTGGATATGCAGACCCGACCCAAATCCAAAGAGGTAGGGACCCATATTAAGATTGAGGGCAGCAAGATTGTCTCCCAAGATGTGGTGGCAACGCCAGTTGGAACTTCCATATCAGTCAAGAACCTCTTTTTTAATATTCCGGCACGGCGTAATTTTCTGAAATCCAATCAGGTTGAGTTACGGCATATTACGGATGAATTCCATCGGGTGGCCTTGGTGCATCCCAATATTGAGTTTCATTTTTATAATAATGGCTCGGAGATTTTCAATTTGCCCAAGACCAAACACCGACAACGTATCGCCCATATTTTTGGAAGTCGCATGGAAGGGCGTTTGGTTCCCGTTAACGAGGAAACCGAAGTAGTGAAAATATCTGGGTTCATCTGCAAACCGGAATACGCCAAAAAGAGTAGGGGAGAGCAGTTTTTCTTTGCCAATAACCGATTCATAAAAAGTCCGTATTTGCATCATGCGGTGGTAGCTGCTTTTGAGGGACTCATTAAACAGGATATGTACCCGGGCTATTTCCTGTATTTGGATGTGGACCCGTCATCCATCGATATCAACATTCACCCTACAAAGACCGAAGTAAAATTTGATGATGAGAATACGCTGTATGCCATTCTTCGGTCGACCATAAAGCACAGTCTGGGGCAATTTAATGTGGCTCCGGTGTTGGATTTTGACCACGACCCCAATCTGGACACCCCCTATGCGTACAAGGAAAAAGGGGCGACCTTGCCCAAAGTTACGGTGGATCCGACCTTTAATCCATTTCAGGAGGTTCCTTCGGGAAGAAGTGGGGGAGGCAATTTTCAAAAAAAGAGTAGCAAAGGGTGGGAAGGGCTGTATGAAGGTCTTGAAAAAGATGTGGACATGGAGGAGTTCAGCAGTCTGGCCATTGAATCGGAAGGAGCGGTGCAGGGAACTTTTTATTCTGATGATGACCAGTTGGAAGACCACCTGGCCACGACTTTTCAATTGCGGCGAAAATATGTAGTGAGCACGGTTAAATCCGGAATGTTGGTGATTCATCAAAAAAGGGCTCATGAGCGTATCCTTTTTGAAAAATTCTTGGGAGAAATAACCGTAAAAGAAGGCGTGAGTCAACAACTTTTGTTTCCTTTGGAACTTTCCTTCAGCAAACAGGAATTGGCCATCTTGAAGGAAATTAAGGATAGCCTGACAAACATTGGTTTTGCCTTTGAAAGTTTGGAGGAAGAAACTGTAAAAGTGACAGGTGTGCCGTTGGTGGTTCCTGAAAGTGGTATTGGCACGGTATTGGATCGCCTGATAGCGGATTATAAAGAAGGGTTTGAAGATGGGAGCATTTCACAGGCCGAAGTTTTGGCCAAGGTTTTGTCCAAAAACTTGGCGGTACGGACCGGTGAAATTCTTGATCAGGAATCGCAGCAGGCTTTGGTGAACAATTTGTTCGCCTGTAAGGAGCCTACCTTGAGCCCATTCCAAAAATTGACATATACCATTATCTCCGAAGGGGATATCGATAAAAAATTTAGCTAGATGGGTAGAATGACCGAGGCAGTAAAGCATCTATTGATCATTAATGTGATCCTGTTTTTTGCCACACAATTGTACGGAGAGCAAATGTTCCAATGGCTGGCGCTTTGGTTCCCAAAAAATGGCAACTTTGAATGGTGGCAGGTAGTGAGCCATATGTTCATGCATGGTGGACTTATGCACATTTTGTTCAATATGTATGCGTTGTGGGCCTTTGGGACCCCTCTGGAGCGGATGTGGGGCAAAAATAAGTTCCTCTTCTTTTATTTCTCTGCGGGATTGGGCTCGGCTTTGCTTCATACGGGGGTTAATTATTACTTTTTTAACGAAGGTTTGAATGCTTTGGAGAGTGCTGGTGTGGCCAAGGCCCAAGTATTGGACATCATCTCTAACGGACAATATAGCCCGGATTGGTACAATGTGGTGCCAAAAAGTACTGTTGACACCATGCTAACGGCTTTCAATACCCCGGCAGTTGGAGCGTCAGGGGCAATTTATGGGGTGTTGGTAGCTTTCGCTTTTGTATATTCCGAAGCGAAACTGATGCTCATCTTTCTCCCTGTCCCCATTAAGGCCAAATATTTTGTGCCCTTATTGATTGCAGGGGATTTGATTTTTGGCATCAGCAATGTGAACACAGGCGTGGCCCACTTTGCCCATATCGGTGGCGCATTGATTGGATTTATTATGATGTGGTATTGGAAAAAGAACCAGTTTAACAATAAGCGTTGGGATTAATCTATGGCTATGGCGAGCGGAGGGATACGATACTATATGGCACGGATGAATGTCGCTGAAAAGCTGATAGCCATCAATGTGCTGATTTTTATTTTGGATGGCCTATCCAAGGCACTTTTGGGATATTCTGTATCCCAATGGTTCCATTTGCCCAAGGATTTTATGGATTTTTTTGGTCAGCCATGGTCCCTGGTGACCTATTCCTTTTTTCATGGAGGGTTGGGCCATATCTTTTGGAATATGCTGATGCTGTATTTTACCGGAAGAATTTTTCTAAACCTATTTGATAGTCAGCGATTTATCAATGTATATTTTTTAGGGGTCATTGTTGGTGGATTGGTATTTCTCCTCAGTTATAATGTATTTCCCACTCTTTTAAATGCCAATACCGCTCTGATAGGGGCATCGGCCGGGGTTACGGCCGTACTTATCTTTATTTGCGCCTATATCCCCAACCAAGAGGTGAGAATCATCTTTTTTAATGTAAAACTTTGGTACGTAGGGGCATTTTTTGTGTTGGTGGATTTAATTCAGATTCCCTACGGCGGAAATATTGGAGGCAGATTGGCCCATTTGGGCGGTGCTTTTTTAGGCTATATGTATGCTAGACAGTTGTTGAACGGAAGGGATATCGGTTCCGGTTTTACCAAATTCAGGGATGCCATCGCGCAATTCTTTAAGCCCAAAGAAAAAAAAGCACCTCTAAAAACGGTATATCGGAAAAATACATCAAAAAAGAGTGCGGCGGAGTATGACAAGGAAGCCCGTCAGCGTAAAATAGATACCATTTTGGATAAGATCAGTAAATCTGGTTACGAAAGTCTGTCCAAAGCAGAAAAGGATTTTTTGTTCAAAGCAGGTAAGGAAGATTGATTTGTGGGAAAAACAGCCTCAATAGTTGACGGAATCATTTTTGCAATCAATATATTGATTGCCTTTTTCTTATTTATTACCTGTGTGTCCTCATATTTGACCTTTCAGGTAATCCCAATGTTTTCTGTGTTGAACTTATTTGTACCCCTGCTCTTTGCCCTTAATCTTTTGTTTGCGGGATACTGGATCTATAAAAGGAAAAAGAAATTCTTGTTGTCCTTGGTCACTTTGATTATTGGATATTTTGTTTTTGGTTCTTTTTATGGAATGGGAAACGAAGCTGGGGAGGCAAAGCCATCAGATTTGAAAATTATGACTTACAATGTGCGGGGATTTGATAAATATGGTTGGAGTAAGGAATTGAATACAGGAGAACGAATCATAGAGTTCATAAAAAAAGAAAGCCCCGATATTATCTGTATTCAAGAGCATGATAGTAGGCGCTACAAACAATTGAATCAATATCCATATGGAAGGGAAATTCGATATTCCACTGCGGGTAAATCTGTTCAGACCATACTTTCAAAATATCCCATAGTAGGTCATGGTTCGTTGGACCTTCCCAATACGGCCAATAATATTGTGTATGCCGATATGCTCTACAATGGGGATACGATAAGGGTTTACAATATACATTTACAATCTTTTCGGATAATCCCGTCCACAAGGACATTTTCAGATGGTAAGGAATCAGAGAAAAACTACAGACGATTGGTCAGTACCTTTGAGAAACAGTTGGAGCAGGCAAAAATTTTTGATGCGCACCTGAGACAAAGCACCCATACCAATATTGTTTGTGGTGATTTCAATAATACCCAATTTTCCAATGTCTATAAAATCGTAAAGGGCAATTTAAATGATACTTTTTTGGAAAAAGGAACTGGCTTTGGCAGAACATACAAATTATGGAAAATTCCATTGAGAATCGATTATATCTTAACTGACCCTGCTTTTGAAGTGGTCTCCCATACAAATTTCGACGAAAAATTGTCCGATCACTACCCTGTTATGGCCACTTTACGGCTTACATCAGAGCAATAAACAATCCACCATATCGGCAACGATATGGATAATAAGGGCCAAACCAATAACCCGGGTTACTTTAAAGAAGGGTAGAACACTATACACCAATATGGCCCAGTACGAATGCAGGGGGTGAAAACCAATGCTGCAACGACTGGGATCAAACAGGGGCTCCGCCCACAAATGATCTACATCAATCATAATCCCAGCTAAAAGAATAAGTGCTATTTTGATTTTATTCTCCTTAAAAAAGAAAATGGCAATGAGAATGGGCACCAAAAAATGGATGCCGTAATGTAGGATATGCCTATACATCCAAAAATTCCAAAGGTTGATTTTTCAAATAGGAAAGTGTATTGGTCCCTTCATTGAAGAGTAAATCCAAAACACTTAGATTGGGGATAAAGCCATGGCGCTCCCCAAAAACCTGGGTGTAGGGTTCCATTTTTATGGGAAGCTCCCTTTTGGCTTCCACCAAAAACCGGGCATCGGAATGTTTCTCTGGTTGAAGCTCATACGTTGAAGTCTTTTCCACAGGAATTTCAACCCCAATGATATCTGCAACGGTTTGTACTGTCCTCATATTGAACTCATACAATGATGCTTCATTCCCCTCATACAACGGTCTTATATCGTCTTCATAAAATTCAAAAAAGGGGGATGTTCTATAGGCAGTTTCCAAGGTGCGCCAATGTACTTTTTTCCAATTGTATTCATTTTCAATTTCAACATCGCTGTATTTTTGACGTCCTTCATTCCCACCAACATGTTTTATGGGGATATTGAGCATGTGTTTTCCCTTGTCCGTACAGATATAGCACCGATTGCGATAGGTTTGCTTTTGAAAATTGTCATGGGCCTCCCAAACAACATCATTTTGCACTAAAGTGGTAAAAGTGGCTATACTTGGAAAATAGGTAGGATGAACCAATATTTTCAATGAACAAAACTTTAGGGATTCTTATTCAGCTTTTTTCTTTCTACGTTTTCGGATAAAATCAAACACAAACCAGCCAACAATTAAAGCAACAAAGTACCATCGGTAGGACACTGGCTCCCCGCTTCCGCCAACAGTGGTGAAAACACGCTCCCAACGGGGTCTCCAATTGGTAATCCCTTTATTAAAGTTGTCAAAGCTCATCCAAAGGAAAACTGGCTTGCCCACAATATGGTCCGCAGGCACATACCCCCAGGTTCTACTGTCTTCCGAATGGTCGCGATTGTCGCCCATCATCCAATAATAGTCCTGTTTAAAGGTGTAGGAGTTGGCTTCTTTCCCGTTGATAAATACTTTTTGCCCGCTTACCTTTACATCATTGTGCTCATAATCCCTAATGATTTTCTTGTAAAGTGGAATGGTCTTGTAATTGATGTCAACCGTAGCACCTGCTTCGGGAATATAAATGGGCCCAAAATTATCATTGTTCCAAGGGTAGAGGTTCGGTTTTTGCGGGAACGCCCCAGCATACATGCCTTTGGGCTCTTCGGTTTTGACCACAGAATCTATGGTGGAGTTTTCCCGAAGTTTTGCCACCATTTCATCCGTCATGTTTGCAATTCTGGAACGTGGTTTTTCTTCGGTGAGGGAAAGTCGTAATTGTCGTATGACATCAATGGGGATGCCATCTTCATCAGCCAAAAGTTCTATTTTGCCATCTGGGGTCCTATTGGCACCGAGCACATAAGGAGCAAGGGCATTATACTGACTTTGATTTAGAGCTCCTGAAATGTAGGTTCTCAAATAATCCGAAGCGTCTACCTCTTCCAACAATCGGCTGGACACCCCATTTTTGGCATAAATCTCATAGTCATACATGGGTTTGGCCCGATCTGATAATTTCAATCGTGTTCCATTAATGTGAACGTAACCATCAATCACCGCAAGGGAATCGCCAGGAGTGCCCACGCAACGTTTAACGTAGTTGGATTTTTTATCAATGGGCTTTATCACCGCCTTTTGCGCCTTGAAGAACTGGTATAGCGTATCGGAAGGAAGGCTGAACACCACAATATCGTTTTTCTTGACCCTTTCAAAGCCCGGTAATCGCATATAGGGTAACTGCAATTTATTGATCCAAGAGGTTTTGTAGGTTTCTGGGTCTACATCGGCCAAATAGGATCTTGTTTTGAAGATGGGAAGCGTATCATGCACCATGGGAGCGGCCAAGGTGGTCATGGGAACACGCGCTCCATAATGAAATTTGCTCACAAAGAGAAAATCCCCAACCCTTAGCGTGCGCTCCAAGGAACCCGTGGGAATCACATACGGTTGAATAAAATAAGTGTGTACCAATGTTGCCGCCACAATGGCAAAGACAATGGAGCTTACCCATTCGCCCAATCCTGTTTGGGGCTTTAGGCTTCGGTCTTCAATATAGGTTACATCCTCGGCGTAATTTATATAGTATGTATAAAGGCCAAGGGTCAAAATCACCAGCCATGTGTCCAGAAGGGTGTTTTTTCCAAAGCTTCGGATGGTCTCTACCCATACTACGGGAATCATCAATAAATTGATGATGGGAATGAATAGCAATAGCACCCACCACCATGGGCGGTTGATGATCTTCATTAAAACAACGCCATTGTAAATTGGAATTGCAGCCTCCCATGCTTTTCGTCCTGCTTTTATATAAAGCTTCCAAGTTCCCAGAAAATGGATGACCTGGATGATCAAGATAAAAATGATCCACTGTGTACCGTTCATGTGAAAGTTTCTTGGTTAGACTGTTCGTCTAAATTGTTGTTACGTTTTTTAGCTTAGGTTTAACACATCTTTCATGGAGTAAACCCCTGTTTTTCCTTGAATCCATTCTGCGGCAATGACTGCTCCCAAGGCAAAGCCTTCCCGATTGTGCGCTGTGTGTTTTATTTCAATACTGTCCACATCACTTTCATAAAAAATGCTATGCGTTCCCGGGACCATTCCCTCCCGTTTTGATGTAATGGGTATGATTTTATCGCCAGATTCCTCCAATTTCCATTCGGTATACGCCGTGTTTTTGATGATCCCTTCGGCCAAGGTAATGGCGGTTCCGCTGGGGGCATCCAATTTTTGGGTATGGTGGATTTCTTCCATCGACACCTTGTACTGTTCCAAGCTGGACATCATTTTGGCCAAATAAGCATTTAATTGGAAAAAAATATTGACGCCCAAACTAAAGTTGGAAGCATAGATAAAGGCACTGTTTTCTTTGTTGCACAGGTCCACGACTTCGCTGTATTGGGACAACCAACCCGTTGTACCACAAATCACGGGTACTCCATTCTTAAAACAACCGGTGATGTTGTCAAAAGCGGCATCGGGTGTGCTAAAATCGATGGCAACATCCATGGAGGCATAATCGATTTCCGAAGTATCCACATCCACTTTTGCAACAATGTCATGGCCTCTTTTTTGGGCAATTTCCGCAATCATCCTGCCCATTTTGCCATAACCAAACAAACCTATCCTCATATGCTAAAATTTTACGACCAGGGCCATTCCGTAATTGGGCCGGTTGGTCAGCGGGTTCAAATCCAGATACGGTTTAAAATCAACCGATAGATTATCGTCCACATTGTATTGTTTTAGATGCGCATCCACATTGGCATCAATAATATTTAAAGCGTACATGGCAATGGTAATGACCAAGGCCAAATCCCTGTCCCGCTGCGTTCTTTCTTGGGCGTCTTGCAAGGCCTCATCAGATACATCCGGGCCTTGTCCGTCCCCATTAATGTCAAAAAAATCATCATCTTCAAAGCCGGCAAGCCTTCTTTTAAAGGCATTTCGGGCACTCTTATATTGGGTGTTGTTATAGGAATATACATAGATTCCGGTTCCTATTGCACCATAAACAATGGGAACTTTCCAATAGCGTTTATTGTAGATTTGACCCAACCCGGGAAGTATTGCAGAGTAGAAAGCGGCCTTACTGGGAGCCAATGGGTTGATTCTTTTCTTTTCAAAGGTGACCTCCTGAACGGTGATACCTTCACCTTCCAGATTTTGCGCCAAGGAATCCACTGCTGTGGGTTGGGGTTGTGCCTCTTCTTCTTTTTCGTCATCCTCTTGGGAAAGGCCAACCTGAAGAAACAGCAAAAAAAAGAACAACAAGAAAAGGTTTTTATTCACCTGTCACTATTTTTTTGATACGCTGGAATTCCTCTTCGGAGTGAAAAGGAATCACAATTTTGCCTTTTCCGTTTGGGGAAGCGGTAATGTCCACTTTTGCGGAAAGATGTTCTTTCAGGGCATCGACCCCTTTTGTGACAAAGCTTGGGACTTTTTTGGCCTCCTTTTTTCCAGAACCAGATTCACTTTTTGGCTCTTTTAAGGCTTTAACCAATTGTTCTGTTTCCCTCACGGAAAGACCATCTGAAACGACCTTTTCGTAAACGGAGATCTGTTCTTTCTTCTTATCGATATTGATAAGGGCCCGTCCGTGTCCCATGCTGATAAAGCCATCCCGCATTCCGGTTTGGATGATGGGGTCCAATTTCAACAATCGGAGATAATTGGTGATGGTGGAGCGTTTTTTCCCCACCCGGTCACTCAGTTTTTCTTGGGTAATCTGGATTTCATCAATAAGTCGCTGGTAGGAAAGCGCTATTTCAATGGGATCCAAATCTTGGCGTTGAATATTCTCCACCAAAGCCATTTCCAAGGATTCTTGGTCGTTGGCGATTCGAATGTAGGCAGGAATGGTTTCCAGGCCCACCAATTTGGAAGCACGGAACCTTCGTTCCCCAGACACCAGTTGAAACTTGTTGAAATCGAGTTTACGAACGGTTATGGGCTGAATGATGCCCAATTCCCGGATGGAACTGGCCAATTCTTCGAGGGCCTCATCATTGAAATTGGAACGCGGCTGAAAAGGATTGGTTTCAATGGAATCAATATCCAGTTCCACCACATTCCCAATGACCTGGTCCGCATTTTTGTCCGAAACGGATTGAATATCGTTCTCGGGGTCTTTTAATAGAGCGGACAGGCCTCTTCCCAAAGCCTGTTTTTTGGTTGCTTTCGCCATCTAAACTTTCTCCTTGTTTTTCTTTAAAATTTCATTGGCCAAGTTAAGGTAATTGGAGGCTCCTTTACTGCTGGCATCGTACTTAATGATGCTCTCTCCATAACTTGGTGCCTCACTCAGCCTAACATTTCTTTGGATGATGGTGTCGAACACCATATCGGCAAAGTGTTTCTTCACTTCTTCCACGACTTGGTTGGAAAGTCGCAATCTTGAATCGTACATCGTCAGCAACATGCCTTCAATATCCAAATCGTTGTTGTGTATTTTCTGTACGCTTTTTACGGTGTTCAACAATTTGCCGAGACCTTCAAGCGCAAAGTATTCACATTGAATGGGAATCATCACTGAATCTGCTGCGGTAAGTGCGTTCAGGGTAAGCAATCCCAAAGATGGGGCGCAATCAATCAGTACAAAATCGTACCGATCCCCTAAGCCCTTAAGGGCTTCTTTCATCATATATTCCCTGTTGTCCTTGTCCACCAATTCAATCTCGATGGCCACAAGGTCAATGTGCGCCGGGACCAAATCCACATTGGGGGAATCGGTCTGGATGATAACATCTTCCACACGCATGGTGTGTTCCAAAAGCTGGTAGGTGCCCTGTTCCACAGAATCCACATCAATTCCTAAACCGGAAGTGGCATTGGCCTGGGGGTCGGCATCAATCAGCAACACTTTCTTTTCCAAAACACCAAGGGAGGCTGCAAGGTTTACCGTAGTGGTTGTTTTACCAACACCGCCCTTTTGGTTTGCAATAGCAATAATCTTGCCCATTTCATAGTAAGTTAGGTGCTAAAAATACGATTATTTAGGATGCCAAAAAATGTATTTTGTTAACAGGGGGTGAATAACTGGGGCAATCTGCGTTAAAGAAAGTTAAAGTTATATTTATTAGATCGTTATGGGTGTTCAATCCATCAAAATCTTTAAGATTTCAATGGCGGCATCACTGATCTTGCTACCGGGCCCAAAAACAGCCACCGCACCATGTTCCAAAAGGTGTTTGTAGTCCTGTTTTGGGATAACGCCTCCCACAATGATCATAATGTCTTCACGGCCCTGTTTTTTCAATTCTTGAATTACTTCAGGAACCAAGGTTTTATGCCCTCCGGCCAAAGATGAAATGCCCAGGATGTGCACATCGTTTTCCACGGCTTGTTTGGCCACTTCGGCAGGGGTTTGGAACAAGGGGCCTATGTCCACATCAAAACCAAGGTCGGCATAGCCCGTGGCCACAACTTTGGCACCACGATCATGCCCATCCTGTCCCATTTTGGCGACCATGATTCGGGGCCTTCGACCTTCTTGCAGGGCAAATTCATCGGCCATTTTTTGGGCCCTTTTAAAACTTTCGTCGTTTTTGATCTCTTTGGAATACACTCCGGTAAAGGATTGGATTTTGGCTTTATAACGACCAAAGGCACTTTCCATGGCATCGCTGATTTCACCTAAAGTAGCACGTGCTTTGGCTGCTTGTACCGCTAAAGCTAACAAATTTCCACGGTTGGTTTCATTCTGAATGGCTTTTTTGGCAGCGATGCGGATTTCTTCAAGTGCTTTTTCCACAGCTTTGGAATCCCTGCTGCTTCGGATTTGGTCAAGACGAGCCATTTGTTGCTGACGGACTTTCGCATTGTCCACCTCCAAAATCTGAAGGTCGTCCTCATGGTCCAATCGATATTTGTTCACGCCAACAATTACATCTTGACTGCTATCAATGCGAGCCTGTTTTTTGGCGGCGGCTTCCTCAATCCGCATTTTGGGAATGCCTTTCTCGATGGCCTTGGTCATTCCGCCGAGTTTTTCCACTTCTTCAATCAATTTCCAAGCTTCTTCGGCAATTTCTTGGGTGAGTTTTTCCACTACGTGGCTTCCAGCCCAAGGATCCACCGTTTTGGTGATATGGGTTTCTTGCTGTAGATAAATTTGGGTGTTCCGGGCAATTCGAGCTGAAAAATCCGTGGGCAGTGCAATGGCTTCATCCAAAGCATTGGTATGCAAACTTTGGGTTCCACCAAAAACTGCAGCCATAGCTTCAATGGTGGTCCGAGCGACATTGTTGAAGGGGTCTTGCTCCGTTAAACTCCAACCGCTGGTCTGGCTGTGGGTACGGAGCATCAATGATTTTTCATTTTTTGGGTTGAACTGCTTCACCAACTTGGCCCAAAGCATCCGTCCGGCACGCATTTTGGCAATTTCGGTAAAATGGTTCATCCCAATACCCCAGAAAAAGGATAGCCGTGGGGCAAATTCATCGATTTTTAACCCAGCTTTGATTCCGGTTCGAATATATTCAATGCCATCGGCCAAGGTATAGGCCAATTCCATGGCAGCAGGGGCGCCTGCTTCGTGCATGTGGTACCCCGAAATACTGATGCTGTTGAATCGGGGCATGTGTTGGCTGGCAAACTCAAAAATGTCGGCAACGATTTGCATGGAAGGGCTAGGCGGATAGATATAGGTGTTCCGCACCATAAATTCCTTTAAAATATCATTCTGAATGGTGCCCGAGAGTTGTTCCATGGAAACCCCTTGCTCTTCGGCAGCCACAATATAAAAAGCCATAATGGGAATAACCGCTCCGTTCATGGTCATGGAAACGGACATGTGGTCCAATGGAATACCATCGAACAAAATTTTCATGTCCTCTACAGAATCTATGGCGACCCCGGCCTTGCCCACATCGCCCACAACACGTTCATTGTCAGAATCATAACCCCGGTGGGTGGGAAGGTCAAAAGCCACGGAAAGCCCTTTTTGTCCCGCTTCCAGATTTCTTCGGTAAAAGGCATTACTTTCCTCGGCAGTGGAGAATCCGGCGTATTGGCGAATGGTCCAAGGTCTGCGGACGTACATGGTGGAGTAGGGGCCCCGGAGAAAGGGAGGAATACCTGCGGCAAAATTGGCGTAGCGAAAGTTATGAGTTATGAGTGATGAGTAATCAGTATTTTTGGACTCTGAACTCTGAACTCTGAACTCTGAACTCAATTCCATTTGTTGAAGGTCTTTTCTACTCATCGTTCAGTCTTTTTTGTTCCAATGTTTCAGCCAATCTCTTTTCGATAATGGGTTCTAGCAAAGTTTTTCTGGGCTGGGTCTTTACAAAAGGATAGAGTTCCAGATCATCTTTCATTCTGTCCTGCGGATTCTGATACTTGTTGGTGCCCAACAGCACCATTTTGCCCTCATCAAAAAGTTGCTGCTCTTTTGCTGCACTTTCCTTGATTTTTTGTTGGATGGTTCCCTTTTTCAGGGCATCCAAAAATCCTCCCGATTTTTCCACTTGTTTGAAAAGGTTCAGTGCCTTTTCCGCCAATTGCTCCGTGAGTGATTCGATGCAATAGGTTCCTTCGGAAATTTGGGAAGCCTCCTTAAAATAGCTTTCCTCCTTCAACAGCAACAATTGATTTCGTGCAATACGCTCCCCAAATTCATTGTCTTTGTGGTAGATGGCATCATACGGAAGATTGCAAACGGTGTCCGCTCCTCCCAAAATGGCCGACATACATTCTGAAGTGGTTCGGAGCAAGTTTACGTTGTAATCATACACCGTTTTGTTCCGTTTAGTAGGCATGGCAAGGATATGGCAGTCACTTTCAATGCCATACTCTTGTGCCAAACTGTTCCAAAGCCAACGTAAGGCCCTCAATTTGGCTATTTCAAAGAAATAGTTTCCTCCAACGGCCACTTTAAAGGTGATTGGGAACTTCTCGACTGCCTGCCTGTCCAGCAGGCGGGCGCTCGAAGTGACAAAATGATTCAAGTATTCGTTGGCTTGGGCAAGTCCATAGGCCAATTGTTGCACCTTATTGGCACCAGCGTTTTGGTAGAGGGATAGGTCCACGCCAATGGTGCCGATACTGGTTTTTTGAGAAGTAATCGCATTGATTTCTTCCAAAACAGCATGGTCTTTCTCCAACGTATGGAACCAATTTCCACTACGGGCCAGATTTCCGATTAGGTCAATATTGAGGTGAACCTGACAGGTCTTATCACCAAGATAAGCCAACAGTTTTTTGATGGGTTCCACAGCCAAAAACTGAAAATTGAAGTGAAGTGGGGTGTTTTCCAGATCAATCCCATTCAGTAGCTTGGCGAAGTCGGTTTTCTCGTTGGGAATGGTAAAAACCAAGCTTTCCACCCCTTTTTTTAGGACATCCAGAGCTTTGATGTTGGCTTTTCCCGCATCAGCAGCGTAAATGCCCTGCGCAATGTTCCAACCATGGTTTTTAGGAAGATGGGAGGTTTTTAGTCCTTCCAAATCCTCGGAATGGTAAAACGGCTTTGTCTTGATGCCCTCCAAGGATTCCCAGACCAAGGTGTCATTGTAATCTGCACCTTTTAGGTCAAATTGAATCTTTTGTTTCCACTGTTTTGCGGTAACTGGGGAAAACTCGTCAAACAAACCGATATTACTCATCTTCCTTGTTTTTTAAACTGTCTTCATATTCAATGAGGAAAATCTCTTCATTCTCCTTTTTCATATAATACCTTTCTCGGGCGAATTTTTCAAGTTCTTCTTCATCGGACAAGGTTTCCAGTACTTTTTTGTCCTTTTCAATCTCGCTTTTCAAAAATTCTTTCTGTTCTTCAAGCTTTTTGATCTCTCTTCGGAGTTCCAGATGGATCAGTAGTGAATTTGTATCAAAAAAGGCCATCCAAATGACAAAAATGGTCAGGACCAAAATATACGTATTGGTCATGATCTTGAACCACTTTTTCTTTCTCAATTCCTTCAGACCCATACCTACACCAATTTATTGTTGATGATGGTCCGTACAATATCCACGGCAACCGTATTGTAGTGATTGTTGGGGATGATGATGTCGGCAAATTCCTTTGATGGCTCAATAAACTGCTCGTGCATGGGCTTAACGGCAGTTTGGTAGCGGGTCAATACTTTTTCCAGATCGTGGCCCCGCTCCCGAATGTCGCGTTGCAACCTTCTGATCAATCGTTCGTCCGAATCGGCATGTACAAATATTTTAATGTCGAACATATCCCGCAACTGCGGATTGCCCAATACCAAAATCCCTTCCACGATCATGACCTTTCTGGGTGGTGTGGGGATGGTTTCTTCCAAACGGGTTTCTTCAACAAAGGAATATTTGGGTATATCCACGGTTTTTCCATTCCTTAATTGTTCCAAATGCGAGATCAAAAGGTCAAAATCTATGGAGTTGGGGTGGTCAAAATTGATTTTGCCCCGCTCTTCCCGGGGCAGATATGAAAGATCGTTGTAATAGGAATCTTGGGAGATCACACCTACTTCGTTCTCCGGCAATTGGTCCACAATTTGGTTGACAACCGTGGTTTTTCCACACCCTGTGCCACCCGCTATCCCTAGGATCAGCATACTGATTAATTTAATCCCAAAAGTAAGCATTTGAGAAGATTTGCCATCAATCGCTTTTGCTTAGTTGGCACTGATTCCAATCAAAAGGAATGGCACTTATCATAAACCCTGAAAGTTAATGGCAGTAGCTTTGTGAAGGTTTGATCATTAACCTTATATTTATCTAGCTAACCAATGGCAACTTTTTATGGATAATTCATATACGGTCAAGGTTGATGGCAACTTTGATTTTCCGCTCTCCACAGATGCTATTTCCACGTTGGATGTTATCAAATCCGGCAAGGACAGTTTTCATGTGTTGAAAGAGGGCACGTCCTATCTTGTTCAGATTGTTTCTTCGGATTTTAACAAAGGATTGTATACGATAAGCATCAATGGGAACGAACATGAGGTCTCCATTCAAACCCCTTTGGATGAACTTATCCAGAAAATGGGATTTGCCACCAATGGGGCCAAGAACATTGATTCCATTTCCGCTCCCATGCCGGGATTGATTCTGGATATTTCAGTGGAAGAAGGTCAAGAAGTGAAGGAAGATGAGCAGCTTTTGGTCTTGGAGGCCATGAAAATGGAAAATATCATTACCTCGCCAAGAAATGGGGTCATCAAAAAAATTACCGTAAACCAAGGTGATGCAGTGGACAAAAAACAGCTTTTGATTGAATTTCAATAAAAACACCATGAAAAAAATATTGATAGCCAACCGGGGAGAAATTGCGGTTCGTGTTATGAAAACCGCCAAAAAAATGGGTATCCGTACTGTTGCTGTTTTTTCTGAAGTGGACCGAAATGCACCCCACGTACTATTTGCCGATGAAGCTGTTTGTATCGGCCCCGCACCTTCCAATCAATCCTATTTAAAAGGGGACAAAATCATTGAAGTGGCCAAAAAGCTCAATGTGGATGGCATCCATCCCGGCTACGGTTTCCTGAGTGAAAATGCTGATTTTGCGGAAGCGGTTGAAAAAAATGGATTGACGTTCATCGGGCCAAAATCCAAAGCCATTCGTATTATGGGAAGCAAATTGGCCGCCAAGGAAGCGGTTAAAAAGTATAACATTCCCATGGTCCCCGGAATCGATGAGGCCATTACCGATGTAGCCAAGGCCCATGAAATTGCAAAGGAGGTAGGTTATCCCATTTTGATCAAGGCATCAGCAGGTGGTGGTGGAAAGGGTATGCGGATTGTAGAAAAAGAACAGGATTTGGAATCTGGCATGAAACGCGCCATCAGTGAGGCTACTTCAGCCTTTGGCGACGGTTCTGTTTTTGTGGAAAAATATGTGACTTCACCACGACACATCGAGGTGCAGGTCATGGCCGACACCCATGGCAACGTGCTCCATTTTTTTGAACGGGAGTGTAGCATCCAAAGACGCCACCAAAAAGTGGTGGAAGAAGCACCTTCATCCATTCTTAGCCCGGAGCTTCGGGAAGAAATGGGTATTGCTGCCGTTAAAGTGGCCCAAGCTTGTGAATATGTGGGAGCCGGTACGGTTGAATTTTTATTGGATGCCGACCATAACTTTTATTTTCTGGAAATGAATACCCGCTTGCAGGTGGAACATCCCGTTACCGAGCTGATTACAGGAGTCGATTTGGTAGAATTGCAGATACGGGTGGCACGGGGAGAAGAACTTCCCATGCGGCAGGAAGATTTAAAGATTCAAGGACATGCTGTGGAACTTCGGGTCTATGCAGAGGACCCCTTGAACGATTTTTTGCCCAGTGTGGGCACTTTGGAAACCTATCAATTACCCGTTGGAGAGGGTATACGGGTCGATAACGGTTTTCGGGAGGGAATGGACATTCCCATTTATTACGACCCCATGCTTTCCAAATTGATTACCTACGGTAAAACCCGGGAGGAAGCTATAGCGTTGATGTTGGAGGCCATTCAAAATTATAAGGTGAAAGGCGTGCAGACCACCTTGCCCTTTGGAAGTTATGTTTTTGCACACGAAGCCTTTAGGTCCGGGAATTTTGACACGCATTTTGTGAAGAATCAGTATTCCCCGGAAAAAATCCATCAAAACAATGCCAAGGAAGCAGAGATAGCGGCTTTGGTTGCCCTTTACCAATACCTAGAAGACAAGAAAACAATTCAAATCCCAATAAATTGAGTTCAATGGACCCCAAAATAAAAGCACTGGAAGAAAAAATGGCCCAGGCCCGTTTGGGTGGTGGGGAAAAGCGGATAGACAAACAGCATCAAAAGAAAAAACTTACCGCAAGGGAACGCATCCACTATCTCTTGGATGAAGGTTCGTTTGAGGAAATGGGCATTTTGGTGACCCACCGTACCACGGATTTTGGTATGGACAAGGAAATCTATTATGGGGATGGCGTGGTCACTGGCTACGGAACCATCAACGGCAGGTTGGTGTATGTGTATGCGCAGGATTTTACGGTTTTTGGTGGAGCCTTATCCGAAACCCATGCCGAGAAAATCTGTAAGGTGATGGACTTGGCCATGAAGGTCGGAGCACCCATCATTGGGTTGAACGATTCCGGTGGTGCACGGATTCAGGAAGGGGTGAGATCCCTTGGCGGTTATGCTGATATTTTTTACAGGAACGTGCAGGCCTCTGGAGTCATTCCGCAAATATCCGCGGTGATGGGGCCCTGTGCCGGTGGGGCTGTGTACTCCCCAGCCATGACGGATTTTATCATTATGGTGGAAGAGACCAGCTATATGTTCGTGACTGGGCCCAATGTGGTAAAAACCGTGACGAATGAGGAGGTGACTTCGGAAGAATTGGGGGGTGCCAGTGCACATGCCGTTAAATCTGGAGTGGCCCACAAAACCTCGTCAAATGATGCCGCTTGTTTGGACGACATCAAAAAATTGATGGAATATCTACCCCAAAACAACACTGAACTTCCTCCGATTCAAGACTATGAATTGGGAGAGGAACTTCGGGAAGAATTGTCCTCTGTCGTTCCCGACAACCCCAATAAGCCCTATGACATGCACGATGTGATCAATGGGATTATTGATTCGGATTCGTTCTATGAGATTCACAAGGACTACGCTGAAAACATCATTGTGGGCTTCGCCCGATTGGGGGGGCGGAGCATTGGCATTATAGCCAATCAACCTATGTTCCTTGCCGGGGTTTTAGACGTAAATAGTTCCCGAAAGGCTGCTCGTTTTACCCGATTTTGTGATGCTTTCAATATTCCGTTGTTGGTCTTGGTGGATGTTCCCGGATTTTTGCCCGGTACCGATCAAGAGTGGAGTGGTATCATTATGCATGGTGCAAAATTGCTGTATGCATTGAGTGAAGCTACAGTACCCCGCGTAACGGTCATTACCCGAAAAGCCTATGGAGGTGCGTATGATGTGATGAACTCCAAGCACATTGGTGCCGATTTCAACTTTGCATGGCCATCTGGCGAAATTGCGGTAATGGGCGCCAAAGGAGCCAGTGAGATCATTTTCAGGCGGGAAATAGCCGCTGCGGAAGACCCTGAGGCCAAATTGAAAGAAAAAGAAGCCGAGTACGCAGAAAAGTTCGCCAATCCGTATCGTGCGGCCCAACGTGGTTTTATTGATGAGGTGATTTTGCCCAAGAACACCCGGCGAAAATTACTCAAGGCCTTTGCCATGCTGGAGAAGAAGCATGTGGAGCCTCCCAAACGGAAGCATGGGAATATTCCGTTGTAAGTTTATTGTAGGCTACAGAAGTTGTCAGGTCGAGCGCCCGCCTGCTGGACGGGCAGGCAGTCGAGACCTCTTTAACCATGAAATTATACTACGTATACATTTTATTATGTTCCGATGGGTTGACCTATACGGGAATCACGGACAATGTTGCCCGTAGAATCAATGAACATCAAAATGGGTTGAGCAAAAATGCTTTCACCTATCGCAGAAGGCCAGTTGAACTTGTATTCCAGCAAGAATTCAATGATGTGCTTCAAGCTATTTCCTTTGAAAAGAAGATAAAGAAATGGAGTGCCAAAAAGAAAATAGCATTGTCAAAAGGAGATGTTGATTTATTGCAGATTTTGGCTGAATGCAGAAATGCTTCGCATTATAAGTATAATCCTGACCAAGATTGAGGTCTCGACTGCGCTCGACCTGACACTATGTTTAATGAAGATGTTGTGGTATAGGTCTCGATTGCGCTCGACCTGACATCCAAGCTAAAAAAAGAACAATAAAGAAAACCTATTTGAACATAACATTAATACTTTCTTAAAAGCTTTACCGATCTATAGGGTATGCCTAATTTTGCGCCATGCAAAAAGAAAATCAGAAACCCAACTTCGAATTTATTGCGCTTATGGCCGCTTTGATGTCCATCGTAGCGTTGGCCATTGATGCCCTTTTGCCCGCCATTTCCAATATTGGCGTGGCCATAAACAGCTTGGATTCTACCGATAACCAACTGCTGGTGACCATGATTTTCTTAGGACTTGGTTTGGGGCAGTTGTTCTTTGGGCCTCTTTCCGATTGTTATGGAAGAAAACCCATTGTTTATATAGGTTTTGGCCTTTTCTTGATAGGAAGTTTGATTTGTTTGTTTGCGCCATCATTAGTGATAATGATTGTTGGAAGGATCTTGCAGGGAATTGGACTTTCCGCCCCGAGAACCATGGCAATTTCCATTATTCGGGACACGTATGTGGGTGATTACATGGCCAAAATCATGTCTTTTGTGGTAGCCTTTTTTATTTTGGTGCCCGTGGTGGCACCGGCTATCGGGAAAGTCATTCTGGATGGCTTTGGATGGGAAGCTATTTTTTATGCACAGCTCATTTTTGCACTGATCATAGCGGTATGGTTTTGGAAAAGACAGCCTGAAACCTTGCACCCTGAGTATAAAATTCCCTTTTCAAGTCACGTTTTCATCGATGGGTTGAAGGAATTTATAAAGTATAGGGAAACGGTTGCTTTTACCATTGTCTCGGGCTTGGTGACCGGGGCTTTTTTGGTTTATCTAAGTTCGGCCCAGCATATTTTTGAAGATATCTATAGCATGAAAGAGGTCTTCCCATACATTTTTGCGGGATTGGCCATTTCCATAGGCCTGTCCACATTCCTAAATGGGACTTTGGTGATGCGTTTTGGTATGCGAAAATTGTCATGGATGGCCACTTTGGCGTTTACCATCATTGGATTGATGTATACCATTTTGTTCCTGAACTCCCCAAATCCCAGCATTTTTGTATTGGTGCCATTTCTTTCGGCACAGTTCTTTTGTTTGGGCTTTATGTGGGGAAATTTCCGTTCCATTGCTATGGAACCCATCGGTCATATTGCTGGAATAGGCGCAGCCATCAATGGATGTGTTTCAACGATAGTTGCCATTCCCATTGCAACCTTCATTGGTGAATTTGTGGAACACAGTGTTTGGCCCCTTTTTGTTGGGTTGGGTATTTGTGGCTTGTTTTCCCTCATTATTTTGATGATGGTGAAAAGACCTAATCGATTGGCAACAGCTTAACCGGTTTCCGGAAAATGGACTTCGCCACTACAGGAATCCTCTCGTGCTCCGGTAACAGATTTCAAAACATTGGTAATGCCCTTCAACCGAAGCACGCCCATTAAAGCAAAAACCAAGGCTTCCTTATAGGCAATCAATGTTTTGTTGGGAACAACCACTTCGGTATCGAATCCTAGTTTTTCTTGGAGCACATCCATAAAGAATTGGTTAAGAGCCCCACCACCCGTGACCAATAATTTGCTTTTTGATTTGTTTTGGTGCTTGTGGATACTCAAAGCAATCTGTTCACAGTTATGGTGGATAAAAGTATTTAGCAAATCGATTTCTGAACTGTTGGAAGCTTCAATCAATGGAACAATTTTTCCAGTAAACCATTCATATCCTGTGGATTTGGGATAGGGTAGTCGATAATATTCAAGTTGGTTGAGTTTTTTCAACAAGTCATCGTCCAATTTCCCGCTTCGGGCCAGCTTTCCGTTTTCATCATAATCCAATCCCATTTTGTGGGTGATATGATTCAAAGGCATGTTGGCCATTCCAATATCATAGGCAATCCGTTCACCATTTTTTTCAAAGGAAATATTACTGATTCCCCCCAAATTCAGGCAGAAATCATAGTCATGGAACAAAAGTCGGTCTCCAATCGGGACCAAAGGCGCACCTTGTCCCCCCAGGCCAACATCTTTGGTCCTAAAATCGCACACGACCTGTTTGCCACTTGCGTTGGACAAAAGTTGTCCGTCTCCCAACTGAAAGGTGATGCCCTCTTCGGGTCGATGGTGGGAAGTATGTCCATGGCTCGCGATAAAATCAACTTCAATACTACTCTCTTCAATAAAAATCTTAGCTTGTTCTCCCAACCATTTGCCATAGTCCTTGTGGAGTTGGGCATGGTCCTTTTCCGAAAGATAAATGGCATTTTTCAGATAATTCCGCATCGCATCAGCATAGGGAATTTCCTTGGTATGCTCAATGGAGAATTGCCAACGGCCTTTTTCTTCCCAAAGATGGCAATAGGCCATATCCAGTCCATCCAAGGAGGTGCCGGACATCAATCCCAATACTTTATAAACACTTGTGTTCATGGCTGAAAGGTTTTTAGTGTAATGGGTAGTTTCCCTGTGGCAGTCATTTCTCCTTTAAAATGACAAATGGCCTCTTCTTGAAATTCCACAAAATCTTGATAGGCCACTACCGCATTTGAGTTTGATTGCAATCCCAAAATATCCAAAACATAGGGATTTCCAAAAAGGTAGACCAACACATTTTTTTCCGCTATCAGCTTTTGCATGAAATCCAACAAAACCGAATCAAGGCCAAACTGATTTTTAGGCTTCATCGTGGGTGGAAAAATGGCCAGCACGACATTTTGATGCTTGCCCAGTCCAAGTTTTATTTCTGCCATTTGGGAAGACAATTCCCATGCTCTTTGTTGATAATCATCTTCCAGTTTTTTGGAAAAAATATTGTTGTTATTTGGGGCAAAAGAAAGGTTCAAAAAAGTAGCGTTTTTGATTTCATCCTTTTTTTCAGGATTACCAAAAAGCTCGGTTAATGTATTTTGAGCAATTGTTCTGTTCAAGTCTGAGGGATTTTCAGCCTCATTCACTCGGGGAGCTTTATTCATGAAAACTTTTTCTTTAAGCTGCCATATTCGTTTGAAACTTTCCTCAATTCTGTTTTCAGGGGCACTGTTCAAAATACGTTCAATGCCTTCGGCTACATGCTCACTAAAACAGAGCATGTCCATTCCCGCAGTAAAAGCTGCGGCTTCCAGTTTTCCCTTTTCAAGATATTTTTTGGAAACGGCGTGCATGTTCAGGGCATCGGAAATGATCACACCTTCAAAACCCATTTCATTCCGAAGCAGGCCCGTAATGATTTTTGATGAGGTGGTGGATGGTTCCGTATCATCCAATTGCGGCAACAATAAATGCCCCACCATGACGGAATCGCCCCCTTTTTTGATCAACTCTTGGAAAGGATACAGTTCATTTTGCCTTAGCTCCTCCATAGATTTATCGATAACAGGAAGCCCCAAATGGGAATCAGTGGCCGTATCGCCATGCCCAGGAAAATGTTTAATGGAATTTAAGGTTCCCGAACTTTCCATTCCTTTTAAATAGGCTTCCGCTTTGGAAAGCACACTTTTTTTGTTGTCACCGAATGAACGATACCCGATCACTGGATTTTCTGGGTTACTGTTAATGTCCACCACAGGGGCAAGGTTCCAATGGATTCCCGCTTCCCTACAATCCAATCCTATTCGTTGTCCCACCTCAAAAATAAGATCACTGTTGTTCTGGAGAGCTCCCAATGTAATGGCATAGGGGTATTGTGGGGTGTTTTCAATTCGCATGGCAAGGCCCCACTCGGCATCCATCGCCATCAATAGTGGATATTTAGCCGCTTTTTGATAACGTGCAATGAGCTGTTTTAAGCGGTCATAGCTGTTTTCATTGTGAACAACCGCTTTTTTGCCCTCAAAATTGGTGGCGGCACTGGCTCTGCTGTGAAAAAAGCAGAGTGCTCCTATATGATGTTCACGAATCAATTGTTCCGTTTTTTGAACTGCCGCTTCGGTGTCGTTAATAAAAGCAGCCAGCATGAACAATTGCCCAACCTTTTCTTGGAGGCTCAGTTCTTTTTGTGATATGGAATACGGAACAATTTCTTTAGACATTTGATTCATTTGTCTTTTTGCCGAAGTCGGCGGGATACTTTAGGAATTTGAGCACCAAAAAGGCAGGTAGGGCAGCTATCACCACCCAGATAAAGAAACCATCGTACCCCAACCATTCTTGAATGTATCCACTGACCATTCCAGGTAGCATCATGCCCAGCGCCATAAACCCAGTGGCTATGGCATAATGTGATGTTTTTGAAATGCCTTCGGCAATATAGATAAGGTACATCATAAAGGCAGTGAACCCAAATCCATAACCAAATTGTTCCAATACCACTGTCCCTGTTACGGCATAGATGCTGGTGGTTTGTGTCACAGCCAATAGAGCGTACAATGCGTTTGGTAAATTAAGGGCGAGGAGCATGGGCAGCATCCATTTTTTTAGCCCGTCCCGAGATATCAAGATGCCGCCGACAATTCCTCCAAGGGAAAGCATAATTATGCCGACGGTTCCATAGATTGTACCCACTGCTTCGGTGGAATACGCCAGGCCGCCCACTTCCAATTTGTCCAACAGAAAAGGAGAGGCCATTTTTACCAGTTGTGATTCGCCCAAACGATAGGTTAGGATGAACAGCAGCGCAATTCCTATTTGGTTTTTTTTGAAGAATGATGCAAAAACTTCCAAAAAACTGACTGGTTTTTCCGTCAGTTCCTTTTGAGCGGTTTCAAATTTGGGCGTACTGAAAAAGTTGGCAATGGTCAACAGGAGCATAAGTGCGGCGGCGCTTACCATGGTTAAGGACCATGCTTTGGTATTGTCTCCATATTTGTTTTCCAAAAATCCGGCAAAAATCACCAAAAGTCCTTGACCGGTCACCATGGCCAGTCGGTAAAAAGTACTCCGTAGCCCAATAAAAAAGGATTGTTTTTTTTGGGTAAGCCCAATCATATAATATCCATCCGAAGCAATATCATTGGTGGCCGATGCAAAGGCAGCCATCCAAAAGAAGGCCAGGGTAATGATGAAAAACGAGTTGGAGGGAACAAAAATGCCTATGCCCAAAAATGCCAATGCGATGACCAATTGCATGGCCAAAAACCATTTGCGTTTGGTGCCGTTCAAATCCACAATGGGGCTCCAAAGTGGTTTTAGCACCCACGGAAGGTATAGCCAGCTGGTGTAGAGTCCTATTTCAGCATTGCCAATTCCAAGTCGTTTGTACATGATTACGGATACAGTGACCACCAAAATATAGGGAATTCCTTGGGTGAAATAAAGGAAGGGAATCCATAGCCAGGCATTTTTGTCTTTTGGTGCGACACTCATTTGCGTGATTTTAAAAATTCAAAGGTAGTGTTGCAGTTTCATTACCGTATGCATCTGATATAGAAATGCCCACCTCGCTTCTTTGTTGTTTTTTGGTCAATTTGAGTTGAAAACACCCAGAATTTTCGCTTTCGGAAAGATAATTCTTTCCAATGAGTTGTTTTCCGTTGCCATTCAGTTGATAGTAATTCAGAAATCTGGGAACGGAATCGGTATGTGAGATGCAGATGTTTAACATCTCGTTTTTCTTTTCGATTGATTCAATACCGGGCAGTTGAATTGATCTTGGATTTTTGTTCAGTGTTGTTGGATTTTCTGCTGGAAGCCGATAAAACTTCTTCTTTAGGGTTTTGGTCACGTTTTCATGCTGACCAATAAGTGATTTGGCACTGAAAAAGATATTGCCATCAATATTTCCCTGTTCCCTAGCAAAAGTCAACTGTTTAGGAATCTCATTCTTTCTCTCCCAAGCCTTGTCACTGTTGTTTTTAATCTTGTAGGCTCCGTTTCCAAGGTATAGATTGGTATTGGGCGTGGCGTTGTTCCACCAAGAGCCTACGGCTTTGTGGGAAGCTGGGGGATAGTCCATGCTCCAATAGGCTTGGGGTGCCAAATAGTCCAACCAGCCTTCTTTTACCCAGAGTACGGGGTCGGCATATAAATCTTCATACGTGGTCTGGCCGGCACGGGTATCGGAACCCATGGGGTCGGTGCTTTTGTTTTTCCAAACCCCAAACGGACTGATGCCAAATTGCACCCATGGCTTATTTTTCTTGATGGTGTGGTGTACGTTTTTCACCAAAGAGTCTACATTGCTACGTCGCCAATTCTCCACGGATTGATTGGGCAAACCGTAGGTTTGGAAGGTTATGGAATCATTGAATGCTTCGCCTTCCAGTTTATAGGGATAGAAATAATCATCAAAATGGATGGCATCCAGCTCATAGCGGGTGACCAATTCCTCCACAACTTTGGCAAATTTTTCCTGAACCGCAGGTATTCCGGGGTTGTAGTAATATTTTTTACCGTATTTGACCATCCAATCAGGATGTTGGTAAAAATCATGCTCTTTGGAGAGGGCCAGGGTATCCAAATCAAAAGTGGCTCGGTAGGGATTGAGCCAAGCATGGAATTCCATACCGCGTTTATGGGTTTCCTGAATCATCCATTGCAATGGGTCATCAAATCCTTGGGGTGCCGCACCTTCTTTACCAGAAAGATATTTGGACCAAGGCGCCAATTCGGTTTTGTAGAAGGCATCACCAGCGGTTCGCACCTGTACTATGGCCGCATTGAAGTTCAACTTTTGATAAAAGTTCAGAATAGCAATAAAGTCCTCCTTTTTTTTCTCAGGCGAATCATTTGGGTTTTTGGGCCAGTCAATATTGGCCACTGTGGCAATCCATACGCCCCTAAATTCTTTGTGAGGTGTTTTGGAGACCGCACAAGAGGATAAAAGAACAAGGAAAATCGAAAAGAATAAAACGTTGCGCATATAAGCTGAAAAGGCCTACTTCTGGATTAAATGTAGGCCTTTTTGATTGAATTGAACAATTAACTACTTAATGGAAATTTTCATTGTGCCCTATTATTTTGAATCAAATCGATAACGCACAAAACCTTCCATGGCCTCGTATTCTGCCATGCCCAAAGCATTGTATCGGTTGGCGGTATCCTTGTTTCGTTGCTCGGCACGCTGCCAGAACTCCCTTTCGTCATTTCCGGGGAACATGGCACTGTCTTTTTGGGATTGGTGCTTGAATATGGCATTGATTTTTCGGGCCATATCCTTTGGGCCAATGGGTACTGCCATTTCCATATCAGCGATGTCCCATTCTTGCCAAGCACCACGGTAGAGCCATACGTAGCAATTCCTGATCCAGTCGGATCCCTCGTCCAGCAGGCGTTGAATGGCCTTGAAAATCACATCCAAGCAAACCCTGTGGGTGCCGTGTGGGTCCGAAAGGTCACCTGCGGCAAAAATTTGATGTGGCTTTATCGAGTTGAGCAACTTATATGTAATCTCCACGTCTGCTTCGGAGATGGGTTTCTTTCGCACAGCCCCAGTTTCGTAAAAGGGTAGGTTCAAGAAGTGGGCGTTTTCCTCTTTAACTCCGCAATAACGGCAAGCAGAAAGTGCCTCTCCTTTTCGGATCAGTCCTTTAAAATGTTGCACCTCTTCGCTATCAATTTCCCCAGGTTTTTTTGAAGCGAGGAACTCCCGAACCTGTTTGAACTGTTTTTTGAGCTCTTTGTTTTCTTTTTGCACATCGGTGGCAAAATCCAAAAAGCGAATGACCTCATCATCAAAAACGGCAATATTTCCCGAAGTTTGATAGGCCACATGGACATTGTGTCCTTGGTCCACCAATCGCAACAAGGTGCCTCCCATGGAAATAACATCATCATCAGGGTGCGGACTGAATATCAAGGATGTTTTAGGGTAGGGTTGTGCCCTTTCCGGGCGTTGGCTGTCATCTGCATTGGGTTTTCCGCCCGGCCATCCTGTGATGGTACGCTGCAACTGGTTGAACACCGATAGGTTGATTTGCTCTGCGGAGCCTACTTCGGCAATCAGGTTTCCCATGCCATATTCATTGTAGTCCTCATTGGTGAGCTTCAATATGGCCTTCCCCAATTTTTCGGACAACCAGATGGCCGCTGTTTTGATGAGTTTTTCGTCCCATTCGCATTCAGTGACCAACCATGGTGTTTTTACGCGGGTCAAAAAGGAAGAAGCGGCATCATCGAGGACAAAGTCGCAATTTTCATGATGTTGCAGGAACGTGGCCGGTACTGACTCTTTGATTTCACCTTCAACCGCTTGTTGGATAATCGGTGCCTTTCCTTCGCCCCAAGCCATAAGAATGATCCTTCTGGCATTCATAATGGTGCCCACTCCCATGGTGATGGCCCTTCTCGGAACATTTTCCTCACCAAAAAAGTCGCTGGCCGCATCAAGTCGGGTCACACGGTCCAAACGAACCAAACGGGTTTTGCTGCTGAGGGAAGATCCAGGTTCATTGAAACCAATATGTCCGGTTCTACCAATTCCCAAAACCTGTATATCAATGCCTCCCACATTTTGAATTTTCTCTTCATAATCCATGCAATATTTTCTGATGTCGTCTTTGGGCAAGCTTCCATCGGGAATATGAATGTTGAAGGGTTCAATGTCGATATGATCAAATAGGTGTTCGTTCATAAAACGAACATAGCTATGGATGGAATCGGGTTCCATGGGAAAGTATTCATCCAAATTAAAGGTGACCACGTTCTTGAAGCTCAACCTTCCTTCTTTATGGAATTGGACCAAGTAATCATACACTTTGGTGGGAGTGGACCCGGTGGCCAAACCAAGGACCGCTTTTTTCCCCTGTTTTTCTTTTTGTTTGATAAGACTTGCAATCTCGTTGGCAACATACCAAGATGCGCTGTCTGAATCTTGATAGATGTGCGTATTGATTTTTTCAAACTTCACAGTTTCCGTATCCAAGGCCTCTGGTTTCAACGGATTTTTGACCAATTCTTGCATGATTTGTCAGGATTAAAAGTTAAAACAGCACAAATATAATTCATTTTTGCAGTATTTTGCAATATATTTGCCGTTTTATGCGTTTTTAATCGACGGACAACAATGGTTCTCCTATAAACGGCATAATCTGGAATAGTTTTCTACTTTTGAATTTGAATTATAATGACAGCTTTGATGCTCAAAGAAGAACGACAACACGCCATCCTTAATGAAGTGGAGCTCCATAATCGGGTTTTATTGACTGATTTGGCGGAGAAATTGGATGTGTCCATTGATACCGTTCGGCGCGATGTAAAGGAACTGGATGCGGAAGACATGTTGGTAAAGGTGCATGGCGGTGCCGTATCATTGGGTTTTGCCAACTATAGCCCAAGCCGCAACAATGTATATGCACTGGACAAGAAAATAGCCATAGGCAAAAAGGCCATGTCCTTGATCAGGGAAAACAGTGTTGTGCTGATCGATGGCGGAACCACCTGTTTGGAACTAGCCCGCTTGCTTCCAGCAAACCTCAAACTCACTTGTTTTACGCTCAGCCTTCCCGTTGCCATGGAATTGTTGACCAAACCCAATATTGAAACCATATTTATAGGAGGAACCCTTTCCCGGGATTCCCAAATTGCCATGGGATCCAGTGCCATCCATGCATTGTCGCAGATTAAAGTGGACTATAGTTTCATCGGAACAGGATATGTGGATGCTGAATTTGGTTTGACGGAATTTGATTGGGATGTGGTGCAGACCAAAAAAGCGGTCATAAATGCCTCGAAGAAAACCGTGCTTTTGTGCATTTCTGAGAAATTGAATTCCCAACACCGGTTTAAGACTTGCGATTTGAATGTGATCAATACCATGGTCACGGAATTGGAACCTTGGGATGAAAAACTCGAGGCATTCAAGAATATGAACATACAATTATTGTAACCCCAGTGAAAAAACACATCAAGATAACAGAAGAAGCTTCCTTGTACAATCAGTTGGAACAAATGTCAAGCTTGGATATTGTAAGCAATATCAATAATGAAGACAAAAAAGTGGCGGACGCTGTAAAAAAGGTATTACCCAAGGTGGCAGCTTTGGTGGATGAAATGACGGAACGCTTTGAAAAAGGAGGGCGTTTATTTTATATAGGTGCCGGCACCAGCGGGCGTTTGGGCATTTTAGATGCTTCGGAAATCCCACCAACCTTTGGAATGCCACATGACAGGGTCATTGGATTAATAGCGGGTGGTGATAAGGCCATCCGAAAAGCAGTGGAGTTCGCTGAGGATGACTTGGATCAGGCTTGGAAAGATTTGCAGGAATTCGACATCAACCCCAACGATGTACTGGTTGGAATTGCTGCCTCAGGAACCACTCCCTATGTTCTGGGTGGCATAGCCAAAGCCAAAGAACAAGGCATTTTGACGGCAGGAATTACCAACAACCCTGGGTCGCCCTTAGCCACGAGTTCCGATATTCCTATAGAAATCAATGTGGGTCCCGAATTTTTGACGGGAAGCACCCGAATGAAGAGTGGTACCAGTCAGAAAATGGTGCTGAATATGATTTCCACCGCCCTTATGATACGTGTTGGCCGGGTAAAAGGCAACAAAATGGTGAACATGCAGTTGAGCAACACCAAATTGGTGGATCGTGGTACCCGATATATTATGGAGGAATTGGGGTTGAATTACCAAGAAGCTGAAAAGGCCCTGAAACAATATGGTTCGGTTAAACAAGCCATTGACGCCCTCAAGTAGGTGCTATTTCGGAACCAGTCTATAAATCCCCTTACCTTCAATCCCCACATAAATAAAGCCATCCGGTCCTTGGCGAACATTGCGTACCCGTCCCATGCCATCCAGTAGTTTTTCCCGATAGGTAACTTTGTTATTTTTTAGCTCCAATCGCTCCAGATACTGAAATGAAAGTGACCCTACCAGCAAATTCCCTTTCCATTTGGGATATTTATCCGAAGTGACAAAGGTCATTCCCGAGGGCGCAATGGAAGGTGTCCACTGATAGAGCGGTTGCTCCATGCCCGGTCTTGAAGTTTCGTCGGTGATTTTGGTGCCACTGTAATTGATGCCGTAGGTGATAACGGGCCAGCCGTAGTTTTTTCCTTTTTGGACAATATTGATTTCGTCGCCACCTCTTGGGCCGTGTTCGTGTTCCCAGATTTTTCCGGTTTCGGGGTGCTTGGCCAATCCTTGTGGGTTTCTATGGCCATAGCTGTAAATGGCAGTTTTTGACCCAGACTTGCCCACAAAGGGATTATCATTGGGAATGCGGCCATCATCATGGATTCGGTATATTTTGCCGCCATCACGAGTAATATCCTGTGGATTCACGTCCCTGTTTCCACGTTCCCCAACCGAAAAGTAGAGGTATCCGTCATTGTCAAATTCCAGTCGGGAGCCAAAATGCTGCCCCCTGGTTGAATTGGGCTCCGCCTTGTAGAGCAATTGTTTTTGCACCAGTCTGTTATTGGAGAGTTTAGCCCGCATAATGGCCGTGTTGCCGCCTTTTCCATCACCTTCTTCGGAGGCGTAGGAGAGGTAGAGCCATCCATTCTCTTTGTAGTTGGGGTGGAGTTCAATGTCCATCAAACCGCCTTGGCCACGCACATAAATTTCGGGCACATTACTGATTTCAGAAGTTTTTCCTGATGAGTAATGTATGAGTTCCCCTGATTTTTCCGTTATCAGCATACTGCCATCCGGAAGGAATGCCATGCCCCAAGGGTTTTGTAGACCGGGTACAACGGATTCCACAGTAAAATCAATGGTTTTGGGAAGATTTATGTTTTTATCGGGCGTTTGGGCGCAGGATGTACTTAGCAGTACAACGAAAAAATACTGAGATACCACACTTTTTTTCATAATTTTACGTTGAAATAGTATATTTTATAGATAAACGGCTACTTTTTGGTAGTTGAGTGTGTTGAAGATAAAGAGATTTTTATAAGTATAGACAATTACTATGTAAGAATATTAAGGTCCCAAATCTGAATATTCTGCCCTAACAAGACTTAACCTATGCTCCCTCAAAAAACAAGGCATTTGCTATATGCCGTGTTGATGGTGTTCATATCCATATTTTGTTCCACGGTATTAGCAAAGACAGAGGTCAATCGGATACTAACCAAAATAGTGTCCTCCGTTTCCGAACCAAGTGCTGATGAAAAGGCGGAGATTTCCTCCGAAAAAGCTTCAGCAACTCAAGCGGATGCATCTTTTGCTGCAAGCAGCAGCATGTTCATGACCATTATACAAGGGGCCAATGAAGAAGTGGTTTGCCCCAACGACGGTAGCACACTTGCCAAGTTCTTTCTCTGTGGTACCAGCGATATCCGAACTATATCCCTAAGTCAATCTGGCAGTAGTTACCAGTGGCAAAAGCTGGACCCAAATACCTGTGCGCCCACTGTGGTTGATGATTGCCCCACAATCAATGGGGCCTGTACCTGGAATACGGTTGGAACAGGGTCTACCTATGATCTGTCTACAGCAGGAGAGTTTAGGGTACGTGTGAATTCTGGACAATACTACTATTTCAAATCCTCCTTGAACCCATTGGACCCCCAATTGATCAAGGAAGATATTGTATGTGGCAATCCGGGTAGGGTAGAGGTGACCAATGTTCCTGCAGGATATGAGTATAGCTTGAACAGTGCTGCGGGACCTTACCAAGATGCTCCTTTCTTTGATATTACCTCTTCTGGCGATTACAGAGTCTATGTGCGATTGAAAAATGTATCTGCTACGGCCTGTGTTTTTCCATCCAATGAAGTTACCATAGATGATTTGGACATCAATGTGGATGTAACAGCAAATGATATTCTTTGTAGCAGTGAATTGGGGAGTATCGACGTTCAGGTGTCGGGTGTCCCCGGATTTTATACGTATCGATTGGTAAAAAATGGGGTTACTGTGGATACCTTCGGGCCCAATGGTGCCGATACCTATACTTTTGCCAATGTAAGCCCCGGGACTTATAGTATTCGCGTAGAGACCAACAACTGCTCTGAAACCATAACCACAGATATTGATGGCGACCCTATAGTCATTGGAAACGGAATCAGCCCGTTGGCGGTTTCTGCAACAGCTTCTGCTAGTTTTGGATGTGGGGCCACTTCGGTGGATGTGAACCTGACCACTTCGGGTGGAACCGCTCCTTACCGCTTTAGCGTGGACGGAGGGCCTTTTGGCTCAACGTATACGGGTTCCACCACTTTTACGGTGACTTCAGCGGGCACCTACAATATTTTGGTGGAAGATGCCAATGGATGCCAACGCAGTGCATCTGTGGATGTTCCGGACATTCCGCCGCCCATTTTCAATTTTACCGAAGAAGATGCCAACTGTGGAGGAGCCAATGATGGTAGAATCACTATCAATGTAACCAATGGATTTGGTTATGAAATCGAATACAGCATCAACAATGGGTCAAGTTTCCAAATAAGCAATACCTTTTCCAACTTGGCGCCCGGTACCTATAATGTGGTATTGCGATATGAGCAGGATTCCTTCACCTGTACCACAACACCACAAACGGCGACCATTGGTACGCCTTCAACCATTACAGCAACGGCCACACCGGATACTGTGCCCAACTGTACCAATGAAAATGGGGGGCAAATCACCATTTCCGGGGTTTCTGGAGGAACTGCTCCGTATGAATACAGTGTAGGAGCCGGATTTAGTTCCAATCCTGTTTTCACCAATTTGGGAGTGGGAACCTACACACCCATGATTCGGGATGCCAATGGATGTGTTCAGTCGCTTCCGGATATTGTATTTAATTCGCTGAACAAACCGACCAATCTGGATTTTGCCATTTCCAGTTTGGATTGTATTACCACAACGGCTTCCGTAGGGTTGACCGTTACCGGAGGTACTGGCCCTTATACCTATGAAATTATTGCACCTTCGGCCAGTGCTGTGAACAATGGGAACAATAATACCTTCAGCGGATTGGGATTGGGAACCTATACCTTTAGAGTTACGGACAATGAAGGCTGTTCTTATGATGAAAACTACGCCATAACCGATATCAGTTCCATTGGAGTGCAGGCCCAACAGACCAAAGTGGTCACTTGTGTTGGCGATTCTGATGGAGAAGGACGCTTTTTGGTGGATGGTTTCAACACTACCTATAGCTATAGTATTGATGGAGGTCCTGTTTCAACCGGACAGAGTGGAAGCATCATTCCATTGACCGGACTGACTGCTGGAAGCTATGTGATTTCCGTGACCGATGAGGAAACCAATTGTACCGATAACGCCACTTTGGTGATTGAGGAGCCTTCTACCGCTTTTGCAATTTCCGGTTTGGATGTTACCGATATGAGCTGTCAAAATGGAAATATTGGAGCGGTTCGTATCAATACCGTAGGAGGATGGGGTGGTAACCGATATACCTTGACCCAGCCTGATGGTTCCACAAGAGGGCCTAAAAATGGCAGTACGTTCTCCAACCTGTCCCAAGATGGAACCTATCAAGTAAGTGTTACCGATGCCAATGGATGTACCGTTACAGATAGCTTTACCTTGACCAGCTTGGATGCGCCCACCTTGACTTTGGACAACGGTGCTTCCGATTTTTGCTATGACAATTTTACAGCTGCTACCTTGGTGGTGAATGCCTCCGGAGGTTTGGCACCATACCAATACCGAATCAATGGGGGTGCTCTGGGTGCCAGCAACAGTTTTGCGGGGCTTACCCCGGGAACCTATACCATTCAGGTGGTGGATGCCAATGACTGTAGGGATACGGTTACAGCTACCATCGAACCTCAGGTGGTGGCCAATGCCACTACCATTCAGGAATTGGATTGTGCAGGCCCTCCCGGACAGATTCAGGTGAATATCAGCAATGGCTACACTTCTGGTGGCAATTACGATATTTACGAAGTCAGTATCAATGGAGCGCCGTATACATCGGACAACAACAATATCACTGGAAACTCATTTGTGTACAGCATCCCCAATGATGGTTCCATTATTACGGATACCACCTATCAGTTTTTGATCACTGATAGCAGAGGATGTACCACAGAATCCAATGTGGTGACCATTTCTCCTCCGGAGACCATTGCCGGTTCAGCGGTGGCCACGGATACCCAATGTGGGGACAATACCAGCGGAATTGTAACATTGATTCCCGATACCACCCAAGGTATTCCGCCGTATGAGTTTAGTAACGATAATGGAGCAACTTTTAGTTCCCAAAATATTTTCTCAGGATACGGTCCTGGCACCCATGGTGGCTTTGTTATTCGTGATAGCAGGGGATGTGTGAGCCCAGCCTATGATGTTACCATTGCCGCAAGCACTCCATTGGATGCAACGGCCACACCTACCGATGCGGTTTGCTCCTCAGGAGCGGTGAACGGTTCCATTTCAACCACCATCAACAACGGAGTGGCTCCTTTTGATTATGTCCTTTTGGATGTGGCAGGAAATCTTGTGTCCAACTCAATAGGAACTCCGAGTACTACCGTGAATTTTCCCAACCTTCCTCCCGGAAATTACACAGTGGTCACTACAGATGCATCAGGTTGTGAGGATCGCGATGAGGTGATTATCGACCAGAACACTTTGGATTTGATTCCTTTGGATGCCGACCCAGGGTTGTGTTCAGATACTTCATTCCCATACCGGGTCAGGGCCACTGGAGGAACAGCGCCTTACGAGTTTAGATTGGTGGGTGACCCAACGTTCAATCCAGCAACTTCAGGAGGAGATACCTATGACTTTACGGGTCAAGTGGTACCTGGAGTGACTTACTTTGTTGAGGTCAGGGATGCTCTTGGATGTATTTATGTTGAAGAAATTGACCCCATAGGTCCCCTTAATCCAGTTGCGGTAACAGCCACGGCTACCACTGCATCCTGTAACGTTTCAGGTAGCGGAAGTATTGATTATGCTATTTCTGGGGTGTCTGCCCCCGGTAACTTTACGGTTACCCTTCAAAATACGGATACCGGTGCTATCGAATCTGGTCCAACCACCTTAACCGGACAAACCATTCCTTATAGTGGAACGTTCACGGGGTTGGCTCCTGGAAATTATCAGATTATTGTAGCGGACGATTCCACAGGGTGTAGCTCAAGTACGTTGGTCTTTATCAGCTTTAGTTCCCCATCCATCACCATCGACAACTTTGTTGAGGCTACCTGTAATGCAGGTGCTTTGGTAACAGTAAGAGGTTTTGGAGGAACAGGGCCGTTCAACTATGCGTATGTCCCAACTGGTGACCCAGCTCCAACCGTGTTTGCTTCGGAAACTACTTTTGAAATACCGGGGCCTTATCCAACAGATTACGATTTCTACGTTCAGGATGCCAATGGGTGTACCGCTTTAACCACGTTGACCGTTACCCAAGAAGCCGGTGTGCCCAATCCGGTCATAGATGTGGTGAATCAGTGTACAGCCACCAGTGGTTATCAAATTGATATTGTTTCGCCTTTATCTACTGGCTCAGGACTTCCCGAAGAAACCTTCCAATACGATATAGGAAGTGGCTTTCAGACAGGAACAACATTTATCGTTCCCAATCCGGGCAGTTACGTAATCACCGTTCGTGATGGCAACGGATGTACCAATACGGTCACCGCCGATGTGTTCAACTTCTTTGCCATAACCGCAGATGCCACCTCATTGCCAACTTGTAATGCTGGGGATGGAACAATTACCGTAAACACCACCGGAGGTAGTGGAAATTTTGAATATCAATTGCGGGATGCAGGTACTTTAGCAAACATTGGTCCAGCACAGAGTACTAATACCTTCAACAATGTGTTGCCCGGAGATTATAATATTTTGGTAACAGATTTAAGTTCAAATACAACTCCATTATGTTCTGACGAAGCCATTGTGAATGTATCTACCGTTAATACGCCTGTGATCACGGCGACACCCAGCAGCGATGTCACCTGTAATGGTGCCGATAATGGAACTATTTCTGTGGAGCTTCAACCCGGAACGGACACGGATACCCCTTTGAGCTATATTCTGTATGATAGCAGTTCTGCAATTTTTGCTGGGCCACAAGGGTCTCCCGTATTTGATGATTTGCCACCAGACACCTATCAAGTGGAGGTGGTTTCGGATAGGGGATGTACCGACCAAGTGGGAGGAATTGTCATTGCGGAGCCTTCGGTACTGCAAGCTAACGCAGTGAATACAGAATTCAGTTGTAATCCATCCAGCAATCAGTTCAGTACGGCTACCATTACCATTTATACGGATGATAATGGCGACGGTACGGGAACCGCTACGGGAACTGGACCCTACACCTATAGTATGAATGATGGTACCCCTCAATTTGATGGGACCAACTTCCAGACCAGTAATACTTTTGAAGTGATTGATAATGGGACCAATCAGACCATTATCTTAACGGCGCGCGATCAAAATGGATGCGAGGAAACCTCAACGGTGACCATCAACAGCCCAACGGATATCACCTTCAGCTATGCTGTGAACCAAATCACATGCGATGCATCAGGAACAGGGGTTAGCCCGGGAACCATCGATATCATTGTAAATGAAGGGCCTGGAAATTATGAAGTCGAGATTTTGCCTTTGGGATCGGAGCCAGCCCGAAATTCTGGTGGTACAGACCGTGTAACCTGGGATATTGCCACACCTGGGGACTACATTTTTGCCGTGACCGATATAGGCAATGGAGGCTGTTCGTATTTAACGACCACCATCAATATGCCCGAATATAACAACATTGAGGCCTTGATTGCAGAAGTACAACCGGTAACTTGTTTCAATGGCAATGATGGCGAGATCAGTCTCGAAATCAACAATTACAGTGGAACCTACAATTATGAGGTTTTCTCAAGGGATAATAGCGGCGTTGAAACATCAACAGGGGTAACCGGTAGTTTTGATACCAACGCACCGATAAATTCTCCTGAAATCATTACAGGGCTACCTGCGGGTAACCTTGTGGTGCATATTGAAGCATTGGATTCGCCTTTCTGCGATGTGGTCAGTAACGTTACCACAGTACGATCACCAGATAGGCCATTGACGATTGATGCCATCCAAACCTCTCCAGTAACCTGTAATGTGCCGGGTTATGGTGAAATTACAGTAGCTGGAGATGGTGGTTGGGGCACGTATGAGTACCAATTGATTGCTCCTGACGGTAGCACCGTATTGGTTGATTATCCCAATACCACCCCAATCTTTGAGGACCTTTCCACCGGAACCTATACCGTTAATGTAAGGGATATAAGAGGTTGTGAGGCCAGCAATACCATCAATTTGCCATTGCCTGTCCCAATTTCCGCAGATATACAAGTGGTGCAACAATTAGCGTGTAACAACGATAATAATGGCATTATTGAAGCGTACAATGTAGCTGGAGGACAAGGCCCGGGCAACTATCTGTATCAATTGAACCGAATTACAGATGGTACCAACAGTGGACTTCAGACCACACCAACCTTTGCCAACCTTTCAGCGGGAGATTATACCATCACCATTTTTGATGGATGGAACTGTAGTTTTACCACAAGTCCTATTACCGTTCAGGATCCAGAAATTGTAGTGGCCGAACTGGTAGAGTTGCAACCTCCGGGTTGTGGGGATTTGGGTAGAATGGAACTTTCTGTGACGAATCCTGAGCCGGGCGTGGATTATTTCTACCGTAGATCGGGAACTTCGGACCCTTTCACATCTTTTGGAGCAGGAATGACCAGTGTGGAAATTGCTGCTGATATAACGTTAGATCCCGGACCGTTCCAGTATGATGTTCAAAATTCCAATGGATGTCCCTACGAGCGTTCCAACCAAATTTCATTGGATCCTGCAGCGCCTTTGGTTATTGCTTTGGATTTGACCAATGCTACCATTAATTGTGCTGGGGAAGCAACAGGGATTATTCGCTCCGAAGCTTTTGGAGGTATTGGAAGTTATATGTACACCTTGGTGAATTCAGATATGTTGCCCGTAACTCCGGCCAGTACTGTTCGTCCTGCACAAGGCTCAGGGATTTTTAGGGAGTTGAACCCAGGCACCTACTACGTATATGCCCAGAGTGGGGGATGTGAGGCCATTTCAGACCCCATTGTCATAGAACCAAAGCCACCATTGGTCTTGGATTACTTGGAAGCAGTTCCTGTAATGTGTGCTGGGGATACCAACGGTCAAATTATTATCGAGGCCAGTGGTGGAACTGGAGCTATCAGATATTCCATTTCGGACACCTTGAGCGAATTCTTTGAAGGTGATGACCCCAATAATCCCAATAGAAAAACATTTACGGATTTGTCCCCTAGAACTTATGATATCATTATTCAGGATGATTTGGGATGTACCATAACCAGAACAGTTGAAATTACCCAGCCCATGGAATTGGTGGCTGGGATTGCATCTACCACTCCCGAAGTTTGTATGGGAGATGGTGACGGTACCCTTACCTTGGAGGTTTCAGGAGGTACGGCACCCTATTACACCAGTGTGAACTCAGCTGATGATGCCGATTTTGTTCAAAATGACACCATGTTCTTTGATAACCTGTTGGGTGGTGAAACCTACGTGATTTTTATTAGGGATGCCAATGGATGTCAAACCAGTGTAGTAGCCGAAATAGGTGTGGGTATAGAACTTTTGGCCGAGCCGATTGTGCAGTACGGTTGTGAAGGCATATTCCCGAATAGTACCGCTACGGTTTCCATTTCAGACCAGTCATTGATACCACAATTATTGTTCGCATTGGATGTTGAGGACATTCAGCAGGCAACAGAACAGCGAACCTTTGGCGATCTTCCTCCGGGTGAACACACCGTATACATTTATCATGAAAATGGTTGTGTCACCTTTGTGGAATTTGAGATTGATGCCTATGAACCACTCACCCTTGAGGCAATGAAAACGGGACCCAACGAGGTCACTGCAGTCGCTACAGGAGGGTTTGGAGGGTACGAATACTTCTTTCAAGGGGAATCCTATGGAGAGACCAATACATTTAACATCAATGTAGATGCCAATGTCAATATAATGGTACGAGATCAGAATGGCTGTGTGGCCAATTTGGTCATGCCCTTTAACTTTGAGGGAATGCCAGAAATGCCCGATTTCTTCACCCCTGATGGGGACAACCTCAATGATTATTGGTATCCTAACAACCGTGAGTTTTTCCCAGATATAGATGTGATCATCTATGACCGATATGGAAGAGTGGTGGCACGATTAGACCAAGTCAAAAAGTGGGATGGAACCTACGAAGGAAGTCCCTTGCCCACTGGTGACTATTGGTATGTGGTCAACGCCAATGACCGAGAGAAGCAGCGATATGTAGGTCATTTTACATTGTATAGATAGTATTTTAAGGCTTTTTGTTTATATTTACTCGGACGATGTATGGGTTACCATTATTTGAAAATTCAACCTTCTTCCCCCACCATGGAGTTTCAAATAATAAGCCAATACGTAACGATGGAATTGAGTTGACTTAGGTGAAAGTCAATGGAAATCAATTCCTGCGAAGGCTGAAAATAGAAAGGATTAATCACCAAATCTTAAACAAACTACCTTAATGGATAACTTAAAACCTACTAACGCTTCATCATTTTTGGCACCCGAATTTGAAAATCTTGATTACTCCATTTTTCAACTGAATCTCTTCCTCAACGCATACAGTGAGGGTCAAAAGCCTTACAAGATTGATTATAATGTATTGTTGATGAGTTTTCGTCAATGGAATGGTGGCGATATTGATGAATTTTGCCAAGATCAGACCATAGGTTATTTTTTATTGAATCCATCCAATGATTCCGCAGAGGCCAGAGAAGCTTTTTGTATGGAAATCAGGGAGTTCCTTTCGGGATCTTAGAAAGGTATACCACTCTTTTTATCTCCAACATTTATATTTATTGAAAATGGAGATATAGTTTTGCTAAAATTTATATTTTTGCAGTCCGTTTTCGGGATGTGGCCCTTCGGCCACGCTCGGGTCGGGATACCTGCCAGCCGGTAGGAAGGGACTCCGTCTGGTACCCATACTGCTTAGCAGTAGGCGGAATTGAAATTTGGGTATTGTTTTTTTGAGTTTTTATCAGCATTTAGCTGATTTCGGGATGTGGCGCAGTCTGGTAGCGTACGCGCATGGGGTGCTATGTTTTACCTCTGAAAACCAATGAACTAATT
>NZ_LXTT01000068.1 GCF_001683915.1 Allomuricauda sp. CP2A | reverse complement strand
GAATCAGGGGTGCCGTCATTGTCATCGTCGTCATCGGCATTGTCGCCCGTTCCGTCACCATCGGTGTCGGTATCCTCGGAAGGGTCCAATGGGAAATCATCCTCAGTGTCAGGTGTACCATCCCCATCATCGTCTTCATCATCTTCATTGGGTATACCGTCACCATCGGTATCTTGGGCGGCATTGATGTCCGCTGTGTGTGTGTCCGAACTTAAGGCATCATCACCATCCTTTACCTTGAAGGAGAAAGAGGTATAGGATGTGCCATATTCCCCATCTGCCGTTGTGAAGACAAGCAATGTAATATCGTCTATCATATCATTTGCCTGGACGGGAGAGCCATTGTATTCCAAAGTACCTTTCATCGGAAGTGAAATCACTTGTATGCCATTGAAGGTGTCACCTGGATCAGCATCAGAGAAGTTGAAATCATCTGTTTTAAAGGTATACCCTGAATCCTGAACCACCTCCAAGGTAATATCCCCTCCTTCCGGGGCATCGTTCATATTGGTGATGTTCAATGTGGCCGTAACGGTTTCCGAAAAGGAAGCGGCATCCTCAAAATTATAGGTAAAGCTATCCGTTGCGGATTCATCGCCATTATGCTCATAGGAAAAAGTACCGTCTGCATTGAAGGTAAACGAGGCTGCATGGGATGGGTTTGCAATGATATGGTACACTAACTCATCCCCATCGATTTCCACATCATTGGTGGAAACATCTTCGTTCAAAGTTGCGTTTTCATCCAAATTGAAGCTATCCATATTGGCAACGGGTTCATCATCTTGGGGCAAAATGGAAAGCGTAATGTTGGCCGTTACCTTTTGGCCTTGGTCGTCCAGTTCGTAGGTAACCGTATCGGTACCATTTTCATTGGCATTCGGCGTGTACACCACTTGGTTGCTACCATTGACAACGGCAGTACCTTTGGTTCCTTGTGCTGTGATGGTCACTGTGGGAGTGACAACTGAATCATAAACATCATTGTACAGCACATCAATGGGGTCCGATGTGGTATCTTCATCCAAAATGGCCAAGTCATCATCGGCGCTTACCACAAGTGTAATATCGTAAGGACCAAAAGTGGCCGTACCCACATTGCCCGCATTGTCCTTTACCTCAGCATGGAGATACCATCCTGAACCTCCGGAGTTGAATGACGTTGTCTTGGACTGGCTATTGCTCCATGAAGTCCATGCTGCATTGTCTGTGGCAGGGGGTGTGGCACTTTGTACCTTTGCAAAACGTTGTACATCAAACCCACTACCTCCATTTTCATCTTGGAAGACCAATTGAATGTCTGTATTGGTATCCAAGCTTCCACTGGACGGGTTTGCCGTAATTGAGGGCAAGGTATTATCATCTACAATGGTAAGCGTTCTGTAGAACGGTTCTGACCATACGCCGGTATCAGTCTGGGTACGCAGACTGATGATATAATCAGCTGATAGGTTGTTATATGCTGAAAAATCAGTCAGCGGTGTTGAAGCATTATAAATCTCGGTATCGGTTGGATCCCCATTGCCATCATATGTCCGCTGGATAACGATCCATTCCTGGGTTGACAATGTTCTACCATAGGGATCGACAGAATTGTCCTCAATGGCGATGGTCATATTACCTGTGTAGGTATTGATCAAATCAGGTTGGATGTTGAACTGGGCAATGGGCAAATCAGTGGCACCACCGGAAGCAGCCGTTTTTTCCACATAGATACTGGTTGGGCTACTCCAAATACCTTGGTGGTCCTGAACCCGTAACATTACCAAATATTGACCGTCGGAAACTGAGTTTTTATCAAACTGTCCATCATTCCAGTCATTGGTGGAGGCAGCGTCCACGGCTTTCCATTTCCATTCGGATTGGTTAATACCATTATTGGTGCCGCCATCCAAATCATAGGATGTATTATTGATGAAGCCTGTATCACCACTATAGGTGAAACTCGCCACTGGCCTACGATGGAAATACAATGTAGTGGGTGCCGTAGGCATCTCCTCAAAGGTGAAGGTGTACTTACCTGGTTTTTCATAATACTCAGGTACATCTTCCAGAAACAAACCGCTCCATGAAACACGGCCTGTATTGTTTTCAAAATAGGTCTCATCATGGGCAATCTTCCAACGACCGCTAGGATAGCTCGCATTGGCCGTATTGTTTTTAAGCTGTGCGGGGTCTACGTCAATTTCAACCGAAGTTCCTGCTATGAAAAACTCCCCGGCACTTACGGTACCAAATTGGTACTGCTCATAAATGTACTGGGCCATATCGTCAATCCAAGCGGACCAACTTCCGGCATCCCTATTTATAAAAGTACCTTGGTTATTGTTCTGGGTGATAAAACGTTCAAACTGGGCCTCATTGGTATTTGTGCCCCAACCAATGTAATGGATATCCTCGTTGATGGTACGCATCAAAATTTCGGATAAATCCTCATCGCTGTCAAAATCAGCCACCTCAAGGTCATCCAAGTTTACGTTGAAACGCAATGCGCTATTTCTCCATTGGGGTTCCCGAAGCACATCTTTAAACGCGCGCAATTCCAATTTTTCAATATTGATATCCTTGAAATAGGCACCAGATTGTTCGTGCACATAAAAACCATAACTTCCTTGAGAGTGTGCACTGTCATCAAAATTGAAAGCTTCCACCCAATCGGTGCCGGCACTTCCACCGCCCCCTCTTCGAGAAACCTTAATGTTGTCCCCGTTCATGTCAATCTTAAAATCTATGGTCTGACCATTGAAGTATGCGGCAAACATATCAGCGCGATTCCCGTTCCAACCGTAGGTTGCGGAACCGGAATTTCCACTATTGGTGTTGAGTGCCAATACAGATATGGATCCATTCTGAACCTTGATGATGGCTTCCGCGGGGTCACCATCGGTTCCATATCCACTAATGTTACCGCAGGCGGAATGGTTGTCTATGATATAGGCATAAAAGTTCTGGTTATCTACTTTTCTAAAAATAAAGCCTACCTCTCCATGTGGATAAGGTGCCTCGCTCAACCCCCAGGTTGCCGAAATGGAACCATCGGCTATGTCACCTGTTGGATCGTACATGGCAAAACCCCATCCATAAGAAGTATATCTTCCCACAAAGTCTGCTATAACTCTGTTGGTACCGGAATCAAATTGGAAATAATTTCCACTATAGGAATTGTGAACGGGCGGCTCTGTCCCATTAAAGTTCATTTTGTTCCAGCTGTTGAAAATGTCACTGGCATCAGCTTGGTCAGATGAAATGGAGCTTCTCTGAAAAGCCTCCACTCGTAGTTTTCCCAAAGGAATTCCTTTAAGGTGCATGGCTTGTTCCAAATCATCCTCAAAAGTGGATAGATCTAGATTGGCCGACCCAACGGTTACCATTACGTCGACATTGGGTCCTTGTTGCACGGTCATGTCAACCGTTTGGGCCTGGGCGGTTCCAAAAAGTAGAAATAGTACAAAAAGCGATAGTATGCTTATAAAATTCTGTTTCATGATTGGTTGGTCTATTGAAATATTGAATTATGGGTTGGTTGATTCATTGTCGTATGGTCAAACTTCAAATCTGCCCCAAAAATGGAGTTGCAGTTTGTGGGAACAGCAATATTGAAGTAAGACATCTCACTAATTTCCTTCAGTAGGGCAAGTCCATCTGGATTGGAGCCTAGATTACAGTCGTAGACCAGAAGTTGCAGGTAGCTCCCTTGATAAAGCCCTTCAAGCATGGAAAATTCAAACTCTTGGTCCACAGCATTTATATCATAGGTTTTGCCCCCTAGTTTCACTGCGTTGTAATTTGTGTTTGCAAACAAATGAACCACTTGTTTGGAACGATTTTGCTCCAAATATTCACGGATGGATTTCCAAGGGTTGCTTATTCCCTTAATCTCAATAACTGTGGTACCAACAGGCAGGTTATCAAGTACCTCCTGTCTTTGTGAATACTCAGAATCTATAATCACCACATCATCTGACTGGGCCATAGCTCCTGTAGTTAAAAAAGCGAATAGGAAAAAAAAGATTGGTAAAATTTTCCTGTACATAAAATTTCTCATTGGTTAATAATTTTGGTTTTACGTTTAAATTTTAATTGGATTTTTGATTCCAAATCCAGGAAAGAATGGACATAGCTAAGCCAGGCCTCCTGAATAGTGGCAATTTTAGGGACGTCCCAAATTCCATTAGGATGTAAGGGACATCAGTAAAAACTGGAAAAATTGTTCTGTGTAGTGTCTAGTAGATTTCTCTCATAAGTGGGAACTGTTTAAATCGTTTCTTTTTTCGGTGCAATGAATCGACTATTTTCTTACAGTCGAACATTCATAAATTGTACAATTTTTCTTATTCTTCACCTAAGAAACGGAGGCTATATAATCTTATTTTAAGAAATCGTATGGGAAATTGACAAATATCAATTTAGTGTCATTTTCTTACAAAAATGTAGTAGATTCTGAGTCAGAAAAAGTAGTCTAAAGAAGGGGAAAGGGTTTATTCTATGTTGAAGAAAACTAGATTTTGGAAAATATCCATACCTCTGAAATTCTATTTTAATAGAACACAAAAGGTGAATAATGCATGCTTCTTGGCCTACAACTTTTCTTTCATCAACCTGGAAAGTGTCTCCGGTCTCATGGCCAAAAAAGAGGCCAAATGTTTTCTGGGAATTCGCTCTACAATTTCTGGTTTTGCGTTCTCAAGAAAAAAATCCAACCGCTTTTTGGCGTTGGGTATCCGGGCCAAGTACACCCTATGCTCGGCCAATACGTAGTATTGCTCCAACATTATCCTGTATATCTGCCGCATTTCAGGAAAGTTATTGAGGCAATATTTGTAATCATCATATTCCAAATAATCGCAATGGCAATCCTCTAAAGCTTGGATATACTCTCGGGTATTTTCATGCTTAAAAAAGCCAGTTATGGATGTAAAAATCTCATTTTCGGAATCTATCCAGGTTGTAATATCTTTGCCTTCGCTCATAAAATATCCCCGTACCAAACCTTTTTTTATAAGGTATAGTTTATTGCAAATTTCTCCTTCCCTACTTATTAGTTCATTTTTTTTGAAAGAACAGTTTTTGATTTTATTGGCCAAAAAAGACTTAAGGCTTGGGCTAAGCGGGTAAATGGCATTGAGATAGAATATAATAAAGAGGTTCTTTTCGGTTTTCTGGTTGGAGGACATTTAGATTGACAGTTTATTTGGAACAATTGAAAGTCTTGCACTAGACTTTTAAGGATGCTTGTCCATTTCAAGATTTATCATAACAGTTCTTCCTATGTTCTTAACTTTTCTATGTATTCTTTTCAAAAATACCCACTCTACCAATGGACAGCAAATGATATGTGTCATATTTTATAGATCCCATAAAAATTTTGAACCCACACATATTGTAAAAACAAAAACCGATTCAGGGTTGGGTGCCCATTAAGGAATCCAGCAGCGTTTTGGACTCTTTCAATTCTTCCTGCAAGCGCTGGTTCTCTTCTATATACTGTAAATGCAACTGTTCCATTCTGCGTTCAAACTCATCGGCAGGTACATATTCGGGTTCTAAAAACGAACTGTTCAAAATACTGATCAGGGTAAACAAAAAGCTGATGGCTATGGCAGAAATTAAAATGATGAGCAGGGTTTTTTCCTTTTTCAAACTGGGCGAACTCTTTTTTAGGAGCTGTTTTTCATTCTTGCTCAACTTTCTGGCACTGGACAATTGGTCCAAGAACACATCCCATTTTTCCTCTTCTTTTACGTACATGTCCATAAAACCGCCTTCCTCCAAAAAATCCTCGGTGCTGGGTGTTGAGGCCAACATAAATATGTCCATTCCGTTCCCGCTCATCACATCCAAAAGTTCCGGATCGTACTCTTGGATTTCCTTGATCAGTTTTTCCACAAACTGCAAGCTGTAATTTGGACGCAGAAATTCATCATAAAGGGTCTGGATTTCAAAATAATCACTGCGACCCAGAGCATATTCCAAAAAACGGTCTTTTAATTCGGCCTTAAAGAATTCGCTCATTCCTGAATAAGAAGATTTGATGTTGGTTTTTTAATGGTATGGATGTTCACACAAATTTAGGATATATAATTTCTGCTTGCTGTGTTTTCAATGTAAAGAATTTGTCACGTTGAAATAAACAGCCCTAAAAGGATTGGACAGTGCATTGCATCAAGGTTTGGATTTTGCCCAACTGGAATGTAAGCACCGATCTGGATTCAAATCAGACAATCTCAGCACTTAGTCCGGCTTGTAACAACTTGGAGCATTTTGGCTTTAAATAGGAATACTCCCCTGTTTTTACGGTACATTTACCATTGTAATGCACAATTAGGGAGCATTGTTCAGCCTGTTCGGGAGTATGTTCGCACACGTCTATCAATGTTTCAATGACGTGGTCAAACGTGTTCACATCGTCATTAAAAAGTACAATTTCATTTTGCTTAACCGTCTCCTCTTCCAGAAGAAGGTCTTCCAAGCCTTTTTCTTTTGTGCCCATAATCGCGGAGTTAATGTCTTTCTAATTTACATATTTTACTGAAATCCAGCGGTTCTTCTCCAGTTTTTTTTCAAATTCCAAACCATAAGCCTTACATTTTGAGGAAATTGCATCCAAATCGCCCAAATAAAAGCCACTTAGAAAAAGTTGACCCTTCGGATTAAGGCACTGGGCATAAATGGGAATATCTTCCAACAAAATATTCCGGTTGATATTGGCCAGAATGACGTCGTATTTTTTTCCTTTCAACAAATTGCTATCGCCCTGAAAAACCTGAATATCCGAACAATCATTTCGCTCCACATTTTCTTGGGTGTTCAGATAGCACCATTCATCTATATCAATGGCATCCACCGGACCAGCCCCCCTCTTTTTTGCCAAAATGGCCAAGACACCGGTTCCGCATCCCATATCCAAGACGGATTTTCCATCAAAATTGGTTTCAAGAATGTGTTGCAACATCATGTGGGTGGTCTCATGGTGCCCGGTACCAAAACTCATCTTGGGCTCGATGACGATGTCGTACTCCACATCCATTGCCTTGTGAAAAGGTGCCCGTACCATGCACTTATCCCCTACTGTAATGGGATGGAAATTCTTTTCCCACTCCGCGTTCCAATTTTGTTGCTCAATCTCTTTACTAGTCCAAGTGATTTCAAAATCGGGATGCTGGAGAATGAAGAGATGGTCCAGAATACCTTCCTTCCATTCCGATTTTAAGATATAGGCCAACAGACCCGAATCGTTCTCCACAAAACTTTCAAATCCGGCTTCGCCCAGTTCCGCAATGAGAATATCCGTTGCGGGTTGGGTGGGATTTATTTTGAAATCGTACTCCAGATACACCAGCCCCATGGTGTTCATTAAATAGCCTCGATTATGGCCACAAAATCATCCGATTTCAGGGAAGCACCGCCTATCAACCCACCATCCACATCGGGTTTTGAAAAAATTTCTGAAGCATTGCCGGGCTTTACACTACCGCCGTACAGAATGGAAACCTCATCCGCAACAGAGGCGTCATAAGCTTCGGCAATAGTCTTTCTGATAAAGGCATGCATTTCTTGGGCTTGCTCTGGCGATGCGGTTTCCCCGGTACCAATGGCCCAAACGGGTTCGTAGGCCAAAATGATGTTCTTCCAAGCATCGGCATCCAAATCGAACAGGGCATTTTTCAATTGACTTTCCACCACTGCAAAATGATTGTCCGCTTTGCGGTCCTCCAATTCTTCGCCAAAACAGAAAATGGTCTTCATGCCCTTTTCCACGGCAGTTTTTACTTTTTTGGCCAATAGTTCATCGGTTTCACCAAAATAGGCCCGGCGCTCGGAGTGGCCCAAAATCACGGTGTCCACCTCAATGTTCAAGAGCATATCCGCTGAGATTTCACCGGTGTAGGCACCGCTTTCCGCAAAGTGCATGTTCTGTGCGGCAACTTGTATGGTAGAAGATTGAAGGCTTCTTTTTGCCGCGGCCAAATTCACGAATGTTGGCGCAACGATTACTTGTGCTTTGGTATCGGGCAGTTTTGCTGAAAGTTCGGCCAATAAAGCCTCAGTCTCTTCCAAGTTATTGTTCATCTTCCAGTTTCCTGCCACTATTTTTGTTCTCATGTGTTCTGTTATTAAGTTGTTGAGTTATTCTGTTATTCTGTTTGGTGTAATTATTCTTTTATTCCATTGTTGAATTTTTGTCCTTTTATTTGGGTCCTCCGGAGATAGTACATGAATGCCCCAATTTTGTTGGTACCATGTTCCGTCATTTCCAAAGCTCTACATCCCCAAATCTATCTATCCTACCCATAATTCAATTAAACCATATCAACATAAACAACAAACATTATAAGGAGAGTTCGTCAATGTCGTTATAATGCACTTTTTGTTGAATGGTTCCCCGCTCCAAGACCAATATGGCCGGATTGGACCGAACGATGGTCTTGAGTGCGGTTTCATCGGTGAAATAAAAATCAAAGTCCAGATTGTATTGCTGCTCCACTTGATTGGCCAACTCATCATTCGAGGCCGACATGCCAATGACTTTATATCCCTTTTGCTTGGCTTTTGCAGTTACTTGGGCCACTTCTGAAAATGCTTCATAGTTACTTTTGGCCAAATCGTAAGCGATTACCATGACCAATTTCTCCTCATTTAAAAGCTCGGAAGCAAAATTCTGGCCATCTTTCTCAATGGTAAAATCATGAATGGGCGGTTCGTATCCTTCTTGAATTTGGGTAGTCTCCACATCCACAAATTCTCCATCCACAGTTGGATAATCCCCATTGGTAACAATAATTTCTTCCTTTCCATTCACATTGAATCGCCATGCATATTCATAAATGGGTTCTGGAGCACCTTCGGGAACAGTCATTCCCGCTTCAATATTGGCCCCGATTTTATAGGGTCTAAAATCTACGGATGGCAAATGGTTTAACACATGATTGGCGAACACGATACAGGCCAATAGGGCCACTCCACCCACAATCCAATTGGTTTTTGTATTGAAAAGCGGTGTTATGTACTTCTGCCCGAAAAACAAGATCAGAATCAACACCAATAGAACCACATCCTTGGTGAAGGATTCCCAGGGCGTCAATTTGATGGCATCGCCAAAACAACCACAATCAGTTACTTTATTGAAATAGGCTGAATAAAAGGTCAGGAAGGTAAAGAAAACAATCATCGCCAAAAGGCTCCACACCGTAAACTTGGGTTTAAAGCCGATCAATAGCAGGACGCCCAAAATCACCTCAACAATGACCACAAAAATGGAAATACCCAAAGCCATAGGGTCTAAAAAAGGTAAATCCAGCACGCCGGGACTAAAATATTCCTCCAATTTGAATGAAAACCCAACGGGGTCGTTCAATTTGATGAGTCCACTGATAATGAACAACACCCCAACTACGATTCTTGAAATCCAAACTAAATATTTCATTCTTTTTCGCTTAAATGAATCAGTGCAAACACTGCATAATTGACCATATCCCGATAATTGGCATCCACGCCCTCGCTTACCAAAGTAGTACCTTGATTATCCTCAATTTGTTTTACCCGAAGCACCTTTTGAAGGATAAGGTCGGTCAAGGAACTTACCCGCATATCGCGCCATGCCTCGCCATAATCGTGGTTTTTGTCCTCCATCAATTTTTTTGTGATGGCCACTTCCCCATCATACAGGGCAACGGCCTCTTCCGCCGTTAAATCTGGTTGTTCCACAACACCCTTTTTTATTTGGATAAGTGCCATAATGGAGTAATTGATGATCCCAATAAACTCCGATTGCTCCCCTTCATCCACTTTTCGCACCTCATTTTGTTGTAGGCTACGAATGCGTTGGGCCTTGATAAAGATCTGATCGGTAAGGGAAGGAAGTCGCAAAATGCGCCATGCGGTACCATAGTCTTGCGCCTTTTTTAAAAACAATTCCCGGCAGGTTTGGATCACCGCTTCATATTGTTGGGAGGTCTGCTGCATGTATTGTTGCTAATTTGCGTAAATTTCGTCCAAATGAAAGTGCCCTAAAGCACTTCGCCAAAGATAATGAAACGTAAACGAAGCAGATATTCTTTATGACCATAAACTGCAAAGGTGAACTTGTAGATCTATCGGTGCCCAAGGTAATGGGCATCCTGAACCTTACCCCGGATTCTTTTTATGATGGTGGGAAATACAAGGACGAAGCCGCAATCCTGAAACAGATTGAAATGATGCTAGAGGATGGCGCCACATTTATCGACATGGGTGCCTACAGTTCCCGGCCCGGTGCGGAGCACGTTGATGCGGATGAGGAGCTCAAACGGATGCTGCCCATAATTGAATTGATTCTTAAAAACTTTCCCGACACCCTAATTTCCGTGGATACGTTTCGGAGCAAGGTCGCCGCTGAAAGTTTGGAGCGGGGTGCGGCCATCATCAATGATATTTCTGCTGGAAATTTGGATACTGAAATGTTCGCCACAGTGGCCAACTATCAGGTTCCTTACATTATGATGCACTTGAAGGGCACTCCTCAATCCATGCAAAAAGAGGCTGTTTATGATGACCTCATCAAAGACCTTCGGTTCTATTTTTCGAAGAAAATGCAGGAGGCCACTTCAAAAAAAATAAACGACATTATCATTGACCCCGGCTTTGGTTTTGCCAAGACCACTGCGCAGAACTATACCCTTTTGAACCATTTGGACCTGTTTAAAACTTTTGGAGTTCCACTTCTTATCGGGTTAAGCCGAAAATCCATGATCTACAAGGTCTTGAATTCCAGTCCAAAAGAAGCCTTGAACGGAACCACGGCCCTGCATACCGTTGCGCTTTTAAAAGGGGCAAACATTTTACGGGTCCACGATGTGAAAGAAGCTGTGGAATGTGTTAAACTTGTGGAAGCATTGAAGGCAAATGCCCTCTGATTTTTGGTTCTGCTATTTTTGCTAATTTTACAAAAACACCGCGGTTGGAATTTTTGAATTTTCTCGAGTTTAAAATTACAGACATCATAGACATTGTGCTCGTGGCCGCGCTGCTCTATTATATCTACAAATTGGTCAAGGGCACGGTGGCCATCAACATTTTTATAGGCATTGTCATTGTTTGGGCCCTCTGGAAACTCACGGAACTCCTGCAAATGAACATGATCAGCAACATGGTGGGCGGGTTCATGAACATTGGACTTATTGCTTTGATCATTGTGTTTCAACAAGAAATACGAAAATTTCTGCTGATGATCGGCTCCACCAATTTTGCCTCCAAACGGAACTTCCTCCGTCATTTTAAATTCTTGAAGCAGGAAGCCGTTCCCACCGATACGGATGTAGAGGCCATTGTTGCAGCCTGCGAACGGATGGGAAGCACCAAAACTGGAGCCATAATTGTGATTGAACGCAATAATTCCCTTGATTTTATAAAATCCACCGGGGATGCCATGAACATTCAGGTAACACAACCCATTTTGGAAAGTATCTTTTTTAAGAACAGTCCCCTACATGATGGCGCTGCAGTGGTCCAAGACAATTTCATTACCGCAACACGGGTGATTTTGCCTGTTTCCAACGACAGGAACATTCCGCTCCGATTTGGCCTACGGCACCGCGCCGCTGTGGGCATCACCGAAAAAACCGATGCTATTTGCCTTGTGGTCAGTGAAGAGACCGGTTCCATTTCCTATATTAAAAATGGAGAGTTTGTGCCTTTTAAAACCTCGGAAGAGCTTATTCAATTCATCAAGAAAGATTTGGAGTAATGCATTGCAAGAATTGCCATACCAGCCTTAGGACAGATTTTAGTTATTGTCCTGTCTGTGGCAGCAAGGTAATTCGCAATAGGCTCACCATAAAAAATGTCTGGGAAGATATAAGTTTTCAGGTCTTTAATCTGGACAATACCTTACTTAAAACTTTTAGGCATCTCTTTACGCAACCAGAGGTGGTCATCAACGGTTATATTTTGGGAACGCGAAAAAAATACATGAATCCCATTAGCTATTTTGCCATTGCCATAACCTTGGTGGGAGTTATGTTTTTTGTGCTTCAAAATGTATATCATGTTGACCTCATGAATGGAGCCATTACCAATAGCCGAGAGACCCCAAATATGGATTTTGTGTTCGATTATCAGGCGCTCATCACCTATCTGTTGGTCCCCATGTATGCCTTGATGACTTGGTTTCTTTTTTTCGACAAGCAGAAATTGAATTTTACAGAACATGTGGTTGCCAATGCCTATATCACCGGGCAGGTTTCTTTTGTTCAGGTATTTGTTTGCTTGCCCTTATTTGGTTTGCTTGACATAAGATATGACCTTTTTACCTGGGTTTATTTGCTCCTTTCTGTGTTCTACCAGTTTTATGTCTTCAAGAAAATGTATCAAATTGGTTTTTGGAGCGCGTTTCTCCGCGGATTCATCTATCTTATCTTCTTTGCCATTCTTATGATGGTCATTGGATTGCTCATTATTGTAGTTTCCATAGCCACGGGACGACTATCCCTCGAAGATTTTCAAACATAGGAATCAAGCTACTTCCTCCTCCAGGAATTGTGCCTTGTACAAATCGTTGTAATACCCACCTTTTTTTAAGAGTTCCTTGTGGGTGCCAATTTCAACGATCTGCCCTTCATCCATTACAATGATTTTACTGGCTTTTTTAATGGTGGCCAAACGGTGTGCAATAATGATCGATGTCCTTCCCTCTGTAATCTTATCCGTGGCTTGTTGGATCAACTGTTCTGAATAGGTATCCACGGACGATGTGGCCTCATCCAAAATCAAAATACTGGGGTTGCTCACGTATGCGCGCAAAAAGGCGATCAATTGCCGCTGGCCACTGGACAGCATGGTTCCCCTTTCCTTTACATTATATTGATAGCCGCCCGGAAGGCTGGAAATGAATTCGTGCACCCCGATCTGTTTGGCCGCTGCTTCTATTTCGGATACGGTGATGTTTTCATCACGAAGTGAAATATTATTGGCGATGGTATCGGCAAAAAGAAAAACATCCTGCAATACAATGGCAATGTGCGAGCGGAGGGATTGCAAGGTATAGTCATGAATGCTGACCCCATCAATCACTATTTGTCCGGAATTGATCTCGTAAAAACGGTTGAGCAGGTTGATGATAGTGGATTTCCCGGCACCGGTGGCGCCCACAATCGCCACGGTCTCTCCCGCATTCACCTTAAAGGAAATGCCATGCAGTACTTCTTCGTCCTTTATGTAACCAAATCGCACATCCTTGAACTCGATGTCTCCTTTGACATCCGCTTTCACAACACTTCCCTCATCGGCAATATGGCTGCTGGTATCCAAAATCTTGAATACCCGGTTGGCCGCCACCATTCCCATTTGCAGGGTGTTGAATTTATCGGCAATCTGTCGCAGGGGGCGGAACAAAAGATCCATCAAAAAGAAAAAGGCCACGATGGCTCCTTTATTGTCCAAACCAATGTTCTCTATGTTTTGTATCACCCCAAAATAGACCACCAATCCAATACCAATGGAATTGGAAATTTCAGCAATGGGAAAAAATATGGAGTTGTACCAAACAGTTTTCAGCCAAGCATTTTGATGTTTTTCATTGATGACCCTAAATTTTTCCTTCTCAACCTCCTCACGGTTGAAAAGCTGTACGATTTTCATCCCGGCCAATCGCTCCTGCACAAAGGAATTGAGATTGGACACTTGGGCCCGCACCTCAATAAAGGCCACTTTCATGGCTTGTTGAAATAATCGGGTTGCCACCAAGATCACTGGCAGGATGGCGAAAACAATCAATGCAAGCTTCCAGTTGATAATGGTCATGATGATGGCAGCGGAAATCATCTTCAGCACATCGGCCACAATCATAAAAAACCCTTGACTGAAAATTTCCCCAATGCGCTGCATATCGGCCACCGCCCTTGTGACGAGCACGCCGATGGAGGAATTATCAAAATAGGTCATCTTAAAACCCATCATCTTTTGAAAGAGCCGAACGCGGATATCCTTGATCACGGATTCCCCCAAAAGGTTGGCGTAGTAATTAAAGCCCAATTGCATGGTCACCTGTCCAATAAGCAGCGCCAACATGAACATAATTGCGGTGAACAATTGCTGGGAGTTTTTACTATCCAAAGCCCCATTGATGATATCCTTGACCAAAATGGGAATTCCTACGGCAAAGGCAGCCGATAGTATGGCCGTAATGGCCACGACCCAAAAAATGATCTGGTAGGGTTTGGTATGCGCAAAAACCCGTTTGAACAGTCTAAAATCAAACGCTTTGCCTATTTCGTCACTTTTGTTCATCAAATATTTCTTTTGGATACAAAACCTTGGTCAAATATAACCCTTTTGCGGGGACAGACACCCCGGCCTTACTTCTGTCTTTACTTGCGATGATGGTATGGATTTCGTCAGGAACCATCTTGCCCATGCCCACATCCAACAAAGTTCCCACTACGGCCCGCACCATATTCCGAAGAAAGCGGTCTGCCGTAATCGTGAACACCAACTTATCTTCCTTTTCTTCCCAAATTGCTTGCCGCACATCACATAGATAGGTTTTCACATCCGTATTGGATTTGGAAAAACATTCAAAATCCGTATGCTCCAAAAGTTGTGAAGCTGCTCGGTTCATCACCTCGATATCCAAAGGATATTTTACCAAATGGGCAGCATCTGTATAAAAAGGATTCTTTTCCTGAACCACCCAATATTCGTAGGTCCGTTCCAAGGCATCAAAACGGGCATGGGCCTCGGGGATCATGTTGTATATCTGTTGCACAGCAATATCCTCAGGCAAAAGGGCATTAAGGCGATAGACCAATTCTTCCAGGTCATCGATCAAGTCAAAATTAAAATGGGCAAACATCTCCTTGGCATGCACCCCGGTATCGGTCCTGCCTGCGCCAACGACCTCCACTTTTTGGCGCAATAGGGTGGACAGGGCTTTTTCCAACATTTCCTGCACCGTTATGGCGTTGGGTTGGTTCTGCCATCCGTGGTATGCTTTTCCGAAATAGGAAAATTGGATAAAATATCTCAATGGAATGCCTTACTTTTAAGTCGTTAAAGATAATTCAATCCCTTCCAATAGGAATCCAACCACTATTTTTTAGCATATTTTTAGCGTTATGACCAAAATTCTATTGCTTTCGGACACCCATGGCCATATGGATACCACCATTTTGAAATACGCCGCACAGGCCGATGAGATTTGGCATGCCGGTGACATTGGAAGCCTTTCGGTGACGGATCAACTAAAGGCGTTGAAGCCGGTGCGTGGAGTGTATGGCAACATCGATGATCATGTTATTCAAAAGGAGTTCCCGGAACATAACAGGTTTATGTGCGAAGGTGTGGATGTTTGGATTACCCACATTGGTGGCTACCCCAACAGATATGATGTGCGGATACGGGAAGAAATCAAGCGGAATCCGCCAAAACTTTTCATTTGTGGCCATTCGCATATTCTAAAAGTGATGAACGACAAAAAATTGGGGCTGCTCCACATGAATCCCGGTGCTTGCGGAAAATATGGGTTCCACCAGATGCGCACCATGCTCCGGTTTGTAATTGATGGGGACAAAATTTCGGATTTAGAGGTTGTGGAACTGGGAAAACGGTGAATAAAACATAAAAACCCCGGCCAAAGCCAGGGTTTTTTCGCACTAATACTACTAAGATGTTAGGTTCAACGTAAGCGATCAACAGATTTTACAAGATCTTCATCCTTTTTGATAGCCCTGTTGGCCAGGACCAGAAAAACGATAGAAAATACAGGAATCAGCATCCCAATACCCTTCTCAGAAACCACAGCTTCTCCGGATAAGCTTAGCGATCGATAAACGAAAAATCCTAGTAAAAAAAGATTCAATATCATATTCAATCTGTTTACCACAAATTGATTTTGTCTTTTCTTGTACATAAAAATTGAAATCACTGCCAAAACTGCCGAGACATAAAATGCAATACTGATCCAAAGCTCATTTTCGGCATAGACTTTTGTGCCGTCGACCTCAATCCATAAATTCAGAAAAAAGGGAAGTACACCTGTACTAAGTGCAACAACCAGTAAAAAAAACGTCTGAATTCGTTGAATCATTGTATAATTTGATTTCAAAATGCAAAAATAGGCGTCTTTTTGAGAAATTGGGCGTTATTCTTGAAAAATAATTTGTATACTTGTGTCGTTATTAGCGAAGCACTTACCTAGGAAATCTTTCCTCCAGTAGCCCTCAAATAACTTTTACTTCAATATTTTCAGATAATACACAGTTTAACTTATTCATTACTTAATGTTCGAGATTTCAGATCTAAAAGCTAAAAAGCTTCCTGAGTTGCAAGAAATTGCCAAGGGGCTTAATGTTCCCAAATTCAAATCACTGAAAAAGCTGGACCTGGTTTACCAAATATTGGACGTCCAGGCTTCCAACCCAAAGGCTGTGGCCGAAACCGCAGCGCCCCAGAACAACGGCGCCCCTACCCCCAAGCCAAAACGCGCTAGGGCCCCAAGGCCACAAAAAAACGAGCCAAAGGAAAAAGTGGCCGAGACCACAGAAAAACCGGCTGCTGCCAAAAGCGACACCGATACCAAAAAAGAGGAACCTAAGGGGCAACCTCAAAAAAGGGAAAGCAAGCAGAGCAACAATCCTCCAAAAAGTCAAAGCAATACCAGGAGGAACAGCCAGCACCAAAAAGGTGGTGGCCACGACAAAAAGAACAGCAATTTTGACAAGGACTTAAAGAACAGGTACAAAGAACCTGAGTTTGAGTTTGACAGCATTATTGAAAGCGAGGGCGTACTGGACATTATGCAGGACGGTTATGGATTCTTGCGCTCCTCGGATTACAACTACCTTTCTTCTCCCGATGACATTTATGTTTCGCAATCGCAGATCAGATTGTTTGGACTGAAGACCGGGGACACCGTATTGGGGAACATCAGACCTCCAAAAGAGGGTGAAAAATATTTCCCGCTGATCAAAGTCAACAAAATCAACGGTCTGGATCCGCAAGTGGTTCGGGATCGGGTATCTTTTGAACACCTGACTCCCTTATTTCCAAAGGAAAAATTTAAACTGGCGGAACGACAAAGCACCATTTCCACACGGATCATGGATTTGTTCTCGCCCATTGGTAAGGGACAGCGTGGTATGATTGTGTCCCAGCCCAAAACGGGTAAGACCATGTTGTTGAAGGATATTGCCAATGCCATAGCGGCCAATCACCCAGAGGTGTACCAAATCATCCTTTTGATCGATGAGCGCCCTGAGGAGGTTACCGATATGCAACGTAATGTGCGTGGTGAGGTGGTTGCTTCAACCTTTGACAAAGAGGCTACAGAACACGTTCGGGTGGCCAATATTGTTTTGGAAAAAGCCAAGCGTTTGGTGGAATGTGGCCATGATGTGGTGATCCTTTTGGATTCCATCACCCGATTGGCCCGTGCCTACAACACCGTTCAACCTGCTTCTGGCAAGGTATTGAGTGGTGGTGTGGATGCCAATGCACTGCACAAGCCCAAACGATTCTTTGGTGCGGCCCGTAATATTGAAAATGGAGGGTCTCTTTCCATCATCGCTACGGCACTGACCGAGACAGGCTCCAAAATGGACGAGGTGATCTTTGAGGAATTTAAGGGTACAGGTAACATGGAGCTTCAGTTGGATAGACGAATTTCCAACCGAAGAATCTTCCCTGCCATCGACCTTATTTCTTCTTCTACCCGAAGAGACGATCTTTTGTTGGACGAAAATACGATACAACGTATGTGGATCATGCGCAAGTATTTGGCGGACATGAATCCTGTGGAAGCCATGGAATTTATGGAGCAGCGCATTAAGCAGACCAAAAACAACGAAGAGTTTTTGCTTACAATGAACAATTAAGGTAAATAATTGATATATAGATATTTAAAAACCCTTTGAGAAACCTCAAAGGGTTTTTTCTTGATTAGTTTTAAAGAAAAAACCTATCTTTAAATCAATGTTCCCCAATACTGAACTTTATAACACTTTAAAAATGAAAAACACCAAAAAAGTTGCCACCGTCTTGCTAGGTGGTTTTTTTCTTATGCTAAGTGCATGCAAACAAGGTCCGAAAAAAGAAGAACCTACTGAACCCAAAGTCGCTGAAACACAAGAACGAGTTGATCCACCTGAAGGTATCATCTCTTTAGAGGAATCAAAGTCCTTGTACGAGAATTACACCAAGAACCGTTTGGACATCATTCAGCAATATGAAGCCGAGCGGAGTCCCGAAAAATTTGAAGCGGCCCGGTTTAGTTCGTTCAGCTATGCCGATATTAAGCAATATATGGACTATATTGAGCAAGAAGCCAAAACTGCCCAAGTGGATATTTCCTCATTGCGATTCTATTTTGCCAATTATCCGGATAAAACCAATTTTCCTGATGGTAAAAAAGTAGTCCATCCCAGACAAAATTCCATCTTCATTGTACCAACCATGAAAACTGATGATGGGGAGTACGGCTTCTATATTGGTGAGGACGGCAAGGCCAGACTCATTAAAAACGCTGTTGGACAAACTGCCGTAGGCAGCACTGCCAAAGATGGAAATAGGTCTTATGCAAGTTTTGCCCCTAATTTTGCCTCATCGACAATGTTACAAGGTGGCAAAAGTCTCAACCTAAACCATAGTAATTCAGGGCCACCACCTGACGGAGATTTTTAAAAAAGATGACTTCCGAAAATCTTGTTAGACTGATTAGCAGTCAGTTTCCCATACTTCTTTATTTAACCACCTGGGTCATTTCAGTAATTCAGTACAAGAGGTTTTTTGACACACCTCTTAAGTACTTTCCCATGCTTATTATTTATACTTTTTTTACGGAGGTTTTGGGGTATTTTATCAAGTACAACGATCAATTTTTATTTTTTTCCGATGACCGATATGCATGGCACAATGTGATTATCTACAACATCTACCAATTGATTTTCTTTCTCTTTTTCTACCGTGTTTACCAAAGAACGCTTAAAAAAGCATCACATAAAACTTGGGTGAAGTATGGCAGTTATCTTTGTATTTTGGCCTATGTAATAGATTCCATCATATATAATCCATTGCACAACAGATTAAGTCATGCCCATATAGTTGGTTCCGTGATACTTATTTTTATCCTTATCCTCTATTTTCTAGAAAAAAAATCCGAAGAAAGTTTATACCCCCAAAAACACAACTTATTGTTTTGGGTCAGTATGGGCCTGTTTGCCTTTTATTTTGTTTTTCCCCTGGTTTTGATTTTTGGGAATGTCAGTATTGATTTACAGTTCTATTTTAGGCGCACATTGCTCAGCCTAATTGGAATAATGTACGGCTGTTTCATCATAGGTCTTTTGGTGGGAAAAAGACAAGCATTTCGATAGATTCCAATCCGTTGAAAAAATAAAGGCCCCAAACATTGGGGCTTTTTTTATATTTTCAACACAAAACTCATTTCTTTGCCCAATATGCCAAGACGTAAATGATTGAGGAATTCTTAAAAACTTTAAATACGGATTTTATAATCCTCCCCTTTTACTTTATTGTGTGGCTGGTTGCGGTTATGCGGTACCGCACATACTATGATACGGTTTTAAAATATTACCCCATATATCTTATGTACACCCTCCTAACGGAATTGTTGGGGTATTTGGTAAAGTACACGGATAGCTTTCAATTGGTTTCCGATGATCGGTATCATTGGTACAACGTGATCATCTACAATATTTATTCGGTGGTCACCTATATCTACTTCTTTTATATTTATTGGAAAATTTCAAATGACAAAACATATAAAAAGTGGGTACTGTATGGGGCATTCATTAGCATGGCGAGTTTTCTGATAAGTTTGTTCTTTCAAAATCCCAATTACTCCCATTTATATGTTGCAGAGTTGATTTCCTCAATATTTCTTTTGATGGCCGTTGTGCTTTATTTCAAGGAAAAATTTCAATGGCACAATATCCATTCAATGAAGTATAACCTCATGTTTTGGACAAGCGTGGGACTGGTCCTCTTTTATGCTTACTTTCCTTCAACCCTGTTGGTACTTTATTGGGCACAACCTTGGTACAACAAACTTCATCTACATGATTGGCTCATTGGGCTCATCTTTGTTTTGTACGGAACCTTTTTAGTGGGGGTATTGATTCATAGAAGAAAAGAATTTCAGTAGAATACAAAAAAAACGCCCCCTAATTGGAGGCGTTCTGTGTATTATAATATCGCAAGGATTACAGCGCTGCAACCTTGGTCATCAACTTGCTCTTTAAGTTGGCCGCTTTATTACTGTGAATAATGTTCTTCTTGGCCAATTTATCAATCATACCAACTACAGTGGGCAATAAGGCTTCGGCAGCTTTCTTGTCCTCTTCGGTGCGTAATTTTTTGATGGCATTACGTACGGTTTTGTGTTGGTATCTGTTACGCAAACGTACCGCTTCGTTTCTTCTGATTCTCTTTAATGCTGACTTATGGTTTGCCATTATCTTGATTTATACTTTCTAATTCCTTTTTTAGTAGCCCGTAGGGGAATCGAACCCCTGTTACCAGGATGAAAACCTGGCGTCCTAACCCCTAGACGAACGGGCCTTTTTAATGAAAAAACCCGGCCACTTAACCTCGTTTTTCCAATTTCAATAAACTTTGTAGCCCGTAGGGGAATCGAACCCCTGTTACCAGGATGAAAACCTGGCGTCCTAACCCCTAGACGAACGGGCCATAAGGTTGCATAATTGCGGATGCAAAAATACAACTATTTTTAAGTCTTGCAACAGTAATTATTATTTTTTGTCCCCTGTTTAATAGGCCTTTGCAAACAACACTCTTTGGGTGGATGGTTTTCCGGTCACCATACATTTTCCCTCCTCTTGTTTTGCATCCAAAGGAATACAACGGATAGTGGCCTTGGTCTCCTCCTTGATTTTATCCTCGGTTTCGGCAGTACCATCCCAATGCGCTGAAACAAATCCGCCTTTTTCTTCAATGACCTGCTTGAATTCCTCGTAGGAATCCACAGAGGTGATATGCGCTTTTCTGTAGTCCAGTGCTTTTTGGAAGATATTCTCTTGGATTTCCGTCATCAGCGATTCCACTTTGGCCACAACATCCTCGGCCTTCACCGACTCTTTTTGCAGGGTATCCCGCCGGGCAACCTCGTAGGTCCCATTTTCAAGGTCCCGTTGACCAACCGCCAAACGTACTGGCACCCCTTTTAACTCATATTCATTGAATTTGAACCCAGGTTTGTGGGTATCCCTTTTGTCATATTTCACTGAAATGCCCTTGGCCCGTAGCTCCTTCACCAAAGGTTCCACTTTTTCCGAAATGGCATCCAGTTGGTCCAGCCCCTTATAAATAGGTACGATCACCACCTGAATGGGTGCCAACTTTGGTGGAAGCACCAATCCATTATCATCACTGTGCGTCATGACCAAAGCACCCATCAATCGGGTGGAAACCCCCCAGGATGTCGCCCAAACGTATTCCTGTTGTCCTTCTTTGGTGGCAAACTTTACATCAAAGGCCTTGGCAAAATTTTGTCCCAAAAAGTGTGATGTGCCTGCTTGGAGCGCTTTTCCATCCTGCATCAATGCTTCAATGCAATAGGTCTCCTCGGCCCCGGCAAAACGCTCACTCGCGGTTTTGGTCCCCTTGATCACAGGCACGGCCATGTAGGTTTCAACAAACTCCGCATATAAATTCATGATCAATTCGGCCTCTTCCACGGCCTCTTGCCTAGTGGCATGGGCCGTATGGCCTTCTTGCCATAAAAATTCGGTGGTACGCAAAAAAAGGCGTGTACGCATTTCCCACCGTACCACATTGGCCCATTGATTGATCAACAACGGTAAATCTCTATAGGATTGCACCCATTTTCTATAGGTATCCCAAATGATGGTCTCGGAGGTGGGACGAACGATAAGCTCCTCTTCGAGTTTGGCATCCTCATCCACCACAATGCCACTGCCATCCTCTGCATTCTTTAGGCGATAGTGTGTCACAACGGCACATTCCTTGGCAAAACCTTCTACGTGGCTTGCTTCTTTGCTCAAATACGATTTTGGAATGAACAGGGGAAAGTAAGCATTCTCATGACCTGTTTCCTTGAACATTTTATCCAGCTGGGCCTGCATTTTTTCCCATATGGCGTATCCATAAGGTTTTATCACCATACAACCCCTAACTCCTGAATTTTCAGCTAAATCCGATTTTACGACAAGTTCATTATACCATTTGGAATAATCCTCAGCTCGACTTGTTAAATTTTTACCCATCTATTGTAGTTTGGCACAAAACTTGTGATTTTATTAGCAAGAATAATTCGGTAAAACTAATTATTTTTAGTATGTTCAACAATAAAAATTGCACAATGATAAAGTCTACACCCCTTCCAAAATTTAAGGCATTTGCCATACTCCCTGTGGCTGCTTTCCTTGCAGCTTCATGTGGATCGTATCAGCAGGCCTCATATTATGATGATGGCATCTACTCCAGTGGCAATAGAGTGGTCCATGTGGAGAAAAAATCCGCACAAGCCGTTCAACTCGAAGAACAAGAAAGCAACCTTTATGGTGACTATTTTGGTGATAAGGCCAATGAATATGGAGAAATTCTTGATGACGAGGTTTTCACCGATGTTGAAAGCTACACCAGCCAAAATCAAAATGACACCAT
>NZ_LXTT01000063.1 GCF_001683915.1 Allomuricauda sp. CP2A | reverse complement strand
TTGCATTTGCGAAGCAAGAAAGCATTTTTTCAAGAGATAAGTAATTTTTTTCTTACTTTATTGTGGCGTTATATCTTATTTTTAGCAATGCGATATTGTTGTAGGAATTTTACAGAATATAAATCGATTTTCTGAAAAGCTGTTCCAAAACTTATTTATTGGAGCCTTTTGCACTCCACTTTTTCTTGAAATGACAGCCGCTTTTTGACCGTAAAAACCTGATTATTTTTATCCTTTTGACTTCTGTTGAATATCCATCGATGGCCCACCTTACACCTCTTTTAAGCATGGGAACGATCACCATGGTCAAGACCAAAAGATGGTATTTACCTATCCTGCAAAAGCAATGATTCTTGGCAGAAACCAATTTTGTTCGGTGATTCCATCAACTCAAAATTCTATGAGAAAAGGGCTTTATCTCCGAGGATAGTAGCCCTTTTCTGATTTCAAGCGGAAAAGCCCATCGAGGAATAAACAGAACCAGCATTATTTATATTTCAAGGGGTCAAACCAAGAAATAACCTGATTTAACCTTTTCTGATCTTGGCGATAAGGGCCAATGTTTCGCGGACATTCTTTTCCAACCCAGTATAATCCCCATTTTGGATGATTTCCTTGCTGATCAATTTGGAGCCCATGCCCACACAGGCCACCCCGGCATCGAACCATCCTTTAAGGTTGGCCTCATCCGTGCTCACACCTCCTGTGGGCATGATGCTCGTCCATGGTTGCGGACCTTTTATGGCCTTTACAAAGCCAGGGCCGTAGACCGAACCGGGGAACAGCTTCACGATCTCTGCGCCAAGCTCCTCCGCCCTTGCGATCTCCGTCAGGGAGCCACAGCCCGGGGACCAGGCCACCTTCCTGCGGTTGCACACAATGCCCACATCCTCCCGTAGGGAGGCCGTCACCACAAAGTTGGCCCCCAACTGCATGTACAGCGAGGCAGCAGCAGCATCGGTCACGGAACCCACCCCCATCATCATGCCGGGGAGTTCCTTCAGGGCATATTTGTTGAGCTCTGTGAACACCTCGTGGGCAAAATCGCCCCGGGAGGTGAATTCCATCAGTCGGGCACCGCCGTCATAACAGGCCTTCAGCACCTTTTTTCCCACCTCAACATCGGGATGGTAGAACAATGGGACCATTCCGGTCTCCAGCATTGCGTTCACTACTTCTAAGCGTGTATATCTTGCCATTTTATCCTTTTTTTTATCGTGATACCCTTCCGGAGGCATCGCCCCCCATCAATTTCTCAACTTCCGATACGGTCACCAAGTTGGCATCGCCTTTTATGGTATGTTTCAGGCAGGAAGCTGCCACTGCAAAGTCCAGTGCGTTCTGGTCGTCTTCCGGGTACTGGATCAGCCCATAAATGAGCCCGCCCATGAAAGAGTCGCCACCGCCCACACGATCAACGATATGGGTGATCTGGTATTCCCTTGATTTGTAGAGTTCATTGCCATCGTAGAGCACCCCGGCCCAGGTATTGTGCGAGGCCGATAGTGAACCACGAAGTGTGGTGATCACCTTCTTGGCGTTCGGGAACCTTTCCATCATCTGCTTGCAGACCGAGAGAAAGGCCTCGGCCTTCACATGTTCCCCTTGGGTGGTGATGTCCAGCCCCTCAGGTTTTATTCCAAAATGTTTTTCGGCATCCTCCTCGTTGCCCAGAATGATATCGCAATGCGCAGTGAGCTCGGACATGATCTCTTCCCGTTTTGCATCGTCGCAGTATTTCCAGAGTTTGGCCCTGTAGTTCAGGTCCGTTGATATGGTCACACCCATTTCCCGGGCCACCTTGACCGCTTCTATGCAGGCATCGGCTGCACCTTGTGAGATGGCCGGGGTAATTCCTGTCCAGTGGAACCACTGCGCCCCATCAAAGACTTTTTTCCAATCGACCATCCCGGGACCGATCTCGGCCATGGCCGAGTGGGCCCTGTCATAGACCACCTTGCTCCCGCGGCTCACCGCCCCGGTCTCGAGAAAATAGATGCCCAGTCTATCGCCTCCATAGATTATCTTGTCAGTTCCAACACCCCTTTTCCGCATCTCCATAAGCGCGCATTCACCAATGTCGTTCTTGGGCAAACGCGTCACAAAGTCCACCGGGATGCCATAATTGGCCAGGGACACCGCAACGTTGGACTCACCGCCCCCGTACACCACATCAAAACTGTTCGCCTGCGAAAACCTCAAAAATCCGGGAGGCGCAAGGCGAAGCATAATCTCACCGAAGGTCACTACTTTCTTCATGTTCTGTATATTTTTAAATCATTAAATAAATTGTCTTTTCTATCCTTGATGGAAAAAAGAAGAACGTGCTTCAAATGTAGCACGTTCTTCACTGGATAACTAAACTAACTCAAACAACTATTTTTATTCTTGTGCTGTTTCCATGGTTGATTTCTTCTCATCTTTGGGAGAATTTTTGTGCCAATGGGACGCCAATATGGAACCTGTAATGTTCATCATTGGACCGAATACGGCCGGGGCCAAGCCCACGGTTGCCACCTTGCCCATTTCATTGGCAAGGCCAGAGGCAAGTCCGGCATTCTGCATGCCCACCTCAAAAGCAATGGTTCTGCACGAACGCTCATCCAAGCTGAAAATCCTGCATCCCCAATACCCAAAGAAATAACCACATATATTATGGATCAGCCCTACCAAAATGAGCACTGCTCCCATAGTCAACAGGTTGTCACGACCTGCTGCAGTAATAATGGTGATGATCAAAGCAATTCCTCCCATGGAAACCAATGGCATGGCCTTGTCCACCCATTCTGTTTTCCCATGAAAAAGTCTGTTGAAAATTAGTCCGCCTGCAATAGGTAAAATAGTGATTTTGATTATACTCCACATCATTCCCCATAGATCAATGGGGATTAATTGACCGCCAAATGTCTTCATTAGGATAGGTGTCACAAAAGGTGCCAAGAGTGTTGCCACTGTAGTCAAGGTAACCGAAAGGGCCAAATTGGCCTTTCCAATATACGCCATGACATTTGATGCCAATCCACTGGGCGATGAACCAATTAAAATAACACCTGCAGCTATCTCAGGCGGAAATTTGAACAAGAACACCAAGGTTGCCCCTACCAGGGGCATGATGGTGAACTGACAAACCAACCCAATAAATACCGCTTTTGGACTTTTGACCACTTCTCCAAAATCCTTTAGGCTCATTGTGGTCCCCATACCGAACATGATGATCTGTAAAAGGGGCACAATAAGGGCATTCAACTCAAAACTGCCCCAACTGGTAAACATTTGGGGGTAGGTCATGGCCATGGTTACTCCTGCAAAAATGAGCAGGGCGAACGAAAAGCCTTTTGTGGTATGATGTCCCCTAAACCCAAATGACAAAGCCAAGAAAAAGAAGGTCAACAAAACCCCAAAAATGGAATACTGGCCGCTGAAATAAAAATAGGCTGTAGCCACGGCCAATATCGCTGCCGCCCCAAGAAAAAATTTAAATATCGACTTCACAAATCTGGTTTTTATTTCTTATTCGAAAAATGGTACTCCCTCTGGAGCATATTTCTTCATCGCTTCTTCATTGATGTCCACTCCAATGCCGGGTTTTTCCGATACAGTTACAAAACTGTCTTTTACCCAATCGGTTTCGTCATATGTTACTATTTCCTTGAACATTGGATCTGTATGGAAATAAGACTGCCATTCCATTAAATGGAAGTTTGGTACGGTGACACAAACGTGCGCACATGCCATTGCACCCAAGAAGGAAGCCACCATATGGGGCGAAAATGGCACATAGTACAAGTTGGCAAGGTTGGCAATACGCTGACCTTCGCCAAGCCCACCACATTTTTGTAGATCGGGCATGACAATATCAACCCCATTGTCCAACAATTGCTTGAAACCATGGCCAAGGTAAACGTTTTCCCCTGCTGAAATGGGCGTACTGGTTTCTTCGCATATAGTTTTGAAAGCATCAAAATTTTCAGCTGGTATGGGCTCCTCCAACCAAGTTAGGTTAAGGTCTTCCACTTTTTTGGCAATCGTCTGGGCTGTTACGTGGTCGTAACGCCCGTGCATGTCGACACATAGGTCTATTTTAGGGCCAACTGCCTCCCTTACTGCCGCAAGCTGGTCATACATCCTTATAATCTCACCAGGACTGGCGGTCCAGTTGTACCTATCATATTTGTCGGGATCGCCGGCATAATCCAAATCGAATTTTAAGGCATTAAATCCCCAGTTCTTGATGGCTTCGGTAGCTGCCGTGGCAAAATCTTCTGGAGAGGGAAAGCGAACTCGGTAAAGGGCCGTGTCACAGTATACACGGACTTTATCACGGAACTTGCCCCCTAAAAGTTTATAAACTGGTAAATCGAGTGCTTTGCCTGCCAAATCCCACAATGCCGTCTCAATAGCTGAAAGAACCGCGACATAGGCACCTGATTGTCCACCCCCGAAATGGCCGGCACGGCGAATATCCTCAAAAATTTTATGAACATTGAACGGGCTTTGGTCCCTTAAAAACCAACCCATTCTCTTCACCAAATGGTAGGTGCCTGGTACGGCATCAACACCTTCTCCACATCCATAAATTCCTTGGTTGGTATATATTTTGACGAACAGTCCACTACCTCGACGAATAAAACCACACTTTACATCGGTTATCTTTAGGTCTGAGGGCGCAGAAAGCTTTGGGTTTTTGTCTATTGCCTGCACATATTCATTGCCATAAGTGGCGGCTACGCTCAATCCAGCACCTGCCATCATGGATTTTGTGATAAATGATCTTCTTGAATTTTTCACTTTTATAGTTTTTAGTTACCAGGTTCTATTTTTTAATATTTCTTGTATCTGTTCTTTGGGAACAGGGAGCTCATCAATATGATCGTTGAGCCATTTGCTGAAATCTTTCTCTATCTCTTCTGCCCATCGTGTATCAATCTGGCCCGCGGTATATTTTCCTTCACGAATACGTTGGTGTCCGAACATGTCCCGCAAGCGAACAATTTCTGAGGTGGTCACCACTTTTTCGGCCAAATGGGGAGGAATAAAGACCACAACGCCCAATTTGCCCAACACAACATCTCCTGGCATAACGGTAACCTTTCTGATAAGCGTAGGTTGGTTGATTCCTATGATCATGGTATTTAAGTCTCCAGGGGGGTTGTGATGCGAGGCATCATAACTGGTGTAGAAGGATGTGAACCCTCCTATTTCCATAAGACCTTCAACATCCCTAAGGGCTCCATCGTACACAATGCCATTTCCTGAATTGGCATAAATGGCATTACCTACATTATCTCCGATAGTTGGGCCATCTATATCTGCACCGAACTGATTTGCGACATATACATCACCTTCTACCAAAAGGTCTACAGGCCATGTGTTCTGTCCTCTTTTTCCCTGGGCTTTCCCCCTATCATCTATGGCTTTCCATACCGCTGGACGCCCGGGCATGAAGGTCGCCGTTAGTGCACGGCCCACCAATACGCTATCTGGGTTGATGAGCTTCCAGTCTTCGGCAATTTGATACTTGTACCCTGCATTTTTCATTACGGCCCAAGCTTCTTCAATACTCACGGATTTCATCCGTTTCAAGATATCGTCCGGTACTTTGGGCCTACCATCGGGAAATCGTTCACCCTTCCATTCGGGGGTCAAAAAAATAAGTTCTTCCTTGGTTATCTGCTGGGCAATAACCTGCCCCACCAGGCCAAAGAGAAATAGCATTGCAATGAGTCCTCTTTTTAACATAGTTTAAAATTTAGTTTAGTTTATTCCAGTTAATTATCCAATTAATTATAATATCCAGTTTTTAGTTTTTTAGAGTTTATAGGCTTGGCGAGCCAGCAAAACCACTTCGTTGTTTTCATTTTGTTTGAACACCATTAGTATACCAATGCGAACCTTGGCTGGGTTCCCGGCATTTGTGGCATCCGCAGAGAGTATATGCCTAACAATGCCCACATTATCCGAAATTGTTACGCTTTGATCTTCATTGGTTATGGAAACAAACTTGAAAGGCCCGTTCATTACATCATCTATAAACTCCTGCTTGTTTTGAATGTTTCCACTTGAATGCCCATAGGTTAGATTAGGGGCGGTAATGGATGTCAAGGTTGCGGAGTCCCTGTCAATCAATGCCTGATCCAATTCTCCAAGAGCTTCCAAAACGGTTTGTTTGTCCAATGCCTCTTTTTCCTCCACTTTTGGGGTGCATGAAACAAATAGACATACAGCCAAAACAGCTAGGATGCTCCCAAATAGGTTTCTTTTTTTCATGGTTGGTAATATCTGCTATTCTCGATGTAATCGTTCAACTCTTTTCTGGTCATTGGCAATTTGGAATCGGGGTAGTTCTTGAGCCAATTCAAGAAATCTGCCTTGATCTCATCCGTCCAACGGGTGTCAATCTGTCCTGCTGTATACGTTTTTTCACGAAGTCTTTGGAATCCAAATTCATCACGTAGGGCCACCACTTCGGAGGAAATTACCAATTCGGACAATAAATGTGATGGAATGAAGATGGTTCCGTGCCGGTTGGCCAAAACCACATCTCCAGGCATCACAGTAGCCCTGCCAATGCGTATAGGGGCATTGATCGTGGTAAGCATTTGCTCTTGTAGATAGGAGGGGTCTTCATCCCTGTACCATCCATTGAATCCTTCTATTTCCAAAAGTCCGCCAAGATCACGTACACCACCATCGAAAACCACTCCGTTCTTGGAATTGGCATAAATGGCATTACCAAGGTTGGAGCCGATCAATGTTCCATCTATGATTCTTCCATAGCCATCTGCAACATATACATCGCCGTTCACCAAAATTTCAATGGGCCATGAATTGCTGCCTCCAATGGTATCACGCTTTTCCTTGGCACCTTGTAGCTTTACGTATTCTTTTAAATCTGGTCGCAAGGGTACATATTGTGCGGTTACCACACGGCCTGTCATAATTCCCTCTGGGTGGATGATCTTCCAACCTCCCTCATATTGGTTGTTATAACCGTGTTGGCGCAAATAGCCCCAAGCTTCTTCTATTCTGATCTTTTTCAATCTTTCCAGAAGAGCATCCGAAACTCTTGGTCTCCCATCCTCAAAGCGTTCACCTTCCCATTCGCTGGTAAGGGCCTTAATATAATCTGGTGATGAAGCCACCCTTTGGGCGTTACCATTGACTGTCACCATTAAACAGACCAATAGCACCATCATCTTTATTACTTGAATGTATTTCATATCTAATTTTAGATTGGTTTACAATATTTTTAATGTCGGCCCAAGACCTCCAAAGCATAGTCCCAGGCCGACTTTTAAAAAAACTAAACAACTTAAGTAACTTTCTTTGAGCTACTACTAACTATAAGTCCTATCGTGTGATCTGAGCTCATTCCACTCATCGGTAGACTTAAAGAAACTCTTATCTCTAGGATCCAAATGTTCTTTTACCACATCCTCATTCAATTCAATACCCAATCCTGGGGCAGTCAATGGAACTGTGGCAAATCCTTTATCGATCATTTTAAATCCTCCAACGGTAGTCACCAAATCTTCCCACCAAGGCACATCCACAGAGTGGTGCTCCAATGCCAAGAAGTTCTGCGTAGCTGCCGCACAGTGTACGTTGGACATGAAGGAAACCGGTGTACCTGCTTGGTGCATGGCCATTCCAATTCCAAATTCCTCAGCATAATCACCAATTCGTTTGGTTTCCAAAAGACCACCTGATGATGCCAAGTCTGGGTGTACAATATCAACCGACCTATTATGTATGATAGGTTTGAAGTTCTCCAAGAAATGGATATCCTCACCTGTGGTGGTAGGCGTTTCCAGCGCTTCAGAGATGGTTCTCCACTGCTCTGTGTATTGCCATGGCACCATATCTTCCAACCAAGCCAGTCTATATTTGTCCAGCGCTTTTCCTAAACGGATTCCATTGTTAAGGTCGAAGTGTCCGTAGTGATCGGTGGAAATTGGAACTTCCCAACCTACCATTTCCCTAACATCCGCAACGCGTTGCGCCAACATATCAAGGCCTTTCTCCGTAATCTGAATTTGGGTGAAGGGGTGCATGGTGTTACCGTAGGACATGTAGTTCCTAGCATCTCCCCATTGGGACAAACGACCGTTGTCATCTCTCCAGAATTTATCATTCACCAAGGTTCCGGAATCTGGTGGAAGTGAAGAAATGGCCACATCCATTTTCAACCAGGTATACCCTTGGGTATTCATTCTAAAGTCGATCAGCTTCTTTTGCTCCTCGGAACTTCTTGCCTGGGGTGTATCGGCATAAAGCCTTACCATATCGCGATAGCGTCCTCCCAACAACTGCCAAGCCGGAACATTATAGGCCTTTCCACAGATATCCCAAAGTGCCATTTCAACGGCACAAACACCACCTGCTTGACGGGCAGGCCCACCAAACTGCTTAATGCTCTTGAAAATCTTCTCAACATTACATGGGTTCTTTCCTAAGATTCTGCTTTTGAGGAAGAGGGCATACCGCACATCGGCGGCATCCCTTACTTCTCCAAGACCATATATACCTTGGTTGGTTTCAATTTTGATGATGGCGGTACCTCCCATAACATTGGTGAGTGCATAGCGCATGTCCGTGATCTTAAGATCTGATGGCGCGGACATTCTGCTCACTTTGGAAGTGGTCTGGGCAATGGTATCTTCAATACCGAGCCCCATCATTCCTGTCATGGCAATACCTCCCAAGGCTGTCTTTTTCAGAAAGTTTCTTCTGTCATCGCCTGTTCTTGGGTTATCAATTTCTGCCTGCCTCGCCAACCCATATTCCTTTTCTTCTTGCTTACTTTTAGCAATGATCTGTTTTAATACTGATTTCATCCTATTTTTAGTTTTATAATGTCTTGGTTACTTATTTAATCTACATCCCACCAAACCTTGGTGTCCAAATTATCGGGTCCCATTCTGGAAACCGCTTCTTGGAGATTTTCCTGATTTACGGCTATTTCGGCAGGAGGATAAGTCAACCTATTGATGAAATCGCCAGTGATATCCTGTGCAGGATATGGGTTGGGCGTTAAATCTGGATAGCCAGACCTTCTAAAGTTGGCGAACAGCTCTGGACCGTTCAAAAAGGAAGCCACCCAATACTGCGTATTGATTTCTTCCACGGCATTGGCCAAGTTCAATGGGTGGGCGGCAACGTAGGCATCAATATCAGCCTCGGCAATAGCTACACTTTCGCCATAGGCCGCTACCTGCTCCATGTGACCACGTATCCCATTTTCGTAATACTCGGCCGCATCACCGGTTACCCAACCATTGACCGCTGCTTCTGCCAACAACAATTGCGTTTGTGCATACGTGCACAGGAACATGGGGGCTGTCTGCCATCCATATGTAAACCTGTCCAATTGGGAAAAGTCATAGAAACTGGCCAGTCCCAAATTACTTGCTACAGCTCCAATGGTACTGTTGTCATATCCCATGGGCATTCCAACCTGATCGGCAGGATCTTTTGAGCCTATCTCCGCAACCTGATCTGGCCCAGAAGCTGCACCTACATAACGAATGGCGAGTGAACCCAATCTTGGATCATCATTGGAACTTAGGTAGTCTACAAATACATCGGTCAAGTAAAAGTTGTTGGCCTCTGTTCCGTTGAAGGTGAAGCTATATGGATTGTTGAAGTTATTATCGTGTCTGATGACAAAATTGTCATCATTGGACTCCATAACTCCTCCATCAAACCCACTTTGAACGGTTTGTTGGGCCAAGGTGGCATCTACATTGGAGAGTCTCATACCAATCCTTACCAAAAGGGAGTTGGCCAATTTTCTCCACTGGTCCAAATCACCAGCATACAAAGCTTCCCCATTTTCGGCAGGTGCTGCGCCACTTAGGGCATCCCTGGCCTCGGTCAACTCGGTGATCAAATCTGGATAGATTTGCTCTTGGGGATCGTACTTTGGCAAAACCACCTGGTCGGACAAGCCTTTCCCTGCTTCAAAATATGGGACTTCCCCATATTCATCGGTAAGGACCATAAAAGCATAGGCTTCCAAAATACGGGCCATTTGCAACAGGTTTGAACGATCTGATTCCGAAGTGCTTAGCTGGTAGATCACATCACTTGTATGTTTGATGACATTCTGGTAGTAATCGTCCCATTGGTTACCTGTGTTGTTCCTATTGTCCTGGTTGTAGTTGGCCCCGGATACGAATCCTGAGTTGGGGGTCACTATCTGTTGGACAATTGCTTCATCATAATAGATATTGGTACCACTTGGAAAGGAAAGCCCAACTATTGCATTGTTCAACAAGTACACGGGGTCTACACTTTCACTTGTGGGATCTACTGTATTTGTATTGAGTTCATCAAAATTCTCTTCGCATCCCAATAGACCTATCAGGATTACAAAAATTATGATTCTATTCCCTATATATTTCATGATGTCTTATTTAAAATTTGACGTTAAGGTTAAACCCGATACTTCTTGTGGTGGGTACACCCGTAGACTCCAATCCGGAAACATTATCGGAACTGAAGCTAAAAGAATCAGGGTCAATATTGGGAACCCATTTTTTAAGCATCGCCACATTGTTTGCGACTAAGCTTAGGGTCACCCCTTGTAAGGGGGAATCTTCTGGAATAAATTTCCTGAAATCATACCCCAAGGTCACTTGTCTCAATTTCCAGTATCCGGAATTGTACACAATGGGTTCAATCAACTGCTGCGAGCGGACAACTTCCCAATAAGTTTGGGATTCTGTTGCCACGGTATTGGGCTGACCAGCTTGGTTAACCCCTTCTCCAATAACTCCGGTTTCCCTTCCAGGAAGGGTCATCTTATGAAGACCGTGTCTTACAGCATTGAAGTTGGTACCGGAAATCATCTTTCCACCCAGTTTGAAGTCGATCAAAAAGGACAGATTAAAGTCCTTGTACCTAACGGTATTGGTAATACCTCCAACCCATTTGGGCAGTGCACTACCATAGAATTTAATATCATCTGATCTTAGCGGTCTTCCGTCATCGGCAAACACCTGTCTTCCTTGATCATCAAACTTATATCCGAAACCGGCCAATTGTCCAATTTCTTGACCAACAACTTGATATAGGAACCCGTTAAAAATATGGTTACCCACCAAAATGCTCTCTCCTTCCTCATCACTAAGGAGGCTGATCACTTTTGTTTTATTGTAGGATGCATTAAAATTAAAATCCCATCTTAGGTCATCATTGCGGATCGGTGTCAAGTTCAATAGCATTTCAATACCATCACTTCTACTTTCACCACTGTTGATCAGCTGGCTTATAAATCCTGATGAGTTTGAAATCTGGGCTGGAATGATCTGATCTATCGTAGTCTTACGATATACGGCCAAATCCAAACCTACACGGTTATCGAACATCCTTAAATCAACACCTATCTCCGTTTCCTTTACACGCATTGGGCGAAGGTCGGGATTGGGAAGTGTGTTTGTATTGGCTCCGGCAATTGGGTTGGGAGAGCCATCTGGTCCTGGGAAGAAGTTGGCATTGATGTCATAGAACAACGCATCTGCATAAGGATTTACATCCGTATCACTGCCCACTTCGGCATAAGCTGCTCTCAGTTTACCCAAAGTAAGCCATTCTGCACTGTCTCCCAATAAATTGGAAAATAGAACACTACCGGAAACAGAAGGATACAAGATACTTCTATTTGCTTCGGATAATGTGGAGAACCAATCGTTACGGGCCGTAGCACTTAAAAAGTACGTGTCCTTGTATGATAGATCAACCGCTCCGTACAATGAATTAATTCCTCTTTCGGACAAAGCATAGGTTGGGTTTTTCACCCTACCGTTCTGTACGGTGTACAAATCCCGGATCACAAAATCGGTTACATCAACACGGTTTAGATCTTGTCTTCTTCTCATTTGGTTACCACCTACATTATACCCCACTGCAAAGTCTTCATTGACATTTACATTACCGGAAAGCAGGAAGTCCACATTGGTTTCCCTGTACCTTCTTGCTGTTTGGGTAAAGGTCCCGTTAAAGAACGGAGCTGGCGCTGATGGCCTGGAAGCTTGACCGGTTGGGTACCCATTGTACTGTTGGGAACGTGACCAGTAATCTTGTCCTACCCGAACCTGACCAATAAGCCAAGGGGCAATCTCATATCTTGCCAAAACGTTTCCAAACACCCTATCTCTCCTAATCTCATTGAATTGTTCGGAAAGTGTAAAGTATGGGTTTGTACGGTTTCTGAATCTACTGTACACAAATTCGTTGCCCTCCGCATTGAACTTTTTCTCATTCAACAAATCCAAAGGCATGGAGTTGGCCATGTTGTACAAAGCAACTGAAATTGTATTATCCTGTTGCCCTACGTTGGGCGGGTTGATGTTCTTTTCATAGGAATAATTGACATGGGCCTCAACGCTAAGCTTGTCAGACAAGTCATAGTTGGCTCCAAAGTTTACGGTTTTCCTATTGAACTCGTTGTTTGGGGTTATACCCTTACTGCCCAAATTGGACAAGGAAAGGTTGTACCCTCCCTTTTCGGATCCACTTGAAATGGATATGGAGTGGGTAACATCTGTTCCGTTTCTATAAAACTTCTTGATTCTGTCACGTACTGGAACATAAGGAACTTCAACACCGTCAAAAAGAACTTGTGTCATTCCAGGTTGAAAACGCTCACCAAAAGACCATTGTCCAGAGGTAGGGTTGGCAGATGTAGGCCTTACCCCGTTTTCACCTTGTCCATATTCATACTGGTAGTCCGTAAAATCCAAAGGAGTGTGATCGGTAATGTTAACGTTATAGGTAACTCCCAAACCTTGTTGGCGTCCTCGGGATTTAGTGGTGATCATAATAACACCATCTTTTGCCCTAGACCCATAAAGTGCAGCACCCGTAGCTCCCTTAAGGATGGTCATGCTTTCTATATCATCTGGGTTGATACTGGAAAAACCATCTCCACCATCAGAATACACACCACCGCTGTTGGTACCTACTTCAGAACTGGCACTACCTGGGCTGGTACCAAATGAAGTATTGTCAATGGGCACACCGTTTACAACGATCAAAGGGTTATTGGTCCCTGAAATTGAAGATTGACCACGAATCCTAACTTTGGATGATCCACCTGGACCTGAGCTCAATGACGAAATGTTTACCCCGGCCACCTTACCTTGTAGGGTGTTCATAAAGTTGGACGATCTGTTTACATTGACTTCTTCTGCATCTACCTGGGCAATGGAATACCCCAGTTTTTTTGTCTCTTGCTTGATTCCCAAAGCAGTTACCACTACTTCGCTCAAAGCTTGGGTATCTTCTTGCAATACTATATCGAGACTGGTAGCCCCTCCAACAGGAACTTCTTTCCTGGAAAATCCGATGGAACTGACCACCAAAACAGCGTTTGAACCCTGTACCGTGATTTCATAAACCCCATCAAAGTTAGCGGCCACACCATTGGTGGTACCTTTTTCAACTACAGATGCTCCCGGTATTGGCACACCGTTGGAGTCTGTAACAGTACCTGAAATTGTGGTTTGGAAATCCTCCTCAGGGAGTGAGGAAAGACTCGCTTCCATAGGAGCGACATCGATTGCGTTATTGGTTTTTAAAACAATTTGCTGTTTGTTAAATAGATAGGAAATGTTTGTTCCCTGGAATAGTTTGTCCAGTATTTCAGTGATCAATTTTTGGTCTACATTAATGGAGACCTTTCTTTGAGCATTTACTTTTCTGTTGTCATAAAAGAACTTGAATTCTGAGACAGACTCAATCTGCTCGAACACCTGCGCTATCTCCACATTTTCCATATCCAAACTAAGTTTGGTCTTCTGGGAGTAAGAGTTTGCATGTGTCGAGAAAAAAGAAACTATCAAAAAAAGTGCAGTTAGTTTCACCGTCAGCGACAAGTTGTTTGTTAAACAAGGCAGAGTGCTCTTGATGTAATTTTTCATACCTTTGTAATGTTTTTAGTTAACTTAATTTTTTGAGTTAATAATCTCAATCGGGTAGATGTTGCAGCATCTCCCGATTTTTTTTATGTGCATTTATTTCATAGGCTTTAGTTGGTTTTTGGTTATTATTATTCTAGTATGGTTATTTTATTTTTTTCGATTAAATAATCAAAGCTTGTTTCGGCCACAAATGTATTGAGTACCTCCTCTATGGTCTCCACATCAAAAGTGGCAGTGAACACACGGTCCTCTAGCTCTTCGTTCTTGTTCTTAATGGATACTCCATAGTGTCGCTCCAACTTTCTCACTATATCCTTGAACCGCATACTCCTTAGAACGAGTTTCCCCTGCATCCAACTGGTATACAATTCGGTATCCACTTCTTCCAGCTTTGCCAATTTGGAACCTTTGTCCCAATGGGCAATATGGCCCGGCTCCAACAACACCGGTGAAGAATTGGTATTTTTCTCGGCTTCCGTCACATTCAACTGAACAGAACCCTCCACCAACACGGTATTGATGTCAACCTCTTCAGGATAAGCGGTCACATTGAACTTTGTTCCCAGAACCTCAACATCCATGTTTCCACTGGTCACTATAAATGGGTGCTCTTTGTCTTTTGAAACTTCAAAAAAGGCCTCTCCTTCCAAAAACACCTGTCTTTTCTTGCCGGGAATAAAGTTTACGGGGTAACGAAGTGAGGATCCCGCGTTTAGGTAGACATGCGAGTTGTCCGACAGAACAATATCAAAACGTCTTCCGTTGGGCACGGACAATGTATTGTACACCAGCTCTTCCAAATTTTCTTTTGCGCTGTAATCCAGTCGGTCCCCGTTTCTTTCCCCTATTTTGTTCCCATCCTTATCCAACAACTGCTCCTTTTTCTTATCGGAAGAGAGCTCAATTTTTTCCCCATTGTCAAAAACGATCACAATACCTTCATCCGCCGCTTTCTCATTTGCAATGGCGTCTGTTGATGTACCGTAGCTCCAATAGGCATATCCCGCAACTAGGGCAATAATCAGAACGGCTGCGTATTTATAGGCCGATCTAACAATATGCTTAACACGGCCTTGTCCTTTCTTTGCCAAATGCTTTTCCAAAACTTTCTCCCATGCATTGTGGGCATCCAATCCCTGTAAACCGGATATGTCGCCCCCATTGTTGTAAAAAGTTTCTATGTTGTTGTAAATAACTTGATTTTCTTCAGAAGCCAATAGCCACTCCCTGAGCACAAATTTTTCGGACTCATCGAGCTTTGAAGTAAGTTTTTTGTAAATCAGTGAAGCGACTTCCATATGCTTAAATGACTGGGTGGTATTTCCACCATTTACCTATATAATTACAAAATTGAAAAAACGGGTAGCGCGGAATTGTTAAAATGTCAATTTTTTTAGCAAAAAAAGGTGGTAATCACAACAAATAGGCTAAAAAAATACGAACCACTGAGGTTGTGACGAAGAATTTTGAAGGCCTTTTTTAGATGATACTTCACTGTGTTCGTGGAAATTCCAAGGACATCGGCTGTGTTTTTGTATTGAAGTCCTTCGATTACACAAAGCTCAAAAACCCTTTTACTTTGTTCTGGCAAAATATTCAGTGCATTTTGAACCTTAAGTTTACCTTCTTTTTCAATGAGCTCCTGTTCGTAAGAAGTATCGTACAGATATATGGTCTCATCCAATCGGCGAACTTTTTGGCCAGATTTAAGTTTTAGGAGACTTGCATTTCTTATGGAAACTTTTATATAGGACGGCAGGTTTTCAATGGTGTGCAAATCTTTTTTGGTCAAAAGTTTGACCATAACATCTTGCACCACATCCTCCGCTTCGGGCATGTTATGAAGGAACGTAAAGGAAAGAACACACCATTCCTGGTAGTGTTTTACGAATATCCCTTTAATGGTATCTTCGGTCAGATTCTTCATTGATCTTTTATATACATCAGTAGTGATCGGGGTTATTTACATTGAAGAATGCATAAAAATAACTGCGATTATTTTTAAAAAACCACTCTAATATATTCAAATATTTTTGAATTCATAAAATTCACTTAAAAAACGGCATGTTTAATCTTAATTTAACCAAAAACTCAATTTTGTGAATAATAATAACATTTGTGGATATGTTGGGGCCATGAAGAATTCATTTGGAAGCCACATATCCCCGAAGTTTTTAAATTCGTAGAAACCTGTTTGCTCCATGAATTCAATTGATCTGTAACCCCTTGTAAAAGCCCCTTAGTTGGGATGTTCACCAAAGAAAAATAAGGGCGGACACTTTTTTGATTGCATATTTTCTTTTAATGAAAATGCAATTTGTGTTATTAAAAAAATGGCACTGGCAACATATAAGTGACATCCATGAACAAATGCACAAATGCCACTTTATACCTAAGCTTTTGTGTCCGGGGTCTTAAGACCAATGCTTATTTTGATCCCTTTAATCCGGGTTGAATGAGTTCGTATCCTTCTTCCTCTTTGGCCTTTTTTACCATGGCCTTAACATCGGAAAGCAGTTTTTTGGCATCGTAGATGATACCATCTTTAATGGTGTACTTCACCCCTCCTGCTCGGATCACCTTATTATCATCAGTAAGCTTGATGGTCCCAGTACCATATAAACTTTGCAGATTGGCCACCGGATTTTCTTCCACTAATACAAAGTCTGCTAATTTACCGGGGGCAATGGTTCCAATTTCATCATCCATTCCAAGGGCTTCGGCCCCATTTAAAGTGGCCGCTTTGATCACTTCCAAAGGATGGAAGCCGGCTTCACGCAATAATTCCATCTCACGTGGATAGGCAAAACCGTACAGTTCATAGATAAATCCTGCATCAGTGCCAATAGTGACCCTTCCGCCTCGATTCTTGTATTCATTAATAAAGGCCATCCAAAGCTCATAGTTCTTTTTCCAAGTGACCTCCTTTTCCGTACCCCAAGCATGCCAGTACGATCCATGGGATTCTCTACTGGGGGCATAAAATTCCCAAAGGGAAGGCAATGTATATTCTTCATGCCATTCAGCCCTGCGTGCCCGGGTCAAATCCCTGTTGGCCTCATAAATGACCATGGTTGGGGAAAGGGTAAAATCAAGTTCGAGCAACTCGTTCATAACGCTGTTCCATTTGTCGGAAAAAGGAGGTGCGGCCTGCGCCCACAATTGGCCCGCTTCACCAAAACGGTCCTGTTCATTTTGATAGTTGTAGTCCAGGGAATAATCCTGTACCGTTCTATCGTGGAACAAAGCTTCGGGCAATCCATACCAATGTTCCATGGATGTGAGTCCGGCCCGCGCACTGTTCAGGACATTCCATTCGCCCACATAGGTTTGGGCATGGTGCATTTTGGAACGCAATCCTAATTTTTTGTTCTCTTCAAGGGCCGCTTGCATAATTTTGGGTGGTGCACCAAAAAACTTAATGCCATCCGATCCACTCTTGGCATTTTCCCGAACCCATTCCCTTGCCTGTTCTGGAGTTGAGATAGGTGTTTCCGAACCCGCCCCAAAAAAGGTGTAGGCCTTTATTCTTGGTGCAGTGATCTTATTGTTGGCGCTCTTTTTCTTTTGGTCCAATGTCCAATCCAGTCCATTTCCACTACCCGGGTCTGCTATTGTGGTAATGCCGTGGCCCATCCAAAGTTTAAAAACATATTCTGCAGTTGTACCTTGCGCTTTTCCACCAATATGGGCATGGGTATCCACAAATCCCGGTAAGATGTACATCCCTTCAGCTTGTAGTTCTTTTCCCCCAGGCTTTAGTTTTGGACGTTGGTCATCCTTGATTTTTACCCCAGGATACCCCACCGTTTTAACATCAACAATACGATTGTTCTCCACAACAATATCCACAGGCCCAATCGGTGGCGCCAAATTCCCATTGATCATGGTGGCGCCACGAATGATCAGTTGGGACCAAGGGCCTTCACCCTCAGTTCTATCAGGAGCTTTTTCAATTTGTCCAAAACCACTTTGCAACATACATAGGCACAAGAGTGATATGAAACTGTACTTTACGCTTTTCATATAAATTCTGGTTTTTCATAATTGTCCATCAATATACAACCAACTTTGTTGAATTTGTTCTTATGTCTCACTTTATCTTATGACGGTTGGGAAGCATCTGTACCGTAAAACAATGCAGGGTAAAAGGGTAATGACATGACTACTGTGGAACAAGAAACAAAAAAGCCTCCCAAATGGGAGGCCTTATAAGTTTTCTTGTGCGGGTGAAGGGAGTCGAACCCCCACGCCTTGCGGCACTAGATCCTAAGTCTGGTATATATTGCACTAATAAAACATAAATTTACTCATTTTCAATGGTTTATGTTTTCCATCATTTTATTTAAAGTCAATTAATATCAGTTGATTTCAACATTTGTTGTACCTATGTTGTACCCAAAAGTTCCAATAAAGTAGTATCTTTAGAGTGAGTTTTTGACAAAATGTTGTACCTGATTTGGCTTTCGTATCTAAACCAGGTTCAAAATGTCAACGAGTGCAAAAATAATTCTTCGCAAAAAGCCTAACGCAAAAGGGCTTTATCCGCTTGCAATTAGAATAACCAAAGACCGTCGTTCAACTTACAAACATATAGGCCATTATATTGAATTAGAGGATTGGGACTCTAAAAATCTAAAGGTAAAAAAATCGCATTCTGAAGCTGAAAGCCTGAACAATTTGATAGCTTTCAAACTATCCGAAGCCAGAAAAGGGCTTATTGCACTACAGACTGATAATAAAGCTGCTACTGCTCGACAAATCAAAAAAGAAATATATAAGCCAACTTCGAGCTTAACTTTTTTTGATTTTGCTGACGAGCATCTTGAAGCCTTAGAGGCTGAAAAGAAAATCAATCGCCACTCTACAGATTCAGCTTGGGTGAGTTATATAGAAAAGTATAGCTCTGGCCGGCATCTTACTTTCCAAGAAATTGATGAGCGATTTCTCAAAAAGTTCAAAATTCATTTAAAAGGTTCTTGTTCATTAACTGAAACCACAGCTATGAATGTGATGGTTTTAATAAGGTTATTGTTTAACAGAGCTATTCGCGACAAGGTTGTGAGTAAAGAAATATATCCCTTTGGCAAGGGCAAATTTAAAATCAAGTTTCCAGAAACCAACAAAACAGGGCTATCTGGTAAAGAGATAAAAGCTTTGGAAAATGTTTCTGAGCTTACTGATATGGAAAGGCATTCTTTGAACATTTGGTTGTTTAGCTTCTATTTTGCAGGAATGAGAGTTTCAGACGTCTTATTCATAAGGTGGTCCCAAATTTATGATGGGCGATTGCATTACAGGATGAGCAAGAACTCAAAGTTATTGTCCTTAAAGATTCCAGCTAAGGTTGAAAGAATATTATTGCAATATATTGATGACAAAGTAAATGATGATGATTTTGTCTTTCCAGAAATGAAAAAGGCAGACTTAACTGATGCGAAAGATATTTACCGCAAGAAAAAGGTAGCAAACAAAAAATTCAACGACCACCTAAAAAAAATTACGAAAAGAGCAAGCATTCAGAAAAAAGTAACGATGCATATTGCCAGACATTCCTTTGGCAATATTGCAGGCGATAGCATCCACCCGCTTATGCTTCAAAAATTATATCGACATAGCGATTTGAAAACCACGATCAACTACCAAGCAAATTT
>NZ_LXTT01000053.1 GCF_001683915.1 Allomuricauda sp. CP2A | reverse complement strand
ATATTAGTCCAGCTGTTTTCACAATTATACTGGTTTTAATGGCACAGTAAGAAAACCGTAATCTACCTCGCCAAAAGTCCATTTCTGTCTTTTAACTTAATCTACAAAAATGAAAAACGTACTTCCTAGGTTTCAAAGACCTATTAAGAGTAAGGATAGTCCGCGCATGGACGTTTCTTACTGGACCAAAGCAATGAATGCTTACGATGCCAAAGAACATAGACTGGCATTGATTGAAACCATCAACTACATTAATTCCAAAGTATTGGAAGGCCAATCAACAGAAGGCGATATCCAAATTGTACAAGGGCAGGGTTCAGCAGAAATCCACATGTCCATCACAAAGGACACTTTTGCCATTAAGGCCCCTTTTGTGAAAATCACGGAGAAAACCAATAAAGTGGCCTTGTTCAGAAGGGCTGTGGAAATCAACTTTAATCCGTTGACCTTGGCCCAAATCCATCTCAAGGAGAATGCACTATGGTTCGAGTATGAAACGCCCATATCTCTTTGCCAACCCTATAAAGTGTATGACATATTAAGGGAAATAAGTGTGTATTCCGATCATTATGATGATGAATTCATAGACAAATACAAAGCAGGTTTCTACCAAGAGCCAAGAATTACTGCATTAACAGCGGATGAAAAAGAAAAAGTCTGGCAGCAGATAAGTGACATTTTGGAAGACTACAAAAATTATAGTGCTTTCTTTAAAGAGAAAAGGTGGGATGATTTTCAATGGGACATTATTGTGATTTCCATTTTGAAAATTGTGAATATGCCTTGTATCCATGGAACATTGAGAACCAAATTGGAGGAATATGTAGGCAATCTCTTTAACGGAAAAATAGATTTTAAGCATCGGATAGACAAAGGCGTGAATTTCATGCAAAAGCTTCTTGAAAAAACCAAGGAAGAATTTATGCAGGATATGTATCATGCGGAAGCACTGATCTCCCTAAAATGGCGCAGTTCCACCGAAATATTGCAGAATCATGCCAAGAACATGGAAAAATATGTGAATAGCTATGTAAAAGACAACAACAATTTAATGCTCTGCTACTATTTGCAATATTCCTTTCTAAAAATGATTTACAATTACAATTTAGAAGATCACCACCAAGATGCCATTTACCACGTTCTTGAAACAGTTTCGGGCAAAGAACTGCATGAGGCCAGACCCATACTGTTGAACACGTTTCATTACTTTTTGGACGGTAAAACAGGTGGTTTTGTCCATAAAACTGCCAAAAAAGGTCTTTTTTCAAAATTATTCAGCTAACAAGAAATAGATAGTAAAGTGGAAAACATAAAAAAATCAGTTTTTAAAATTATAACGGCATCCGGTACGGGAAGTGGCTTTGCCGTAAGTGGTCACAATCATGTCATTACAAATTACCATGTTGTGAAAGGAGAAAAAATAGTGGCCGTTGAAGACTATAAAAGAGATAGGTTTGTGGCCAATGTGGTCATGGTAAATCCGGAAGTGGACTTAGCCTTTTTATACATCGATGGATTTGAGAACACGCAGACCGATATTTCATTACAAGAAGAAATTATAATTGTAAACACCCAAAGAATTTTTATAAATGGCTACCCATTTGGAATGCCCTACACCATAACCGAAGGTATCGTCTCCTCTGTCAGCCAACCCATGGGCAGTAGAAACTATATCCAAACAGATGCAGCAGTAAACCCGGGGAACTCTGGTGGGCCCATGTTGAACGAGGCAGGAGTTCTTGTAGGGGTGACAACTTCCAAATTCAACAATGCGGATAATGTTGGGTTTGGAATCAAACATTCGGATGTCATAAAAGAGTTGACCGATTATTCGCTTCTGCAAAATACAGCTGCCGCTTTTAGCGTGAAATGTAATTCATGCGACAACTACACCTATCAAGAATCCGAGTTTTGTGCCAATTGTGGAAACACTATGGACATTTCTATTTGGGAGGAGTTTGAAAAAAGTCATTTTGCCCAATTTGTTGAAGGTGCATTGACAGATTTGGGCATCAATCCTGTTTTAGGAAGAGCAGGCAGGGACTATTGGCAGTTTCACCAAGGAAGTGCCTTGATACGGATTTTTGTTTTTAAACGGGATTACTTGGTCGCAACGTCCCCTATGAACAACCTGCCAAAACAAAATATTCAAGAACTGTTGACCCATTTACTCGAAAAAAATGTGGAACCCTATTACTTGGGCATTCACGAGAATCAAATCTATATTTCCTATAGGGTACATCTATCGGACATATTCACCGATCATGCTGAAACAATCAAAGAAAATCTCAAGAATTTGGCCTTGAAAGCAGATGATCTGGACAATTTCTTTGCGGATACTTTTGGTTGTGAAATGTCAATAGAATCCAAAGAGGCTTAAATTCTTTAAATAAAATTTGAATATCCGTAGTCAATCCTATAGACAATATCATTGTCAGGTCGAGGGCAGTAGAGACCTCATTTTTAAGATGTTGGGTTCAAATAACCTCTCGACTGCGCTCGAGGAGACAACATCTTATGATTGATTACGGACAATCAGTAATCAAAAAGTAACAAAGGGCTTGGAAACCAATTTTTTCAAGCCCTTTACATTGTAAGGCACCATTATTTCCTGAATGCCCGTAACGTTTTGATGATAATGGAAACACAATCCAACAACTGCTCATGGTTCATCACCAAAGGCGGTGCAAAACGAATAATATTGCCATGGGTGGGTTTTGCCAAAAGACCATTTTCTTTCAATTTCATGCAAATGTCCCAAGCGGTGGAACTGTCTTCCGTATCGTTGATGACAATGGCATTGAGCAATCCTTTTCCACGAACCTTGACCACCAGATCACATGTGGGAATAAATTTATTCAACTCTTCACGGAAAACCTCACCCAATTCATGTGCGTTTTCGGCCAACTCCTCCTCCTTGATCACCTCAAGGGCCGCCATTCCCACAGCAGCCGCAACGGGGTTCCCCCCAAAAGTACTGCCATGACTCCCCGGAGTTATGACTTCCATGATCTCATCATTGGCCAAAACAGCCGACACAGGATAAGCTCCTCCTGAAAGTGCCTTGCCCAAAATCAAGATATCGGGCTTCACATCTTCATGGTCTACGGCCAACATTTTACCCGTTCTACCTATTCCGGTTTGGACTTCATCTGCGATGAAAAGCACATTGTACTTATCACATAGGGCTTTGGCCTTTTTCAAATAGCCCTCCGAAGGCACATATACCCCGGCTTCGCCTTGTATGGGTTCCACCAGGAACCCAGCAGCATGTGGATTGCTTTCCAAAGCTTTTTCCAAAGCAACCAAATTATCGTACTCTATTTTTATGAACCCTTGGGTATACGGACCGTAATCTTCCTTGGCCACTGGATCATTGGAAAAAGAAATGATGGTTGTGGTTCGTCCATGAAAATTGTTCTCACAAACAATGATCTGCGCCTGGTTTTCCGGAATTCCTTTTTTTTGGTACGCCCATCTTCTACAAATCTTCAATGCAGTTTCAACGGCTTCCGCTCCCGTATTCATGGGCAAAAGTTTATCAAACCCAAATGTGGATGTGGCATACTCCTCAAAACGGCCCAACATGTCATTGTAAAATGCCCTTGAGGTCAAGGTAAGGGTTTTGGCCTGCTCCATCATGGCCCCAACAATCTTGGGGTGACAGTGCCCTTGGTTTACGGCAGAATAAGCCGATAAAAAATCATAATACTTTTTGCCTTCAACGTCCCAAACATACACACCTTCACCTCGGCTCAAAACCACGGGCAGCGGGTGGTAGTTGTGGGCGCCATACTTGTTTTCCAAATCAATCGCTTGCTGCGATGTCAAATGCTCTAAAACAGCCATTTTAAATAGTTTTAAATCAATAAAATAACCATTCCTACCTTACCTTTATTCTTTCGAAGTCTCGAAAAAGCAGCGTGGGAGAGAAATCATCCCTAGAAGTGTCCGCAAATTACAAATTATTCGTAGAAAAATACTTTTCCCCTGCTTTTTCAATAGCAAAGTTTAGGGGCAATTTAAGAAGCTGCCCCATGTCAAATACCAAAAAGAACTTACTTTTGCGCCATGCGGAAAAAGAACAGGAGACAGACATTTGAACAGGTCGAGGTCATAGATGCCGGAGCCAAGGGAAAATCGGTGGGAAAAGCCCCGGATGGCAGGGTGATATTTTTATCCAACGCAGTGCCCGGGGATGTGGTAGACGTTATGACGACCAAAAAAAGAAAAGCCTATTTTGAAGGGGTCGCCACCCATTTTCATACGCTTTCCCCAAAAAGAACAACACCCCAATGCGAGCATTTTGGGGTTTGTGGAGGTTGCAAATGGCAGCACATGGCCTATGAGCACCAATTGCATTTCAAGCAAAAAGAGGTGGAGAACAACTTAAAACGTATTGGAAACCTGGAATTACCAGAAATCACTCCCATTTTAGGTTCAAAAGAACACTATTTCTACCGAAACAAGATGGAATTTTCCTTTTCCAATAGCAGATGGCTTACCCAAGAGGAAATCAATTCCAAAATTGACATTGAGGACAGAAATGCATTGGGCTTTCACATTCCCGGAATGTGGGACAAGATTCTGGACATTAAAAAATGCCATTTACAGCAAGATCCTTCCAATGCCATCCGACTCGAAACAAAAAACTTTGCCAACAAAAATGGGTTGTCCTTTTTTGATCCCAGAAAGCAAGAAGGCCTTTTGCGGACATTGATGATCCGGACCACCTCCATAGGGGAAATTATGGTTCTGATTCAATTTTATGAGGACAATTTGGAACAACGCGAACGTTTATTGAACCATTTGCAAGAGGTTTTCCCTGAAATCACAGCTTTGCTGTACGTCATCAATTCCAAACAAAACGATACCATCTATGACCAAGAAGTCGTCTGTTTTTCAGGGCGCGATCATATTGTTGAGGAAATGGAAGGCCTTCAATTCAAAATCAATGCAAAATCGTTCTACCAGACCAATTCGGAACAAGCTTACGAGCTGTATAAAGTGGCAAGGGATTTTGCCAATCTCTCAGGAAATGAGGTGGTGTACGACCTTTATACCGGAACAGGTACCATTGCCCAGTTTGTGGCCAAAAAGGCAAAAAAAGTCATCGGTGTGGAATCCGTACCCGAGGCCATTGAAGACGCCATTGCCAATGCAGCGCACAACAACATTTCCAATGTGGAATTTTTTGTGGGTGATATGAAAAATGTCTTCAATACCTCGTTCATTGCCCTGCACGGAAAACCCGATGTCATTATTACCGACCCTCCGAGGGATGGCATGCACAAAGCTGTGGTGGAGCAACTGTTACAGGTGGCACCGGCGAAGATTGTCTATGTAAGTTGCAATAGTGCCACACAGGCCCGGGACCTTGCCTTGATGAAAGAAGTGTACAGGGTGAGCAAGGTGCAGCCCGTGGATATGTTTCCACAGACCCATCACGTTGAAAATGTTGTACTTTTGGAAAAACGGGTATAATTTTTGATTTTAAAACCTGCATAACTCTGGAATGAAAAAAATCCTCCCCATCTTACTTATCGCTGCTCTGCTTGTCTATGTTTCATCTTGTGAAAAAGATGATATCTGTGTGGATGGCGACACCCCGCTTTTGGTCATTGGCTTTTTTGATATTGAAGATACCACTGTGGCAAAAGAAGTCCCTTCACTGCGCATAAGGGCCATTGACAATGACAGTATTTTAGATAATGATAGCTTTAATGATAGGGCCGATTCACCAGATTCCTTGCTTGTTCCCTTGCGGATAAATGCCACAAACACCTCCTACGAGTTCATTTTGGACTCCGGGGATGATGAAGAAACCGAAATGGAAACCGGGGATATCGATCCTTTGACCATTTCCTACACAACCAGTGAAGCTTTTGTTTCAAGAGCCTGTGGTTTTGTGGTCAATTATGATGGTTTATCAATAACATTACAGGAAAGTGAGAACAACTGGATTCAAGACATTCGCATAGTGCAACCAACTGTAGAAAATTCCAACAATATCCATGTCAAAATATTTCATTAGTCTTTTTATCCTATCCCTTCCTTTGTTGCTGAAGGGCCAAAGCAAGCCTATAGATCTTCAAGCCAAGGATACCGTGGAATATAAGGATGAATTTGGCCTTCGTATCGGTGCAGACCTAAGCAGGTTGACGTTTTCCTTTATTGATGAGGATTATACGGGACTCGAACTTGTGGGCGACTACCGACTCACTCGAAAACTGTATGTCGCTGCTGAAATTGGTAACGAAACAAAACTTCAGGACGAGACTTTGGGGCACACCCTTTTGTACAGATATGAAACCTCGGGAAGTTATATTAAAGCTGGTGTGGACGTTAATACCTATGAAAACTGGTTCGGCATGAACAACGCCATTACCATTGGCGGACGCTATGCTGTTGCCAGTTTTAGCCAAACCCTGAATGACTACAACATTTTTGAGAGCGACCATTTCTTTAATCCCGATTTTTTACCCGGTTCCGACCCCAATGTGGAGTTCACTGGACTCAGTGCTTCATGGTTGGAGTTTGTTATGGGGATAAAAGCTGAGCTTTTTGCCAATATTTATATTGGCATGAGTGCGCGCTTGGGCTTTTTGGTCACGAACACAGAAAATGAGCGTTTTCCCAATCTTTGGATTCCGGGGTTCAACAAGGTGACGGATGGCAGTAATTTTGGCGTGGGCTATAACTATTCCCTTACCTACTTTATTCCACTTTATAAAAAGTCAAAAAAGAAGAAGGAAACCAACAATCAAGAACCAGAATGAAAAATAACCTAATCAATTATGTGGAATTTAAGGCCAAGGACCTTCAGGAAGTGAAAACATTCTATTCCAAAGTCTTTGGATGGACCTTTACCGATTATGGCCCGGATTACACCGCTTTTTCCAATAGTGGTTTGGAAGGCGGGTTTGAAAAAACCGGAGAAAAAATCGTAAATGGAGCTCTTATAGTGCTTTATCACGATAATCTTGAGGACATTCAACAAAAAGTCGTGCAAGCTGGTGGAAGCATTGTAAAAGATATTTTTTCCTTTCCGGGCGGACGGCGATTTCATTTTGAGGATCCATCGGGCAATGAGCTGGCCATATGGTCTGACAAGTAACCGCATTGGATTTTCTTGGAAAAGATGGATTGAAATAAAAAAGAGCCTGCTTAGCAGGCTCTTTTTCGTCTGTGATTAATTTGAGTTAGTTAGCAATCTAAATTTTTTTGAGTTAGTTAGCTTGCTTCTTCAAGTGCTCAAATGTAAACATTTTGGTAAACTTAAGTAAATTTTAAGTTAACATTGATTTCTTTTTCAAGATAGCATTTATCAACTGTCCTTAAATTTTGCCTTCTTACTGCCTTCATACATTTCATAGTGCACCAATCGGGCCTCCAATTTTCCGTTGAAAGCCTTTATCTTACGAGACGGTCTTAGCCCAACATGTTTTAAAGCTTCCAAGTTGGAAGTAATCAGCCAAGCATTTGTTCCTGGATAGTTTTGCTTTAGGGTATCCCCTATTTTGGTGTAAAACTCCTCCATTTCAATGGGCAGTCGTTCGCCGTAAGGCGGATTGAACACCATATGCAGCTTTCCATCAACAGGCTTTTCCGTTTTAAAAAAATCCTTCCGTTCTATGGTTATGTATTCGGACAGGTTGGCATTATCAACATTTTCCTGCGATTTTCGCACAGCAGAAGCGGCTTTGTCATATCCAATGATCTTATGATGGAATTCCCTGGTCTTGTTTAAACTGGCGTCCACAATTTTTTTATGGAGCTCCGCATCATAATCCTGCCAATTCATAAAGGCGTATGATTCTCTATTGATATTTGCCGGAATATTACAGGCTATCATACCCGCTTCAATCAAAAAAGTGCCACTACCGCACATGGGATCCAGAAAATCCGTCTGTCCATCCCAACCGCTCTTCAAAAGAAGGCCTGCGGCCAACACTTCGTTAATGGGTGCTATGTTGGTCAGGATTCGATACCCCCGTTGGTGAAGGGAGGCCCCGGAACTGTCCAATGAAACCGTACAATCATTTTTATGGATATGAATGTTGATGCGCACATCGGCATCCTGTGAATTTACATTGGGACGCTGCCGAACCGCCGCCCGAAACTTGTCCACAATCGCATCTTTGGCTTTCAATGACACAAACATGGAGTTGTTGAAAACCTCTGAACTCATGGTGGTGTCAATGGCAAAGGTTTTGTCTTGATGAAATAGACTTGGCCAATCCAAATCATAGACATTCTTGTAAAGGTCCTTTTCATCATAAACCTTAAAAGTAGCTATTGGTTTTAAGACCTTTAACGCTGTTCGCAAACAAAGATTGGCCTTATAGAGAAATCCCGTATCCCCTTCAAAGGTTACATTTCGCACACCTTCCTCCACAAGCCCTGCACCCAAATTTCGTAGTTCTTTTGCAAGAAGCGGTTCAAATCCAAAAAGGGTCTTGGCCAACATCTTAAAATTTCCTGCCATTTTTTCTTCAAGTCTTTCCACAAAAATAGGCTATTTTTAACCCTTCAACCCAGCTTATGGATTTTCCTTTTTTAATCGTGTTCCTAATCCCCATCGTGGCTGTTTGGGCCAGTTTTCTCTTTGTTTGGGTCGTAAAGCCCAAAAATACAAGCAACATAAAGCTATTGTTGGCCTTTAGTGGTGCATTTTTGTTGGCCTTGACTTTTTTTGAACTACTTCCCGAAGTATATGAGGGCCACGACCCTAAAACCATCGCCTTATTTATTCTGGCTGGAATATTACTTCAGGTGTTCCTGGAGTTCTTTTCCAAAGGTGCGGAACACGGGCACATGCATTTTGATCTTCAGGAAAATAAATTTCCTTTTTTGCTTTTCTTGAGCCTTTGCATTCATGCTTTGGTGGAAGGAGTTCCCATTCATGGCAATGACCCTATTTTATACGGGATTATCATCCATAAAATCCCTGTAGCCATAATTCTCAGTACTTTTTTGATCAATTCCAAGATGAAATTGGATTGGGCCTTGCTCTTTGTGGCTCTTTTTTCATTGATGACCCCCATGGGCAGCTATATAGCCACTCAATCTGAATGGGTGGGCAATTATGGACATATTTTAACCTCATTGGCCATTGGGGTGTTCCTGCATATTTCAACCATTATCCTTTTTGAAAGTTCTCAGGGACATGCATTTAATTTGAGAAAGCTCGTGGTCATTATCCTTGGGGTTGGAATTGCTTATTTGGTGTAGATACTTACTTTTTACTAGCACCACTCTTTAAGCTGTAAAGTAGTATCTCAAATTATTGAATCAATTATGATTCCTCTAACCAAAAACCAATGACTAATAGCCCCACCCAGCACAAAAAAGTGCCAAATTAAATGGTTAAACGGGATTTTTTTGACGGCATAAAAAAGGATTCCCACAGTATAAAAAGCACCTCCCAAGGTTAGATAAAATAAGCCCGTAGTAGACAGGTTTTGAACCAAATAAGGCAAATCAATCACAATGATCCAGCCCATGACCCCATAAAGCACAAGGGAAAAAACTTCAAATCTACCCGTAAAAAAAAGCTTTAGGATAGTCCCGAACAACGCGATTCCCCAAACCAAATAAAACAACAGCCACCCTTTGGATGGCAAAAGCACCGTAAGACAAACGGGAGTGTAGGTACCGGCTATCAAATAGTAAATACTGATATGGTCCCATATACGGAGTTTCTTTTTCAGCTTTGGGTTTTGTACCGAATGATATACCGTTGATGCTGTGAACAACAGTGCCAGAGACAGGCAATAGACCCAAACACTTCCGTATAGGTAGGGTGTCGCCGATACATCTTTTTGAAATAAAAATACACTGCCCACCAAGGATAATATGACCCCCAACGCATGGGAATATGCATTTAATTGTTCCTCAAGTAAAAAAGATTTGGATTTGGATTTCAATGTCAAGGCAACCTATTTATAGCGTTTCCCATGTTTAACAACCACATCCACATCTTGAAGCAAACTAATGTACCGCAATACATCACCTTTTACGGCAATAATATCGGCATATTTTCCGGGAGTGACAGTCCCAACTTCATCAGCAACACCCATCCAAAGCGCAGGCCAATAGGTGGCTGAGCGTATGGCATACATGGGGTCAATGCCAAACTCGTTTACCCAAACATCAAGCTCGTTCCATGTGGATTGACTGTGGAACTTCATGGGAATGCCACTATCGGTGCCAATCAATAAAACAACACCTGCATCCAATAATTGTTGGACTTTGGTCTGTAAAGTTGGTCTTCGGGAAGGTGTCAATTGAAAATAAGGAAGCCTGTCCGGGTGCTTAAAGCTGTTTTTGATATCGGTAATCACACTATCCGGCAATCCCAAATGCCATGAGTCATTGTCCAATGCTTCTTGATTATCCCTTAAATACTCGTAATTGTAGAGTCCTTCCACGGTAGGGCACCAAAACATGGGTCCCTTGTTCATCTGGGCAGTACGTTCTTCAATCAGTTTTATGATATCATCTGGGTAGCTCGGGGCTGATGATAGGCCCGTATGTTCAAAACAATCCACTCCCACTTCCAATCCCCTTCTGATTTCCTCAGGTCGATGTCCATGTGCGACAACTTTTAAATTATGCTTATGTGCCTCGTCCACAACAGCACTGAGCTCTTCCATTGTCATCTGGTCATGATCAATGAGTTTGATAACATCCACACCCGCACTGGCCAATTTTCTGATTTTTTTTCGACCATCTTCTGGGCTGGACACCCCCCATCTAAAATCTTCAGTTCCAGGATAGGGCTCATGCTGAATAAACGGCCCGGAAACATATAAGGTTGCCCCTGGTATTTTTCCAGAATTGATGGCATCCCGTACTGCAATACTTTCTTCAAGAGGAGCCCCCAAATCCCTGGCACTTGTAACCCCAGCCAACAATAATTGATGGGCCGAAGCAGGCATGATGACATCTTTAAACAAGGGAGGATAGGTCTTGTCCCAATACCCATAGTCGGCATGGCCATTGATCATGGTGTGCACATGCATATCCCAAAGGCCGGGCAATACACTCATCCCTTCAGTGGATATCACTTCTGCGTTGGCAGGAACAGTGAGGGTTTCTACGGTACCTACAGCCTTAATGCGTTCCCCTTCAATAAGGACAACACTGTTTTTGATGGGGTCGGAGCCATATCCATCTATCAATGTCCCCCCTACCAAAGCTTTCAGTTGGTTTTCTTGGGAAAACACACAAAGTGTGATCAGTAAAAAACAGAAGGTTAATTGAGATTTCCACATGGCTGGTTTTGTTTTTGCTAAAGATAATGCATATAAACAAAAAAAGCCCGATACAAAAGTATCGGGCTTTCAAGGAAGGCGGCTACCTACTCTCCCACCTGGTGTGGCAGTACCATCGGCGCAAACGGGCTTAACTTCCCTGTTCGGAATGGAAAGGGGTGGGCCCCGTCGCCATGGCCACCTAGATCTTAATGCCAAACTTTTACACTGAGCGAAGTCGAAGTGTGTTTTGGCATCTCCTTGCACGTTACGGGAGGTTCCCCGTTAAAGGACAAGGCTTGGATATCTTATAATATGACATAATATGGGACGGACCTTGCGGTCGCCAAAAAAGAGCCAACGAAGTGTATGTTATCAAGGGGCTTGCGAGGGCAGATGCGCAAGCTTACGGGCAATTAGTACCGCTCGGCTGCATGCATCGCTGCACTTCCACCTGCGGCCTATCGACGTGGTCGTCTCCCACGGCCCTTTAAAGAGATCTCATCTTGTGGCGGGTTTCGCGCTTATATGCCTTCAGCGCTTATCCCATCCCGACTTAGCTACCCGGCGATGCCCCTGGCGGGACAACCGGTGCACCAGCGGTCGGTCCAGTCCGGTCCTCTCGTACTAGGACCAGGTCCACTCAAATCTCTAACGCCCGCAGTAGATAGAGACCGAACTGTCTCACGACGTTCTGAACCCAGCTCGCGTGCCACTTTAATGGGCGAACAGCCCAACCCTTGGGACCTTCTCCAGCCCCAGGATGTGACGAGCCGACATCGAGGTGCCAAACCCCCCCGTCGATGTGAGCTCTTGGGGGAGATCAGCCTGTTATCCCCGGCGTACCTTTTATCCTTTGAGCGATGGCCCTTCCATGCGGAACCACCGGATCACTATGCTCTAGTTTCCTACCTGTTCGACCTGTATGTCTCACAGTCAAGCGCCCTTGTGCCATTGCACTCTGCACACGATTGCCAACCGTGTTGAGGGCACCTTTAGAA
>NZ_LXTT01000045.1 GCF_001683915.1 Allomuricauda sp. CP2A | reverse complement strand
TTTGCAGTTCTCCACACTGTGTAACATTTGCTACTTAAATCATGTTTTAAATATTTGTTTTACAGTGAGTTAATGACATTTATCATTGTTGTAGTCTTTTAATGATTTTACTTTTATGGGAATAATTTATTTAAATACAAGTACCATGAGAAAAGTAGTTTTACTAATGTTGGCCGTTCTTGGAACAGCCACATTGATGGCGCAGGACAGGGATAGGGACAGGATCCAAGATCCCGATCAAGATCGAGACCGTTTAATGTTGGTCGATGGTGATGTACTCCAAATTCGTGATCGTGATCAAATCCGTTTACAGGAACCCATTACGCTCAATGATGGAACTGTTGTAAGCCCAAATGGTTCATATTTGACCAGAGATCGTGATAGACTTCGATTAAAAGACGGTGAATGTTTGGACAATGATGGCATTAAATACCGCAATGAGTACCAATATCGGTATAAAATCATGCAAGATGACAAAGGGCTCACCAATGCCCAGATACAGCAGAGAAATCAAAATAGGTTTCAGATAATGCGTATTGACGGTGAGGTCTATCAAATTAGGGCCCAATCCCAAGATCGTTTACAACAACGATTGGAATTGGCCAATGGCGGAAGTATTGACCCAAATGGCACCTACATGAACCAAGACCGTAAACAGATGAGACTTCAAAATGGGGAGTGTTTGAACCTAGCGGGAGAAAAATTCATGAATACCTACCAACATCGAAAAATGATGGTTCAAAAAAACATGAAGAACATGAAGAACATGAAAGCTAAAAAAGGTATTAAGGGCAATGCCATCCAAAAGAAAAAAGGGACAAGCATGTAATGTATTTGTATTATGGGCCTTGCTGTATGTAATGTATGTAACTATGGCAAGGCCCCTGATAAATTGAATTTGAACACTATGAAGCGTAACCTATTCATTTTTTTGCTCTTTTTGCTTTCAGTGGGTATTAAAATCCATGCCCAGAAAACCACTAAGGAAAGTTCAAGCACTGAAGAATCCTATTTCTTAGTGGACTTGAGCTATATGAACGATGCTATTTTCATGGGTAGGCGAGACTCCATTGCGGCACCCTATATTCTGCCCTCCATTGGCTATTATGACAAATCCGGCTTGTTCTTGGATGTATCCGCATCTTATCTTACGAGTTCAGGCGAACAACGGGTGGATCTGTTCCTTGCCACTGCAGGGTATTTGTTCAAATCCAAAAAATTGAGCGGCGGGGTTTCGGGAACAGCCTATTTTTACAATGAAAACAGCTATAATGTGCAGTCTGAGGTCGTGGCCGATATCACTGGAATTCTGAGTTACGACCTAAAGGCAGTTGAATTATCAATATATGCGAGCAGCTATTTCAACAACAATAGCACGCCTGATATTTTCTTGGGATTGATGATGGACCATACGTTTTATGGATTCAACAATTCGTTATTGATAATCCCAAGGGCTTCCTTGTTTGCCGGTTCCCAATATTTTTACGAAGAATATTATAGCACCAGTCGTTTGGGAAACCGAAAAGGCCAGGGCAAAGGTTCGGGTGACACTGAGCCCATGGAAATAACCACGGTTGAAGTTGCAGAAGCATCGGAATTCAATCTGTTGAACATGGAACTGAGCATTCCATTGCAGTACCATCATAAACAATTCATTTTTTCCTTCACTCCGGTTTGGGCATTTCCCCAGAGCAATGCCACATTGACCACAGAGGATGCCGTTTTTGAGGAGGAGTTGGAAAATGTGTTCTATTGGTCCGCTGGAATCAGCTATTGGTTCAATGCCAAGAAAAGAAAATAACATTGAACATGCCTTATCTAAATCGCATTCAATGCTTTAAAGAGTAGGATGAGGGTGTCCAAAAAGCAACAAAAGTTTGAATTTGTCAGGTTGAGTCCTTCGGCTGCGCTCAGGATAAACTTAAGTCGAAACCCATTGATTATCAACATGCTTAGGTTCTCGACTGCGCTCGAACTGACAGATAACGAGCTTTTTGGACACCCTCATCTTTTTTTGCGAAAGCTATAGTTTAAGCTTAAATCCACCATTAATCACGAAACCATCAACAGGGGCATAGATATCCAAAAACTGTGGATCACTGATATTTCCAGTATAGATTGCACCAAAACGGGTTTGGCGTGTATCCAAAAAATTCTCAAAGTTCAGGAAGACCGAAAATTTTTCCCCAAGTTTCTTTTCGCTCATCAGCCCCAAGATCCAATAAGACTGTCCTGTTTCACCGCTTTCCAATCGCTGTGGACTGTAATAATAAGCCTCAAGGCCCACCCAAAGGTTATCCTCCTTTTCAAACATCAACACATTGTTCAAACGGTGCTTGGCCACCAACGGGAAATCTGATACCATTCCATTTTCATGTTGTTTTACGTTGGCATGGGTATACCCCGTGAACAGTTTAAAATCCCCATATTTGATCTTGAGGTTGACCTCGGCACCACGGGTATCAACATGTCCGCTGGGTTGTTGAAATTCATAGAATCCGTTCCCGTTTGGCACCAATAGCATGGGATCATTGATCTTGGTATAGAAAAGGAGCGTGTTGATGGACATTGTCATCCCCGGCAGGGGGATCCATTTATAGTTTATGTCAAAATTGAACCCCAGGGAGCGTTCCAGATCGGCCTCATCTGAATCGATGGGCAATACATTCCTGAACTGCACCCGTTCCGCATCTTCAGTGAACACGGTGGGAGTCTTGTATCCCATGCCGCCACCAAGCCTAAAGGTTAACGCACTATTGGGCTCGTAGAGCACTGAAAGTCGAGGGAGGGCCATGGCCCCGTAATCGGAATGGAAGTCGGCCCGGAACCCGGTCTCCACGGAAAGGGTTTCATCAATACGCCATACATTTTGGGCGAACAGTCCAAAAATTTGGTAGGATTGGTCCAATGCTTCAGTCTGATTTTCTCGGGTATCATTAAAATATTCCGTCCAAAGATTGGTGCCAAAGACCCATTCCACATCGTCTTCCGAACTTGTGGAAAAGTTCAACTCACTGAAAGAAGAACGTTGGTAGCCCGAAAAGGTGAAGTCCGGGATTTGGATAGTTCTGTCGTAAAAACTAAAACTGTTCTTGATTTCCAATTGGTTTCTTCCATTAAAGGTATGCTTGAATCCCAACTGAGTGGATACCCGTTCCGTTTCATTGGACTCAAAATAGGGGTCAGTCACGGATTCCCCCTCAACATAGTCCATATTTCCCCCAAGACGGTCCTCAAAAATGGCATTGATGCCCAGCAACAGTTCGGTATGTTCCCCAGGATACCAATACAGCTTGGGATTAAGGGTAAAACGGTCGAACTCTGGAATGGCTGTCAATCCAATATCCGCAGGGTCATAGGGCGAACCCAAATTATAGGAAGCAAATACGGTTGTTCCCACTTTATTGAACTTTTCTGAATAAAAACCACTGAGGTCCAACCCAAGAGCGGAAGTACCGTTGGCCATAAAGCTGAGCTCGGGTTCATCCTCTGGAGTCTTGGAAATCAGGTTTACCAATCCGGCAATGGCCCCGCCCCCGTACAAGGTAGAGCTGGATCCCTTGATGACCTCCACTTGTTTTAGGTCCAAAGGTGCTATTTGCATCAAACTTAGCCCACTGGCAAACCCGGAATACAGGGGAAATCCATCCCGAAGGAGCTGGGTATACTTTCCGTCCAGTCCTTGGATACGTATGCTGGAATTGTAACTGGTGGCCGAAGTCTGTTGCGTCCTAATGCCCGTACTCTCATTGAGCAACATGCGGATGTCCCCCGGTTTCATGTTTCCCTTCTCGGAGAGTTCCTCCCCTGCAATGACCTCTACTCGCGTGGGGATATCCTCAATGGTACGGCTGCTCCTAGTGGAAACCAAGGTGATTTCTTCCATCTCCTCAGTCTGCGGAACAAGGAAAAAGGGCTGCCCTTGGATTGTTTCATCCAAAGGAAAATCTAGGTTACGCACCATAGTGGCATAGCCAACATAGCTTAATCGCAGTTGAAACCTACCATTGGGAATGTTCTCCATATATATTTTTCCCTCTTCATTGGATATGGCCCCTTTGTCCAGGGATGCCAAAACCGCTGTGACCCCGATCAAGGGTTCTCCACTTATGGAATCTTTGACCGTAATGTCTAAAGTATTCTGTGCAAGAACGGATACTATGCCAAAAAGGAACAGCACCCAAAACAATCTTATTCTCATTTATTTGGATTTTTGAAATATGCTTAATCCTGGTTTTTAGCCAAGATTATTTTTAATTTACAACGGGTTATACTTCAAAAATGCGCGGAGGCTTCAGGGAGAAAAAATAGACTTCTTTCGGCAGGAGTTCAACATAAGTTACGGGGGGAGTTTCCTTTTCAAGTTTCAAGCAGACAAAATCCAAGGTTTCATACGTAACCGTAAATCCCGGGCATCTGCCACAAGTATAAAAAGGGGAACAGGGTGCATCAGTGCCATGGGGAACCTCTTCTGGATCATCATGCCCACATTGATCTACTGCTGATGTTTCGGAACAGGAACCTGTCTCCTGACAACATGGGTATGACGACAACAGAATGGTTAGCAAAGATAAAATCACCGCCAAAACTCTCATACTTCAAAAGTAAAAAACAAAAGGAAATGCCCTACAAGTCCCAATGTTTAATTTTCCACTTAACCTGGAACAAGTTCTTATCGGGGCAATTGTCTTGTTGTTTCGATATACTTTTTCCAAAAAAGGGAATTATTCATTTTTCTCTCTTGATGACACCAAAATACCGATTAACAGCGATAATAAAATAAAGCCCAATGAGAACCATTCGGGAAAGGTAAAGTGATGTGCCAGTATCAGCTTTACTCCCACAAAGGTCAGGATGGCCACCAAACTATACTTGAGGTAGTAAAACTTGTTGATCATGTGGGCAAGGAAAAAGTACATAGATCGCAGGCCCAATATGGCAAATATATTTGAGCTGAAAACCAAAAAGGGGTCGGAGGTAATGGCCAAAATAGCCGGGACACTGTCCAAGGCAAAAAGAACATCCGAAAATTCAATGATGACCAAGGCCATAAACAAGGGGGTCGCCGCGGTTATATGCCGCAACTTAATGAAAAATTTCTGCCCCTGCATGTGTGAGGTTATGGGCATTACCTTGCGTAAGTTCCTGTAAATAAATGACTTTTTGGGGTTGAACGCCTTTTGTTTGGAGACCAACATCTTTATGGCGGTAAAAATTAAAAATGCGCCGAAAATATAGGTTGCGAAACTGAATTTCTTAATCAATGCCACTCCAAAGAAAATCATCAGGGCGCGGAACACAATAGCGCCCAAAATGCCCCAGAACAATACCCTGTGCTGGTATTTTTGGGGTATATTGAAAGATCCAAAGATAACCGCAATGACAAAAATATTGTCAATGCTCAATGAAAGCTCAATGAGGTAACCGGTAATATATTTTAAGCTGGCATCCATGGGCTTCAAGGAATCCACGTTGTCAACCCGTCCCGTAGCGTACAACCAATAAATGATGCCCGAAAACAAAATGGACAGTGTTACCCAAATCCCGGTCCAAATTGATGCTTCCCGGACACTAATAACATGTGCCTTTCTATTGAAAACACCAAGATCCAGCGCCAAGAAAAAAAAGATTCCCAAAAGAAAAAAAGCCCAGACTGCCATAAGATTTATATTGTAAGAATCGAAAATAAACAAAGGAATTGGTTGATTGCAAAACTATCTTACAAAAGTTTCAAGAAGCTTACTCTACCTTAGTATATAAGAGGGCAGGTCTAAAATAGCAAACTATGGTAATAGGGATGTCCAAACAGAATTAGGGTTAAAAACAGATCTATCTCTTGGACCATATTTTTTTACCAAGCCGTTACTTTATAAAAAACAAAACCCTGATTATGAATCCATAATCAGGGTTTGGAAGTACCTTGGGTGGGAATCGAACCCACACGTCCTAAGACACTGGATTTTGAATTTGAAAGCACAAAATAGTCAAATCTAATTGCTTAATAAACAGATGTTTACAAAAAAATAGAATTTATTATCATAACTATAACTCGCCTATATGCTATAAAATAAGTTTTTAACATATTGATTTTCAATATGTTTTGCAATAAGCAATTAATTATCCGAACCTTTGCGGCCTAGACTATGCCTTGCTACCCCCATTGAAAATTAATATACTCGAGGTATTCCCCTAAATTCCCAATGGTAAGTTGGTGATCTATAGTAATAATAAGATGCTTTATGTTGGTTTCAAGTTTAGTGTTAGTCATATTCAATATTGATAAATAGATGGCATATTCAAAGGCAATTAATGATTCTGCCCTATTTCCAAACGGAACAATAATATTTGCTGATTGTTTTAAAAACTCAGGGTTCAAACAAAAAGCGCACAAAAAGCCCAAAAAGTATATTACCTGTCTTAAGGGTTTTAACCTTTCTTAAAGTACAGCAATAATTCCTATTACAACACAAATGATAACTAAAATAACGATAACCGTATCAAGGAATTTACAGACTTTCTGCAAGACCCACTGAACTGCCTTCTTTGTCACACAAACCAATGTAGTTATCCAATCCCATGGGTTGTACCACTTTTTTTCCTTCCAACATTCTTCCCACTCTATCTCTTCCTTTACCCACTCAGTCCAACATATCAATTTAAAGATTAGCCAAACCAAGAAACCACCAAAAATACACCCCCCTAAAATCGCGCATAGTTCTGGAGGTAACGGGCCTTCTGACCCTATAATATTACCATTGTCATCAAATTGCAAACTACAAAAGTCAATACCCTTTAAACTCAAAGGGGCAGCAGGCAAAAATTCATTACCCACCAATGTGCTTGATGCTTTGTTTAATGTCTCACTAGCGAAATTCCATAACAATGAAATCGCAAACAATCCTTGGAAAATATGGACAAGGTTCCACCAAAAGCCATATCCTTCTTGAGCTCTTCTTGATTTTTTCATAATTATCTGTTTATCTGCAATATACGATTTTTTTAACATGTCATTTCTCACGCATTAAAAACATCTTCAATCCTCAAGTTATGACATTAGAATGGCCTTTGGGGACTTTTTAAGGTTGGATTGGCATGCCAGTCCTGATAACTAGAAATTATTAAATGGATGGATGGTGTCAGGTAAAACTAGCCTATAATTAAGAATAGGGCCAAAGAATACTAAAAAAGGACAACCAAAATGTTAAAGTTGAAGAATTTAAGATGTTGTACCAAAAAACAAAAGGCCTTTCAACAAATTTGTTGAAAGGCCTTTGTACCTTGGGTGGGAATCGAACCCACACTCCCGAAAGAACTGGATTTTGAATCCAGCGCGTCTACCAGTTCCGCCACCAAGGCATAGAGCAATTAGAGTGACTTATTTGAATTGCGGATGCAAAGCTAAAAAATAATTTCATTTACCACCAAAAAATACTTCCTTTATTCCTTTAGCAACCCGAATTAATTTATAAATTTGCACCTCTTTATAAAAAAGCGCTTCAAAAAGCTAGTTAACAAGAGTTTGCAATGGCATATCAAGTTCCCGAGCCCAAAATTTTTGCTTGTACGCAAAGTGTTGATCTTGGAAAGAAGATAGCGGCTTCTTATGGTGCTGATTTGGGAAAGATTCAATTTTCCAGATACAGTGACGGGGAGTTTCAGCCTTCTTTCGAGGAATCCATTAGGGGTGCGCGCATTTTTATCATTGGATCCACAAATCCGAGCTCGGAGAACCTTATGGAAATGCTCTTGATGCTCGATGCCGCCAAAAGGGCATCCGCCAGGCATATTACCGCGGTAATGCCTTATTTTGGATGGGCGCGTCAAGACCGAAAGGACAAACCCCGTGTTCCCATTGCAGCAAAATTGGTCGCTAAAATGTTGGAAACTGCCGGTGCCACACGAATCATCACCATGGATCTCCATGCTGATCAGATTCAAGGTTTTTTTGAAAAACCTGTGGACCATCTTTTTGCATCGACCTTGTTCCTTCCCTATTTGAGGGGCTTAAACTTGGACAATCTTTGCATTGCTTCACCCGATATGGGAGGTTCCAAAAGGGCCTATGCCTATTCCAAAGCATTGGAATGTGATGTGGTCATCTGTTACAAGCAGCGCGCCAAGGCCAATATCATCTCACACATGGAGCTCATTGGTGATGTACAGGGGAAAAATGTGGTTTTGGTGGATGATATGGTGGATACCGCAGGCACACTTACCAAGGCCGCAGACCTGATGATGGAGCGAGGAGCGGAAAGCGTTAGAGCAGTTACCACACATGGTTTATTGTCTGGCAAAGCCTATGAAAGAATAGAGGAATCAAAGTTGACGGAATTGATCGTTACCGATTCCATTCCCATTGACGAGACCAAGAAAAAAATAAAGGTATTGAGTTGTGCCGACCTTTTTGCAGACGTAATGCACCGGGTACACCACAACACCTCAATATCTTCAAAGTTTTTAATGTAGCCTTCGATGAAGTTTACACTGAGCGAAGTCGAAGTGCTCAGGCTGACATAATGAAGAAATAGAAAAATAAGTTAGTAGAAAAATTAAATATAAACAGTTACTAAAATTATGAAGTCAATTACTATCAAAGGATCCCAAAGAGAAAGCGTGGGCAAGGTATCTACCAAGGCCTTACGTAATGCTGGAAAGGTCCCTTGCGTGCTGTACGGAGGGGATAAGCCATTGCACTTTTCAGCTGATGAAATCTCGTTCAGAGATTTGGTCTACACCCCCAACGCACACACGGTTGTGATTAAGTTGGAAGATGGCAAAAAATTAAGTGCCGTATTGCAGGATATCCAGTTTCATCCTGTGACCGACAAAATTTTGCACATCGATTTCTATCAATTGTTTGAGGACAAACCTGTTACCATGAACATTCCTGTTCGTTTGGAAGGTAATTCCCCAGGGGTGCGAAACGGTGGTAGATTGCTGTTCAGAAAGCGAAAACTTTCCATTAAGGCATTGCCTGATCTACTTCCCGATTTCATCACTGTGGATATCTCCAAGCTGAGAATCGGTGGTACCATTGCTGTAGAAACCGTGTTGAATGACGACTATACCATTTTACACCCAGAAAGCACCGCTATTGTTCAGGTGAAAGCTTCCAGAACTTCCATTGATGAAGAACTTGAAGATGAAGATGAAGAAGGAGCAGAAGAAGGAGCAGAAGCTGCTGCTGAAGGCGGAGCCGAAGGTGGTGAGGCCCCAGAAGCGGAAGCTACTGAATAGCATATAGATCTTATCATGAAGCATCCCGGTTTTACCAAGCTGTAAAATTTGGGATGCTTTTGTATTTTTAGCCAAAATGGTTCCCTAATGTTCCCGTTTATAAAAACCCTTTTTGGTATTCAAAAACCCCTTTTACAAGAAACTGATCCCATGAAAAAATTCCTCGTTGTCGGTCTCGGAAACATCGGTTCGGAATATGAAGAAACCCGGCACAACATCGGTTTCAAGGTGTTGGATTTTTTGGCCGAACAGGAAAACCTCACTTTTGAAAGTGCCAAATTGGGCGCTGTGGCCACCTTTACATACAAAGGAAGAAACGTGCTATGCCTAAAGCCATCCACTTATATGAATTTGAGCGGAAAAGCGGTTAAATACTGGATGGAAAAGGAGCACATTGCCTTGGACAATGTGCTTATCATTACGGATGACATCAATTTGCCGTTCGGCACCATCCGTTTGAAGACCAAAGGTAGCGATGGCGGGCACAATGGCCTTAAAGACATTCAGAATACCTTGCAGACGACCCAATATCATCGATTTCGATTTGGCGTGGGTGCAGAATTCAGCAAGGGAAAACAAGTGGATTATGTTTTGGGAGAATGGAACACCGAACAGCTTGAGGCACTTCCCGAACGATTAAAAAAATCCACAGACCTTATACGTTCCTTCGTCTTTGCCGGAGTAAAAAACACCATGAACCAATTCAACGGCACATAATCAGAATACTTTAAACTCAAACACCCCGGAATCTGAACGGTTCCCCTCCAAATCTGTTGTGATGACACTCCAATAATATACGGTGTCAGAATTCACCGTAACGGAAAACTCCATGGTCTCCGGGTCAACAGTACCCATTGACGTTGTGGGTGGGTTTTCATCAGAAAAAAACACTTCAAACGAAACAATATCATTATCCACATCTGCTCCCTGCCATTCTAAAAGTACTTCGTTGGCCAAATCTTTTTGGACAGTGGATCCAGAAACTGGATTTACCAACTGTGCTGGAAAAGGAGCATAGGTAGTTTCAAATCCTGCATTGTAGAACAACCATGTTTCACTTGTTGCGGTTTGATCGGAATTGGAACTAATGGAGGTAACAGACCATGCAAAGGGAGTGCCTTTGGCTATGGACAGACTTGCCGATGTTGCCGCGGTGGATACAGTCTGTGGGACATTCGTGTCCAGATTTACGACACTTAACGAATATCTGTCGGTGTTCGAGGAAGCCATCCACTGGAACGTAACTTGGCTCAACGTTTCATTTATGCTGACCCCTGTGGTGCATTCCGAATTTTCTTCAGGAAATACCAAAGCTGCCCCTTCCGGAACTGGTGGCGGATCGTCATTGCCCCCGCAAGAAATCAATAAGGCCAATATGGACAACATTGCTATATTCCGAATCATCTTTTTATGAATTTAAACATTTCCTTTACGCCTGCCTTTTCTATCCCCAGATAATAGATGCCTTTGGATAGGGAAGACAAATCCAACTCAAGATTGTTCCCACTGACCGATTTGGAATCGATCCTAACCAAACGGCCATCCGCAGAAAAAATCTGGATTTCAACATTTCCTTCAAAACCATTCAAATACACTTCTGTGACCGAATCTACGGGATTAGGGAAAAGAACAGGGCGTGAGGAATAAAACAAGGTTTTTTCAACAACTCCTTGACAAGGAAGGTTGGAATAAACCCGCAATACATTTTTACCCTCGGCCAATCTGAGTTGGAGTTTGGAACTATCCGTCTGTGTTACCAACCCATTGAGTTCCACGTTGTATAATTCAGCTCCGCTCAGCGTAACTTCCAAGGTTTCAGCAGTTGTAACAGCTTCCACATCCAATACGTCTGGTTCTGTAATGCTGATATCAAAACACGTTTCTTGGTATGTAACCAACCCGTTTGTCCCCGTAATACACAATGCATAATTTCCGGCTCCAAGGTTCAGGAACGTATGTTCATCGGTGAAATCCATGCTCAATGGCGTTCCTCCCCCATCCAATACAGCCGTGTAGGTTATGGAGGTATCAAATGGTGTTATGGTGATTGTGCCGTTGTTGCTGCTTCTACAGGTTTCACTTTGAATTATTATTGCAAAATTGTCTGGAGGGAATCGGTACACGGGACAACCATTGGTATTTACCTCAACTCCTTTTGGTGTGCCCAGACACAGATCATCACCATCATCAAATACCCCATCTTCGTCCTCATCGGGCCTAAATGTTCCTTCCACGCAAACATCCATGGAAAAAGCTACCAAAGCGCCACCATCGCTTGGGGCGGTATCTTGGATTTCCAATATCCATTCTCCCAAAATTGATTCTCCGTTGAGGGATGCCAAAGACCCCAATGGACTAACAGTTCCCATAATTGCGGGGTTTCCCGAGCATGTAATGGGTGAACCGTCATCATCAAAAACAGCGTTGATATTGTTCAGCCCACCACAGGTATTGGAGACAAGGGCAACACGGGTGCCGGCTGGTGAAATCAAAGTAATGATCAAATCTTCCAGAAAGGTATGGTCAACCTCCAGACTCACATTGATATCCGAAATGGAAAGGTCTTCAAAAAAATGTATTGAACTGCTCACTGTTGGGGTTCCAATGGAAGAAATCTCCAAAGGAAGGCCGTTTCTGGGTTCCACGCTTTTACAATCCAATTGGATTGTGGTAAAACTAAAGGGCGGACCATAAGTTCCTGTTCCACAATCGTTGCCTGGGCGGACCCTCCAAAAATATTCGGTCTGTTCCTCCAGTCCATTTACTTGATAAAACGTAAAAGGGACTGTTGCGGATGAAACAATATCGGTAAACCCAACATCGGTGGCCACCTCTACATCGTAAGTTGAATACAACGGATTGGCCTCCCAACTCAATTGAGGATTTGAAGTGATGCCCGTTTGTGTATTTGCAGGTGCTACAAGAACCACATCAGCAAAGGTCCCATCGCCAATAGTGAGAGATAAGGCTACATTCTTGGTTACAGAAGCTGACGTGGATGTTACCGTAATATCATATACTCCTGCTGCAACAGCATTGGTGTTGGAAATGGTCAAGTCCACCGCAGTATCATCCGTACTGGCCTGGGTTGGGGAAAAAGATGCTGACAACCCCACAGGCACATCCGCTGAAAAAGTTGAAGTTTCACTGAACCCGCCAAACGTTTGGTAGGTAAAGGGAATGACAATATCGTTGGGTTGACATACGGTAAAGGATAGCTCTTGGAAGCTCAGAACCACTTCCGATTGTTCAATGGTAAAGTCGGATGCATTTATCGCAAAAAACACATTGTCGCTGGCCTTGACCATAATACGGGCTGAATTGGTCACATCCCCTGGGATAAGGACTTCCTCAGACCCATCATTGAGTGTGTCATCGGCCAAAGTAATGGGAAAGCTCATTCCTCCATCCAATGAAAGGAAAATATCCACGGTTTGGGCATCAATGGGTGAACTATTGGTGTTGGCCACATCCCAAGTGACTTCTTGCAGCGAACCTGCTTGATAGGTTTCATTGGAAGTTTGCGAAGTCACTACAAAAGGTCCAGCTGCCTTAATGACATTTACATCGAGGACATCAGAAACCACTTGCCCTCCGCCTACGGCATTGTCCCGAACCGTGCAGGCAAAGCTCAAAGTTCGTTCAATATCGGAAACGGTTTCCCAAACATCGTTTATCACAGGATTGATCTGTGTTAAATTCCCTTGGACCACTTCCGTCAATCTAGGAAAATATCGTGCAGGGTCCGTAGTGGGTGGCAGTGATCGAAAATTGGCGCCGCTGGGATTGGTGGGACCGAAGGTACTGGTGGTGACCACTCCATCATTGATTTGTTCCCAGGTATACGTAAGCACATCACCAACATCTGGGTCGGTTGCCACCCCCTCCAATACAAATGCAGTGCCTTTTGGAATAGTATAATCGCCCACCGGCGTTAAAACAGGTGGTGAATTGGTCTGAACCGTGGTCTGCGCACACGCAACGGATTGCAGGTAAGTGGCTATTTGAAGTATACTGTTAAAATGGAAATAATCATCGCCATTGGGGGCCACATTGTTGCCCAAAACAATTCCTGCATATCCCATAATGGTGGTTCCACTGGCAGGTTCTGCTTGTACCCCAGTCCCCTCCGACTCATAGGACCATGTGTGGTTGGCCCCAAATTGATGTCCCAGCTCGTGGGCCACATAATCCAAGTCAAAAACATCACCTTCCGGTTCAAAAGAAGCGGAGAACCCGCTCCCTTTTTGGTTGTCGGCACAAACAGCACCTATAAACCCTGCATTACCGTTGTTCTGCTCAGGGTCATCTACCCGATGGAACAAATGCCCCACATCATAATTGGCTTCACCAATGGTTGATGTAAGTGTATTTTGCACTTGGGAATTGAGACTGTTGGTATACGGGTCGGTATCTGGGTCCGTGAAAACAACAAGGTCATTGTTCGCAATTAATTCCAACGTAACACCCAAATCCGTTTCAAAGACTTCATTGATCCGGGTGAGTGTGGTATTGATGGCCGCCAAGGCATCCGCAACCGTTCCGCCATGGTATTCGGTATACTCGCCGGTCACCGAAACCGCAATCCGGAATTTTCTGAGCAGTTGGTCATCCACCAAGGGCACAATGGTCTTGGCCGTTCCCCCTCCGGAATTCATCTTATCCTGTAATAGTACCTCGGTCTTGCACAAGAAAGTGTTCTCCAGCGAAGAATGCTCTCCTTTATTGTACAAAACATAGGCATCGTCATCATTCAACATGGGTTCCAAAAAGGCCGTTTTTTGATTGCTCACATCAATAACCATACTTTCAATCCCCTTATGGGAACTGCTGAGTTTGATCTTATATTTTCCATTGACACTCAAGCCCGTAAAGGACTTTATCTGGGGATATTTTTGGGCCAATTCTGGGTGAAGAACAGGGGTTTCCTTGAGGGTAAAGGGAATTACATTCCCATCACTGTCCGGAAGGTATATGATGTTCTTTCCGTTTTTGGAGACCGAAAAATCTTGAAGTTTTTCTGAAAAAAGATTTTTCTCCAAGGAAAAAACGGCTCTAGCCTTATCCATATCCTTGATGGATGCGCTCTTCAAACTTGATTGTTTGGGGATGGATTTCCAATATGCCTGCTGCCCATAGGCACAAAAGCAGCTAAAAAATATGGTTATTGAAAAAACAAGATGTAATTTAGCTTTCATACATATGTAGGGCGTCAGTCAATTTCAAAAATAAGCCTTTTTTTATTTCTTGATTAGGTGGAAACAATCCAAGACATTTCTCTTTATAAGCATCTTACAAATCAAACCGTTATTACCATCGGTACTTTTGACGGTGTCCATTTGGGCCATCGTAAGATATTGGAACGTCTCATAAATAGTGCCAAAAACACCGGATTAAAGTCCACTGTACTTACTTTTTTCCCGCATCCGCGAATGGTGTTGCAGAAAGATACGGACATAAAATTACTGAACACCATTGAGGAGAAAACCCAGATCATGGAAGGTTTGGGCATCGATTATTTGATCATACACCCTTTTACCAAGGCTTTTTCCCGACTTTCGGCAACCGAGTTCGTTCGCGATATTTTGGTCAACAGCCTAAAGGCCAAAAAAATCATCATTGGTTATGATCATAGATTTGGGCGCAACCGCAATGCCAACATCCAAGATTTAATGGCCTTTGGAAACTCGTTGGGTTTTGAAGTGGAGGAAATTCCCGCACAGGAAATCGACGATGTCTCGGTGAGTTCCACTAAAATCAGAAATGCCCTTTTGGACGGCGATGTCGCTACGGCCAACAGTTACCTAAGCTATGCCTATATGCTCACCGGCACTGTAAAAAAAGGGAAGGGATTGGGCAAAGGATTTGGTTTTCCCACGGCCAACCTTCACATTGCCGAAGCCTATAAGCTCATCCCAAAAAATGGGGCCTATGTGGTGAAAAGCACCCTCAATGGCAAGGCGTATTTTGGAATGATGAACATTGGGTTCAATCCAACGGTATACGGTACCGAAAAAAGTATTGAGGTCAATTTCTTTGAGTTCGATGGCAACCTATACGACCAAAAAATACAGGTCGAGATCCTACACCGCATTCGCGATGAGCACAAGTTCAACTCCGTTGAAGAATTGCGGGAGCAATTGAAAAAAGACAAGAATTTTTCGCTGGACCTAATCTCCAAATAGATGCTCAATCGGTTTCTTTTTAAGAAAATAGACAATGCCCAACTCGTTGTTTTCCGAATTTTCTATGGGCTGTTGGTCAGCGCCGAATGTTATGGGGCCATAGCCACGGGCTGGGTACGGAGAACCCTCGTTGAGCCCCAATTCACCTTTAGTTTTATAGGTTTTGAATGGCTGCAACCCTTGCCCGGTAATGGCATGTACATCTATTTTGCCATTATGGGCACCCTTGGCGTATTAATTACCCTCGGATACAAATACCGATTCAGTGCCTTTGCATTTGCATTTATGTGGGCCGGGGTGTATTTGATGCAGAAGACATCGTACAACAACCATTACTACCTGTTGATGCTCCTCGCCTTTATCATGGCCTTTTTCCCTGCCGGAAGTGATGCTTCCTTAGATGCCAAGTTGAATCCTAAACTTCGTTCGCATACCATGCACAATTGGGTACGGTGGACCATTATTCTACAATTGTTCATTGTGTACACCTACGCATCCGTGGCCAAATTGTATGGGGATTGGCTGGACTTTAGCATCATTGAACTTTTGATGAATTCCAAAGGTGACTACCCCTTGATCGGCGAACTGCTACAACAAAAATGGGTGCACAAAATCATTGCCTATGCCGGTATTTTCTTTGATTTGCTCATTGTACCTGCATTGCTTTGGAAACCAACCCGAAAAATAGCCTTTGGTTTTGCCATATTCTTTCATTTGTTCAACAGTTATGTTTTTAGGATTGGGATATTTCCCTATCTATCTTTGGCATTTATCGTCTTCTTTTTTGAACCCCAGACCATCAGGAACATCTTTTTGCGAACCAAAAAAGTTGCGGTTGACCAAGTTTTTACAGTACCAAAAAACAGGAATGTAATCGTTGGTGTGCTGGGAATTTATTTCATTATCCAACTGGTGCTTCCCCTGCGCCACCATGCCTTTAAGGACGATGTATTATGGACCGAGGAAGGTCACAGACTCAGTTGGCGCATGATGCTCCGAAGTCGTTCCGGGACCATCCGGTACCGTGTCGTCAACAAAGAAACGGACAAGGTCAATTTTATTGATCTTGACGACTATCTCACCAAAAAACAACGAAGAAGGGTGGCCTGTTACCCTGATTTTGCATGGCAGTTTGCCCAACATTTAAAAAAGGAATATGCCAAAAAGGGCGAAGACATTCAAGTCTTTGTCACAAACGAGGTCAAGGTGAACAATGGGGAGTATTATGACTTTATCGACCCCAAAGTGGACCTGGCCAGTGTTCCTTGGAAACACTTCGCCCACAATGACTGGATCTTGCCCAGTCAGTCACCACCAGATTCGTTAAAAACCAGCAACTAAAAAGGATTGGCTCTTTGGCACAATTGCAAGGGCATGCCCCAAGGGTCTCGGAGCATCACAATATGACTCCCATCTTCCAAGTTCACCTCCACCTCAAAAGTAGCACCGTTCTCCAGCAAACGTTTCTTGTCCTGTTCGGCATTTTCAGACACAAAGGCCACGTGAAAACTCAACGAATTCTCTTTGGAAAAATCAGTGACAGGGGCATCAGAACGTTGGTAAAGCTCAATCACCACACGCCCTGTGCTATCTTCCAAAAAGGTCATAAAAGGGGTTTTTTTATCGGCCACCCGTGCCTTTAGGCCCATGTTGGACTCATACCATTCAACAACCGACACGGCATCGGCCACATTCACTGCAAAGTGCTCAAAAATCATACTGTATTATTTAATTTAACACCGCAAAGGTAATTGTTTCGCTTGTAGGGTAAGATTGGTAAATTCCCTAAATTTGCCGCTCAAAATAAGGCCATGCTTCAATTACAGACCATTAGGGAAAACAAGGAAAGTATTATCACCGCTTTAAAAAAGCGAAATATTGATGCATTACCCATGCTATCCAAAGTCATTGAGTTGGATGAAAAAAGACGTTCCATCCAAACCGAACTGGACAGCACCTTGGCCGAATCCAACAAACTTTCCAAGGAAATTGGTATGCTTTTTAAATCTGGAAAAGCACAGGAAGCCAATGCCCTAAAGGAAAAAACGGCAGGGCTTAAAGAAGCCTCTAAGCAATTGGGCGATGACCTAAGCGCTACTTCAGAAGCTTTACAGGAACAGTTGTACCTTATTCCCAATATTCCACATGATTCCGTACCTGCGGGAAGCAGTGACGAGGACAATGAAGAGGTTTTTCGTGAAGGGGATATTCCTAAATTGGCAGAAGGTGCCCTACCCCACTGGGAGCTCGCCAAAAAATACGATATCATCGATTTTGAACTTGGGGTGAAGATCACCGGGGCCGGATTTCCCGTTTACAAAGGAAAAGGAGCCCGTTTGCAACGTGCTTTGATTTCTTATTTCTTGGACAAAAACACCGAAGCCGGGTATACCGAAATGCAGGTTCCGCTCATGGTCAATGAAGCATCCGGCTATGGAACCGGGCAATTACCCGATAAGGAAGGCCAAATGTACCATGTGCAGGCAGATGATCTCTATTTGATTCCCACTGCCGAGGTGCCGGTGACCAATTTGCACCGAGGCGATATGTTGGCCGAAAGTGATTTCCCCATAAAATATACGGGCTACACGCCCTGTTTTAGAAGGGAGGCCGGAAGCTATGGGGCGCATGTCCGCGGTTTGAACCGTTTGCACCAATTTGACAAAGTGGAGATTGTGCGCATGGAACATCCCAACAACTCCTACCAAGCCTTGGATGAGATGGTGGGGCACGTTAAAAACATCCTTCGGGAGTTGAAATTGCCCTATCGCATCCTTCGGCTCTGTGGTGGCGATTTGGGCTTTACCTCTGCCCTCACCTACGATTTTGAGGTTTTCTCCACGGCTCAGGATCGATGGTTGGAAATCAGTTCCGTCTCCAATTTTGAGACTTTCCAGGCCAACCGTTTAAAACTTCGTTTTAAGGATGAGAATGGGAAGAGTCAATTGGCGCATACCTTGAACGGAAGTGCTTTGGCACTGCCACGGGTATTGGCGGGAATCTTGGAGAACTATCAGACTGAAAGTGGCATTAAAATCCCCGAGGTTTTGGTTCCCTACTGCGGTTTTGATACGATTGACTAGGGATTTCATCGATTTATTTGGATTCGCTTAACAGAATCCCCAGCTTTTCTACGTTATATTTGAAATAAAATGAGCTATTTGCGGTACCTTTTATTTCTCATATCGTGCTTTTTCCTACTGACTTCTTCCTATTCCCAAGAAGACTTTTTGGCGAAGCAGTACTTCAATGACGGAGACTACGAAAAAGCTTTGGTCTTCTATGAAAAATTGGTGGAACAAAACCCACGGCGCACCGATTATTCCGAAGGTTTGGTAGCCTGCTATCAACAATTGGAGCGGTATGGCGATGCTGAGAATTTCCTATTGGAAAAAATTGAGGACACCTATGCCTTTCCCACTTTTTTTATTGAGCTGGGCTATAATTACACCCTTCAAAATCAGGCTGGGCGCGCAACAGAGTTTTATGACAAGGCCATCCAAAAGATTGATGAAAACCCCAATTACGGGTATAGTGTGGGCTATCGGTTTCAAAAATATGCCCTCCTCGACTATGCGGTTAGAGCCTATTCCAAGGCCATGGCGTTGAAGCCTGAGTTGAACTACGATTTTCAGTTGGCCCGGATTTATGGGGAACAAGGCGATATTGAAAAAATGTACCAATCCTACCTGAACCTGATTTGGCAAGGACGAACATCACGTTCCAATGTACTCCGCAATATTGATGATTTCATTTCTGAGGACCCTTCGGATGAAAACAATGTGCTGCTACGAAAAGTGTTGCTGCAAAATGCCCAGAAAAATCCAGATATTCTTTGGAACGAACTGTTGAGTTGGCTCTTCGTTCAACAAAAACAATACAGCAGTGCCTTCAGTCAGGAAAAAGCCATTTTTAAGCGTACCGATGAAAACTCCTTGGATCGATTGGAGAATTTGGGCCAGATTGCTCTGGAGGAAAATGATACTGAAAATGCCACAGCCATTTTTGAATATATCGTGGACAACGCCGAAGAACCCAGAACCCGGCTCAATGCCCAACTCCATCTCATTGATATCGAGTTGATGGATCCAACCGAAAAAATACTTGCTGCCGTTGAAAAAAAGTTTCAGGATTTGGAAGCCGAATATGGAAATGAAAGCAGGACGCTTCAACTTCAAATTGCCTATGCCAATTTCCTGACGTTTAAAAGAGAAAGACCAGAACCTGCCATAGCCATACTCAAAGAAAGTTTGGAACTCCCTATGAACCGTATGGCAATAGCGTATGTAAAATTGGCTTTGGGCGATATTTTGGTATATGATCAAAAATTCAATCAGGCCCTGATCAATTTTACCCAAGTACAAAAAAGCCTGAAAAATGATGTTTTGGGTCAAAATGCCCGATTCAAGGTGGCACAGACCAGTTTTTATAAGGGTGATTTTGACTGGGCCCTTACCCAGTTGAAAGTGCTCCGGGGTTCCACCTCGCAACTCATCGCCAATGATGCCATGCAATTGAGCCTGTTGATTTCGGACAACTCCTTGGAAGATTCCACCCAGACCGCATTGAAAAAATATGCCCGCGCCGACCTAATGGCCTATCAAAATAAGAACAAGGAAGCCATTGCTGTTTTGGAGGACATCTTACAGAACCATAAGGGTGAAAAAATTGAGGATGAGGCCTTGTTGAAACAGGCCCAGCTTTTGGAAGAACAAAAGGATTATGAAAGCGCCGAGTTCAACTATAAAAAGATTGTGGAATTTTATTCCGATGGAATTTTGGCCGATGATGCCCATTTTGCTTTGGGAGAACTGTACCGAAATATCCTGAACGAGCCCGAAAAGGCAAAAAGCCATTACGAGAAGATCATCTACAACTATCAAGACAGCTATTACTTCCCCCAAGCGCGGAAGAATTTTAGAAGGCTTCGTGGTGATGCCATTAACTAATTCTTCCCTACATTTAGGCCAAGAAATTCACGGTCAATGCTCATATACAACGTTACCATTAACATCGATGAAAGTGTCCATGATGAATGGCTTATTTGGATGCGCGACAAACACATTCCAGATATGTTGAATACCGGAAGGTTTTCCCATGCCAAAATGGTCAAGGTTTTGGTGGAGGAAGAAATGGGAGGCATCACCTATTCCGTTCAGTATACCACGCCAGACCGAAAAACTTTGGAATGCTACTACGAGTTCGATGCCGAACGGTTACGGGAAGAAGCCCAAAAAAAGTTTCCCAATAAATTTGTGGCCTTTAGAACCGAACTCGAAGTGATCCATCAACAAATACCCTAACCTGTTGGAATATCTTTTTACCTACGGCACTTTACAGGATTCCCAGGTACAGGAGTATATTTTTGGATATATTTTAGCGGGAAGACCCGATTCCCTTTTTGGTTTTAAGAGATTCGAAAATGCGGTGTATGGCCAATATCCCTTGGTGCTTCAGACCGAAAATGGGGAAGACAAGGTGGAGGGGATGGTATATGAAGTGTCCATAACTGACCTAAAAAAAGCCGATATTTACGAAACCAGTGCGTACAAACGTGAAAAATTCCGATTGGAATCCGGGACCGTGGCATGGGTGTATATCGAAAATTCCCAGTAACTTGCAAAAAAACCCCTGTGTCCAGAAAGAACAAAAGAAAGCTGGGTAACGGCAAAGTAAGAAAGACCGAAAATGGACAACAAGATGGTGCCGTAAAAGCCAAGAAGCACTTGGGACAGCACTTTCTAAAAGATGAGGCCATTGCCAAGCAAATAGCCGACACCCTTTCCTTGAACGGATACACCAATGTCTTGGAAATTGGACCGGGCATGGGCGTGCTCACCAAATACCTGCTGATGCGGGGCATCGACTTGGTAGCTATGGACTTGGACGAGGAATCCATTGTGTACCTGAACCATAGTTTTCCCTTGGAACATCCAGAATTGTTCAAGAAAAACAATCAACTCAATGTCATCGAGGCGGATTTCCTGAAATTTGACTTACAACAATTGTACGGGGATGAGCAATTTGCTGTCATCGGAAACTTTCCCTACAACATTTCCAGCCAGATTGTTTTTAAAATGTTGGAAATGCGAAAACAGGTACCAGAATTCTCCGGCATGTTCCAAAAAGAAGTGGCCCAGCGTATTTGTGAAGGGCCAGGAAGCAAGACCTACGGTATCCTCTCCGTATTGGTTCAAGCATATTACCAAGCTGAATATTTGTTCACGGTTCCTCCCGGGGTATTTGACCCTCCACCAAAGGTGGATTCTGGGGTGTTACGGTTGACTCGAAAAAAAGAGCTCAGCCTGCCTTGTGACGAACGCCTCTTTTTTAAAGTGGTGAAAACAGCATTCAACCAAAGGAGAAAGACCCTTCGCAACAGTCTTAAAACCTTTAATCTCACCGATAATCTAAAAGAAGATACTATCTTTGACCAGCGCCCGGAACAGCTCAGTGTGGCAGATTTTGTAACGTTGACCCAAAAGATAGCCGATGACCCCGTTTAAACTTACAGACGAGCTTTTAGAAGACATCCGACAACTGATCGCAGATGAAAAGAACGGCGATCTGCAGTTGATGATGCAAGAATTCCACTATGCCGATATTGCCGAAATAGCGGACGAGCTGAACGTGGAGGAGGCGACCTATCTCATCAAACTTTTGGATAGTGAAAAGACTTCGGACATCCTTGCGGAAATGCACGAGGATATCCGGGAAGCCGTTCTGAAGAACCTTACCGCCAAAGAAATTGCAGATGAGCTGTCCGAACTGGATACGGATGATGCCGCGGATATCATCAACGAACTTCCAAAGGAACTCGTTCAGGAGGTCATATCTGAGATAGAGGACCGAGAACACGCCAAGGACATTGTGGACCTTTTGCGTTATGACGATGATTCCGCCGGGGGACTCATGGCCAAAGAGTTGGTAAAGGTCAATGAAAATTGGACCGTGACCACCTGTGTCAAGGAAATGCGGGCCCAGGCCGAAAATGTGACCCGGGTACACTCCATTTATGTGGTGGACGATGAAGGCAAGCTAAAAGGACGTCTTTCGCTCAAAGATTTACTAACCGCCTCTTCCAAAACACACATTAAGGATGTATACATTTCCAAGGTGGATTCGGTGAATGTCAACGAAAAAGGCGAAGAAGTAGCCAAAGTCATGTCCAAATATGATTTGGAGGCCATTCCCGTAGTAGATGAGATCGGGAGATTGGTAGGCCGAATCACCATTGATGACATTGTGGACGTGATCCGGGAGGAAGCTGACAAGGATTATCAAATGGCGGCCGGTATCTCTCAGGGTGTGGAAGTCAATGACAATATTTGGATACTGACCCGTGCCCGATTGCCCTGGCTTATACTTGGGTTGTTAGGTGGATTGGGAGCCGCTGCGATAATGGGTGGATTTGAAGAGATGATCGCCAAACATGCAGTCTTATTTTTCTTTACCCCATTGATTGCTGCAATGGCTGGTAACGTAGGTGTACAGTCCAGTGCCATAATTGTTCAAGGTCTTGCAAATGATGATCTAAAAGGAAGTGTAAGCAGCCGTCTTGTCAAAGAAATGCTATTGGCACTGTTAAACGGGCTCATCCTTGCCATTTTACTTTTGATATTCACTTGGATCTGGAAAGGAGCTTTTGCCACAGCTTTGGCCATATCGCTCTCCTTGGTGGTCGTAATTGTTGTTGCCGGGTTGATTGGTACTTTCATCCCCTTGTTCCTCCACAAAAGAAACATTGACCCCGCCATTGCCACGGGTCCGTTTATTACCACAAGCAATGATATTTTTGGGATATTGATTTATTTTTGGATAGCCAAAATGATTTTGGGGATTTAAATTACATACCTAAAAAGCTGTGAACAAAAATCCAAAACAAGTTGTTGAACATTGGGTTGATATTTTCAACCAAGGCGATGCCCAAAAAATTGCTGAACTTTACCATACCGATGCCATAAACCATCAAGTGACCAATGACCCCGTTGTTGGCAAGGATGCCATCTACAACATGTTCAAGAATGAGTTTTCCACTGCAGACATGGTATGCATCGTTGAACATATTTTTGAAGATGGGGAATGGGCCATTTTGGAATGGAAAGATCCATTGGGCCTAAGGGGATGTGGATTTTTTCATATTGTTGATGGAAAAATCAAATTCCAACGGGGCTATTGGGACAAATTATCATTTTTACGCATGCACAATCTGCCCATACCTACCCAATAAATTGCAAAATCCTGTATGAAACCCATCAACCTAAAACAAAAACATGCCGAGTTCACTAAACAGTGGCATCCACACCAAATAGCTGTGGTAGATGATATGCAAGTGCTTTTGGCCAAACTGCAAGGGGAATTTGTTTGGCATGCCCACGAGCATGAAGACGAACTCTTCCAAGTGATCAAAGGCACTTTGTACATGCAGTTCCGGGACCGAACCGAAGTGGTGAACGAAGGAGAAATCATTGTGGTGCCCAAAGGAGTGGAGCACAATCCCATGACCAAAAATGGGGAAGAGGTGCATGTATTGCTGTTCGAAAAACTCACTACTGCCCACACTGGAGAAGTACAGCATGAAAAAACACAGACCCACTACCCAAAAATCTAGGAGTTGTATATTTGACCCATGAAAGTTCTCCACCTGGACACCAACCACCCTCTACTTTTGGAACAATTTGCCCAATTGGGCTTTGAAAACCATGAAGACTATACTTCCAGCAAGGAAGCGATTGAAAAAACCATTCATCAATACGATGGAATTGTAATCCGAAGCCGGTTTACCATTGACCAACAATTTTTGGACAAGGCCACCAATTTAAAATTCATTGGTAGGGTTGGGGCTGGATTGGAAAATATAGACACTCAATATGCCAAAGACAAGGATATTTTTCTGGCTTCCGCCCCGGAAGGCAACCGAAACGCCGTAGGTGAGCACACCCTGGGTATGTTGTTGTCGCTTTTAAACAAATTGACCAAGGCCAACCGCGAGGTCAAGAAAGGAAAATGGGACCGAGAAGGCAACAGAGGTGAGGAGCTCGATGGCAAAACTGTGGGTATTATCGGTTACGGAAATATGGGCAAGGCCTTTGCCAAAAAATTGCGGGGTTTTGATGTGGAGGTCATTTGTTATGATATTGTGGGGGGCGTTGGCGATGAAAATGCGCGACAAGTGGGCATTATGGAATTCCAGCAACGTTCCGATGTGGTGAGCTTGCATGTACCCCAGACCGAACTTACCGTTGGAATGGTCAATTCTGAGTTCATTGATGCGTTTCACAAACCGTTCTGGTTATTGAGCACAGCCCGAGGAAAATGTGTGGTCACCAAAGATTTGGTAACCGCTTTAAAGTCTGGAAAAATATTGGGTGCCGGATTGGATGTGTTGGAATATGAAAAAAAGTCCTTTGAGAATATGTTCATCCAAAAACCAAAGGCTTTTAAGTATCTCCGAAAGGCCAAAAACGTGCTCCTAACCCCCCATGTGGCAGGATGGACGGTGGAGAGCAAGGAAAAACTGGCACAGACCATTGTGGATAAGGTAAAAGCAAGATTTTGCTAATTTTAGTGGGTGAAAAAGACCATTTTTGTTTTTTCGGCCTTGATTGTCGCGTTGCTCGTCCTCTTTCAATTGAGCAAATATGCCTATCTGTCCGGTGATATTTCCATAGAAATCATCATTGCCATAATCGCCGTCGTTTTTTTCTTCATTGGCATCCATATCAACAAAAAAGCGTTGCGAAAAAAAGAGAAAACCACTCCTGAAATCAATCTAAAAAAGGTTGAACAGCTTGGAATAAGCCAACGGGAATACGAAGTGTTGGTACAGATATCCAAAGGATTGTCCAACAAAGAAATTGCCAATGCACTTTTTGTTTCGGAAAGTACCATCAAAACCCATGTTTCCAACCTTTTGGTAAAGTTGGATGCCAAACGCCGCACACAGGCCATTCAACGGGCAAAAGATCTTGAAATTTTGGGCATTTAGCTCATTTTAAGGTCAGTACACCCTGATTTTGGTACTTTAGTATGAGTCTTTCCATTGTCCCAATTCCTACTTTTGAGTCAACCATTTAAACAATTGACCATGAAAAAAACTGTTCTCCGATTTGGGCTGTATGGATCCATTACCATTTGCGTACTCTTTCTCATAAGCTGGTTTGTATTGGACGGCCTCCCCTATTCCACCCAGGAAGTTTTGGGATATGTCTCCATGATTTTAGCGTTGGGCTTTGTCTTTTTTGGCATCAAACAGTATCGGGACAAGGAAAATGATGGCAAGGTGAGTTTCAAAAAAGCGCTACTTATTGGTGTTTTGATCAGTTTGATCACTGCTTTGGTTTTTGGTATTCTTGATGTGTTTTATACCGAAGTGCTCAACCCAGATTTTATGTCCGAATATTACAACCAAAGCGTTGAGACCATGAAAGCTTCGCTTCCAGCAGATGAGTTTGAAGCAAAATTGACTGAAATGGAATCCCAAAAAGAACTGTTTTCAAACCCCTTGTTCTCCTTTGCCCTAATGGCCATGACGGTCTTCGCCATCGGGTTCATTATTTCGCTACTTTCCGCTTTGGTGTTGCAGAGAAAATAATCATAAACAAATATCATGAAAAATAGAGTAACTGGAATCGGCGGGTTTTTCTTTAAGAGCAAGGACCCACAAAAAATAAAAGAATGGTACAATACCCACTTGGGATTGAATACCGACCAATACGGTTGTACGTTTTGGTGGAAGGACAAGCAAGGTAATGACTGTTCCACGCAATGGGGTCCTTTTAAGGAGGATACCTCCTATTTTCAACCCAGCGAAAAACAGTTCATGATGAATTTTAGGGTAGAAAATTTGGTGGAACTACTTGAGACATTAAAGAAAGAAGGCGTTACCATTGTTGGGGAAATAGAGGAATACGATTATGGCAAATTTGGATGGATCATGGATCCCGAGGGGAACAAATTGGAGCTTTGGGAACCTGTTGATAAAGCGTTTCCATAGGTATTGAATTATTTGTTACATTTAGAAATCGTTTAACCAACACATTAAAACCATGTCCGAAGAAAAAAAAGACTTAGGAGACCAAGCTGAAGAAGCTGGAAAAGACTTCAAAGAAGAAGCTAAAAAAACCGCTGACGAGTTTAAAGAAGGCCTCAAAGATGTAGGGGGTGACAATAAAAAAATTCTTGCAGGTATTCTTGCAATTTTATTGGGCTCTCTTGGGGTACATAAATTTATATTGGGCTATAACAAGGAAGGCTTTATATTATTGGGCTTTTCCATAGTGGCCTATATTTTGGTCTGTTTTGTTATTGGTGCCTTTTTGGCCTGGATCCCTGGAATCATCGGTCTTATTGAAGGTATCATCTATTTGACCAAATCCGATGAGGAATTTTACAATACCTACCAAGTTGGCAAAAAGCCTTGGTTCTAAAAAAATTGGCCAGAGAATCTCACTCTGGCTTTTTTATTTACTATCTTTATCGTAATATTGCAATATTAAATTTATATTTGTTGCCAAAGTAAAACCTATGGGAGCTTCCAAAACACATATCTTTTCACCTGTCCACAATGAACTGGCCCATGTTGCCAAAGTTTTGGCCCACCCTGCCCGTGTTGCCATTTTGGAATACATCAGCAAGCAGGATGGCTGTATCTGTAACGATCTGGTGGATGTGATCGGTCTGGCCCAGCCCACCATATCGCAACATTTGAATGAAATCAAGAAAATTGGGCTCCTAAAGGGAACTTTTGAGGGTAAAAACCTCTGTTATTGTATCAACCAAGAGCGATGGGAAGAATTACAGCATTCCTTCCATGCGTTCTTTTCCAATATTAATCGTAATTGCTGTTAACTATGAAAACATCAGAATTTCTATCCGTATTGAAACAACATCAAGACAAAAATCTGCTTTTTGAATATGCTCCAAGCAAATTTGTTGGAGCCAATTACCACATCACCGAAGTAAAAAACATCACCGTTGATTCGGTTGATTGTGGTGCTGGAACCGACTTTTGGAAAGAAACCATTGTTCAACTTTGGGAAAGTCCAAAAGAAAAGGATAAAAGAGAGTATATGTCCGTATACAAAGCGTTGGCCATACTCAACAAGGTAGATCGCATCAAGCCCATGGTACAGGATGCCGAAATTAAATTTGAATATAGTAACGCAGACTTCCACACGGCTCAACTTTTTGTGAGCGACTTTGCACTGGACAACAACTCCTTGATCCTAAAACTATCGGTTCAAAAAACAGATTGCAAGGCCAAGGAAACCTGTGGGGTGGAACCCAAAGCTGAAGTCAAAGAAGCAGCCTCCGCATGTTGTACCCCAGAATCTGGGTGTTGCTAAAACTCCAATATGATAATTCGCAGTATGCAAGCCTCCGACTGGCAGCACGTACACCAAATCTATACCGAAGGTATTGCCACGGGCATTGCCACTTTTGAGACCAATGCACCCAACTATGAGAGTTGGGACAAAGCCCATGTTTCTTCTTGTCGCTTGGTGGCGGAGGAAGATGGTAACATTTTGGGTTGGGCCGCACTATCCCCTGTTTCCAGTAGGTGTGTTTATGGCGGTGTGGGTGAAGTGAGCGTTTACATTAGTGCCAAAAGTCGAGGAAAAGGTGTTGGAAAACTACTGATGGAGCAACTCATTGAAGAAAGTGAAAATGCCGGATTCTGGACCATCCAATCCGGTGTTTTTCCTGAAAATAAAGCCAGCATAAAACTCCATGAGAAAGTAGGTTTTCGCTATATTGGCAGGCGTGAACGCGTGGGTAAAATACACGGTGTCTGGAAGGACAACCTGTTATTTGAAAAACGCAGCCACAAAGTTGGAATAGACTGATTATCAAACTAAAAAGCATGAAAAACGTATTGGTACTTTGTACCGGAAACTCGTGCCGTAGCCAAATGGCCCATGGCTATTTAAACCATTTTCAAGACAAACTGGCAACCATTTACAGTGCCGGAATTGAAACCCACGGGCTCAATCCCATGGCCGTGGCCATCATGAAAGAGGATAAAGTGGACATTTCGCACCATACCTCCAACCATGTGGATGAACATGCTGGAATAGAGTGGGATTATATCATTACAGTATGTGACCATGCCAAAGAGCACTGCCCTTTTATCCCGTCCAAAAATGCGCGTCGCCTCCATCAAAATTTTGCCGATCCCTCCAAAGTTGAAGGCTCAGAAGAAGAAATTCATGCAGCTTTTGTAAATACAAGGGACGAAATAAAGGAATTTTGCCACGATTTTGTTCGGGAAGAGCTTATGGATTGAAGTAATCTTAATCAATATTATTGGTGATTCCCTCCGCCATTTTCCGCTCCAATTCCGCTTGAAATTCCTCCATGACCGGCTTGACGGTATCTTCTGGAAGGTCAGCTATTTTGATGTACATTAATCCATCCACCGAATTGTTGAAAAGCGGATCTACATTAAAGGCCACCACTTTTGCATTCTGTTTGATGTATTTTTTGATCAAAACCGGCAATCGCAGACTTCCGGGTTCCACCTCGCTGATCAACTTGTCAAACTTGTTCAGGTCGGCCTGGGTCTCGTCAAATACAAACTCCTTGTCCGCATCCTTCAATTGTACCTTGAATTCTTTTTTGGGACGAATGTACTGGGCCACATAAGGGTCCCAATAGTTGGATTTCATAAACTCGATCATCAAGGATTTGGAAAAATTGGAGAACTGGTTGCTGATGCTCACGCCTCCAATTAAATATTTATGCTCCGGATGTCGTAAGGTGGTATGCACAATACCTTTCCACAACAAGAACAAGGGCATGGGTTTTTGCTGATATTCCTTTACGATATAGGCTCGGCCCATTTCAATGGATTTTTCCATCATTGGGTAAAGTTCCGGTTCAAAACGGAACAAGTCCTGAAGATAAAATCCATCAATGCCATACTTTTTGAAGATTTCCGACCCCAAGCCCATTCTGTAGGCCCCTACAATCTTTTTTGCATCATTATCCCATAAAAAGAGGTGATGGTAATACGAATCAAACTTGTCCAGATCAATGGCGTTGTTGGTCCCTTCGCCCACTTCCCGAAACGTAATTTCACGCTGTCTTCCAATCTCGTTCAAACAAAAAGGGATATCCTGTTGCTGCGCCAAATAGACTTCGTAATTTTTGCTCTGCAACACCCTGCAATCCTTTTCACGCAATCGCTCTATTTCACCCTCCAATACTTTTGTACTCACTTGTGTGGCTATCTTTTTGGGAGGTTTAGGGATTTTTAAACTGGTGGGCACCTTGTCGATCAAGCGCTCCTTTTCAAAAACATTGGCCAGGAGATAGGTTTTCTTTCGAAGCAATTCGGTAAAAGATTCCAAGGTCTCCTCTTCATTCTGTGTATTTACTGAAATGGGTTGACCAATCCGCACTTTTATGGGCCTTCTGCTCTGTGAAGTAAGCTCCGATGGCAACTTGGCCGTTCGAAACACATCGTTTATTTTGGAAAGCCTGTAAAAAAGTCGGCTGTTTCGGGCATGAAAATAAATGGGAACCACGGGAACCTCTGCCTTCCGAATTAATTTAAGGGCGGCTTCCTCCCATGGTCTGTCAACCACCAATTTCCCGTCCCGGTAGGTAGATACCTCACCAGCAGGAAAAATTCCCAAAGGATGTCCTTCCTTTAAGTGGGCCATTGCACTTTTAAAACCCATGATGCTGCTCTTGGCATCCTTATGGTTCTCAAAAGGGTTCACGGGCATGATGTAAGGCCTCAATGGCTCAATACGGTGCAACAAAAAATTGGCTATGATCTTAAAATCGGGACGTTCTTTCAACAACAGTTTGAGCAAAAGAACCCCATCAATTCCGCCAAGCGGATGATTGCTGATGGTAATGTAAGGCCCAGATTTGGGCAATCGTTTTAAATCCTCTTCCGGAACCTCAAAGTCAATTTCGTAGTGTTCCAGAATGGCATCCAAAAATTCAGGCCCGGGAAGTTCCTTGTTCTTGTTGTAGAATCGATTTATGGTGGTGATCTTGGTGGCGACCATTAAAAGCCATCCAACAAAAGTGCCCAAGAACCCATACTTATCCAAGTGAATTACCTTAGCAACTTCTTTCGCAGAAACCAACCCCATGAACTATCTTTATTATTTAGGTATGTGTAAAGATAGAAAATTACGGCTATTGGCCCCTTCAACAAAAAAGTTGGCGCTCCAACCCTATTTTACCACTAGTTGCACGGTTTCCTTACCGCGTTGTTCCACAAGCACGGACTTTCCATTTTGGAGTGATTTTACGGCATTGTCATCAAAATGGCGAATGGTATAAAGTGAAACATCTTCATGGCATACCACCTTGAATTTTCGTTTGAGCACTTCCAGCAAAGGTTGAAGTCCATTGAACTTATTGTCCAAACACACCGAAAAGCTAATGGCTGAGTTTTGGATCAAATCCACTTTCAATCGATGGTCGTGGAACAATTTGAAAATCTCACTGATGTTGTCCTCCACCATAAATGAGAAGTCCAAAGCGGAAAGTTTTAGCAACACCTGATTTTTTTTAACAATAAAACAGGGCGTTTTGGGAACAATTCCCACTCCTTTGCCCACAGTGGTCCCCAAATCTTTGGGGTTAAGGAAGGATTTTACATGCAAGGGTATTTCTTTTCGTTGCAGCGGTTGAAGGGTTTTAGGGTGAATCACCGAAGCACCGTAAAATGCCAATTCTATGGCTTCACGATATGAAATCTTTTCCAGCAACTGGGTCTCCTTAAAGTTTCTTGGGTCTGCATTCAAAACCCCGGGGACATCCTTCCAAATGGTCACCGATTCAGCATTGAGACAGTACGCCAAAATTGCCGCTGTATAATCGGAACCTTCCCTGCCCAGAGTTGTGGTAAAATTATTGTCATCACTGCCCAAAAACCCTTGGGTAATGTTCAATTTGGACATATCTACCCTATCTGAGACCTCGGCTTGGGTACGCTCCCAATTGATTTGGGCATCTCGGTAATTGGTATCGGTTTTGATCAACTGACGCACATCCAACCAAGTATTGGTCAAACCAATTTCGTTCAGGTATGCACTGATGATTGATGTGGATAGCAATTCTCCATAGCCCACCACTTGATCATAAACAAAGGCATATTTGGGTGATTTGTTCCAGGTTAAAAAGCCCTTGACTTCTTCAAAAAGCAATGTTATCCTATCGTAAATGGGATGCTTGGGATTTTCAAACAAATTGGACAGGATATGATCATGATAATCCATGACCTCCTGCAACGCTGCTGTAATGGTGTTCTTATCCTTAAAATAAGATTCCACCACTTTTTCCATGGCATTGGTGGTCTTGCCCATGGCCGAAATCACTACCAAGGTATCCTCATGGCCCACTTCCTGCAACACTCGTACCACATTCCTAACCGCATCGGCATCTTTTACGGATGCCCCACCAAACTTAAATACTCTCATTCAGTATATTTACTTGTAAAAATTAGTTTAAACTCTCAATATAATTTTGGATTCCTCGCTCATCCATTTGAACCACGTCCCAATCCCTGAGCACTTTTGCCCCCTTTTTTTGGTAGAATTCAATGGCGGGTTCGTTCCAGTCCAAGACCTCCCAACAAATCCTGCGTACCCCTAATTTATGGCCATATTTTATCACCTCATCCAGCAATGCAGTTCCGAGACCGCTGCCCCGCATCTGTTCTGCAACTATAAGATCTTCCAAATGGATTACCGGACCTTTCCAGGTGGAATATCGTGGGTAAACCAAGGCTATGCCCACAATTTCATCGCCCACTTCGGCAACAAAGCAATGGAATTGCTTCTGTTCCCCAAAGCCATCTCTTTCCAGATCCTCTTTTGATAGTACAACAGCATCAGGTTCCTTTTCAAAATCGGCCAGTTCCTGAACCAGTGCCAAGACTTGGGCCATGTCCTCCTTCCTCGCATCTCTGATTACATACTCCATAATTGTTACAAATAAAACTCAAAGTTATAAATATCTAAAATTTTAGCCTCACGAAATCGTTGTAGATTCACAAAATGCCCGATATTTGTCCTCAAATAAAACAGCTTTTACCATGTCTGACAAACAGCGCCTCACCATGGGCGAGTTCATCATTGCCAACCAAGAATCATTTCAATATACTTCCGGAGAACTCTCTAGATTGCTCAACGGCATCCGTTTAGCTGCCAAAGTGGTAAACCATGAGGTAAACAAAGCTGGTCTTGTTGACATTATTGGTACCGCTGGGGATACCAATATACAGGGAGAAGATCAACAAAAACTGGACGTGTTGGCCAATGAGAAGTTTATTCAGACCTTAAAGAACCGAGAAATTGTGTGCGGGATAGCTTCGGAAGAAGAAGACGATTTTATCAGCATCAACAGTTTTGACAAACAGCACCAGAATAAGTATGTAGTGCTCATTGACCCTTTGGATGGCTCATCCAATATCGATGTGAATGTATCGGTGGGAACCATTTTTTCCATTTACAGGAGGGTTACCCCAGTTGGCACACCGGTTACTTTAGAAGATTTTCTGCAACCCGGCAAAAACCAGATTGCCGCGGGGTATATCATTTATGGAACATCAACCATGTATGTATACACTACGGGACATGGTGTAAATGGTTTTACCCTAAACCCGGCCCTGGGAACGTTTTACCTTTCCCATCCCAACATGCAATTCCCGGAAACCGGAAAAATTTACTCCGTTAATGAAGGTAATTACATCCATTTTCCGCAAGGGGTCAAGGACTACATCAAATACTGCCAAAAGGAAGAAGGAGACAGGCCGTACACATCCAGATATATTGGCTCCCTGGTGTCCGACTTTCACCGGAACATGATCAAAGGTGGAATTTACATGTATCCCAAAAGCAGTGTGGCACAAAATGGAAAACTACGTTTGTTGTATGAGTGCAACCCTATGGCCTTTTTAGCAGAACAAGCCGGTGGCAAAGCCAGTGATGGTTTTCAACGTATCATGGACATTCAGCCCACTGAACTGCACGAACGCGTTCCTTTTTTCTGCGGAAGTAAAAAAATGGTGGAAAAAGCGGAAGAGTTTATGGCAAACGCCTAATCTTCCCGTATGACGATTCTGTGGTAATCCTCAAAATCGATTTTCCCTGTGAAAATCGCTATGGACTTATCAATGATCTGCGAAGCAGTTTTTGGGGAAAACCCTAGACCTATTGCATATTTTTCTACAATCCTACGTTCCTCATCGTCAATTTCGTGGTCCGAAAAAATAATTTGAAAAAATTCGAAAAGCCTCTTGTAGCGTTTTTCACCACTGTGTGGAGTTTCAATCGGATATTTGTTCTCCTTCTTCATGACCTCTTTGAATTCATCCTCGGAAATATTCAATTTAAAGGCAAACTTTTCCAGAATGGCTTTCTCTTTAGGGTTGATTTCTCCATCTATGGCCGCCAAACTGGCTAAAGTGGCAAAGTGTGCCAAGTTTGTCCTATGGTCTCCGTGCTCGTAAAGGTCTAAAATGGGCATATCTCAAATTTTGTGGCACAAATATAAATCTTATCGGAAAAAGGAAGGTAGATCCCCGTCAAAGAAATTCGTAATTTTCAATCCAAGTACAACTTCAATAAAAAAAGGCCCTGCAAGATTCCAAACTGTTCCATATTGCCGAAAAATGGTTCCATGAACAAAATTGGGAGCCCTTTCCTTTTCAAAAAGAGACTTGGAATGCTTTTTTGGATGGAAAACATGGGCTTTTGAACGCTCCGACCGGCAGCGGAAAGACCTATGCGCTATGGTTTCCAATAGTTTTAAATTACATCAAAAACCACCCCAACTACAAAGCCAAGCACAAAAAGGGACTGAAAGCCATTTGGATCACTCCGCTTCGGGCACTTTCACAGGAAATCAAACAATCCGCAGAGCGCATTACGCAAGATTTGGAAACCCAAATGACGGTGGGCATCCGAACGGGTGACACTTCCACGAAAGAAAGGGCCAGACAGAAAACCACCATGCCTGACCTTTTGATCACCACTCCGGAAAGCCTGCAATTATTGCTTTCCTCAAAAGGATATGCCAAGCTCTTTAAGGACTGCTCTGCCATTGTTGTGGACGAGTGGCACGAGCTTTTGGGGACAAAACGTGGGGTTCAGATGGAACTGGGCCTGTCCCGATTGAAAACCGTTTGCAAAAATCTTCGGATTTGGGGCATATCGGCCACCATTGGTAATTTGGGACAGGCAAGGGAAGTACTTTTGGGACCAACCTCCAAAGAACTGGAGAACTCGGTCTTGATCAAAGCCAAGCTCAGTAAAAAAATCACCGTCAGGAGTATCATTCCCAAAGAAATGGAAACCTTTCCGTGGCGTGGCCATTTAGGGTTACATCTTTTGGACGAAGTGGTGCCCATCATCATCAACAGTAAGACCACATTGCTCTTCACCAACACCCGAAGTCAATGTGAAATCTGGTTCCAAAAAATTCTTGAAAAATATCCCGAGTTTGCCGGAGAAATGGCCATGCACCATGGCAGTATCAACAAAGAGACCCGATTGTGGGTAGAGCAGGCCATCCGCAATGAAAGTCTAAAGGCTGTGGTCTGCACCTCCAGCTTGGATTTGGGGGTGGATTTTGCCCCAGTGGAAACCGTGATCCAGATTGGTGGGCCCAAGGGCGTGGCCCGTTTTTTACAACGCGCTGGGCGTAGCGGGCATCGACCTGGAAAGGAAAGTGTCATCTATTTTTTGCCCACCCATGCCATGGAACTCATTGAGGCTTCGGCCATGCAAAAGGCGGTTTTGAACAGTGCTGTGGAAGACCGCATTCCCTACCTGAACAGCTTTGATGTACTCATTCAATACCTGACGACCTTGGCAGTTTCCGATGGATTTTTTCCTGATGAAATCTATCCAGAAATCAAACAGACCTTCTGTTACCAAGCCATCACTGATGAGCAATGGCAATGGTTGCTGAATTTTTTGGTGATGGGCAGTCAAAGCCTGAAAACGTATGACGAGTACAAAAAAGTGGAGGTGGAGGAAGATGGCAGGTTCAAAGTGAACAGCCGGATGGTAGCCATGCGGCACCGATTCCAGATCGGGACCATTGTGGGCGATGCCACCATTTCGGTTCGCTACCAAAAAGGAGGGTATATCGGTTCCATTGAGGAATATTTTATCTCCAAACTGAGTCCGGGGGATGTGTTCACCTTTGCGGGAAGGAATTTGGAATTTATTCGGATAAAAGGGATGTCCGCCCATGTGCGGAATTCCTCCAAACGCACCAATAAAGTGCCCAGTTGGATGGGTGGCCGACTCAGTTTTTCGGCAAAAATGTCCGAACTGCTCCGGCAAGAACTCTACACCGCTGAACTGCCTTTAAACGAACAATCCAAAGAAATTCAGTCCCTCGCCCCCATGTTTGCAAAGCAACAGGAAGAGAGTATGGTGCCCCTACCCCACCAATTCCTTATCGAGACTTTTGGGACCAACGACGGTCATCATCATATCTTTTATCCCTTTGAAGGCAGAGCCATTCATGAAGGAATGAGCAGTCTATTGGCCTATCGCATCAGTTTGTTGACCCCCATCACCTGTTCGCTTGCCTTCAACGACTATGGATTTGAGTTGCTTTCGGATAAGCCCATCGACATTCAGGCCATTTTGGACAACAACCTTTTTACACCGGAATTCATGTTGTCCGATCTTCAAAAAAGTTTGAACTCCAACGAAATGGCCAGGCGAAAATTCAGGGATATTGCGGTGATCAGTGGCATGGTGTTCACGGGCTATCCCGAAAAAGGGGTGAAAATGAAGCACCTGCAAAGCAGTTCGGAATTGTTGTTTGATGTGTTCAAGGATTTTGAGGACGATAACCTGCTCTACCAACAGGCTTTTACCGAAACCTTTGAGCACCAATTGGAGGAAGGTCGGTTGCGACTGGCCTTGGAACGAATTGCTCAACAGGAAATTGTCTGGAAACAGTGTACGCAGCCCACTCCCTTTTCGTTTCCCATCATCACCGATAGGCTGCGGGAAAAACTGTCCAATGAGAAATTGGCGGACAGGATTAAACGGATGACTGCAAAACTAAACAGATGAGCATGAGCATGTCATTTCGAAATGAGGAGTGTAATGATGATTGAAAAAGACAAGGGATATGTCATGCTGAACTTGTTTCAGCATCTCACAAAATGAGATTCCGTGTCGAGCACGGAATGACAATAATATTAAATTTGGAAGAACTAAATATGGTGAGTGAGACCATCCACATACAAGATCAAAAATTTCAACTCCATCCCTTAGGTGGCCTTTTATGGGTTGAAAGGTCCATGCTGTTGATAAGTGATGTACACTTGGGCAAGGTATCCCATTTTCGAAAATTTGGTGCTGCCGTTCCCCGAAAGGCCATTCATAAAAATTACGTCCTGCTCGATAAAATCGTGTCCGATTTTCAACCCTTTCAAATCTGTTTTTTGGGTGATCTGTTCCACTCTTCCCTGAACAAGGAATGGGAATTGTTCGAAAATTGGGTGGGCAAAACCCCCGCCGAGATTATTTTGGTGGCAGGCAACCACGACATCATCGACCCCGAAAAGTATGCACAGCTCAAGATCGAGATTTTCCCGGAACTCATCATCGACGGTTTTTTACTGACCCATCATCCAGAGGAGCGCGAGGACCTCTTTACGTTTTGCGGACACATTCATCCGGCAGTGAAATTGCATGGGTCTGGACGGCAAAAACTTCGTCTTCCTTGCTTTTTTAGGAGCAAAAACCAGTTGATCCTGCCCGCTTTTGGGGAGTTTACCGGAACCTATACCATGGAACCTTCAAAGCATGATGAGGTCTATGCCATTGTGGAAGATACCGTAGTAAAGGTTTAGATATCTCAGTTTCAAATCTGATAGTCATGCTGAACTCCTGCCGGCTGCAGGCAGGGTGTTTCAGCATCTCAATCATTTATAATGGGATTCCGTGTCGTGTTTCGACTTCGCTCAACAATCGCACGGAATGACGTTTGATAAAATCAATATTAAAAAGGGAATGAGAAAACTCAAAAAATGCTCTTCCTAAAAACATTTCATTTTATATTTGCCACAAATTTTTTGGATTGACCCAATCGTCCATTTTGCAGCTCTTTGCACAGTCTCCCCCACTTGGGAAACTGCGGGATGCTATTGCCCGATCGCCTAATGACAATGCCAAAATCAATCTTAAAGGCCTGGTCGGTTCTTCCCTTTCCTTTGTGGTTTCAGAGGCTTTCAAGTCGGCTGATGCCCCTTTTCTATTGATATTGAACGATAAGGAGGAAGCAGCCTATCATCTGAACGATTTGGAACAGCTCATCGGCGAGAACGATGTGCTTTTCTATCCCGGAAGTTACCGAAGACCCTACCAAATCGAAGAAACGGACAATGCCAATGTGCTGTTGCGTGCCGAGGTGTTGAACCGCATCAACTCAAGGAAAAAGCCAGCGGTCATTGTCACCTACCCCGATGCGCTTTTTGAAAAGGTGGTCACCCGAAAGGAACTCGACAAGAACACGCTCAAAATAAAACTGGAGGATACCCTTTCATTGGATTTTTTGAACGAAGTCCTTTTTGAATACCAGTTCAAACGGGTGGATTTTGTCACCGAACCTGGGGAATTTTCGGTGCGGGGTGGTATTGTGGATGTTTTCTCTTTTTCGCATGACGAACCCTATCGCATCGAGTTTTTTGGGGACGAAGTGAACAGTATTCGAACATTTGATGTGGAAACCCAACTTTCCACGGACAAGGTGAAGAAGATCACCATTATCCCCAATGTGGAGAATAAGTTCTTGCAGGAAAGTCGGGAAAGTTTTCTGAAATACATTTCGCCCAAAACGGTGGTCTTTGCCAAAAATCCGGCCTTGATCTATGACCGTATTGATTCGTTCTTTTCCAAGGCTGAAGAAAGTTTTACCAAGCTCAGCAAGGAAATCAAGCATGCCGAGCCCAAGGAACTCTTTGTGGATTCCGCTTTATTGAAAGAGCAGTTGGAGGATTTTTTATGTGTGGAGATTGCAGCTTCGGCTCCGCTCAGCCCCCAAAATTCAAGTAATATGGTCACTGAGCGGAGTCGAAGTGACATTATTCAATTTAACACCAAACCGCAACCCGCTTTCAACAAAAAGTTTGACCTGCTCATTGAAAACCTGAACGAGAATCGGGATGCAGGGTTCACTAATTATATTTTCTGTTCCACGGAACAACAGGCCAAACGTTTCCACGATATTTTTGAGGAAGTGGACCAAACTGTCCATTATCAAACTGTGGTTTTTCCACTCTTTCAAGGTTTCATCGACCTGGACCTGAAATTGGCCTGCTACACGGACCATCAAATCTTTGAGCGATACCACAAGTTCCATCTAAAAAATGGCTATGCCAAAAAACAGGCGATCACCCTCAAGGAACTCAACAAACTGGAAATTGGGGACTACGTGACCCATATCGACCATGGCATCGGAAAGTTTGGAGGGCTTCAAAAAATAGATGTGGAAGGGAAGCAACAGGAGGCCATCAAATTGATTTATGGGGACCGGGATATTTTGTATGTCAGCATCCACTCGCTCCACAAAATCTCCAAGTACAACGGCAAGGACAGTGCCCCTCCCAAGATCTACAAACTGGGTTCGGCAGCTTGGAAAAACCTGAAACAAAAGACCAAAAGCCGTGTCAAGAAAATCGCTTTCGACCTCATCCAAGTTTATGCAAAACGACGGTTGGAAAAGGGATTCCAATATGCACCCGACAGTTATTTACAGTATGAACTGGAAGCCTCTTTTCTCTACGAGGACACGCCCGATCAGGAAAAAAGCACTCAGGATGTGAAAAGGGACATGGAGAGCGAACGCCCCATGGACCGGCTCATCTGCGGTGATGTTGGCTTTGGAAAGACCGAGGTGGCCATCCGCGCCGCTTTCAAGGCGGTGGACAATGGCAAACAGGTGGCCATTCTGGTGCCGACCACCATTCTGGCCTTTCAGCACCACCGTACTTTTTCGGAACGTCTCAAGGATATGCCGGTAACGGTTGATTATCTCAATCGTTTCAGAACGGCCAAGGAAAAAAGGGAGACCTTGGAAAATTTGGCCAATGGAAAGGTCGATATCATCATCGGCACCCATCAATTGGTCAACAAAAATGTAAAGTTCAAGGATTTGGGGTTGCTCATTGTGGACGAAGAGCAAAAATTTGGGGTTTCAGTAAAGGAGAAGCTACGCTCCATCAAGGAAAATGTGGATGTGCTCACCTTGACCGCCACTCCTATTCCGAGAACACTCCAATTCAGTTTGATGGCGGCCCGCGACCTTTCCGTGATCAACACCCCACCACCCAATCGCTACCCCATCGAGAGCCAGGTGATTGGTTTTAATGAAGAAATCATCCGCGATGCCATTTCCTATGAGATCCAACGGGGAGGCCAAATATTCTTCATCCATAACCGTATTGAGAACATCAAGGAAGTGGCCGGAATGCTCCAACGTCTGGTCCCCGATGCCAAGATCGGAATCGGTCACGGGCAAATGGAGGGCAAAAAACTGGAACAGCTCATGCTCGCCTTTATGAACGGGGAGTTTGATGTACTGGTCTCCACCACCATCGTGGAAAGTGGGCTTGACGTGACCAATGCGAACACCATTTTCATCCATAATGCCAATAATTTTGGATTGAGCGACCTGCACCAGATGCGCGGTCGTGTAGGTCGGAGCAACAAAAAGGCCTTTTGCTATTTCATTACCCCGCCCTACGAAGTGATGACCCCGGATGCCCGAAAACGTATCGAAGCCTTGGAACAATTTACCGATTTGGGGAGTGGCTTCAGCATTGCCATGAAGGATCTTGAAATCCGTGGTGCCGGTGATCTTTTGGGCGGGGAACAGAGCGGGTTCATCAACGAGATCGGGTTTGAGACCTACCAAAAAATACTAGCAGAAGCCATTGAGGAGCTCAAGGAAAATGAGTTCAAGGAACTGTACGAAGAAGTGGAGGGCCACAAGGAAAAAGTGTATGTGAAGGAAATGCAACTGGACACCGATTTTGAATTGCTCTTCCCTGACGATTACATTAACAATATCACGGAGCGGTTGAACCTCTACACCCAACTCAATGAGGTGAAGGATGAGGAAGGCTTACAAAAATTCGAGGCCGAACTGGTCGACCGTTTTGGCGAACTGCCCACCCAAGCGGTGGATTTGCTCAATTCTGTTCGGATCAAATGGATTGCGACGCATATTGGCTTGGAAAAAGTGATCTTGAAAAAAGGGAAGTTCATCGGATACTTTATTGCCGACCAACAGTCCACCTTTTACCAAAGCCCTGTGTTTACCCAAGTGCTGCAATATGTACAGAGCCACCCCCAAAAGGTCAGGCTCAAGGAAAAACAGACCCGGAGCGGGTTACGGTTGCTGTTGACGTTTGACCGAATTACCAGTGTGGACAAGGCGTTGAAGGTGTTGGAACCCTTTTCCTATGAATTGGCACCGTCCCAATAAATTGATTTCTCACACTTACTTCGTTCGGTTTTAAATAAAAATGTGTCGCAATCGACCCGTGGGATTGTCGTTATTGCACATGCGCACAATTTTTTGTCTCCTGTATATTTGAACAACCGTAAATAATTGATTCCCATGACAGAAAAAGGGAAATTTTTAAAGAAATTCAATGAGGCTTTCGCTCAAGGAGATATTTCATTTATTCTGGAAAATGTAACAGAAGACATTAAATGGACCATGTTTGGTGATAAAACCATTAATGGTTTGGAAGCATTCAAAAAAGAAATTGAGTCCATGGTCCAATCTGAGTCTGGCCTTGAACTGGACGAAATCATCACCCATGGAAACACGGCTGCCGTAAATGGCATTATTGAAGCCCTTGACCAAAATGGCAAACCGTCCAAATTTGCTTTTTGCGATGTGTATACATTAAGTGGGTTTAAAAATCCGAAAATCAAGGAAATGAAATCTTATGTGACAAAAATTAAATAGAACATCATGACACCAATAAAGTAAAGACCTTTTGGGTCAACCTTCCAGTAAATGATGTAAAGAAATGAAAAGAATTTTTTAAAAAGTCTGACCTGTTTTCGATATAAAACAGTAGCTAAAAGCAAGGAATGACAGTCGTAATTAAAAAGCCTCATACACCTGCTTCACAAACTCCCCAATTTGTGAAGGTTCCAGCCAGCGGGTCACGATGAGCAATCCATTTTTTTGGTCGACAACTATAAAGTTGCCCCCAAAACCTGCGGCATAGAACACATGCTTGGGCACCCCTTCCCAATGTCGGGGCCCTTTTTCGTTCAACCACCACATATAGCCATAGTTCATATTGGGCACCGAAGGTGCAGTGGCCTTTTTGATCCAGTCGGCACTGATCAACCGTTGGCCATCCCATTGTCCATTGTTCAAAAACAGCATTCCAAAACGGGCCATATCCTCCGTGGAAATGAAAAGTCCTGCTCCCGAGTGACCACCACCTGTTACCGATTTCATTTGTATTCCATCGATTACCGTCCAAGCGTCTTCGTAGCCAAACCAACGCCAAGTAGTGGTGGCCCCGATCTTGTCCATCAGTTGTTCTTTCAGCACCAGTGGAACAGGTTTTCGCCACACATGAGTGAGTGCATAAGCCAGCACGTTCACACGCACATCGTTGTACTCCATCACTGTTCCGGGTTCGTTAAGTTTTCGGAATTTCCAATCGTCCAAACCCCCTTCACTTGGCGGACGGTCCGCCCAATCCTTACCACCCCAAAGTTCACCGGACCAATCGGAATTCTGTTGCAACAGATGCTCCCAAGTGATCTTGGCGTTGTGTTCCCCATCAAAAGTGCCGTCCCAAATATAGTCCCCGACTTTGTCCTTGGTGTCCACAATCAACCCTTGATCTTCCGCCAATCCCGCCACGGTGGAGAGAAAACTTTTAGTGACGCTAAAGGTCATGTCTACCCGTTTGGTGTCGCCCCAAGAGGCCATCACATGACCGTTTTTCAAAATCATGCCCGCAGGGCCTCCCCTTTTTTTGGTGGGTCCCAAAATCTTATGAAATGGCTCTTGTTTGAATCCTTCCAAAATGGCAACCCGAAGATCTCTGGAACCGGAATATTCATTGGCATGGGCAAAATCCACTGCTTCGGCCAATTGCTTTGCATCATGTTTAAATTGATTATTCCCAGCGACCTTCCAAGTTTCATTGCGCTCAGGAAAATAAATGTCTTGGGCAGATACGGTGTTTAGGATGCCCAAAAAAAGAAGCGCACAAAGTGGAAATGATGGTTTCATGTTGAGGGTTGACTTAAAAATTGCCCCAAGTTAACAATTGTTCTTGAAACGGTTCCAATGGCTACCTTTGTATTTTAATCTTCAAACCATGGACAAAACTCCTGAATATACCATCCCTTCGCAGACCAAAATTGGCCATGTGCACCTGAAAGTCGCTAATCTACAACGTGCCTTGGATTTTTATTGCGGTCTACTGGGATTTGAGGTCACCCAAACTTATGGCGACCAAGCGGCCTTCATTTCGGCGGGTGGTTACCACCACCATATTGGATTGAACACCTGGTACAGTAAAGATGCCCCTCCGGCCCCGCAACGTTCTGCCGGACTTTTCCATACGGCCATTGTGTACCCCACCCGAAAGGATCTGGCCAGTATTCTCAATCGGTTGATGGAAGCAAAATATTCCCTCACCGGGGCTGCCGATCATGGTGTTTCTGAGGCACTGTACCTCAACGACCCAGACGAAAACGGTGTGGAACTTTATTGGGACAGACCTCAAGAAAATTGGCCCAAAAAGGAGGATGGTTCGTTGGACATGTACACGAAATCTCTTGATCTAAACGACCTTTTGGGTGAATTGAAAAAAAGCTAAAATCGTTTTTTGAGGACCATTTTCCCTTCGAGATTGTAATACCGCCACGTACCCACTTGCTCATCATTTCGGAAACGGCCCGTGATTTTTTCGGTGCCATCCGGATAGTATTCCGTATAGCGGCCGTGTTTTAGGCCGTCTTTCAAATCCACTTCAAATCGTAGCGAACCGTTGGCATAGTTTCTACGGAATGATTTTGCATTTAGATCTGTGGGATACATGGGTTTCAAATCAAAAACGGCATCCGTAATCTCAGTTGAATTGGGATTTTGGGTATTGGGATTTCGGATTTGATCCTTTTCCTCAAATTGGGCGTTCTTTTTTACCTCCTCCACATTTTGATAGTTGACGACCAACCGGCTTTCAAACAAATTATCCTCGGGGGTGAGTTGAAATCCTACTTGGGGAAAGCAGATGATAAAATCCTTGTTCTTTCGCATTTTTTGTTTAGTGGCAGCATCGGCCAAAGCATACATATTATCGTACAACACGGGAATATTGCTGTAAACAAATACGGCTGACTCGGATTCAAAACGGTCATTGAATTTTCTGAATTCTTCGGAAGTGGACAGGGTCTCCCCTGCTACCAAATCATCAATAATGGTCTTAAGGGTATTGGGGTTGTCACTGAAAATGACATAATCCTGAATTTGGGTGAAATAGGGCTTATCAAATTCCTCAAATCGATTCCCCAATAAAACTTTGAAAAATCCTTTTATGGACAGAAAATTGATTTCATGTTCCTTATAGTTGACCGCCTTGAACTTTACGGGGGTCTTTTTCCTGATTTGGCCCAGCACAAAATCCAAATTGGTTTGGGCTTTTTCTGAATCGTTGGCCTTCAAGACCAGGGCCATATCATTTTTTCCTTTGGAAATATGGGATTGAATCTGCAACAGGGCAATTTCATCCCCGATCCAACTGACAAAGTTTTCCTTCACATCTATTTTCAGAAATTTTTCTACCTTTTCAATACCAGCTTGATAACTTTCAAATTGTTTGGGGTCATTTTGCTGGACCATTTCAAAATTTTTGTAGAATTCGGAAAAACTATCAAACCCATAACTGATATAAAGTGCGGTACGTTTGGGGGCTATTTGGGGAATGGTTCGCTCTGCCGTTCCTGATTTTTGAAGGGCCTCCAAATAGTTTTCATTGACGGAACCAATATTGGTGAAGCCATTGGCGACCAAGGTGCTGTTCTTGTCCAAATCAAAATAAAAACCCGAGAAAAGGAAGTTTTCACTTGCCCGTTTCACCCAATCTGAAGGCTGGTCCGTGAATCGTTTTATGTAATCATCAACATAATTGTACTGCACATACATTCGGAACAGATCTTCGTGTCCCACCTTTTGGTTGATTTCAATAAAATTGAGGTTCCGCCCCAAAACAGGTTCCAGATACTGATCTATGGAAGCTTCCACCAAGGTATGGGTATAGGAGGCCACCAGTTGATTCTTTATGAAGGCCATGTGCATGGTCTCCTTGCTTTTGCGATCATGTACCTCCAAAATTTCATGGTCGTGGTAGGTACGTTTGCTCAGGACATAATCTTCATTGAGCAGGGTATTGAGATAGCTTTTGAGCAATTGCAGCTTGGCAATGCGTTTGAGGTCAAGCACATAAAAAATCCCGTAATCCTTCTGGGAGATCATATGGACGGAGATAAAAAGGGAGCGTCCATCAAAAAACTCAAACAGGTTATGGTTGTTTTGGAACACCGTATCCACCTTTTGGATATTCTCGGTCAGTTCAGCAAAATACTCGTTTTTCTGAAGATGGTGCCAGGCCTCACTTTCACTGATCTTTTTCCAGCTTTCCACCGGTTGTTCAGATTCCACCACAAAAACAGCATCCTTAGGGATAAGGTAAATGGATTGCAGGTTGGTTTTTGGGGAAAGAATAAAAATGTAGGCCAAGTAGCACAGATAGAGCACCAAAAGGGCCAACAATCCGAAAAAGATTCTTTTTTTGGTCATTCTTCCAAAAGTGTCTTTTTCTAAAACGGTTTTATTGCCATTTTAGTTTAAGACACTGCGAAAGAAGGGAGTACTACAACAATTTAAGGTCCTTGATCGTCTTAAAGGCAATGTCCACCTGTTCCTCGTTCACCAAAATGGTAAACTCGTTGGTTGTTGAAATTACTTCGTAAAGCACAATGCCTTCCCAGGCCAATCGTTGGAAAATAAAGTAGTAAATCCCCGGAACCGATACATTTTCCGCTGGCAATTTCACGGTTATGGAAGACAACCCTTCGGCTTTTTGGGTGCAGCGTTCGTGTTTGAAGTATTTTTCCACCACACTGTCCATAATATTGCTGATCACAATATTGATTTCGTTCACCCCACGGGAAGAGGTGTAAAACACATCCTGATTTTCATTGACCTCTTCCAACAAACGGGCTTGTTGCTGTAAAATGGTATCTGAGGCCAAAAAGGTATAATCCGTTAAGTTGGAACGTACCGTGATTTCCCCAATATTCTTGAGCACCTTTACAATTCTGTGGGTGGCCCTGAATTCCAAATCGTCCGAAAGTCGTTTGAGTGCCATAACAATGGCCCCGTCTTTCACGTCTTTGCCCAATGCATCGGCAATTTCGGGCTTTATTTGTCTAGATAATGAGGTAAGGTTAATAATTCCTTGGGCAAGAGCAGTTTGCAAAAATGGCTTCTTTTTAATGTAATGCTCAACTACTGCAGAAATTGTTTTCATTATTGTTTGGTTTGATTTGGCACAAAAATAACATATTGTTACAAAACAAACAAATGGTTAGAAAAAATAAAAAGCATTTTCCAGATGGTCAATTTCAAAATTCGTTCCCTTTTTGATGACGGTGATTATGTCAAACCGAACCTCAACATCCAAATCCATTTCTTGGACATACTGATCGGCTGCCAGGACCAAAAGTTGTCTTTTTTTGGGGTTGATAGTGGTCGACATTTCCTCAAGAAACCCAGTATTTCTTGACTTTACCTCAACAATGGCAAGGATTTCACCCTGTCGTGCAATGATGTCTATTTCAGCCTTTCGATAGCGGAAATTACGGGTACATATTTCATACCCTTGCTTTACTAAAAAATCCACAGCAAGCTGCTCCCCTTGCCTACCAAATTCGTTATGTTTTCCCATAGGTTTGGAAAATTATTGAAAAAAACGTGCAGTTCATCGAAAAATTTGGTAGTTCACAGTGATTAAAGCGTTTAGATTGTAATTTGTTGGCTGAATTGAACCACGCCCAACGTTAGCTAAACATATAGTTGCCCCAAAACTATGTTCCTAATTAACGCCAGACATTGCTATGGAATACTTCATTAATTGTAATTCCTCAACGTTGGCGCCGTACACTACTCCCTTGGACGAGTTACGTGCTGCCCACTTGTATCGGAGGCTTGGTTTCAGTGCCTCAGTACAGACCATTAACGCTGCTGTTGGACAAACAGCAGGAACCTTAGTAGACAACTTAATAGATCAGGCCCTTGCGGCTCCGGTTCTTCCAGCCCCAGCTTGGGCAGATTGGAACGATTCCAATTATCCCGCTGATGACGACTTGGCCAGGGAAATAAGGCGTGCCCAGTTGGAAGAATTCACCACGGCCTATGGAAATTCCCTGTTGGACAACAGTGTTCGGGATCGCTTGAGCTTCTTTTGGAGCAACCACTTTGTAACGGAGTTGGACGTGTACAACTGTAACCAATTTTTGTATTACTACATCAATTGCCTGCAACGTAATGCCCTCGGAAACTTTAAGACCTTTGTCCATGAAATTGGCCTTACCAGTGCCATGCTCTATTATTTGGACGGCGTCCGGAACCGGGGAGACAACCCAAACGAAAACTACGCGCGTGAACTTTATGAACTCTTCACTTTGGGAGAGGGCAATGGTTACACGGAAGAAGATATTATAGAAACAGCAAAGGCAATTTCGGGTTATACCGAAAGAGGTGAGGAGGGTTGCACCCAAGTAACCTTTAACCCTGAGGACTTTAATACAGAGAACAAAACCATTCTTGGCCAGACCGGAAATTGGGGCTATGACGATGTCATCGATATTCTTTTCAACGAAAGGCCCAATGAGATTGCCGGTTTCATCTGCATGAAGTTGTACGAATATTATGTGCACCCCGATTCATCTGGTGAAGAAGGTGGCAATGCACAGGATATTATTGCTGGGATGGCACAGACCTTTATCGCCAACAATTTTGAAATTGCCCCGGTATTGCGCCAATTGTTGAAGAGCCAACACTTTTTTGACCCAACCGCAATTGGAGTCATCATAAAAAGCCCTTTCGACCTGTATTTACATTTGGTCAAAGAAACCGGCTTTGCTTACGATGACGGCACTGTCATCAACATGATAGATTCTGCCGGGCTTATAGGACAGGAACTTTTTGACCCGTATGATGTAGCCGGTTGGCAACGGGATCGCCAGTGGATCAACTCCAATTTCATTATTGGACGTTGGCTGACCTCTGAAGTGTTCTTGGAACGTTTTTACCAGGAAAATCCAGAGCAATTCAGAACATTGGCCATGGATGCTGTAGGTGCTGCAGATAGCAATACCAGTAATCCTGAAATAGTGGTAAGGGCCTTGGTGAACAAGTTTACACCAAAAGGCCTGTTGACGGACGCTGATTTTGAAAAGGCCATGGACGCCTTCAAAATTGATGATGTGCCAGAGAATTATTATTCCCCGGATTATATCCCGGGCGGATTGAGCCTTTGGATGCTGGCAGTGAGCATGGAAGCACCTACCCAAGTGTATGTGCTGTTGCGTCACTTGTCCAGAGAACCCGAATTTCAACTTAAATAACCCCTACCATTATGTGCGATAATCACAACACCCACCATACATCACCCCATAAAGGTCTTGAACACAAAGGCCACGATTTGGAACATAAAAATTGGAGCAGACGGTCCTTTATCCAAGCTTTGGGCATTGCCGGATCTGGATCCATGTTCTTGGGAAGCAATTTTATTTCTGCTTCCGCCCCCTCACCCCTAACCGCTGCCATTGCGGCCGCCGAAACTGACAACATATTGATTCTTATTCGATTGTCCGGGGGAAATGACGGATTGAGCACGGTTATCCCAATACAACAATATGATACGTATGCCAATGCAAGGCCCAACATCTACATTCCAGAAAGTAAAGTCCTAAAACTTACTGATGATTTTGGTGTTCCCACCTACATGAGCTCCTTGGAACCCCTTTGGGGCGAAGGCCAATTTAAGGCCGTCCACGGCGTAGGGTACGAAAACCAAAGTCTGTCCCATTTTACTGGGTCCGATATTTTTGCCAACACCGACTTGAATACCACTGGTTTTAGTGGTGAACCCACAGGTTGGATGGGTAGGCACTTTGAAAACATTTATCCAGATTATTTGATCAATCCACCGGAAGCCCCGGCTGCCATTCAAATTGGGAACTTGTCCAATTTGGTTTTCCAAGGAGAGGAGACCAATTATGCTTTCGTGACCAACAATGTTGACCAGTTAGAGCAAATTGCAGAAACAGGATTGTTCTACGACATTGAAACAGCACCGTTTGATGATTGTATGTACGGTGATCAGCTACGCTTTTTACGAGGTGTGGCCAACACCACGTATGAGTACGCCGGGAAAATCCACGAAGCCTATGAGCGTGGCGATGCCTTGAGATGCGTTGAATATCAGGATAACGGTTTTGCAAGGCAATTGTCCCTTTTGGCCAAATTGATCAAAGGGGGGCTCGGAACCAAAGTCTATATGATTTCCATGGGCGGGTTTGACACACACGGCAATCAGCCTATTGTTCACGAGCAATTGATGTCCAACCTATCCATTGCCATCAACAACTTTTATGAGGATTTGGCCTGTACCGAACAAGATGATAAGGTCTTGAGTATGACCTTTTCTGAGTTTGGCCGTAGAATCTTCGAAAATGGTTCCAACGGAACCGACCACGGAAAAGCTGCCCCTACCCTTTTCTTTGGTTCTGGTTTAAATGGAAGCGCTTTTGTGGGTGACCACCCTTCCCTTGATGAGCCCAACAATAGAGGTAACCTGGAATACACTATGGATTTTAGGGATCTCTACGGAACCGTTCTCGCTGAATGGCTTTGTGTTCCCCGAACTGCAGTTGAACAGCACCTGTTGGGTTATCCATACAGGGCCATTGATCTAGGCTTTAACTGTAGTGGTGAAGAATTTGATGACATTGCCATGGACAACGATCCACCAACATTCCCGGAAACACCGCCAAGTGATGATGGAATGACACCACCAGATCCAGAATTGGTGAACAACATTGTGCACGTCCCATATTATCCAAATGAGCGCGCTCCCCATATCCATTTGGAAATGCCTTTTGCCGCCCATGTTGATATTGAGCTCTTCAATATTTTGGGACAGAAAGTAGGCACTGTTTTCAATGAAATGATGCTCGAAGGCGCCACCGAAATCAATATTAGGGAACGTGTGCGGGATAGCCTGTCCACAGGAAAATATATTTATCGGATATCCGTTGCGGATCAGCGAATGAGTAAATCCGTAATGATTATGTAAACAAGCGGAACATTTATCATCCATTTTAGGAAACCTCTGATTGTGCATCACCTCACCCCAATTTTGGGAGGCACAATTTGGAGGTTTCCTTTTTTAGCGCAAATCCCGTTTTTGGCTTCTCCTAAAATGAGTATTTTTGGGGCTTAATTCAATTTGTACATGTCTCAGACAACAACCCCTTCAAGATATACCATAACTTCGGCCCTGCCCTATACCAATGGCCCCATTCATATTGGCCATTTGGCTGGCGTTTATGTTCCTGCGGACATCTATTCCCGATATCTTCGCCTAAAAGGGCACGATGTGGCTTTTGTCTGCGGAAGTGATGAGCATGGTGTTGCCATTTCCATGAAGGCCAAAAAAGAAGGAGTCACTCCCAAGGAAATTATTGACAAATACCACAACATCATAAAAAAGTCGTTTGTAGACTTTGGAATCTCTTTTGACAATTATTCCAGAACTTCTGCCGAGGTACACCACAAAACGGCTTCGGATTTTTTCAAAAAACTCTACGAACAAGGCGATTTTATTGAGGAAGAAACCGAACAACTCTATGATGAAGAGGCGCAGCAATTCTTGGCCGATAGATTTGTGGTGGGCACCTGTCCCAGGTGCGGTCATGAAGAAGCCTATGGTGACCAATGTGAAAATTGTGGGTCTTCCTTGAACGCCACGGACCTTATCAACCCAAAATCCACCATAACAGGTGGCGTTCCCGTGCTAAAAAAGACCAAACACTGGTTTTTGCCCTTGGACCGTTACGAAGGTTTTTTACGGAAATGGATTCTCGAAGGCCATAAAGCCGATTGGAAACCCAATGTATATGGTCAGTGCAAATCTTGGATAGATGAGGGGCTAAAACCCCGTGCCGTCACCCGCGATTTGGATTGGGGCATTCCCGTGCCCGTGGAAGGGGGCGAAGGAAAAGTGCTTTATGTGTGGTTCGATGCCCCCATTGGTTATATTTCATCCACCAAGGAATGGGCTGAACGTGAAGGAAAGGATTGGAAGCCCTATTGGATGGACAAGGATACCAAATTGGTCCATTTTATCGGCAAGGACAATATCGTCTTCCACTGTATCATCTTCCCAAGCATGTTAAAAGCACATGGTGATTTTATTCTTCCCGAAAATGTCCCGGCCAACGAATTCTTGAATCTGGAAGGCAACAAGCTCTCCACTTCCAAAAATTGGGCGGTTTGGTTGCATGAATATTTGGAAGAATTCCCGGATATGCAAGATGTGCTTCGCTATGCATTAACAGCAAATGCCCCGGAAACCAAGGACAACGATTTTACCTGGAAGGATTTTCAATCCAGGAACAACAACGAACTTGTGGCCATTTTTGGCAACTTTGTGAACCGTGTGACCGTATTGACCCACAAATATTATAATGGCATCGTTCCCACACCCAATGCGTTTGAATCTGTGGACAAAGAAACACTGGAAGCCTTAAAAGGGTATCCCCAAATCCTTTCCAATTCGTTGGAACGCTACCGATTCCGTGAAGGCAGTCAGGAATTGATGAACTTGGCCCGACTGGGCAATAAGTACCTGGCTGATGCCGAACCGTGGAAACTCATTAAAACAGACGAGGAACGGGTAAAGACCATTATGTATGTGGCGCTTCAAATTGCAACTGGGTTGGCAGTATTGAGTGAGCCATTTTTGCCATTTACATCAAATAAGTTGAAAAAGATTCTTCGCATTGCTCAGAATGACAAAGACGGAGTCATTTCGAACGCCCACCTGCCGGACGGGCAGGAAGGTGAGAAATCTATCGTTTGGGACGATGTTAGTTCAAAAGAAACATTACTTCCTGGAGGCCATCAAATCAACAAAAGCGAACTGCTGTTCCGAAAAATTGAGGATGCCGAGATTCAACAGCAATTGGACAAACTGGAAGCCACCAAAAAAACGAATGCTTCGGCTACAAACACTACAGATTCCATGGAAAAAGAGCTAATTCCCCAAAAAGAAACCATCACCTACGAGGATTTTGCCAAATTGGATATGCGCGTAGGCACCATCATCGAAGCTGAGAAAATGCCAAAGGCCGATAAGCTTTTGGTTTTGAAAGTGGATACCGGACTGGATACGAGAACCATTGTTTCCGGGATAGCCAAAAGTTTCAAACCCGAAGATATTGTGGGCAAAAAAGTGACCGTTTTGGTCAATTTGGCACCCAGAAAACTCCGTGGCGTGGAAAGTGAGGGCATGATTTTGATGACCGAAAACAAGGATGGGAAAATCGTTTTCCTGAATCCGGATGAGGATGGTGTTGGGAATGGGGAAGGTATAAGTTAATTCATATCCAAAGAAACTGTCCAGTCGAGCCTGCCTTTGTCGGCAGACAGGCACAGTCGAGACCCACTTAAAAAAATTTGGATTGTAAGACTTCTCGACTGCGCGCGAAGTGACAACTACTAAACAAACATCATGCAACTTGTCCCCTACATTGTAAACCATACCCAACTTTCCGAAAAAAGTGTCGAGAACACCGTGGCCCTGCTGAACGAAGATTGTACCGTTCCCTTTATTTCCCGGTATAGAAAGGAACGCACGGGTAATCTGGACGAGGTTCAAATTGGTGCCATCGTGGAATACAAAACCCAGTTTGAGGCACTGGAAAAGAGAAAGGCGGCCATCATCAAAGCGGTTAAGGAGCAGGATGCCCTTACCCCAGAACTGGAGGCGAAATTTTTGAACTGTGCCGACCTTACCAGTCTGGAAGATCTGTATCTCCCCTTCAAGAAAAGCAAAAAAACCAAAGCTGAAACTGCGCGTAAAAACGGTTTGGAACCCTTGGCCAAGATCATTATGGCGCAAAACAGTGATGAAATCGAGTTCATTGCCTCCAAATACTTGAGCAAGAATGTCATCAATGAAGATGATGCACTGGAAGGGGCCCGTCATATTATTGCCGAATGGATCAATGAACGTACCGATATCCGAAATCAGCTGCGCGGTCAGTTGGAGCGCCATGCCCTTATCACCACGAAAGTCATCAAGACCAAAAAAGAGGATGAGAAAGCCCAAAAGTTCCGGGATTATTTTGATTGGAGCGAACCGTTGAACCGTTGTCCTTCCCATCGGTTTTTGGCCATTATGCGAGCCGAAAAGGAAGGTTTCATCCGAGTGAAAATTGAAATAGATGATGAAAGAGCTCTGGATGCTATTGAAAGGCGTGTCATCAAATCCAACAATGCCTGTGCGGAGCACATTGAAATGGCCATTGCGGATGCCTACAAACGACTCTTGTTCCCCTCGCTCTCCAACGAACTTGTGAAGACCGCCAAGGAAAAAGCGGATACTTCTGCCATTCAGGTTTTTTCCAAGAACCTGAAGCAATTGCTCCTGGGTGCGCCGTTGGGCGAAAAACGAATTTTGGCCATTGACCCAGGTTTTCGAACGGGTTGCAAAGTGGTCTGTTTGGATGAGCAGGGTGATTTAAAACACAACGAAACCATTTATCCCCATCCGCCACAGCGGGACAGTTCTGGAGCCATCAAAAAAATTAGTTCCTTGGTGGACGCCTATAAAATTGAGGCCATTGCCATTGGCAACGGGACGGCATCACGCGAGACGGAACAATTGGTAAAGCGCATCCCTTTTAAAAAAGAAATTGAGGTATTTGTGGTGAGTGAGGCTGGCGCCTCCATTTATTCGGCCTCTAAAATAGCCCGTGATGAATTTCCCAATTATGATGTTACGGTGCGGGGTGCCGTTTCCATTGGCCGCCGATTGGCCGACCCCTTGGCCGAACTGGTAAAAATAGATGCCAAGTCCATTGGTGTGGGGCAGTATCAGCATGATGTAGACCAAACCCAATTAAAAACATCCTTGGACACCGTAGTAGAAAGCTGTGTAAACTCCGTTGGGGTCAACATAAACACGGCCAGTGTTCCACTTTTGAGTTATGTGTCCGGCATTGGACCCAAACTGGCCGAAAACATTGTGGCCCACCGAAATGAAAATGGCAAGTTCAAAAACAGGGACCAAATAAAGAAAGTACCCCGTTTGGGAGGAAAGGCCTTTGAGCAAAGTGCCGGATTTTTACGCATCAAAAATGGTGATAATCCTTTGGATGATTCCGCCGTACACCCAGAAAGCTATGGTTTGGTGGCAAAAATGGCCAAAGATCAAGGCGTCTCACTCAATGACATCGTGGGGAACAAATCGGCCCTGCAAGGCATCGACCTAAAATCCTATTGCACGGACACCATTGGCATGCCCACTCTGGAAGATATTTTGAAGGAACTGGAAAAACCGGGCTTGGACCTTCGCGAAAAAGCCAAGGTGTTTACTTTTAATCAAAACATCAAGGAAATTACAGATTTGAGGCAGGGTCAATTGTTACCGGGTATTGTCAACAACATTACCAATTTTGGCTGTTTCGTGGATATCGGAATCAAGGAAAGTGGCCTTATCCACATTTCCAACCTATCGGATACTTTTGTGAAGGATGTCAACGAGCATGTAAGCTTGCACCAACAAGTAGTTGTCAAAGTTTTGGATGTTGATGTGCCAAGAAAACGGATTCAGTTGGCATTGCACAAACAAGGCACTTAAAATGCTGAAAATAGCCTACCATCCCATTTACAAGCACCATTTGCCCAATGGACATCGCTTTCCCATGATGAAATATGATCTGTTGCCCCAGCAGTTGATCCATGAGGGCACTTGTACCGAAGCAAATTTTTTTGAGCCCAATTTTCCTGACGATTCCCATATTTTGGAAGTCCATGATGCGACCTACTATCAGGATCTGGTCAACCTTGAACTTGCCCCGAGTGCTGCCCGAAAGATTGGGTTCCCCTTGAGCAAAGAGCTGGTACAACGGGAACAAATTATAGCTGATGGGACCATCAAAGGATGTGAATTTGCGCTCGAAAATGGCATTGCCATGAACATTGCGGGAGGCACGCACCACGCCTATTCCAATAGAGGCGAGGCATTTTGCATGCTGAACGACCAAGCCATTGGCGCCCGTTATCTGCAAGGTAAAGGACTGGCCAACAACATTTTGATTGTTGATTTGGATGTGCACCAGGGCAATGGTACGGCAGAAATATTTAAGACCGACCATTCTGTTTTTACGTTTTCCATGCATGGCAAGGGCAATTATCCCTTTAAAAAAGAAACTTCTGACTTGGACATCCCTCTGGAGAAGGGAACCACGAACCAAGAATACCTTTCCATCCTTAAAAGGACACTTCCTGAATTGTTGGAACAAGTACAACCTGACTTTGTTTTCTATCTCTGTGGAGTGGATATTTTGGAATCAGACAAGTTGGGCACGCTGGCCATGACTTTGGAAGGCTGCAAAGAACGTGACCGTTATGTATTGCAAACTTGTTATGATGCACAAATTCCGGTGCAGTGCAGCATGGGTGGTGGATATTCCCCTGACATCAAGATTATTGTGGAGGCCCATGCCAATACATTTCGATTGGCTCAGGATATTTTTGCATAATTTTGCCGACTATATAGTTTTCAACCTCAATGAAATTAGTAAAATACGCAATTGCCCTGCTGGTGGTAATGCCACTTACCGCACAGGAACTTCAATCTGAAAAAGAGACAACGCTTTGGAACGATTTCACCTATGATGTCGGCAACATTTTTGGTGGGGTGGGATATTCCTATTCACGGCCCTATCACTGGAAAGGAAATGACTGGGCCAACTTTGGCTATTTGGCCGGTGGCACATTGCTTCTTTTTACGGTGGATGACGAACTCAATGATTGGAAAAACGGTTTTCGGGAAGATGTGCCCGATTTTGTGATGGATTACGGCCACGAATACGGAAGCCCCGAAAACAATTATATGTTGACCGGAGGGGTCTATCTCGCTGGACTTTTTACCAAAAATGAAAAATTACGTCGAACCGGGGTACTTCTTATCTCTTCTGCCACGGCTGGAGGGTTTTTACAGCAGGTCAGTAAGCGTATTATTGGGCGTGCCAGACCCAAAAGTGGGGAAAATTCAGATGTTTATGATCCTTTTCACCTCAACAGGGTATACAACTATGATTCTTTTCCCTCTGGCCATGCCATGTTGGCCTTTAGCAATGCCTATGCCATTGCCAAACAATTTAAAAGTCCCTGGGTGAAAATAGGACTCTATACAGTGGGATCCATACCGGGATTGGTTAGGGTCATGGATGATTTTCACTGGGTCTCTGACGTGGCCTTCAGTACGGTGTTGAGTATTTTTATTGTGGAATCCATCGACAAATACTTGGATTCAAAATACAATGAAAAATATAATGATGGCAAACCTAAAAATGTGAGCTGGAACCTCTCTTTTGGGCCCAATACTATAGGGATGTCACTTCACTTTTGATTACATCAGGACACATTAGTGTTAATTTCTTATTTAGATTTAATTAAAATAGTTAGATTTGCCCATCTTTATTCATGATGGGAAAAAAGAAGAAAGAAAAAAAGAAGCTCAAGAAAGCATTGTTGAGAGAATTGCCGTCCCAAGGCAATGTAAAATCAAAATGCTGTGAGAAATACAAGAAAAAGGAGAGCAAACGGTGTAAAAAATGCCCTTGCTTTGACCTTATGAAGAAAGTTGCCTAGAAACATCCACTCATCGCAGTGGATTTTGTTTTTTGTGAAGTTATTCATTCCCGCAATTGAAGGAATTCGCCACGATCTCGTTGGTTGTATAGTCTTCCTGTGGTGAAGATAAATACTCTTCTGCCCTTTTCAGGTTTTGTTTAGAGTGATTGCAAACATTGGAGCAACTTTGAAAATGCTCATGATAGGCTTCCTTTTTTGCTTTCATGTATGATCTGTAGGCAGCTTCATCGCTTTTCATTAAATCCTGCTCATAGCGCTTTTGATCTTCCCAAAAGTCCAATTCATCTTTTTCATTGCTTAGAACCAAAGACTGCTCATAATCGGCATCTTTCAAGGCGAGTTGCTCAAAAAAAGTGGCCTTTTCTAAATTGGGATTTTCATCAGGGTCTTGGGTCCATACGAAATTGGAGCAACCAAAAAAAAGTAGTAGTGTAACAAAACCTAACCGTTTCATATTCTAAGTTTTACAATTTAACTTACTTACGAAAGATGAGGTTTTCAGTAGTAGAACAACCAGGACGGGAAATACCCTAATTGAAAAGTTGAAGAATTTGAAATTTTCCTATTTATATTGCCCTGAACCTTCTTTTCTGGTGGTATTGGTAAGTGACCATCCCTGCATCGGGTCTTGGGTAGTCTTTAGTAGAAAAAAAGCAACCTCTCTGCGATAAAAATCGCCATGTGTACATTCTTTCTGGCATTGTTGAATATGATCAATATAGGACGGCCCTTTGTTGCTGATATAAACCTGATTGGCCTCGGGGTTTTCTTGCAAGAGCAATTTTTCAAAGTTCTTCTGATCTTTCCAATAGTCCCGCTCATCATGCTCATTGGCAAACTGAACCGTTTGTTCGTAGGCGGCATCACGATGTGCCAACTTTTCATAAAATTGGAGGTTAGCGGCAGTGGACTCACTTTCCTGGGCCAAAGAGACAGGACCGGAACACAGGATAAAAACTAATAATAGGGCTTTGGTTTTCATAACAATCTTACTTCATTTGACGTACAACCACCCCAAGTGTTACGCAGTTCTATATTAAGTTATGTTGAAAACACGAAAAAGAAAAAGAAAGGGGACAAATTGCCCCCTTTTCCGATGATTTGCAAAGCAATCTATTTGCCCAACATCAACATTTCGTTGCACTTAACCTCTGTGATGTAGCGTTTTTCCGCTTCTTTGGTCTCATAGGAACGGGACATCAATTTGCCTTCTATCATCACCTCTTTTCCTTTGGTAAGATAGTTCTCCGCGATTTCGGCCAGTTTGCCCCATGCCACTATATTGTGCCATTGGGTATCGGTCACCTTTTCGCCTTCTGAATTTTTGTAGGTTTCATTGGTTGCGATGGAAAATTTGGCCAGTTTGTTGCCATTTTCTATGGTGATGATTTCTGGGTCATTGCCCAAGTTTCCAATCAACTGTACTTTGTTTTTAAGTGAATTCATGGTTTAAGATTTAAGAATTAAACATTTAGCACATCGAATCGATTCATTCGACAGGGCAAACATAGAATCACCAAAAAGCATGAATCGGTTTTAAAATATTTGTTTTCGTTTGTAAACGGATGTAAATAATTGGAAATAAGTATAGGTGCCCTATAGTTGGCAAAAACAAACAGCATCAAACTAACCTACTTCCTATTTGAGGGGCAAAACCACTAAAAACACCTCTTTTCTGGTCAAAATCGTTTTGAATCAATATTTCCATCAAACGAATCAATACCTCCTGTTACTGATGGGTATATTGAGTATGAACAAAAAAACAATACAAAGATGGAAGCTGTAAAGGCAAAAAATAAAACTTTTAAAAAAATTGGATTTACCTATTTGGAAACTGCAGAAATTGTGGTGGCCCTGAACACCGTATTGGCCAATTATCAAGTTTTCTACAACAAGCTCAGAAACTTCCACTGGAACATAGAAGGACCTGAATTTTTTGAGCTTCACGAAGAATTTGAAAATGAATACAATACCGTGAAGGAAAATATTGATATCGTGGCAGAACGCATCCGCGTATTTGGGGTAAAGAGCAATTTCTCACTGAAGAGAACCTTGGAACTTTCCAAAATCAAAGAGATGGAAAAAAATATTTCTGCCCTTGAAATGGTGCGGGAAGTACTCAGGGATTTTGAAATTATCCATGATGGCTTGTTGGACGGAGTAAACGCCTCCTTGGAAACCGGTGATGTGGCCACTGAAAGAATGTTGACCGATTTCATTACCGAACTCGAAAAAAGACACTGGATGTTCACCTCCTACCTAAAATAGGACACCATCCCAACAGAAAAATTTTTATGAACCTTAAAAAACATACCATGAAAACTATATTGACACTATTTTCATTCTTCACCCTCACCGCCTTTGTAGGATATGGGCAAGACGGGGTCATGAATGCAACCAAAGAGCATAAAACCTTTACCATCTCCGAAAATGGAAAAGAAAAACAATTCAGCGTAAAGGTGATGGAGCACAGGGATTATGCCGTAAAACTGAATAAAAATGACAAAGGAATGGTCAACCAAGACCGAAAGCCGGTTCCGGCCTTCGTCACCAAATTAATTGCTGTTGACCATGATGCCGATACAGACTTTGATAGTTATACGGTGCTAAAATATAAAGGTTCAGAAAAAAATACTTTTGAGCTTGCACCTACCAGCAAAGGCTTTGAAATTAAAGTAGATGACCGAAAAATGCAGTACAATGTCTTGGACGACATGTACTATATCAAAGACAAGAACAAGGACTTCTTTATGATTGAAGAGTTTACTGAAGCACCATAAAAATAGGTCAATCAAAGTTCGTTTTTTGATTGATTGATGGGTCGGGAGAAATCCCGGCTTTTTTTATGCCCCAAAAATCATTTACAGCTATATTTGAATCCAAAATCCCATCCTATGAAACCCTGGTTGCAACCCATTGCGCTTGAAGGAGAACTGGTTCGGTTGGAACCCATGCAGAAATCGCACAAAGTCGATTTGGTCTTTGCCGCTTCCGATGGCAAACTTTGGGAGCTCTGGTACACCACCGTTCCCTCTCCGCCAAACATGGATTCCTATATGGATGCAGCCCTTTCAGAACAAGAAGCGGGATTTTCGTTGCCCTTCACCGTGATTGACAAAAAAACCGACAAAATCATAGGCTGCACACGCTATTTAAACGCCGATTCCAAGAACAGAAGGGTGGAAATTGGTTCAACTTGGTATGCACAGCGTGCGCAGCGCACCGGGATCAATACCGAATGCAAATATCTTTTGCTGAAACATGCCTTTGAAACATTGAACTGCATTGGGGTCGAGTTTCGAACGCATTTCCATAACCATCCCTCCCGAAATGCCATTTTGCGATTGGGGGCCAAACAAGAGGGCATCATCAGAAATCATAGAATAGATGAGCATGGTAATCTTAGGGACACGGTGCTATTTTCCATTTTGGACAGCGAGTGGAAGACCGTCAAGACTTCGTTGGAATTTAAAATGAAACGGAGACAATCAAAATAATGCTGGCCTGATGGTTCAAGCTTTGCTTTTTTTCAGCAAATGGGCAAAATTATAACTGGCCAGTTCCAAATTCTGAAAACTCTTGGCCTTGGCATCGTCCAAATTCCCCACTTGGTTTAAAATGGAGACGGCATAATCCAATCCCATTTGCTGCATTTCCTCAATGGAAATAGCTGTGGAGCCACAAAAAGCGGCTATCGGTACGCCTTTTTTTTGTGCCACTTGAATTACACCCGCAATCGTTTTACCGGATAGCGTCTGCCCGTCCAATTGCCCCTCACCGGTAATGATCCAATCCGTATCGTCCAGGGCCTCATCAAAATTGGCCAGTTGCATCACCAAATCCACGCCAGAGACCAACTTGGCATCCAGGAACACCACTGCTCCGGCACCCATGCCCCCAGCAGCACCTGCTCCTGGAATTTCTTGCACGTCAATACCAAAAGTGGAATGGATAACCGTGGCAAAATGTTCCAACCCTTTATCCAGCAGTTCCACTTCTTCTGGCGATGCCCCTTTTTGGGGTCCATACACATGCGCTGCGCCATTTTTGCCATAAAGCGGATTATTGACATCACAGGCCACCTGAATGCTTACGTCTCGCAATTTTTCATGAGCCTTTTCACTTCGGATTTCCATTACATGGCCCAAATTCTTGCCCACAGGCTCCAAAACCGTTCCATTTTCATCCAAAAATTCATAGCCCAAAGCTGTTGCCATGCCCATACCCCCATCGTTGGTGGCACTACCGCCAATCCCAAGAACAATGTGCTTTGTGCCTTTCTCCAAAGCATCCAAAATCATCTCACCCGTTCCCAATGAGGTGGTGTGCATGCAGTTCATTTCGGTCTTGTCCAGCAATTTGTACCCAGACGCTTCGGACATCTCAATAAAGGCCGTTTTCTTATCATCGGAAAGCAAATAATCCGTCTTTATTTTCCGAAACAGTGGGTCGGTTACCGCTAAAGAAACCGAATGGGCATTGAGGTAATGGGCCACCACCTCAATGGTGCCGTCACCGCCATCGGCCAAAGGCCTTTTTAGTATTTCTGCATCGGGGAAAACCTTTTTAAGGCCACTTTCCACCGCATCGCAGAACTCATGTCCTGTCAACGAACCTTTATATTTATCGGGAGCCAAAACAAATTTCATCCCCACAATTTACTCAAGAATATTGGAGAAACCTTACGTTTTTAAATCGATGGGGGTTTCCTACAAATAAAACGGCACAGGTTTTGCTTCTGAGGGGGAAGTATTTACCTTTAATCAAATTTGAATATCCATAATCAATCATATAGACAATATCTTTGTCAGGTCGAGCGCAGTCGAGACCTCATTTTAAGATATTAGGTTCAAATAACCTCTCGACTGCGCTCGAGGAGACAACATCTTATGATTGATTATGGACAATCAGTAATCAAAAAATAAAAATCATGAAAAAAATATTCATTCCCATAGTCGCCGTTCTATTCTCAACAGTCCTATTTGCCCAAACCAAGACTTTTTTGGATGTTCCCTATCTGGAAACTTCAGCACAAGTGGACACCTTGGTGACCCCGGACAAAATTTACCTCAACATCACCATCCAGGAAAAGGATTCCAAGGGCCGGGTTTCTGTGGAAGAGCAGGAAAACAAAATGGCCCAACGGCTAAAAGCTTTGGGAATTGACTTGGACAAACAACTGGTGATCAAAGACCTGAGCAGCAACTTTGAAAAATATTTTCTCCGAGGAAAGGAAGTGCTCAAAAGCAAGCAGTATTCCCTTTTGGTCCATTCCGGAAAACAGGCTGCCGAGGTAATGGTGGCCTTGGAGCAGTTGGATATTGCCAATGCCTTTTTGGAAAAAACCGAATATTCCAAAATGGATGAACTGGAACTGGAGTTGAAGGCAAGAGCGGTGAAAAAAGCCAAGCAAAAAGCAGATGCCCTTACCCAACCCCTTGGACAAAAGGTAGGGTTGGCCATTCATATTGTGGACAATTCCCAACCGTACTACCCAAGATACAACCAAGCTCCCATGATGGAGATGAAAGCCGTTTCTGCGGATATGGGCCAAGCACAGCCCTTGGACATCGATTTTGAAAAAATCAAGGTGGAGAGTACGGTCAATGTGAAATTTGCTTTGTCCAATTAAGCCATTTCCATTCGTCTTGTACTAAACAACCGATGCCATGAGAACACTACTCATTATTTTGCTGTTTCAGGTCGGAATCATTTCGGCCCAAGAAACCTTGCAACTGTCCGAAGGACAAACCTCACCCAATGCCTCATTGAAAGACGTTTCCTGGATTCCGGGGCATTGGCAGGGAGAAGCATTTGGTGGTCTGGCCGAGGAAATCTGGAGCGAGCCCATGGGCGGTTCCATGATGTTCGTGTTCCGATTGGTTAAGGACGATGAAGTTTCTTTTTATGAAGTAGGGCATATCCAAGAGGTCGACAACTCCATCATCTTGCAATTGAAGCATTTTGACAAGAATTTGAGAGGTTGGGAGGAAAAAGATGAAACTGTGGATTTTAGATTGGTGAAAATCGAGAGGAACAAGGTTTATTTTGAGGGATTTACCATAGAAAAGGTAAGTGAGAATCAAATGAATATTTGGGTCCTGATTGAATCGAAGGATTCAGCCGAAGAAGTGCTTTTTGGCTATAAGCGCATGTAGTTCAAACTAATCAAGAACAGATAACCCTGCCTTAACCAGCTCACGGAGTTTGATCGGGTCGGGGTCTACTTTGGCAATAACCTGAAGACCACTTAAAAGAGTAAAAAACATTGGGCCAATGCTCTCCGCTTCTTTTGAAGCATCTATTTCTCCTGTCTCAACTCCCTTTTTGATCTGATCAATAAAGATGTTTTCCAGGTTTTCCTTGTTCTTCCGTAACACGTTGTGTATGGTTTCATCTCCCGGGATAAGCTCCGTAGTGGTATTGACCACAAAACATCCTTTTCGGGCCGCATCAACCTGGGTTTTTTCTATGGCCTCCTCAAAAAGTCGGCAAAAACCAGCCTTAACCGACTTCTCTTGATCAAAAGTGGAGCGAATTGCATCACCGTTCGTTTTCCGGTAGTGCTCAAAAACCTTGTTGAACAGCTCCTCCTTGCCTCCAAAGGTGTCGTACAAGCTAGCCCTATTGATTCCCAAACAGGACACCAAATTCTGTATTGAAGTGGCATGGAACCCTTTTTCCCAAAAGAGCTCCATGGCCTTATTCAATATTTCCTCTTCATTAAACTGTTTTGTTCTGGGCATTATATTTGGAATAATTGTTCCAAATTTATCCAAAAAAAATTACACTTGGGCCAAGCCCCCATCCACAGGTATCTCAGCTCCAGTGATAAAGCTGCTGTCCGAAGATGCCAAAAACAATGCTGTGGTGGCGATCTCGGAAGAATTTCCAAATCTTCCCAAGGAAATCAAGGATGGAAAAGTGGAAGTCACTTCATCAAAAACCTCCTTTGGCATATTGTGTTTATCGTAAATCGGTGTTTCTATGGGTCCGGGTGCTATGGCATTTACGCGTATTCCCTTAGGGCCAAACTCAGTGGCCAAGGTCCGTACCAAAGATCGCAATGCTGCCTTGCTGGAGGCATAGGCAGACATTCCTGCAAAGCCTTTTACATTGACAACTGAGGTGTTGAAAATAATACTGGCTCCCTCATTCAAATAATTGTACGCAGCTTTGACGGTAAAAAGAGGTCCTTTTACATTGATGTCGTACACCTCATCAAAAATGGCTTCAGTGAGTCCTTCAATGGGCTCCAAACGTAGGATTCCTGCATTCAAGAAAAGAATGTCAATTTTACCAAAGGTTTCAACTGTTTTGGCCACCAAGGCAGTGCTGTCCTCTAAACTTGAGGCTTCTGCCTTCAACAAAAGATAATCCCCTTGAAGCTCGGTTTCAAGGGCATTCAATTTTTCTTGGCTGCGCCCCGTAAGTACCACTTTGGCCCCTTCCTCGAGGTATTTTTTAGCCGTTTCAAGACCCATTCCACTTGTTGCACCGGTAACAACGGCGACTTTTCCTGCTAGTTTTTTCATGTTGTTTTTGATTTGTTTATTTATTTTAGAACGATTGTTCCAATACAAACGTAGGTATTTCGGAACGATTGTTCCAAATAAAATCAATCTTTATCTTTTTATTAACAGGTCAATCGGTGTTTTGTATCTTACCAGATGTTGATTCAACCCATAAATACGCAATGGCAGATTCCTTTTGGTTAGATCAAAAATTCGTAAAACAGGATTACACACAGCATAAATTGCCCAAGGGTGATTATGAGAATTGTCGCTTTGTGGAATGCAAGTTCACTAAAGGGTTTTTGGACAACCAAAATTTTGTGGAATGTACCTTTGAGGGATGTGATCTCACCAACGCCAATATAGCCCACACCATCTTCAATGATGTTTCTTTTGTGGATTGCAAGATGGTGGGGCTACAGTTTGAGACCTGTAATTCCTTGCTATGTGCCTTCCATTTTGTAGGGTGCAATCTTTCCGTTGCCTCATTTCATGGAATGGACCTTCCCCAAACCCGTTTTGAGGATTGTAAATTTCATCAAGTTGATTTCACGCAAGCAAAATTAAAAGGATGTTCCTTTCCGGGATCAGACCTAAAGGATGCCACTTTTGATGACACTGATTTGGAACAAACAGATTTTGGTTCGGCCTACAACTTTACCATTGATCCATCGGCCAATCACCTCAAAAAAAGCAAGTTCAGCAAGGATGGACTCATCGGTTTGTTGAAAAAGTATGATATTGTGGTCACCTAATCTTATGTCATGGCCGAAAGAAAATGCCTGGAATGTGGTGCAAAATTACTGGGACGGGTAGACCAAAAATACTGCTCGGACCATTGCCGAAATGCCTACAACAACCGCCTGAACAAGGACAGTAAAAACTTGGTCCGAAACATCAATAACAAACTTCGGAAGAACTATCGCATATTGGACAGTTTTCCATTAAAGGACGGGAAGACCACGACCACCAAAATGCGGTTGATGGACAAAGGGTTCGATTTTGAATACATCACCAACCTGTACACCACCAAAAAAGGGAGTACGTATTACTTTGTGTATGATCTAGGGTATTTGCCGCTGGACAATGATTTTTATATGATCGTCAAACGGGAATGACAAAAGGATTGCCTATTTCCAGTTGTGGGAACAGAGCTTTAACGCCGCGATCACAATATCCTTTCGGCTGATCTGTCCTACCAGAATATCGTTTTTCATTACAGGCAACCGTCTTCTGTTATGTCTGTCAAACACGCCAGCAGCATCAAAAATGCTCATGTCGTGTGGGATGGTCTCCACGTTTTTGGTCATAAAGCGCTCCACACTTTTGTCCAAAATGGGCTGGTTAAAATATCTGCTTTCTGAAATCTGCTTCATGCAGTCTGCTTCAGATACGATTCCCACCAAAAATCCATTGTTGTCCAACACAGGGCCACCAGAAATATGGTACTTGGCAAAAGCTTCCATAACTTCCAGAATGGACTGTTCAGGTCTGAAGGTGACCAACTTTTTGGTCATGTAGTCCTCCACCAAAATAGGAGCATTGTATTTTTTCTTGGACTCCTCTTTGGATCGTACGCCTTGAAAACTTTTGATAGCCATAGGGTTACTGTTTAGAGTTAAACAATAAATATAAACTTTTTTAGAGAATTGTCTAATTTTTAACGTTAAAATGTACGAACCTTTCATATTTTCATACATTTAAGGACCAACATAACCAAATCATGAAATTTTCAAGAACCCTCGCTCTCCTACTCCTATTTTTTGCCGTTTATTGGAGTTATACATCCTTGATGCCCTCCTATTCCCCGGATGAAGATGTCGCAGAAGAGCATTTTTCCTCCGAGAGGGCCTTGTTCCATGTTAAAAATCTTTCCATTGAGCCCCATGCCGTAGGTTTTTCCGGGCATGCCCGTGTTAGGGCCTATATTATTGCCGAACTCAAAAAAATGGGGTTGGAAACCACAACCCAAGAAGGATATACCGCTGGGGATTGGGGCAACCTTAGCAAAGCGACCAATATTTTGGCCAGAATAAAGGGTTCTGAGGAGGGTAAAGCCCTTTTGGTACTGTCGCATTATGATAGCAACCCCCATTCCTCCTACGGAGCCAGCGACGCCGGAAGTGGTGTGGCCACTATCCTGGAAGGCATTAGGGCTTTTTTGTCCGAAAACAAGACGCCAAAAAACGATATCATCATCCTTATCACCGATGCTGAGGAATTGGGCCTCAACGGCGCAGACCTTTTTGTGAACAACCATCCTTGGGCCAAAGATGTGGGACTGGTCCTCAATTTTGAGGCACGCGGCAGTGGTGGCCCCAGTTATATGCTCATTGAGACCAATCGGGGCAATGGAACATTGATCAAGGAATTCACCAAGGCCAATCCAAAATATCCCGTGGCCAATTCCTTGGCCTATAGCATTTACAAGATGTTGCCCAATGACACGGACCTAACCGTTTTTCGGGAAGATGGCGACATTGAGGGCTTCAATTTTGCTTTTATAGACGATCATTTTGATTACCACACCGCTTTGGACAACTACGAACGATTGGACCGTACTTCATTGGCGCACCAAGGCAGTTATTTAATGCCGCTCTTACATTATTTTTCGGATGCAGATCTTGACAACCTTAAAAGTTTGGATGATTACATATACTTCAATCTTCCGTTCTTTAGGTTGGTCTCCTATCCATTTGACTGGATTTGGCCCATGTTCGGCATTGCCGTTTTAGCGTTTCTTTTGCTTCTTTTTGATGGGTTTCGGAAGAAAAAACTTCAGCTCAAGGATGTTTTCAAAGGTTTTGTTCCGTTGTTGTTGACTCTGGTGGTCAATGGTATAATGGGCTATTTCTGTTGGACCATCATCACGTGGTGGTATCCCGGTTTTAAGGACATGCTGCATGGGTTCACCTATAATGGGCATACCTATATTGCGGTTTATGTGATGATTTCCTTGTCCATTTGTTTTTGGATGTACCATCAGTACCGAAAAACCAGTACCGCAAACCTGTTGGTGGCCCCAATCTTCATTTGGCTCATCATTTGTGGGTTAGTGGCCGCCTATTTACCGGGTGCCAGCTTTTTTGTGATTCCGTTGTTTGGATTGTTGGCCGCCTTTATGGTGACCATCAACCAAGAAGAGCCCAATCCATTTTTGTTGGTGTTTTTGGCAATCCCAGCTGTTTTTCTTTATGCCCCCTTCATAAAAATGTTTCCCGTTGGTTTGGGTTTGAAAATGATGGTGGCCGCCACCCTGTTCACCACCCTGCTTTTCTTTTTGGCATTGCCCTTCTTCAGCCAACTCAAGACCAAGAATACGCTGGCCTACTTGTTTCTGTTTCTGTTTTTTGCATTTGGTATTGCAAGCCATCTCAATTCTGATTTTAATGAAGAACGGCCCAAGCCCAGTAGTCTGCTCTATGTGTACAACGCTGATGAAGACGCAACAATTTGGGCAACGTATGACCATGACCTTATTGGATGGAACAATCAATTCTTGGGGAACGAAAAGAGAAAACCAGGCCCCGAAGAATACAAGACCCTATCCAGTAAATATGCCACCAAACTCACCTATATTGCCGATGCACCAAAAAAAGATATTGCCCTTCCATGGATAGATACGGTGAGGGACACTATTATTGGTGAAAATAGGATTGTTGAGGTCTGTGTGACCCCAAAACGGAATGTCAATCGATTGGATGTATATACCAATTCGGTTTCCTTGAATGCAGCTAAAGTAAACCGTATTAAATTATCAGAAGAGTTCTTGCAAAAAAGGAGAAACAAACTGATAACCCATTACATCACCAATAATGACTACACCGAATTGGAATTGAGCTTCCCAAAAGATTCCGTATTGGAACTTTCATTTTACGAAGCGTCCAATGACCTGCTTTTCCATAAAGATTTTAGCATTCCCCAAAGACCCGAGACCAGCATTCCCATGCCCTTTGTCCTAAATGATGCTATATTGACCATAAAAACGGTACGGTTTGAGTGAAAAAATTGGCGTACTTGGTTGCGGATGGCTAGGGTTTCCGTTGGCAAAGCGACTTGTACAGGAATCCTACGAGGTATTTGGCACAACAACTTCGGAAGATAAGCTGAAACAACTCCAAAAAGAAGGGATACACCCCTTTGAAATACGATTGAAGCCAACCGCCATCCATGGGGACATCCAAGATTTTTTATCCCGAATTGATGTCCTCATCATCAATGTTCCACCCCGATTACGAGGTAGCAGCACCGAAAGCTTTATTGATAAAATGGTGTTGTTGCACAATGAAATCAAAAAAAGTGGCGTGAACAAGGTGATTTTTGTAAGCAGCACATCGGTGTATGGTGATTTGGAAGGTGAAATTACCGAACAGACCCCTCCTAAACCCGTGACCGAATCTGGGAAACAGTTGGTGGAGAGCGAACAACTCTTTTGGAGTGACCCTAATCTCCAAAGTACCATCATTCGGTTTGGCGGACTCATTGGTCCTGATCGGCATCCGGTGACCATGTTGTCCAAGAAACAAAATCTTACCAATGGCAACGATCCTGTCAACCTTATTCATCTTGATGATTGTATCCATATTATCCGAACAATTCTCAAAAACGACTATTGGGGCGAGCTATTCAATGCTGTCAACCCCTTTCACCCCATAAAAAGCGATTATTATCTTGCCGAAGCTACCAAAAGAGGGCTTCCCGCACCCAAATATCAAATTGATTCTTCCCAGAGCAACGCCAAAGTAGTCATCAGTCAGAATTTCCTGGATAAAGGACATTCCTTCACCACTTCCATTATATCCTGATACTTATGGGATTATTAACAGGATGATATGAATAATTTTTTTAGTTTTGGCGCACTAAATTGAAGATGAATGAAAAAGACACTATTCGTATTGCTGATGCTTATCGGCTTTAGTGGAATTTCCCAAACCAAAAATGAGCTTTTGGAACACTATAAAGCGTATTACCAAGAAATGCGCATGCAAGGTGATGTTACGGGCGTAATTGGGGCACTGACCCATTTGAACGTACTTTCGCCTTCCAAAGAACGACAGGACACCTTGGCCTTTGTCTACATGAACAATAGCCAGCACATGCAGGCCCTGAACACCATCGGTATTGAGAAAAACGAAGCCGATTCTGACCTTGCTGTTCAAGTAAAGGCGGTTTCCTTAAAGGCCTTGAACCAACCCAAAAGGGCTTTGGAACATTTTGAAATTTTGTACAAAAGAGAGCCTTCCGCCTATTTGGCCTATGAATTGGCCGATCTAAAAATCCAAACCGGTGACAATACAGGAGCTTTGGCCAACATTGAATACGGAATTACCAATTCCCAAGATGACATGACCTATGCCTTCTACGAAAGACAACAACCTTATGAGGTTGCCTTAAAGGCTGCTTTTTACCACTTAAAGGGACTCGTAACCTACAACATGGACAAAAACAATATAGATGGAGCCATCGCCTCTATTGACGAGGCACTAAAAATAGACCCCAATTTTAATTTGGCCAGCTTGAGCAAACAAGCTTTGGAATCCCGAAAGGAAAAACCTGAGGGAGAAGGCGGTGAGGAAGAATAATCACGGCTTCTTTTTCAGCTCAAGGAGCAATTCGTCATCCTTTTTCTCCTTGATTTGAATCAGCTCGCCCACAATTTCATTGGGCACAGCAATTGATAGCACATAATGGGCAATTTTCCATTGCCCATTTTCTTTTTTGAGCACCCCAGACCCCCTACAGATTTTCATCTGGGTGTCCAGCAACTCATCAAACCAAGCGAAATCCTTGGTTTTATTGATGTAGATGTTCCGCTGTACCGAAGTGAAACTCCACGCTTTTCCAGCATCAAAATAGGGTTTGGCAAATTCCTTGAATTCGTTGTTCTTCCAATTTTCCGTAGCATCCGTTCCAATGAAGACAGCATCACTGGTCATCTTTCCAAAATAGGCCTCAAAGTCGGCATCGGATGCGGCTTGGTGCCAACCATCCAAAACACTGTTGATTTTTTCTTTTTCCGTAGTCTGGGCCATGGTTCCAAGAGCCATGAAAAGTCCCAGAACAAGCAAAACCTTATTTTTCATCCAATATCAATTCTTTATCCAGTTGGCTGTTTACGATCACATTGAATTGCTTTCGCATGGCGTTGTAGGCCTCTAGCATTTCAACGGTGGGTTCCGTGGTCTCTTGATTTTCCAAAATACTGGCCTTTACCTTATACAGATAGGTCCTTAAAACGCGTTGCCTGCTTTTTACCTGAAAGACATCAAACAATTCCGGATAGGTGCCTTCCGCCAATTGTTTTTCCTTTTCAATGAGGTCATCGATGGCTAAGCTGAGGTCCTCATTGTTGGTTGCCTTATAAAGTACATCAATACTTGCGGCAAAAACCACAAACTCTTTCCAGGTCTCCACAATCTTGGTAGCTTCGGGGTTTATGGCAAGCTTGGGAGGCATTTTTTGATACTGGAAATCAAGCGTTGTGCTTTGTGTTTCCTGTGATTCTCCCCCATTTTTTTTACACCCCAATAGGACAGAAAAAATAATCAGTAAGCCTAACAATTTTCGCATAGGCGAATGTACAAATTTTAATAAAGGGTATCTTTGCCCCTAAACGCAATTAACTTCAATTTAAATGCAAAAACCTATTCTCATTATTGGCGCATGTGGCCAAATTGGAACTGAACTCACCATTGAACAACGCAACAAATATGGCTCTGAAAAGGTGGTTGCGAGCGATATCAGGGAAGGCAGTGACGCTTTGATGGCCTCTGGGCCATTTGAGCTATTGGACGCCACCAACTATGCCGCAATTGAGGATGTGGTAATGCATTATGAAATTGATGAGGTGTATTTAATGGCCGCCATGCTCAGTGCCACCGCCGAAAAGTTCCCCATGCGGGCTTGGAACCTGAACATGAACTCCTTGTTCAATGTCTTGAATTTGGCCAAGGAAAGTAAGATCACCAAAATCTTTTGGCCCTCAAGCATAGCCGTTTTTGGTCCGAATACGCCCAAAGAAAATACGGCCCAGAGCACCATTATGGAGCCCAGTACGGTCTATGGTATCAGCAAGCAATCTGGGGAGCGTTGGTGCGAATACTATTTTAAAAAATTTGGGGTGGATGTGCGCAGTGTGCGTTATCCGGGTTTGATCAGTTGGAAGACCATGCCGGGCGGGGGCACCACGGATTATGCGGTTGAGATTTATCACGAAGCTTTAAAAAAAGGCGCCTATCAATCTTTTTTGGACAAGGACACCAAACTGCCCATGATGTATATGGACGATGCCATTAGGGCTACCATCCAATTGATGGAAAGTCCTTCGGAACAACTTACCGTGCGGTCTTCGTACAACCTGGGAAGCATGAGCTTTACCCCTTCTGATGTTGCGGATAGCATCAAAAAACATATTCCTGGCTTTGAAATCAGTTATGCCCCTGATTTTAGACAGAAAATAGCCGATTCTTGGCCCAGTAGTATTGATGATACTTTTGCCAAAAAGGATTGGGGTTGGCATCCTGAGTTTGATTTAGATCAAACCACTTCGGAAATGCTAAGCAATTTAAAAAAAGAGGGGTAGTTTTATTCCTCTTCCGAGTCTGAAAAGTCTTCGTCATCATCATCTGGGATTTTGCCCAGATCCTCGGTATCAAGGTCATCATCGTCATCATCATCGTCAAAGTTGGCCATGGTGTGCTCCAGTTTGGAACTGATCTTCACCAAATATTTGGTGTCGTCCGTGGAAACCTCAACAGCTTCGATCAACTCGCCTTTAAGATTCCTAAAGTTGATGACGTCATTGTCGCCATAGCCATCAGGATATTTATCCACCAACAGCTTCAGCACTTCGGGGGTCAATTTTTTATAATCGACAATTACACGTTTGAGGTTATTCATAGCAATGGGATTATCGTCAGATCTAATTTAAAATTAGAATAAAAGTATTTGCTGCAAAAAAAATATCAAAAAAAATTATGTTACATCTATATCAGATTTGCCCCCGGTTTTTTTCAGCAGTTTTATCTGGTGTATCTCCACGCCCTTATCAATGGGTTTGAGCATATCGTACATGGTGAGTGCCACCACACTGGCCCCGTGCATCGCCTCTACCTCAACCCCGGTTTTGTAAAAAGTCTTTACTGTGATAATGATTTTAATCTCCAAACCATTCATTTCGTACTCAATACCACAGTATTCCACGGGCAGTGGATGGCAATCGGGCAATAAATCTGAGGTCTTTTTTACCCCCAAAAATCCCGCTGCCTTGCTCATGGAAAGCACATCGCCTTTGGGCACGGTTCCCTTTTTTATGGCTTCGATAGTGGCCGCATCACTGACCTTGACCACGGCCTGTGCCACAGCAGTTCTATGGGTGGGCTGTTTTTGTGTAATATCTACCATAGGCTATGTGTTGACTTTCCATTGATAGGAATCATCTTCAAAAAGTTCCCTTCCGAATACGGGAACGTGCGCTTTTATTTCCTCCACAACATACTCCAAGGCTTCAAAGGCCACTCTTCTGTGGGGTGAGGATACAAATACAAAGAGGCATATTTCCCCGGTATTCACTTTTCCCAAACTGTGGTAAATGTGCATACAGGTAATCTCAAATTTCGAAAAGGTGTTCTCCCTGATCTCATGGAATTTTTGATTGGCCATACTTTCATAGGCGGTATACTCAATGGCCGAAACCGTTTTTCCATCAATTTCATCGGCCCTCACCTGGCCCAAAAAAATATCGTGGGCCCCAATTTGGGTCTTGGTTTGGTGTTTTGCAATGGAATTGGCTATAAAATCAGAAGAAATGGCCCCTTCTTTAAATACACTCTTGATCTTGGTCTCCATACAGCAAGTTTTGCACTAAGGTAAGGAAGAAACAGAAAAGTGACCCGGGAAGAATTGCCAAATCCCTTGATGGCATGGACTCCAATTCCTAAAGCACCTTTTTTGGGTTTCAAGATGTAGACTTTTATGATTGATTTTCACTTGGTCTTTTTACACATGTAGAAAATGATATGTGATTAGTTTTGAACAAATTGAGAACAACATTCACATAAAAAACCAACGGGTTCGTGTAAAATCCAAATTTCTGTCACTAAATGTTTTCATCTTGAAGGTCCGATCATAAAAAGAACTTTCATGGCCTTTAAGGTGATACTCATTTTCTTGCTTGTTACGTCTTTGAACCTTCAAGCACAAAGACAACTTAACGTAAAAAGAATTGATGCCAAAATCACAATAGATGGCGTCCTGAATGAAAGCGGTTGGCAAAATTTGGAAAAGACCGCCCCCTTTCTCAATCAATGGCCAAAAGACACCGGTGAGGCTGAATCCCAAACGGAAGTACGGATAGCCTATGATGATGCCTTTTTATATGTTGGGATCACCTGTTTTGAGAAGAACAATGATCATATAATCCGAACGCTAAAAAGAGATCAGGATGACGAACATTTCGGCAGTGATGGCATTGCCATTGTTTTAGATCCGTTCAACCAGAAAACCAATGGCTTTTTCTTTGGTGTAAATGCTGGCGGAGCACAATTTGAAGGTTTGATAAGTGTAGAGGGCAACGAATCTTTTATCAATGAAAATTGGGACAACAAATGGTTCTCTGAGATTTCATTGGGGGATAATGTCTGGTATGTTGAAATGGCCATCCCGTTCAGAACACTGAGATATGATACGACCAACACTGTTTGGGGGTTGAACTTTGTTAGAAATGACATGAAGAACAACTATTTCTCCTCATGGAACAGAGTACCGCTGAACCTAAATACGATCAATCTTGGGCATACTGGTGAACTTGTATGGGATGCAAATCCCCCAAAGACCAAAAAGGGCAACATAAACCTTCTGCCCTATTTGGCCGGAGGCATTGCCAAGGACCATGAATTGGAAAGTGAGGTGGATTATAGTTTTGAAGCTGGGATAGACGCCAAGCTTGCCATTACTTCATCGTTGAACTTGGATTTGACCCTTAATCCTGATTTTTCCAACGTGGATGTAGATCAACAGATTACCAACCTGACCCGTTTTGCGCTTTTTTTCCCTGAAAGAAGGGGATTTTTTCTAGAGAACAGTGATCTGTTCACCTCTTTTGGAAAGGAAGATATCAATCCTTTCTTTTCAAGAAGGATCGGACTTGCCAATGGGCAGCCCATTCCCATTCAATATGGGGCAAGGATATCTGGAAATCTATCAGAGAAACTGAGGGTGGGTGTAATGGATGTCCAAACCGGGAAAACAGATGAGGTAAATGCCCAGAACTATTTTGTTTCTTCACTCTCACAACGCATTGGCAAAAGATCAACTTTGGATGCGTTGATTGTTAATCGGCAGCGTACAACCCAAACTTCTGATTCTACCCAAGCCGCTTATAATAGGGTTGTGGCAATGGAGTATAATTTTTTGGATCAAACGGGCAAATGGAGCGCAAATATGGGAATCCATAAATCCATTAATCCGGGTGAATTCGATGAAGAACAGTACTATACCGCAACCGTGAGGTTCAACAATAAAAATATATTGACCCGATTATCGGGGGACAAGGTCGGTGAAAATTATATCACAGATGTGGGTTTTGTGCCAAGGTTGAACAACTTTGATGCCCAGAATGAAATTTTTGTGAAGTTGGGTTACTATCAACTGTCCCACCTCTTTGTCTATAATTTTCTTCCCGCCCAAACGACTTCAAAATACAATCTCCATGGGCCCCGTATCTCCTCACGGGCCTTTTTGAATACGGATGGATCACTGAACTCATCATTTGCGGGCTTCTATTATTTTTTTGATTTTAAGAATCAAAATGCCTTGGAATTGAGCTATGTGAACGAAAAAAATGATTTGCCTTTTGACTCGTTCATTGTGGGCAGTGTTCCTTTTCCGAAGGGTTACTATTCATACGATCGAGTCGGTTTTTGGTGTCGCCTTGATCCAAGAAAGCAATTCTCTGGAAGCTTGGGTGCAGAGTACGGGAGTTTTTATAGTGGCAACAGATTCTATTTTGAGGCTGAGACCAACATTCGGTTTCAACCTTGGGGTAATTTTAATCTGCGCTATAACTTTAATGATGTTCAATTACCGTCAAATCTGGATAGTGAACAACTGCACCTTTTCGGATTGACATCGGAAATATCCTTTTCCAATACCATGTTTTGGACGACATTTCTTCAGTATAACACCCAAATTGACAACCTTAATATCAATAGTCGGTTTCAGTGGCGCTTTTTGCCCATGTCCGACCTTTTTGTTGTTTATACCGAGAATTATTTTCCGGAAAGCTTGGCCATCAAAAACCGTGGCATATTGTTGAAATTGACCTATTGGTTCTAATGGGATGATTCTTTGGTGGATGCGGCGCCTGTTTTTTTGGACAGAAATTTGGGATAATGAAAGCCAAGCCATACTCCAACAATCAAGGACCCTCCGGCAATACAATCAAACCAAACCGGGTCCCCTGTTTTGCCGTTTAAAATCAGATAGGTCATCTCCAAGGAAATAAGGATGGAAATGCCCAATGGCACGGCATTGATCTTATTGCGGATAATCAACCGCGCAACAACCCCTGCAAGAATGGCCGCTATAAAAGTGGCCAGCCCGCCAAATACAATTTCACTTAGGGTGGAAGAATTGTAACTGATCCCATCAAAAAGTACTTCCTGCGCAATTGTTGTGAATATGATAAGGGCTATTTCACCCCCAACAATTGCCAAGACAATTCGGAAAAAAGTTTTTAGGTTCATATCGTTTATATTTTTAATGCAGTAACCTGTGTTTCAGGGGTATTGACCGTCAAAGAATTTACGCTATTATTTTGAACTTCAAAAGAAACCATAACTGAGGGCGCACCGTTATACGTGAATTTGTTGTCTGCCAATTTATATAGGGCCCCACCAAAACCGCCAATAGGTGCCAAGGACAAGAGCTTTCGCATGTTTATTTGAACGGTAAACCCTTCATCCGCTCCTTCACCATATTTATAAACCCCCAAATACTTTGTTTGCTCCTCCGGGAGCACCTCCAAATATTTTTCTCCTGCCGCATCGCCCAACGATTCTAAAAAATCGATGGTTTCTTTTAGGTTATCGATTTCCTTTTGGGTCATGGTATCTTTCATTCTTTCCCCATAGTAGGCATGATCCAGTAAAGGTATGCCATGTGGCCCCATGGTTCTTTGGATGCCGGGCGAGAACGCTACCATTGACTTTACCACATCGTGGGCACCCATCATGGCAAAGGTAAAAATAGAAGGTCTGGCTCCTTTGCTGGTCAAGTATTGAACAATGTCCCTCCGCCCTACATGGGAAGCAGCTCCAATGGCCGATTCGAAATCACCAAAGCGCCATTCCCAAACCGACCTTGCCAATTCCGGTCTTTTATCCACCAATTCTTTTACGCGTTCCAGATCAGAATGTGATTTTCCCACCACTTCCATTACGACTTCCGGATCTATATTGGGAAAATGTTTGGGTATATTGTCAGTTGGAGTGTCCAAATACAATCCGGCATGGGTTCCCTCACTGGCCAAGGTCAACTGGGGCAATGACAAACCCAATAATCCCAATGTGGAAGTCTTTAAAATGTTTCTTCTACTTTTTAATATCCTATCTGAAGTTTTCATGACTGTGTTTTTTCTATTGTTCAGTGTTTAAATGTCCAAATAACATCTGGTTGGTCGATCCATTTTTGCGTTTGATTGTCGAATATTTTGCTTTGGGTAAGCATGGTGGAATCATTGATAAAAACATGGGTGTCTTTATGATTTTGAGCAAGCCCGTTTGAATACACCATTTTAAAATTTGACTCCCGGGTCATGGGGTCGGGAAAAATGGACGTTCCCTTGGCGTTGCCATGTTGCCCTTGCTGTATAAAAATGATGGAGTCCTTCGCCACATCAATATATTCTTCAACACGCCAAAATGGAATGGTGTCCCCCGTTTTTGTTCGACCCATAATTTTTCCCGTTAAAGTGTCTTCCTCCCGCCGTTCAAACTTCATAATGAACGAATGAAATGCCATTGTTGTGTCACTGGGATTATGTACCCAAGTACCACCATCCATTGCCAATTTTGCAAAAAAATCCCTAGCATTTTCTGTGTTCGGACGTTCCTTCGGGCCAAGGCATGAGACTGCAATCACAAGAAAAGCTGTAAAAATTATGTAACTGACTTTATCCATATTTTATGAATTGAAGTACACCGTTGGTTGAAAAAACAGCTGCTTTTTTTAATCCTCCAAACTTACTTTCAACACAACTGGCTCGTATAGTTTCTCCATGGGGAGCAGCCCATTTTCATTGAATTTCCCAAATTGGGCATTTGCGATATAGTAAAAATCATTCTTTACCAATTCACCAGTTGTTGGCGTATCCATCATAGGGTGATTTATTTCCAATGCCTCGGACGAAAAGATTTTCTCCCCGCTTTCGTCAAGAAATAACCGGATTACCGTATTGATGTCCGTTTGCACGCCTACAAGCGAATTTTTATAAAAATATAGCCCATCAATACTTTCCCTTCTCGATATTTTTAACCCCTCGGGCACTTCCAAAGCAGATATCTGACCCGAGTCCATATCTACAAGGGCAATGCCTTCCGAGTGGGCTACATATAGTTTTTCATTATTCTCTGAGAGTGCAATGCCATTTGGATATTTTATCAATTCCGATACGTAGGCTTTTTCCATTTTGTCGCTTCCATTTTTTATCCGGTACACGGCATGGTCCTGAAACATATGGGTCACATAGACATCGCCGTTTAAGGCAACAGTGATATCATTGAAAAAATGAACTTCCCCTGGTTGATCATAGATATATTTTTGAAGCAGCGTGCCAGAATCCAAATCAAACTTGAAAACCCCGGCAGGGCGTCCCTCCTCATCATCCTTTAAATCATAGCCCTCCAAATTATCCCCGCCAGAGCTGCACACCCAAAGTATCCTGCGCTCCACATCTATTTTTATTCCGATGACCATCCACAATCCGTGCGCATCAGCGGTTATAAAATCACTGGCCTTTCCATTTTTGTGCAACTTTACAATCTTACCTTTTCGGGTACTTCCCATAAAAAAATTCTCTTTCACCGGGTCGTATGCAATACTTTCCGGGATCAAATCCTTTTCAGGAACCGTAAATGCTATGAGACTGGCATTGTGCCGTTCAATATTGTTTTGTGCAAAGCCCGTGACCATGCCCAATACTAAGAGGCTACATTGTAAAATGAATCTTTTCATTTCTTAATTCTGTTAGTGTAAGTACCGTAAATCTAACGGGATAATGGAAGTGGGATTAGGGTATTACGTATGTTCAAGGGTATTTTATGCATACCCAATACTTCTTTATGTAAAGCATTTTGGATAATTTATATGGGCATTTACATAAAAGTTAAATGGAGGGACATAAAAAGGCTTAAGTTTAGCATCTTATCATGATGGGAGTGAACTGGAAATATATTGTATACCATATCCTATTTTGGGTTGTGATCATGCTCGCTTTTGCGGTTTCCGAGTGGGGATATCGACAGTCTTTGAAAGAGGCCATTATTTTTGAGTTACTTTTTTTGCCCTCTAGATTGGTTGCCGTCTACGTAAACTGGTTTATCCTGATTCCAAAAATCCTTTATCGCAATAAAATTTTGAATTATTTTGCCGTGTTGGTCTTGGTCATAGCACTTGCATCCATTGCACACCGATATTTTGTGTTGTATTGGGGATATCCAAATTATTTTCCGCAGTGGGTCGATGTTACTCAAGATAAGGTCTATGACTTGCCCAGACTGGTTCAAAATGCACTGATAATTGTGTCCCCTGTCGCTTTCACAACCGGTTTCAAGCTATTTTTTAACTGGTTCAGGCAGCGGAAAGAAACAGAAATGCTCAAAGAAGAAAAAAGACAGGCGGAACTTAAATTTTTGAAATCACAGATCAATCCCCATTTTTTGTTCAATACCTTGAACAGTGTTTACGGCTTGGCCCTTGAAAGGTCGAAAAAAACACCTGGCCTAATTCTAAAATTATCCGATATTTTGAGCTACACCCTATATGAGTCAGGCATGGGCGAGGTGGCACTTGTGAAGGAAATCCAGCTCATAAAAGACATTATTTCCTTGGAAAAAGAGCGTTTTGGAAAACGTTTGGATATTTCTTTCATAGTTGAGGGTGACCCAAAAAAAATGCAAATACCGCCCCTGCTTTTGATTCCCTTGGTTGAAAATGCCTTTAAGCACGGGATACATAATGAGGTGAAAAAAGGCTGGATAAACATAAGTCTCTCCGCCCAAGAGAATGTCCTAAGGTTTCATATTTCCAATAGTGTCCCATCTGATTCGGAGAATAAGGATAAAGATGGTTTGGGCCTGATGAACATAAAAAGGAGATTGGAATTGTTATATGAAAAAAGGCATCATCTTGAAATAGAGAAGAAAGAGGACACATTTACCGTGAGAATGGAAATTAATCTTAACCCATAGGCCATGCTTAAGTGTTTGATAATTGATGATGAGCCCATAGCGCAGAATATTATTAGAGGGTATTTGGATGATACGCCCGGTCTTGTCCTGTTCGGAGTCTGTGACAATGCCATTGAAGCTCTTGAAGTGCTCGAAAACAACGATGTGGATATCATCTTCCTGGATATTGAAATGCCCAAGCTTTCAGGTTTGAGCTTTTTAAAGACTTTGGAAAAGATACCTGAGACCATTATAACTACCGCCTACAGGGAATTTGCCGTTGAAGGTTTTGAACTAAGTGTGGCTGACTATTTATTGAAACCCTATTCATTTGAACGCTTTTTAAAAGCAATAAACAAGGTCAAAAAGAAGATTGAAGCAGAACATAGACTGGGCAAGGGGAGCGGTATGGTTGAACAGCCTTATACGTATTTCAAATCGGGCAGAAAAAATGTAAAGGTTAAATACGATGAAATTGTTATGATCGAGGGGCTGAGCAATTACGTAAAGATTCATTTGAAAGAGGATAAAATCTTGGTGGTTTACGAAAGACTTTCGCAGCTGCAAAAAATATTGCCCTACCACAAGTTCGCCCGGATCCACAAGTCGTACATCATTTCATTGGAAAAAATCAATAACTACGGTATCGATTCTGTAGAAATCGGTGGAAAAGAACTTTCAATAGGGAAAAGTTACAAGGAAAGGTTTTTGTCAAAAATCAAAAAGCTTAATCCCTGACCATTTTGAAATCTTTCCGAGGCCATTGGAATCCTTAAAAAGTTGATTTTACCGTTCAGAAGAATCGGTTGAAAGTTGAAAAAGTAGCCCCGGCAAGAATCGAACTTGCATCTAAAGTTTAGGAAACTTCTATTCTATCCATTGAACTACGGGGCCATTCCTAAAAATGGACTGCAAAAATAGGTTTTTTTAAAAACTTTATGCAACCAAGGAGATCAATTTAGGGTGATTTCCTTTTAAGCCATTGGAGAGGTGACGCTAAGCGCGTTTTTTCTCTTCTTCTTTTAGTATTTTTTCCAAATAGGAACGTGACAAGGGCTTGTCCACATAACCAGAAATCAATTCGTTCTTCTTGGCTATAGTGCGGTCTTTGGCGTTGGTAAAGGCCGAAAGTACATAAACGCTTGGTAGCTTATGCCCTTTGAATAAATTTCGAAGATTTTCAAGAAAATCCCAACCATTCATCCCGTCCATAACAAGATCTAAAAAGATAATATCTGGAAGTCTATCGTGTTCTTCAACTGAACTAAAACAGGCTTGTATCCCCTCTTCCCCACTGGAACAGGTGACAATATCAAAATTGCCATGGGTTTGCTGAATGCAGTACCGGGTCGCAAATTGCGACACCAAATCGTCGTCTATGATAAACGTGGTAAGTTTCATGTAGGAACAATTACGTAAGTTTTGGGACAGACAAAGCTATAAGCTAGACACCAACAAACCATTCATGATCGATGTTTTGCCCAAATATCCCGTCAAGTCAACCTTAATGGGGTAATTTGCTCCTTAAAACGCCATACGCAAAGGCTCCCATTAACGCTCCAACCAAAACAATGACTATGGGCCAATAGCCAGCTCCCACCAAAATATAGATAGGCCCGGGACAAGCACCGGCCAAGGCCCACCCCAATCCAAAGAGTGTTCCGCCCAAAATGTATCTGGCAATTGATTTTTCTTTGTCCAGTATAGTAATTGTTTCTCCCGAAAAGGATTTTACCTTGGATTTCTTGATCCATTGTACCAAAACGACCCCAACTGCCAAAGCAGAGCCAATGATCCCATACATGTGGAACGAATCGAACTGGAACATTTCATAAATCCTGAACCACGAAGCCGCTTCGGACTTGTAAAGCACTACTCCTAAAAATGTACCTATGATAATATATGCCAAACTCTTCATGATGCAAAAATTAAGGGGAACAACAAGTGAACCATGATCAGTCCTCCGATAAAAAATCCGATTACTGCTATAAGTGAAGGTCGTTGAAGGTTACTTAGACCAGAAATAGCGTGCCCAGAGGTACAACCTCCCGCATAACGAGTACCGAAGCCCACCAAAAAGCCAGCTACCAAAAGGATGATCCACACTTTAGGGTCGGCAAGGGATTCCATACTAAAAAGTTCCGTGGGCAAATAGGCTGTACCAGCACTATCAAACCCGAGTTCTTGCAGTTTTGAAACGGTTTTATCCGATATGTTCACAGCCGGATTTGGAGAGAGCCAATGCGCGCCCAAGAATCCCCCAAGGACAGCGCCAAGGACAACCAAAAGGTTCCATCGATTGGATTTTACATCTATTTTGAAGTAATCCGAAAACTTTCCTGCACCACCAATGGAACAAAAAGTTTCCAAGTTGGAAGACATTCCAAAACGTTTGCCCATAAGAATCAATAAAGCCATGATCAGGGCAATGAGCGGGCCTGATACATACCAAGGCCAAGGTTGATAAAGCATTTCCGTGAGATTTTGAACAAAGATCACGAAAATGCCTTAAATAACAAACTTATGGGATATCAGCAACTGTTCTTATCGGAATCTTGTACTCCGAATTTCTTCAAAATATCTTCCAGCAAACACCATTTGGTCAAGGATGACTGAAGCAGATTAGCCCCTACAAATGCAGTAAACCAAAGCCAATTTTGACTTACATAAATGGCCAAAATCAGACTTATCAATATAAACGTTCCTGCTACGCCTCTTACAATTCTATTTTTCATTTTAATGTTTTTTAAACAGTTCTTTCTATGGGTATCTCTACCGCTCTAATGGGGTTGGTGGTTTCACTTTCGGTATTGAATTGCTTTATTAATTTGAACAATTCAGTTACTTTTTCCTCTTGGGTGAAAGAGAAAAACATGTTGGATGCCGCCCCACCCTTTTCACTTGGGAACCAGCTGCTGGTGTACATCAACGGCGCTGCACTTTTGTACCCATCAATATCGGATTCACTAAAACTTTCCACGCCGGCCTTTTTAAATAGTTTAAAAACCTCGCTCTTATATTCTTCTACCGTGGTAACAATGATCATTTTCATGTGCTTATTTTTATTGCCGTGCCTACGGCAGGCAGGTTTTTTTCAATGGTCACATGGAACCTTTGACGACTAAAGGAATCATTGCACTGTGTGCCTAAAGATTATTTTAGCCATCTCGGTTTCATCTTATTTGTAATTTTTTCGTTCTATCAAGTAATACACCAATGGCACTACCAATAGCGTCAAAACAGTGGACACTATGGTTCCTCCCATCAGTGAAATGGCCAATCCCTGGAAAATGGGGTCGAACAAAATCACAAAGGCTCCAATAACAACGGTCCCCGCTGTCAATAAAATTGGTGTGGTACGTACTGCGCCCGCTTCTATCACGGCTTGTTTCAAGGGAATCCCGTCATCCAATCTCAAATTGACGAAGTCAATCAGTAACACCGAGTTCCGCACCATGATGCCCGCAAGGGCAATCATACCGATAAAGGAGGTTGCTGTAAAGAATGCACCGAGCAACCAGTGTCCGAGCACAATACCGATCAATGAAAGCGGTATGGCCACCATCATCACCATAGGTGCCTTAAAGTTTTGGAACCACCCCACGATAAGCATATAAATGATCACGATCACACCCAGAAATGCGATTCCCAAATCGCGGAACACCTCAAGGGTTATCTGCCATTCCCCATCCCATTTTACGGTGTAATCATCTTCAAACTGGGGCTGTTCCATATAGAGTTCGTTAATGGAATATCCCTGTGGAAGCTCCAATTGGTTCAACTTGTCCGTCATCCCCAAAATCGCATACACGGGACTTTCCAATTCCCCTGCCATATCAGACATCACATACACGACCCTTTTTTGGTTTTTCCTGTAGATGCTCTTCGCCTTGATTCCTTCTTTTACGGAAACCAATTCGCCGATAGAAATCATATCACCCTGTTGCGATGCTATTTTTAATTGTTTGATTTCATCCAAGGATGATTTGTCCTTTTCACTGATCGATAGAACAATTCCTATTTGATCAAAGGCATCTTCCCGATAAATGTGTGATACGGGTTGTTCACGAAAAGCCATGACCATCACCTGTACAATTTGTTGCGGAGTAATGCCATAAAGCATCGCTTTTTCTTTGTCGATCACAAAATCATACTCGACTTGATCATCCTCGACCATCCAGTCCACATCCACAACATCGGTGGTATTGTTCAAAATACCTTTTACCTTATCGGCCAATGCAATCTGTTTATCATAATCGGGTCCGTACACTTCGGCCACAATGGTGGAGAGCACAGGAGGTCCAGGCGGCACCTCAACAATTTTGATGTTCGCATCGTATTTTTTGCCCAATTCCTGAATTCTTGGTCTGAGCAATTTGGCAATATCGTGGCTCTGTTCGCTTCTATCGTGCTTATCAACAAGATTCACCTGAATATCGGCCATATTGCTACCACCTCGTAAATCGTAATGCCTTACCAAACCATTAAATGTAATTGGGGCAGATGTCCCCACATAGGTTTGATAGTTGACCACTTCGGGACGAGTGGACAGATATGCTCCAATTTCTTTGGTTACCGCTGATGTCCTTTCCAAGGTCGTTCCTTCGGGAAGGTCTATCACTACCTGGAACTCGTTCTTGTTATCAAAAGGAAGCATTTTTACGGCTACCGATTTGGTAAAGAACATTCCAATGGAGGCAAGCAGCAAGAAGAAGGTAATGCCCAAGAACATCCATCTTTTTTTCCTACTCTCGATCAAAGGGCTTTCAAAGCGCGAATAGGCTTTGTAAATGAAGGTGTCCTGTATTTCAACAGGGGCTTTTTCCTTTTTCTTCTTTTTGTCTTTTTCTCTTAAGAAGATGTAGCCCAAATACGGGGTTATCGTCAACGCCACGAACAATGATAGCAACATCGCAATGGAAGCTCCAATGGGCATGGGTGACATATAAGGCCCCATCAACCCAGATACAAAGGCCATGGGCAACACGGATGCAATTACCGTAAACGTGGCCAAAATGGTCGGGTTCCCTACCTCATTGATGGCATAGATCGCAGCATCCTTGAACGGCAACCGTTTCATTTTAAAGTGACGGTGCATGTTCTCCGCAATAATAATGGAGTCGTCCACCACAATACCTGTTACAAACACCAAGGCAAACAAAGTAATTCGGTTTAGGGTGTAATCCAGCATGTAATAGCTGAGCAAAGTCAATGCGAAGGTAATGGGCACCGATAGGAACACCACAAGTCCACCTCGCCATCCCATGGCCAACATGACCACAAAGGTCACGGCAATGATGGCACCGATCAAGTGCATCAACAATTCCGATACTTTTTGCGATGCAGTCTGTCCATAGTTTCGGGTCACCTCAACCTTTACCTCATCTGGAATCAGGGTTGTTTTTAAATGATCCACTTTCTCCAACACCACATCGGCAATCTTCATCGCATCTGCACCTTTGCGCTTGGCAATGGAAATGGTGACCGCAGGATATTCTGATTTATAGGTCTCTGCCTTTTCACTTGCAGCCCCAAATCCAAGGGAAACATAGTTTTTAGGCAGTTCTGGGCCATCCAATACCTTTGATATCTGCTTTAGATAGATGGGTTGACCTTGTTTGGTGCCTACAATCAGGTTTTCAAGGTCTTCCTTGGTTTTTAAAAAGTTTCCTGTGCTGATGTGGAATTCCGTATCGTTGGCAAGGAAATTACCGGCATCCATTTGCTGGTTGTTGGCCTTGATCATTTGGGCCACGGCCAACATATCAATGCCAGATTCGGCCATTTTATCCTTGTCCACCACCACACGAAGCTGGGGACTGCGTCCTCCTATCTTTTTGGTGATGGAAACGCCATTTACTTTTTCAATCTCGTTGATGAGCTCTCCTGAGATCTGCCTTAGCTGAAAATCATCGTACTCCTCGCTCCAAAGTGTAAGGGCCAGCATGGGCACATCATCAATGGCACGGGTTTTTACCAAAGGCATGGTAACCCCAGCCGGCATTTGGTCCATGTGCTTGTTGATCTCGTCGTACAAGCGTACCAAAGACCTTTCGATATCTTCTCCCACGTAGAACTGTACAATGGCCATTCCCTGCTCTTGCATGGAAGTGGTGTACACGTATTCTACGCCTTTAATGTTCGATATAATTTTTTCCAGCGGTTTTGTGATCCTGGATTCCACCTCGGTGGGGCTGGCCCCGGGATACCCTACAAAAATATCTGCCATGGGCACGTCTATCTGGGGCTCCTCTTCCCTTGGTATTAGGAAGGAACTGTACACCCCAATGACCATAAACACGATCATTAAGAGCACCGTTAGCTTGGAGCTGATAAACCCTTTGGCAATTCTACCTGCAAGTCCGTCTTTCATTGTTAGCGTTTTTGGGTTATTGAATGCTTACTTTGGCTCCGTTGTACAACTTTCCTTCGGCCGAGACGATATATTGATCTCCTTTGGACAAGCCCGACAACACTTCCACTTCATCACCGTAGCTGTCGCCCAGTCGCAACCAGCGCAATAAGGCCACATTATCCTGACCCAAGGTGTATACGCCTGTCAACTGTCCTTTATGCACCAAGGCTTTGGACGGAACCGTAACAACTGTTTTTCCGTTGCTCTCATTTTCCGCCTCCAGCCTAACGGTTGCATACATACCTGACAAAATCTTGGCTTCCGTTTTGTCAATTAAAACCTTCATCAAATATTGCCCTCCCGTATTTTGGGCCGATGCACTTAACTCGGACACTTTACCTGTAAGCGCAGTATCCAAAGTTTTCACAAGTATTTGAGCATTGGTTCCCACTTTTATACCGGAAATATTATTCTCTGAAACCTTCGCAACTACTTCAAAACCTCCTCCAGCTGATTCAATGGATACCAACGGAACACCAGGGTTGGCCATGTCGCCCTTGTCAATGTAGGTATTGGTGACCACCCCGCTAAATGGAGCCCTGATGTTGGCATAAGCAAACTGGGAGTTAACCTCATTCTTCATTTGGTTTGCGGCTTCCAATCTGGCTTTGGCCATTTCGTAGTGGGCCGTCATATCGTCCAATTCCTTTTGTGAAGCACTGTTCTCGTTAAAAAGATTTTGGAACCTTTCATAATCTTTCTTGGCATTGTTGAAAGCCACCGTTGCCTCCGTAATGGATGCCTCCACCTGTGCTTTTTTGGCACGCAGGTCCACATTGTTGATGGAAATCAATAGATCTCCCTTGTTTACTTTTTGACCTATTTTCACAGGAAGGGATTCCACATGACCCATCATTCGGGTACTCAAGGTGGCACTGTTCACCGCTTGTATTTGACCACTTCCGGCCAAAATGGTGGAACTATCGCCAGTGTCCACATCGGCAACGGTTACCTTTACCGCCTCTGAGGTCGTTGCGGCTTGTTTTTTATCACTCCCACACCCTGCAAGGGTCAATCCCAATGCAAGAATTAAAGTGAAGCTTTTATATATCGTAGTGTTTTTCATGTTGCAATTATTCTTTGGTTAAAAATGTTAATAAGGATTGTGCTTGATTGTATTCAAAAATGGTTTGATAATAGACCAATTGTTTTTCGGCATAGTTGGCTTCCGCCATCAATAGATCCGTTGTTTTTTCTAAACCTTCCTTGAATCTGTTGGTACGGATCCTCAATGATTCTTCGGATTGCTCCATAGCCAATTTTGAGGTCTGGAGCCTGCTCGCGGCATCCTCGACCATCCGCTTGGTGCGTTGTAGCTCCATAGTACTTTTGGCGACGTACTGCTCGTATTCCTGTTTCGCTTTTTCATAATTTGTTTTGCTCTTTCCTGCTTTGGCAAAGCGTTGGGATCCTTTAAAAACATCCCAGCTCAAACTTGCCCCAATAATGTATCCTTTGGCATCGGCCTGAAAAATTTGGTCGTCGTACATTTCGTAGCTGGCAAAGGCATTCAGCCTTGGTAAAAAGGTCATGTTGTCGGCCTTCATGTTGGCCTTGTAGGCTTCGGATACCAAATCCATGGCTTTTACATCGGCCCTGTTTTCCAGTGAAACGTCCACTGATTCGCCCAAATTATCAGGCACCAATTCTTCGGAGGGTTCATAGACCACATCTCCTTGTTCGTTCATTAAAAAGGCCAAATAGTCCGATGCATTTTTCACATTGCTTTTGGCTGTCTTCAATTGATCGGAGACCTCGGTGACCCGTACCTTCACTTCCAACAAATCTGCTTTTTGAAGCAAGCCTTGGTCGAAGCTGTTCTGTGCCATGTTCAAGTTTGCATTTGCTGCATCGTAAGCTTTCTGAAATACACTTACGGCTCTATGTGCCAATTGTAATTGCCCATAGGCCTTTTGGGCTTCAAAATCCAGATAATCGCGGGTGCGCATGGCCTGAAGCTCTTTGGCCTCCATCGTGGTCTTGGCGGCTTTGCGCTGATAAAACCCATCCAAGTTGATCAAGGGTTGTTCCACCGAAACTACGGTGGCGTAGTTCTCGATCTGATCGGGATCGTTCAACAAGGCAGGGTTAAAATCTGCCTGGGTCAAAATCTCTTGGTTGAGTTTGGAACCGAAAGCCATCAAAGGATTTGTAGTCGCCATTCCTGTATGCGACACAGCAATCTGTGGCAAAAAGATGGAATTGGAGAACCTATAATCGTATTTTGCCATTTTGGCCTCCTGTTCGGACACCTTGATGCTGGCATTGGACTCTTGCACCTTTGTCAATACTTCTTCCATAGAAATCTTGACAGGGTCTTGGGCAAATAGTTGTCCCTGGATCCAAATGAGTATTGTCAATGTAATTATTCGTTTCATGTATTTAAATAATTTGAAGCAAAATTAAATTTGGCAATTCGCCTGCACAGTAACCTTGGTTACCGAGAAAAATGTCCTGTTTCCCTAAAAAAATGAACCTCAACATGCCCCTGTAACCAAAGAAATGGGTCATATTGAGGCAAGTTCAATAAGGAGAACGGGGTTTATGCGTTCCGGGTTCCCCCGTGCCCTCCAGCCACCACAATCAAAACTTTAATGCTCAAATAGATGAACTTAAAGAACTGGATGATGGGGTTCATCATCATAAATCGTTTGTATTTGGATATTCTTCGTGTCATAACTGTCTATTCTGGGATTAACCACCAAAAGGGTTTCATTTTTGCTTTGTAAAGGAATGCGTGGTGAAGGGCCAACTTCAGCCAATGTCCAGCAAGGCCAATGGTACCAAAGGTTTTACCCAATTTTCTGCCGTGCGTATCTGGATATTTCTTAAAATCGGGCACAATGGGATAGGTAGTAATGCTGATGCCGCTACCCTTCGTCATCCCGAACCCTGCCGATGCTATGCATGCAGCTCCCATATTCCCCATGGATCCTTTATGGTGCAACTCATTGTCTGAATGTTTGATCATTTCGATGATGTTGTCGGCCACCAATTTTGCGGTGATACCCGATGGCATTCCCGTTCTTGGAGGGGCGGGTGAAATATCGGTGCCGTTTTTGCTCTTTCTGGGTTTGGAAATACTGTGCGGCGGTGCAAAGGCGATTCCGGGTGCAAAAATGTTGGGATAGGAAGGGTTTTGATAGGTTTCGGGCCAATCCTGAACGCTCCACTCTTCATAAGGTTTGGGTGTGTAGTCTGCGTCCACGATCATGAATCCCCTAAAGAGTTTGTCCGTGATATCGTCCCCCGTTTTGTTGTAAGCCTTAAAACCATGACTTGAAAAGGAAGGAATCAACATGGCAAAATCAAAAGATGCCTGTTTTTGTTCCCCTTCAAGATTTTCATAATGGGCCACCCCATCTTCCACTTTATGGACGCCGGCTCCCAAAATCCATGAAATGCCACGGTCTTCGAAAACCATTTCCACCATTTCACTGGATTTCATAATATTGCTGCCATAACTCAACAACATACCGTCCATGCCAAAATCCCCGAGATGGTATTCGTTGGAAATCCAAGTGACCTCGGCCATATCTCTTACTTTGTACCGACGCAATTCTTGTTCCACGTTCAGGATGTATTCGAAAGCGGCACCCTGACAGGTTGATTTCGCATGCCCGGTCCCGATCAATATTTTGGCCCTTTTTCCCTGTTTCATTTGTTGGATAAGGTCATTCAGCGCGGTCCATGCTTCATCGGCATGGGTGTAGGTACAGACGGAATGGGCTTTGTTTTTTCCGGGCGATAGCCCTTCGGTGGCCTCGAAGTTGAGTTTTGGGCCAGTGGCATTGATCAGGTAATCGTAGGTCACCTTTTCTTGGGTTTCTTTTTCATCTCCGGCAACATATTCTGCAAGTACGTAGGGTTTTACCTCTTCTTGGTCTCCTTCGGGATGAAAACTGACGGCCTTGGCCTGTTTGTAATCGATGTGCTTTTTGGCATACAAAGGAGCCAATGGGAACAGGATGTCCTTCGGTTTCATTCTCCCGATTCCCACCCAGATATTGGAGGGGATCCATTGGTAGTTACTGTTGGGTGACACCACCACTACTTCATGCTCTTTGGAGAGCTTTCTTCTGAGATGGGATGCAGCCACATGACCAGCTATACCAGCTCCAAGGACGACTATTTTGGCCATTTTATATCATTTTACCCAAAGTTACCTTTAGGTTTTCAGATATAAAGTGACCTGGGTCACATTACAAAAAAGGGGGTGGAAGTCTAATCTAACTGTCTCATCAACAAACAAGCTTTTGTTTGTTGTGATGACAAAAACAGATTTGGAAAAATCTTATTTTTTTCCACTGTTCATCAGAGCCAAAACCGCAATGACAAGAACAATGACCACAAGAGCGAACACACCTATCATCCAGATGCCATTCTCCCATGATACCAATGGAACATTTACTAACGATTTCACAATGTATTGGTTTTAAGTTTGCGTCAAATTTAGTGGCTGTGGAATAGCCAGAATATGATAATTCTCATAAAAAAGACAACTAGCCCTCTAATTTTCACGACCCCACACTTGACTCTTCACATTTAAAAAACAAAAAAAGCCGCTCTTTGGGAGCGGCTTCAAACATCAACCAACTAAAAAACCTAATTCTTGACCTTGCATGTATTAATCCCAAATAGGGTGTACAAAGGACAAAAACTAACTAAACTTGTTATTGCGAATATGGCCGCCAATATCAATGCTATTGTGGCCAAGGTTCCAGAGATCACCCCAAAATAATACAGGGCAATCACTGCTAGAGCAATAAGCAATCGTACTACGCGGTCCATGCCGCCCATGTTTTTTTTCATAATTATACGTTTATCTTTTCTATCAATGGAACGGGTATGGTGATCAACACAATGCAGATAACACAGACCAATACCAATTTTTGTCAATTCTCTAATTTCACCCTTAAAGCTACAATAAGCCCATGAACCTTTTGGTAACTTGAGTTACATAGCTTTACTTATTTTTACGATACTTTTAATCTTGAATTTTATGGACAGAAGGCAATTTACTTATGGGGTATCCTTAGCGGCCATGGCCAGTATCTTGGGCGTGGAAATTGTTTATGGCCATCAAATGCCGAGAGGATATCAACCTTTGGGTCTACAAGATCCCGATCCCTTTAAACTATTCAACAAAGACAGGGAAATGGTTGTTCTCAACAACAAACCTTGGAATATGGAGGCCCAAGCCCATTTGCTGAACGACAAAATCACCCCAAATAAATACATGTTCATTCGCAATAATGGGAAAATCCCTGAAAATATTGATGTTTCAACATGGACATTGACTTTGGATGGCGAATCCGTCAAAAACAAAAAAACCTATTCCCTGGCCGACCTCAAAAGCAAATTCCCGCATCATACCTATCGATTGACCTTGGAATGTGGCGGAAATGGACGTAGTGAGTTCAATCCGCCTGCAAAGGGAAACCAATGGACCGTGGGTGCGGTTTCTTGCGCAGAATGGACCGGGGTGCGACTTCGTGATGTTCTTGAGGATGCAGGAATCAAATCCGATGCAGTCTATATTGGCTACCATGCCGCCGATACGCACTTAAGCGGTGACCCGAATAAGGAACCGATTTCCAGAGGAGTTCCCATGGACAAGGCCCTACAGGATGAAACCTTGCTCGCCTTTTCCATGAACGGAGAGGATATCCCATTGGCCCATGGCTATCCATTGCGATTGGTCTGTGGGGGATGGCCCGCTTCCACCTCTGGAAAATGGATCAATCAGATCAGTGTACGGAACAAGGTGCATGATGGCGAAAAAATGGGTGGCACTTCGTATCGTGTGCCCTGCGAAACGGTGGCACCGGGCAGTGAAGTTGAAGATTCCAACATGTGCATCATTGAATCCATGCCCGTGAAATCCTTGATTACCTACCCAAAAAGCGGGGCATTGGTCAAAGAGGGGCAAGTATTGCACATTAACGGACATGCCTGGGCCGGGGAACTGGAAGTTTCAAAAATGGAATATTCCATCGATTTTGGTAGTACGTGGCACAATTGCACCCTAGAAAAGCCAGCAAATCGTTTGGCTTGGCAACATTTTAAGGCAACCGTATCTTTCCCTCAAAAAGGATATTATGAGGTTTGGGCCAGGGCTACCGACTCCAATGGAAAAAGTCAACCCATGGTATTGCCCGGATGGAACCCCAAAGGCTACCTCAATAATGCCTGCCACCGGATAGCAATCAAAATAGTTTAGCATGAAGGACAAATTTCAAAAACAGGTCAGTGCGTTTTCCAAATTCCTTCTTTCCTTTTTAATCTTGATTTTGGTACTTTTTGGGGGATTGTACTATTGGGCGAACCGAAAACCAAAACCCAATATTGAGGAAGTTCCAGTGGAAGATTCCAACGAAAATTACGACAAAGTGGAAAACGGCATTCATGTCGCTACCGGATTTATTGATGATGAGGGTATGGAGGCCACCATCCAAAATTGTACCAGTTGCCATTCCGCTAAGTTGGTCACCCAGAACCGGATGAGCCGGGAAGGATGGAAAGCCACCATAACATGGATGCAGGAAACCCAAAATCTTTGGGATTTGGGTGCCAATGAAGAATTGATTTTAACCTATTTGTCCAAAAATTATGCCCCTACTGCAAAAGGTCGGCGGCAAAACTTGGAGCATGTTGAATGGTATGAACTAAAATAATCACAATGGAATATGTTGATGCATTTGTAAACGGTTTTTTGGGCATGGTGCGGTGGACATGGAAATCCATTGTGTTTGATGTGCCTTGGTACACCAATTATTTTTGGGGACTGATCGGCATTTCGCTCTTGGTTTGGAGCTTGGAAATTCTCTTTCCGTGGCGAAAGGAGCAGTCCATTTTCAGAAAGGACTTTTGGCTGGATGCCTTTTATATGTTCTTCAACTTCTTCATTTTTGCCATCATTATAAGTGGTGTTTACAAAGTGCTGGAAGTGCTTTTGGCAGATTTGGGCATCACCTCCCAAAGTTTGTCCATAGTGGATGTGACCCTCTGGCCCCAATGGGTACAACTGTTGGTTTTCTTCATTATTCTCGATTTTGTACAGTGGTTCACCCATGTACTCCTGCACAGGGTTCCTGCCTTTTGGGAGTTTCATAAAGTCCACCACAGTGTAAAGGAAATGGGGTTTGCCGCACATTTAAGGTTCCATTGGATGGAAAACATTCTATACAAACCCTTAAAGACCTTGGGCGTTATGATTTTGGGTGGATTTGAACCCGAACAAGCCTATATTGTCCATTTTGCAGCCATTGCCATTGGGCATTTTAACCATGCGAACCTAAAACTGACATGGGGCCCTTTAAAGTATGTCTTGAACAATCCGGTGATGCATCTGTACCATCATGCATACAATCTACCAGAAGGACATCGGTATGGAATGAATTATGGGATAAGTCTCAGTCTTTGGGATTATATTTTCCACACCAACTATGTTCCAGAAAGTGGCGGTAAAATTGAGCTGGGCTTTCCTGGGGATGAAAAACTTCCGAAGGGATTTTGGGGACAGTTGGTCTACGGTTTCAAAAAACCAGAAAAATAGGCCTTCAAATTTATTCAGGGTTTTCCGAAGCATCAAACACAATGCTCCAAATACCGCGAACCTCATCAATACCGTATCCTGTTGCCTGATCTTCTGGGTATAACCCGGATAAGTGCTCCACTACTTTAGGTGTGATATTTTGGTTTGGGGTCCCGTGGCAGTTCAAACATAAGGCATTTGTGACAATGGGATAGTAAAAATGCACCTGTCCATCTTTTTCCTGCACAATAGGTGCAATGGAATCTCCTAAAGCAATTTGCTTTTTAAACGTGTTGATATGTTCCATTTCCGTGGCGTTGGCCTTGTTCATGGGATTTCGGGTCTTGTCCGATACCCGCTTAATTTTTGCTTGGTAATGGGTCGCCATACTGTCGGTCAACGGATAAGCGCGCTCATTACAAAAAACAACCGCCTCTGCAACGCCTTTATCCTGAATGGTAGCTTTTAGGTTTTTGCCCAATACCTTTTGGGTTTCTTGGGCATACCTCATTCCTATTTTTGTGTAATCGGGTTTTGCGGATTGCGTAGCTTCAGATTCCTTCGGGCGCTGTTTGCAAGAAGTAAGAAATAGAATAGCTAGTAAAGAAATGGTAACGTATTTCATTGTTGCCGCATTTTTCCGTTGGTACAACTTACAAAAGATTTTGCTTTTAGAAGCATTCCGTTTTCGTCATCAACTATAGGATAACCCATTTGACACAGGGTCTGTTTAACAAAGGAAGCGCCATCGTCGCCTTGTTGTTCAAAGCTAACCGATGCGCTTTCCTTTTCCACAATCACACTTTGTATACCTTCCATTTCCAATACTTTGTTGGAAAGTGGTTTTTTTCTTTTTGATTTACAGGATCAATAGCTCCATGTTCTGTACCCGCCACGAAGGTCGTACACCTCAGCAAATCCCATTTCCACCAATTTTCTGGCTGCTTTTTGACTTCTATTTCCGGATTGGCAATAGAGATAAATGGGCTTGTCTTTCTTCATTTTTAAAAAAGCGGACTCAAAAGCAGATCCTTGGAAAAAATCAATGTTGCTTGCTCCTTTAATGTGGCCCGACACAAACTCGGCCCGGGTGCGCACATCCACCAACTGTACTTTACCATTGGAAATGGCTTTTTTATACTCCTCCCTGTCCAAGATCTTTATGGTATCTGGAAGGTTTTGTTCCTTGAACAAAAAACTTAATATCGACATTTTACTTGTAGTTTTAATGCCACTAAAGTAAACAGGATACTTTGGCTGTTCAGTAACGCGGGTTACATAAGAAAAAATACTTTGGAATGTAACCTAGTCCTTGGAGCTCCAATCCGTATAGCCCCCTGTGTAATCAAAAATCTGTGTAAATCCCTTGCTTTTTAGAAGTTCGGCAGCACGATTGCTCCTCCCTCCCATTTTGCAATACAGGTAAACAGGTTTGTTCTTATCCAATGTTTCAATTTGGTTGAGGAAACCTTCATCATTGATGTTAAAATTGACCGCATCGTCAATATGCCCCTGATTGTATTCCATGGGCGTCCTTACATCCACCAATTGCACATCTTCCCCAATCACTTTGGCCTTGACCGTTGCCTTGTCTATTTTTTTGATGAACGGTTTTTGCTGTGATTGACATGAAAATATTCCTAGAAGAGCAAAGCTCATGAGGGCCAATCGTATTATTTTTTGCATGATTTGATTATTTCAAGGTTGTTGGACACACATAATCGGTCATGGGAATGCCAGCTTCTTTCATGGCGGCAAAGCCTTCATCCACATCCACCAGATTGTGGATGCCCCTACTTTTTAAGATGGAGGCGGCGATCATACTCCTGTACCCTCCTGCACAATGAATGTAAAAGGTTTCCTTATCTGGAAATTCAGCCATATGATCATTCAGGTAATCCAATGGGGTTAAAATGGCATCCTCTGCATGTTCAGCATTGTATTCCGATTCTTTCCTGACATCAAACACAGGCACTTTTTGCTCCATGAGCTGTTTCAATTCCTTGGCATGGACACTTTTTACGGTATCCACTTCCTTGCCCGCTTTTTTCCATGCTTCGATTCCACCTTCCAAATAGCCCAGGGTGGCGTCAAAACCAACCCTGGAAAGACGGGTTACGGTTTCTTCTTCCTTTCCCACAGGGGTAACCAAAAGAATGGGCTGTTTTACATCAGCGATCAAGGCACCTACCCATGGGGCAAAACTTCCATCCAATCCTATAAAAATAGATCTAGGGATATGGCCCTTGGCAAAATCATCTTGATGGCGCACATCCAACACCACGGCTCCCGTTTCATTGGCGGCCACTTCAAAGGCTTCAGGGCCCAAGGCTTGGGTTCCCCGTTCCAATATCTCATCGATATCTTCATAGCCTTCCTTGTTCATCTTAACATTTAAGGGGAAATATTGTGGAGGTGGAAGGAGTCCTTCTGTCACTTCTTTGATGAATTCTTCCCGGGTCATGTCTGCCCGTAGGGCGTAGTTCATCTTTTTCTGGTTGCCCAAGGTGTCCACGGTTTCCTTCATCATGTTTTTTCCGCATGCCGATCCTGCTCCGTGTGCCGGATAAACGATTACGTCATCCGCCAAGGGCATAATTTTGTTCCGAAGGCTGTCAAATAATGTCCCTGCCAATTCCTCTTGGGTCATGTGGGCAGCCTTTTGGGCGAGATCTGGTCTCCCAACGTCTCCCAGAAACAAGGTGTCCCCGCTAAAAATGGCATGGTCCTTACCGTTTTCGTCCTTTAAGAGGTAGGTGGAACTTTCCATGGTGTGCCCGGGGGTGTGCAATACTTTTATGGTGACTTTTCCCAACTTGAACTCTTGCCCATCCTTTGCGATAATGGCTTCAAAAGAGGGTTGGGCGGTAGGGCCATAAACAATGGGAGCGCCCGTTTCCTTGGACAAGGTCAAATGCCCGCTCACAAAGTCTGCATGAAAATGGGTTTCAAAAATATATTTGATGGTAGCCCCATTTTTTTCAGCTCTTTTTATGTAGGGTTTTACTTCCCGCAATGGATCAATGATGGCTGCTTCGCCTTCACTTTCTATGTAATAGGCCCCTTGGGCCAAGCATCCTGTGTATATCTGTTCAATCTTCATGTGATAATGGTTTTTATCAAAAATAATCTTGCGTGCCTTAAACTTCAGTGACTAAAGTTACAAACTCTTTGTCTTGGACTGTAACGACACCTTTTTTTGCATGAGGCTTCGCTCCTTTTGTTCAGAACAAAAGTCCACGGCATCAAACGTCTGTGCGAACAGGTTTTCCTCCCCAAGAATATCAACAATTCCACTACTGTACAGAATATCCCTTGTGGGGCCTATAGCAGCTGCAATAAAAAAATGGATGCCCTTTTTCCGCAGGTCTAGTATGATCCGTTCCAACATGGTCGCGGCACTGCTGTCTATATAATTTATGGGCTCCGCATTTAGGATGATGAACTTGAGGACAGGGCCTTTTTTCTCGATCTGTCGATAGAGTTGTTTTTTAAAATAGTCTTTGTTGCCAAAATAGAGTTGGGCATCGAACCGTATGACCAATTTATCGGCATCCACTTCCACATCTCCCGAGAAACGGTCAATGTTCTTAAAATAGCGGGTCCCCTTGATCTTTCCCAAAACGGCCATGTGCGGCTTGGATATCCTATAGACGAGCAACATTAGGGAGAGCAGTACTCCCAATAGGATTCCCTCCATCAAACCAATGGAAAGGGTCATCAAAAAAGTGGCAACCAACAGCACAAACTCGTCCTTTCTGTTCTTCCACAATACCAAAGGATATTTTATATCTATAAGGCCAACCACCGAAACTATGATGATGGCACCCAAGACCACGGCGGGCAATTTGTAAAACAAGGGGGTGAGGAAGAGCAGTACGCCCGCTATAATAAGTGTGCTGAAGATAAGTGACATCCCTGTTTTTGCCCCTGCCTGATCATTGATTGCGGTCCTTGAAAAACTGCCGGACACTGAAAAAGACTGAAAGAAGGAGCCCAAAATATTGGAAAGGCCCAATGCTCGTAGCTCTTGGTCAGCATCCAGTTCGTATTCCGGATGTTTTTCCTCAACTGTCTTTGCTATGGAAACGGACTCCATAAACCCAAAAAGTGCCACTGTTATGGCAATGGGCATAAGCTGCCCCAACTTGTCCCACTGAAATTTCGGAGGCTCAAAATGCGGCAGGCCTTTTGGAATTTCCCCTACAATATGGATCCCCTTTGTTTCCAAATTAAAAATTACTACTGCCAAGATACCGAGCACCACGATCAATAAGGGAGTGGGCAACTTTTTGTTGATGCTTTTCAGTAGAAACATCAAAAATATGGACACAGCACCAAGCCCCAGGGTCAATAGATCTACATTGCCCAAACTTCCAATAATATTGCCCACCAATTCATGGATCTTACTGGATTGTGCAAAATCGGTTCCTAAAATATGTTTTAATTGACCCAATCCTATCAAAATGGCGGCGGCAGAGGTAAATCCGCTAATGACCGGTTTGGACAAAAAATTGACAAAAAAGCCCATTCTCAAAATACCCAAAAGAAGCTGTATTCCTCCTATGAGCAGGGTCAAAAAAAGTACAGTGGAAATATATTCCTCGGTGTTTACCAGTTGTAATGCGCCAACCCCTGCGGCCACCAACAACGAATCCATGGCCACAGGCCCCACGCCCAATTGCCTGGATGTTCCCATCAGAGCATATACCAACGGAGGCACCAATGAAGCATACAGTCCATAAATGGGAGGCATTCCCGCAATCATGGCATAGGCCATTCCCTGGGGCACCAACATGATTCCCACGGTTGCCCCTGCAATTAAATCTCCATATAAATGAGAGCGATTGTAGGTGGTCATCCAAGATAAAAAAGGAAAAAACCGTTTGAGCATGTGATGAACTTTAAGCAAAAATACTGTACGAAAAAATGATTTTGGGTAACCTAGGACACATACCTACAAATCCAAAACTTGGATATAGCTTCTGTGGAGTGCCACTTTTTTCATTTTCTCCAACTTCTTCAACAATCTGGAAATCACAACCCGTGAGGTGTGCAGATCATAGGCAATTTCTTGGTGTGTATTGCGTATTTTGTTATCGTTGGTGACCTCAACCTTCTTTTTAAGGTATTCCACCAAACGTTGGTCCAAATTTTTAAACGCAATACTGTCCACAGTCTGCAAGAGTTCATTCAAGCGGTTGTGGTAGCTTTCAAAAACATAGTTTCGCCAGCCTTTGTACTTGCCCATCCATTCCTCCATCTTTTGAACTGGCACCATCACCATCACGGCATCTGTCTCCGCAATGGCTCGGATTTCACTTTGGGTTTGACCCATACAACAGGCCATGGTCACCGAACAGGTTTCGCCCTGTTCCAAATAGTAGAGAAGCAATTCATCCCCATCTTCATCTTCTCGCAGAACTTTAATCGCTCCCGAAATCAGCAATGGAATGCTCCTAATATAATTTCCAATATCCATGATAACCTCTCCCGCAGATACTTCAACCAATTTCCCCACTTCATTTATCTCATCAATGAGAGGCTGTTCAAAATAGGTGCTGAATGTTTCTAAAAGTTCTTCTTTCATACTGTAAAAATACCCTTCTAAGGTACATATTTTGGAACGAACAACTTTAGTGTATCAATAATGATAAAATCCCACTTAGAGAACAAAACCCACACTAAAGGGTGTGGGTTTTGGGCAAACTGACTTAAACTAATTAACCTGATATGAAATCTATCTATTTTCTTACAACTTCATAGGTGCCCCGTTCATCTCGTTTGGAATGGGAATTCCCATATATTTTAAAATTGTTGGGGCTATTTGGTTGGAATGCAATTGTTCTTCTTGAGTGACTTCTCCCATGGGTTCAATATCCTTTCCGAAGGTGATGAACCACACCTGACCAGCTCCCTTTATGTCGCTACCATGACTCTTCCAGGTTTCCAACGGTTGTGTTCCCCTACCGTGATCTGTGGTTAACATAAAGATCGTCTGGTCTTTATAAAACTCGTCCTGCTGGGTGAACTCCCATACTTCTTTGATCAAAGCATCGGTATTGTGGGCCGATTTCAAATATGCTTGGTAATCGCCATCATGGGCAAAATCATCGGTCTCACCATAAGAGATATACACCAGTTTAGGGTGATTCTTTTTCATATGTTCCAATGCATAATGATGGGTAAAGGCATCCAACCGAACACTGCCCCATGGACTGGGAATCTGTTCCTGCAATTGGTTGAGGAATTTTTCCCGTTCATTAAGGTTTTCCGTGGCAGCTTCAAATCCGGCATTTACCGGAACACCGGACCGCTCCTCGTTTATGATGTATGGGAAAACATCCCAACTGCCAAAGGCTGCTGCCTTTCCTTTTCCTTCTGAAGTATTGCTGTACAGCTCTAAAATGGTGGTATTGGGATTTGGGTTTTTGGCATTGCTTCGGATTCGCACATCATCGGCAGCGCCCGTTAAGATCTCATTGTACCCGGGATAGGAAAACCACATGGAATTGGTCAAATTTACTTTGCTGCCCAACGTTCTGTTCCCATGCAACTGACCCATTTTTGCCGCTTGGTTCCAGATAAAAGGCATCAATGCCTCTCTTCTTTCTTTTGGAGCATCTTTCCAAAAGGCATTTTTGAGCATGGTGGCATCATGCACATATTCCTTGTTCGCCACCAAAAGGGAATCGGCCCCGGTGAACAGTTCCTGCCAGCGGAACCCATCAAGGGTTATCAATATTACTTTGGTTTCGCTTTTCTCCTGACTCCATCCTGAAATCATCATCACCAGTAAACAAAATAAGGGCAATACTTTTTTTAAATTTTTCATTAGGCTATAGTGTTTGTTTTTAAAAATGCTTCGTTCAATATTTCAAGTGCCTTGTCCAACTCTTCCCGGGTAATGGTCAGTGGTGGTGACAATTGCAGCACATTGCCTTTTGATACTTTAAAACTCAATCCTTGTTTTAAACATTCGTACATAATCTCCTCTGCTTCGGCAACTGCCTTTTCCTTGGTCGTCCTATTTGTGACCAGTTCAATCCCCCATAAAAGACCAATGCCACGAACATGCCCAATCAAGGAATATTTTCTATGTAATTTGTAGAGTGCTGCCTTCATGTAGGCTTCATCTGCCTTAACTTTATCCAGCAAATTTTCTTCTTCGATGATTTCCAAAACAGTCAGTCCGGCCATGGCTCCCAACGGACTTTTTTCATGGGTGTAATGGCCCAAGGATATATGTCCGAAAGTGTTGTATTCCTCACGGGCAACAATGGCCGCTTGAGGAATGATGCCTCCTCCCAGGCCCTTGCCCAAGCAAAGGATGTCGGGCTCAATGCCAAAGTGTTCAAAAGCGAACATTTTTCCGGTTCTTCCCAAAGCGATCGGGATTTCATCCAAAATCAATAATACACCATGCTTGGTGCACAATTCCCGTGCTCCTTTCCAAAAGGTTGCAGAAGGAATCTGTACATCCGTATTTCGGATAGTCTCCGCCAAAAAAGCTCCAATCTGGTTGTCCTTGGACAGCACATATTCCAGATATTCCAAGGCTTTGTCCTCATTGCCCTCAAAAATACCTCGATAGGTGATTGGCGGCGGAATACGTTCCACACCGGGCATCAAAGGCCCCATATGTTCCTTAAAAACAGATTCGCCTCCCACGCTGATGGCATCCAGCGAAGCACCATGAAAAGAATCCCAAAATGAGACCACTTTGTGCTTTCCGGTCACGGCACGGCCCAATTTCAGCGCTATCCCGATAGCGGAACTGCCATTTGGGGTAAGCAAAACCCGGCTGAGCCCTTTTGGAGTGAGTGAAGTAATTTTTTCGGCAAATTGAATGGCTACCTCATTGGTGTATCTTCTTGTGGAAAAAGTAAGACCTTGCTGAAGTTGCTCTGTTAGCCTGCCCACCAATTTTGGATGTGAAAATCCAATCTGATGCACGTTATTTCCGTGGAAGTCGAGATATTTTTTTCCCGAAATGCTTTCAATATAAGACCCTTCGCAGTTTTTTAATACATCCAGACATGGTGTGGACATGGATTGGTGCATAAAATATTGGGCATCCCTTTCCAGTAGTTCTTTGGTACGCTCTCCAACGTTTTCTATCCATTTCCCTCTGGCCAAGGTAAGGTTGATATCCCCTTCAACAACATATTCAACCTTCTGCTTATCTTGATCTGTATGGTCCATGCTTTGCTTGTATTTCCCGTTCTTCGGATTTGTCATTCAACACATAAATATCGTAGGTGTTTCCCCCATCATAAACCCTGATCACAATATGCCCTTCCTGACTCTTGTATTGATCCAGCCTGCCCCCGATAACATCCTTTGTTCCTTGTAACATTATGGTTGAAAAAATATCCCGTTCCCCAGGGTACAATTGCTTTGAAGTGATCCTTCGCAGCACTTCTTCTCCCGGATGGTCCGCTGTCCAGTTTTGCTGGATCCAAACCCGGGGCCGGATGGTACGGACATAATACGGATTTTGGGAATCGCGGTTGCCATGGTGGTTGAGTGTGGCCACATCCACAGCACCGATTATAGGTGCTACATGGGATTCCAAAGCGTTGCTATCCGTCTGACCCAACCCATCGATTCCAGAGATATCACCTCCGGTGTAGTAGTTGAACTTGCCAAAGTCTATGCGGATGCCATTACTCAAAGGGTTCTCGCCCGGGTATGCCCCATTTTGAAAAAGGGAATAGGTAGTATTGCCCTCACCCGTCCAAATGACCCCATTGGAAAATAAATTCTGGACTGAAAATTCAGGGTAGTCGTCAGGTTTGTTTTTTAGTACAATTTGGTCTGTATGCCCCACTTTTAAAGCCTCATTTTCCAACCCTATTTTTTTGGATTGAAAGTCGATAAACTTCCAATATTCCTTCAATGTGGCAATCATTCCGTATGCGTCTTTGGAAAAACGCTCCTCGGATTGCACTTTGGCATCCTTCAAATTGATGGGGAAATCAGACCCACGATCAATCATTTTTTTGATGGGAATGAGAGTTCCCACTTCCATAATTCCAGTAAGTTGGTATCCTCCTGAAGCTATTTTCCGCAACGAATCCATTTCACCAAAATGATCATCGTGGTAATGCGTGATGAGGGCATAATCCAACTGTCGCTTTTGATTTTTTGGAATGAACTGATCGATGTAGTCCACAATCCATTCTGGAGCAGTTTTTGACCTGTTCGGAACCAACTTCGCATTCCTGCTGGAAGTTGTTCTGGGATGTGTTTCGGACATATCGCCGGCATCCACCAACAAGGTTGTGCCGTCTGGAAAAACCATAAAAGCCGCATCGCCCCTCCCAGTGTTGATATGGTGAATGTCCAAAAAACCGGGTTTCCAGATGGGAAGTTGTTGCCCATGCCCACCTATTCCGATCAAGGTCAGGGCAAGGGCCAACAAACTACTTTTTTTGAGGTTGAAGAACATGGGGTTATAATTTTTCTCGGTAGAGCAAATCTGCCGGTATTATCTGTTTGGGAATGTTTGCACTTTGGTATTTTACATCCAAATGATAGCCTCCACCGCCATTAAAAAACTCAACTCGAACCAAGTGGCGGCCTTTGTTTAAATCAATGGCAGCACCACGCTCCAAAACACCATGGTCGCCATCATTGTCCACCACCAATTCCCGGTCCACATACAATTTGCTTCCATCATCACTATTGGTGAAGAACCCATATGTTCCATTTTCAGGGATTTCAAGGTAACTTTCCAGTACCAAAGCAACCTGGTCTTGTTGAATGTCTTCAGTCATGGCCTGTTTATGGGAGAATTCGGTGACAAACCCTTCCTTTATGGGCTTTAGGGTTGAAAAATCTGGGAGTTTTTCCATTTTTTCCCCATAAAACACCTGAAATTTAACTGGGTCTTCCTTGGTTTTGGGAACTATCCTAAAATTAGCTTCGGCAATGGTACTGGCCAATATGCCTTCCTGAAAAATACCGGCCTTCAACACCGAAGTTTCTTTGAGATAGAAGGTGTCTTGATAGGCCGTGCTATTTTCCAGAGTGGGCACTTCACTCCCCAGCACATACCGAATTTCACCTGTTCCGTTGGGATTTTGAATGACCACGGCCACAGAATCCGCCTTGAAAATTCCCCCAGCTGGCTCGTAATAGTCAGCATCTGGAAGAATTTTGGGCGAGGTTATCTGCTCTTTTCGCTTGTAGGTCAAAATGGGTTTTTCATTGCCGACAAAGGCTCCCTTCACAGGTCTTCCTGTCCAAGCTTGTGGGGTTTTGAGTCCCAGAGCATAGGCCACCGTTGGGGCATTGTCAAACTGATAAACGGTTTCCTCAATCCCATAGCCTTTTTTGATGCCCGCCCCGTACAAAATGAAAGGAATTTCCATCTCGGCCAGACTCTCACCGCCATGTCCAAACCCTAATCCACCATGATCCGCAGAGACAATGAACATTGTCTTTTCGAAAATTCCAGCTGCTTTGGTGGCATTGATGATTTCAGCAATCAAGGAATCCGCCTTTTCAACGGATTTGTAGTATTCAGGGCTTCCATGGGCCATACTGTGGCCTGCATGATCCACATGGTCCAAATGGACAAACGTGAATTCTGGGGTATGCTCTTTGATATAATTTACCGCTTCTTGGGTAGTATTGTCCTCATGGTCCCCATCAATATCAAAATCCACATCCTCCTTTTCAAACAGGCGGCCAAATCCATCCCAATCGTAAATGGCGCCCACATGGGCTTCGGGCTGTTGCTCATGGAAAAGGGTGAAAATCGTTGGAAAGGTTCCGTTCTTGGTCGCTACAACCGGAGGTAGTTCATGGTCATGCTTTTCCCAGCCATTGGACGTAATCCCATGTTGTTCGGTATCGGCACCCATGATCATACTGGCCCAATTTGGACTTGAGCTTGAAGGCAACACGGAACGTGCATGCATGGTAGCCGCACCATTTTGGATCATGGAGTCCAACATTGGGGTGTTTGCATTTTGAATCCCATTGGGACTCATGCCGTCAACACCGATTATCACGACATGTTCAATGCCCTTGATCGCTCCTTCTTCCTTTGAAGCGCAAGACCACAGGAACAAAATTCCCGTGGTCATGGCTATACTTTTTATTGCTTTGCTTTGAAATGACATTGCGTTAGTTTTCCCACCAAACTTTAGTGGTAATCTGATCTCCACCTATTCGTTGTACTGCTTCCTTATAGTTGGCACTGTTCAAGGATTCCTCTTCACTGGGATACTCAAATCTACTTGGGTATTCATTGTAAAAAGCATCCGGTCCGGGCGCTATGGTATTCGGGAACCCAGTTCTTTTGAATTCAATAAACCCTTGGTAATCGGTATAGAACAACGCCACATATTTTTGCTTCATGATGGTCTCCAATGTATCATCATAAGCCACTTCGGCCCTGGCCAAATAATCCGCAGGCAGTTCAACATCCCAATATTCAAAATTGGCTTGGATGCCCATTTCATAATATTCTTGGGCACTGGCTGTGATCCATCCCCTTTGGGCAGCTTCGGCAAAAATGAAGGCCACTTCGGCATATTGCATTAAACGTGCTTGGTTGCTGTTGGGCTGGAAATAGAAATAATCAATATTGAATTTGGACAAAAAGGCGTCCCCTCCTTTGTATTCATAGGCAGGACCGTCCACAATTCCGTTTTGCATCCCCTGAATCTCTGGGGTTCCATTTTCCACAGAATTTGCCGTTGGATCCGCAAAAAAGTCCAACCGTGGGTCGTTGAAACTTTGCAGCAACTGCACAAAGTGCTCGGAAATTCTGTATTCGTTGTAAGACCCCACCCGATATACGGATTCTTCCGTTACGGGATGCGCATCTGGGTTAGCCGCCAAAAACTGTAACACGGCGTTATCCTCATTGGATTCCATTACCGGATTGCTGCTTGGGTTATTGAATATCCCGGCAATTACGGATTGGGAAGTGGACGCATCCACCTCACTCAATCTAAGTGCCAAACGGAGGCGCAATGAGTTGGCAAATTTTCGCCACATCGCCAAATCTCCATCAAACACTAAGTCTCCTTTTACCAAACCAAGATTAGAACCTGAAAGAATGGTGTTGGCGCGTTCCAATTCTACCAACATATTGGCATAAATGGCTTGTTGGGTGTCATAAACAGGGGTATAGTTGGGTTCTTCATCAACTGCTTGGTTCACTTCGCTGTACGGAATGTCCCCGTACATATCTGTCAATATGCTGAACATCCAAGTCTGCATGATCACCGAAATGGCCTCATAACTGGGCAGTTCATTCTCAACGGCAATTTTTTCCAATTCCTTGGCATCCCTGATCGCCAGATAGAGGGTGCTCCACGTTCCACCTTGATCTCCCCAATCAAACAGGTCAAAAGAGGTAAAAACGATACGGGCTCCGTACTGCCCCATCAGGTTTCCTTCACTCCAAGAGCCTCCCACAAGGTTTCTGATGGAGTTTCTTTGGAAATTGGTCAATAACAACTCTGGATTTTTATCGATGGCCAAAGCTACATCCGGGTTCTCATTTGAAACATCAAATTTGTCACACGAGCTTATCGCTCCCATGATTATGATTCCAATGATTATGATTTGTTTTTTCATTTTTCTATTTGTTATCACGTTCGTTTTATCAACTTTGGATTACAGTCTTAGGCTAACTGCCATTCCTATGCTTCTTGTGGTTGGTACGGTTGCATTTTCAACTCCGGGGACATAGGAGCCTCCTCCAAAGGACAACAGTTCTGGGTCGCCATGGTTAAAATCCTTGGCCCACAACCAAAGGTTGGTTCCTATCAGGGAGAAGGTAAAGTCTTGTATTCCCATTCTTTCAACTACTTTGTTGGGCAGGGAATAGCTGAGTTTTGCTTCGCGAAGTTTAATGAAGGTCGCATCGTACATCCCCTCCGTCTCATTGTCCCTTCTATAGCGGTTATTATGGTAGGCATTGGCAGGAACTATAACATCATTGGGGGCATAGCTGCCATCGGCCAATTGTTTTACTCCATCTCCGATTACACCATCAGAATAGGCACCACCATAATCCAATCCAGAATCACTGATGCCCGGGTGCGGACCTCCAAATTCAGGGGAGCGACCCCAAAGCGTTTCCACAACGTTACCCGAAGTTGCGGCAATCAAACGGGTTCTGGACAAGAGTTCTCCACCTTGTCTCCAATCAAAAAGGAAGTTCAACGAGAAGTTTTTGTAGGTAATGGTGTTGTTCCATCCCAAGGTGAAATCTGGATTGAAGTTTCCCAATTTTCTAAGGGTATTATCCTGTTGTACCAAGCCTTCATTAAAGACCACCTCTCCATAATTGGGATCACTTTCATCTTGTACGGTCATCAAACCGGTTCCCCACATATCGCCCAAGGAACCTCCTTTTTCAGCGATCAACGTAATGCCATTGCCTCCGTAGGAGTATCTGTCCACTCCATTGGCCAATTCCAAAATCTCGTTCCTGTTAAGGCCGAAATTGAACATGGTGTTCCACGTAAAGTTATCGGTGCTGAACGGTGTGGCATCCAACATCAATTCCACTCCATAGTTTTTGATCTTACCTGCATTGATGGTCCTGGAAGTCTTCCCAGAGGTTGTGGCCAAATCAATATCCAGAATCTGGTTTTTGGAGATGGTGTTATAGTAGGTAAAGTCGATTCCTATTTTGTTGTTGAACAACCTCAAATCCGTTCCAATTTCGTAGGATGTCTGGATTTCAGGTTTTAGGTCGGCATTGGCCAAATTGTTGGAAGGCGATGCCGTTGGATTGCTACCCACCGGAGTTCCCAACGCAAAGAAGTTGTTCAATCCGTACGGGTTGGTGTCGTTACCTACCTGTGCCCATCCTGCGCGTAGTTTGGCAAAGGAAAACACATTGCTGTCAATATTGAACATATCCGTTAGCAACATGCTCAAGGAAGCCGAAGGGTAGAAATAGGAGTTGTTCTCTTTGGGCAATGTGGAAGACCAATCGTTACGTGCGGTCAAATCCAAAAACACCTGATCCTTCCAACCCAATTGGGCAAACCCATATAAGGAATTGATTTGTTTTTCCGGTCTGCTCAATCGCTGCACCAAAGGTCCATCCGCGTTATTGAAGGAATAGATTCCAGGCAACAACAACTTATTGGTCATCAATGCATTGAAATGGTTTTTTTGCACCATTCTGTTTCCTCCAAAATTGGCATTGACGCTAAAGTCGTCTCCTATTTGCTGATCGTAGCTCAGCAAGAAATCCAAATTGGTCTCTTGGAAATTGATTTTGTCCTCTCGGTACTGACCATTGGGAAAGCGTTGTGTGGAATAGGCCCTCTTGATGAAGCGGTATTCCGAGAAGAAATCCCGACCTCCCCTGACCATGAATTTGAAGTTATCCGACAATTTGTAGGTTGCTGAAAGGTTGCCTATGACCCTATCCTTCGCCAGCCCATTGGTGTTCTCATACATGGTAAAGTAGGGGTTGTCGTGATAGTTATAGTTGTAGTTGAACTGCTGGAACCCTTCTAGGCCATCTTGCCAGTAATCCCTGAGTCCCTTTACATCCACTTGTTGTCCCCACCAAATAAAGAGGTACATGACAGACTCTGTTCCATACCCATTAACGTGGCGGTTATCCGAATCTGTCCTGATATAATTGATTTTGGAGTTGACCGTAAGCCTATCTGTAAGGTCATAGGTTCCGGAAAGGGAAATAGTGTTTCTTCTGATGTCTGTGTTGGGAAGTATGCCTTCGTTGTCCAGGTTGGTGTAGCTCACCCGATAGTTCCCTTTTTCGTTTCCTCCAAAAAAAGAAATATTATTGGTGAGGGTTCTACCCGTCTGAACAAAATTCTCCACTGGATCGCCTGGATCTACAAAAGGTGTTGGAGTGATGGCTCCTCTTCGGGATAGATCAACCCCGGAGGATCCCAAAATAAAATCCAATCCATGTACATCACCTCCACGCAAGCCATTGGCGGTTGGAGAGTCGTGCTGGGCTCTAAGCGTTCCGTCCATTAATGGCCCCCAAGATTCGTCCACCCCATCAAAGGTTCCGTTTCCGTACCCATCCACAAACTGAAAGTCAAAGTTTTTTCCTTGTCCGTATACTCTTTGGTACTCTGGTCCTTTCAGCATGCTTTCAAAGGTCATTTTTGAGTTGACCAAAATGCCCATCCCTTTTCTGGATCTACCAGATTTGGTGGTGATGATCACCGCTCCGTTGGCGGCACGTGAACCGTATAATGCTGTCGCGTTGGCACCTTTCAATACCGATACAGATTCAATATCATCCGGGTTTACCTCGGCTGCACCGTTTCCATAATCCAAGTTCATGTTACTGGCACCCCCTAAGGTGTTGGTTCGGGTATCTGTAGAGTTGTTGATCGGAACACCATCAACCACAAACAAGGGTTGGTTGTCCCCTTGCATGGAACTGTATCCCCTGATCACTACGGATGAGGATTGACCCGGACCGGTACCGTTGGTCACAACCTGTACTCCCGCAGCTCTACCGGACAGGGTGCTCACAAAGTTTGTGCTGGTGGATTGCGACACTTCATCGCCGCCAACTTTTTCAACAGCATAGCCGAGGGTTTTTTCGTCCCTGGAAATGTTCAAAGCGGTTACCACTACTTCATCCAATTGTTGCGAGTCGGGTTGCAACATAATGGTAGCGGTGGTCTGTCCAGCTGTGTCAAACTCTTGGGAAATGTACCCAATGTACGAAACCACCAAAATCGCACTTCCCTGGGGAAGTCCAATTTCAAAGTTTCCGTCAAAATCTGCAGCCACCCCTGTGGTGCTACCTTTTACAACAACCGATGCCCCGGGCAACGGTACGCTGTTTTCATCCACAACCGTTCCCGAAAATGTGGTCTGTGAATAGCTAATAATACTTACGGTAAAGGCAAGTAAAAACGCTACGATTGATTTTTTCATTTGTTGAGTATTTGTAAAATTTGGTTAATTATTTATCAACAAATATCCAACACAAGCGTTAAGGCATGCCTTTGTACAGATTAAAAAAATGATATGGAATGGTTAAAAGAATCGGGGGAATGTTACGTAAACATTATTTACAAATATTCAATTTTTGTGTTATCTTGCATAATATTAAACCCTTACTATATTGTTGTTTAACAACTGGTTAAGGACTCTCTCCGAATTCATGAAAATTGAAGAAGGTTATAAATACTAAAAAGTAAGAACCAACGAAAAAGCATGGAAGACTATTTAATAGGTATCGGCAAGCGAATCAAGGATATTAGAAAGAACAATAAAAAGACCATTAGCGATGTTGCCATACAAGCCGGGGTCACCGCAGGATTGATTTCCCGTATTGAAAACGGAAGAACCATTCCTTCCCTGCCTGTTTTCCTGAAAATAGTTGGGGCCTTGGAAACCGAGATGACGGATTTTTTTGATGGAATGCCCAAAGTGAACGGATATAATTTTTTGGTATCACGTAAAGATGACCAGACCATTATTGAAAAGGAGGACGAGGCCATTGGTTTTACCTATAATTACATTTTTGGCAAACAGTTGAACTCCGTAGGGTTTGAAAGCGTGTTATTGGAGGTGCTCCCCAATTCCAAACGGGATAAGGTAGTTACCGACGCTTTTGAGTTTAAATACATTCTTACCGGTGAATGCTATTACGAAATTGGTGACCAAGAGGTGCTCCTAAAAGAGGGTGATTCCATTTTTTTTGATGGTAGAATTCCCCATGTCCCCATCAACAAGGGAAAAGTGCCTTCAAAAATGTTGGTGGTCTACTTTTTTATCTGATCACGAAAAAAGGATTCCTTCCAAGGCATCCAAGGTGCTCAAGATAAGGGTTGGATTGGCCTTTTCCAATTGTTCCCGGGTCTGTGCGCCCGTCAAAACACCTACGGTAATTCCGCAGTTTGCATTTTTGCCCTCTTCAATATCTATCTGTGAGTCTCCAGCCTTTAAGACTTGTTCGGGGTCAGTAATATTGAACAGTGCCATGGCCTTATCGATCATTTCTGATGAAGGCCTCCCAATTTCAACATCGTCGGCGGTGACCAAACCATCAATGTGCTGGCCCACTTTCCATCCCAATTTATCCAAAAGGGTCTGAGCGGTTTTGGCATCATAGCCCGTGTTGAGCACCACCCTCACTCCGTGCGATTTCATGACTCTAAAAAGTTCTTCCACGCCATCATACGAAGTCACCTCCAAATTGGCATACGCTTCTTTGAGCATTTCCTTAAAATCGGTATGCACCGCTTTGGCATCCACTTTAAAATCCCAATTTGCTTTGGTCTCATCCAAAATATCGGCAATGGCCTTATATTTTTCCTTGCCAGCTCCAAATTCTAGAACGGTATCCAATGAAACTTCAACTCCTGCCTTGGCCAATGCCTCCCGCACCGTTTTGTACACCACATTATCTTCATTTACCGTGGTACCTGCCATATCAAAAACTGCAAGTTTAATGTCCTTCATCTGTTTTTATGTATTAAAAATTGTAGCAATGTTCTTTTTTGAAAACCCTGCACTGCCCGTCATGCCCTTGCCGCCAATACCTGTTATGATATGGATGTCCTCATCGATGGTCTTTTTATAAAGGTCGCTGGATTTGCATTGCGAGTACATTCCGTACCATCTGCGTTGGATTTGGTAGGTGGGCAGTTGTATGATTTTTTTGGCCTCCTCCAGCATAAAATTATCAATATCCATATCCAAATCATAGCCCAGGTCCTCCACTTTATCGGCATCTGCATATTGATGCGAATCGCCCAAAATAACCGACCCATCCATGGCTTGTTTGAACAAAATATGGACACCCCATTGCTTTTGCAAGCTATCTTGGGGTTCATTTTTTTTGATTTCAGCAAAGGAAGGGCATTCATGGAAGGCTTCATATCTTCGGATGGACCAACCGGTAAGAATAGATCCCTTTAAGGCATAGTTTTCTTGGGTTTTGGTCTGCATCATCTGTAATTTGGATACTTCAAGATCACTCTGGGCAAACAATTCGGGGTACAGTGTCTTAAAATCGCTTCCGTTGCAGATAATCACTTTGCTTGCTTCAAGCAGTTCTCCTCTGGCACTCAACACCTCAACCCCAATGGCTTTTCTTTCGCAGGCAATGACGGGAAAGTTGGTCTTCATTTCAAGCCCTCTTTCCTTGACCAAATAGTCTAGAAGCCGATGGATCATGGTCCGAGGCTCAACCGTAACCTCATCCGGAAAAAAGAGTCCTGCCTTTACATAAGCTCTCCGTAGACCCGGATAACGATCTAAGCATTCGTTTTTTGTGAGCATTTTGGAACTATACCCATTATTATTGTTGATGGCCCTGAGCTCTACCAACAATCGCTCTTCTTCCTCATCGGAAGCCAGGTAGACGGTTCCATTTTGGCGAATACTGATGTCAAACTTTGATTGGATGTCTTTGTAAATCCGTAGACTTCTCCTTCCGAATTTCTGCCATTTTGAATTCATCCCGGAGGGCACCACCTGTCCAAAATTTTGGGTCGTGGCCCCTTGGGGATAGGCATCTTTTTCAACCAAACACACCTTTAACCCAAGTTCCAGGGCATGAAAGGCATGGAAAGTCCCTAAAATACCCCCACCTACTATGATGGCATCGTATTTATTGTCCATAAGTGAGCTGCTCATTATGTTTTTCAGATTTGTGCCTTGCCCAAAAATGAAAGAACAAGACAAGGGAGACGGTAATTCCTATCAATGCCACAGCATAAGTTCCATAAACGAAAAAGTTGAGCCAGGAAAGGTTGGCCTGGCCAAAGTTTTTATAGAGCAGTACCAGCACACTTCCCACATACCCAAAGGCGTCTGCGATGTAGATCAGGAAGCCGGAATTTCCCTTTATTTTGAAAGCGGCAATGAACCTGTCGAAGAAAAGACAGTTGAAGGGAACGTAACAGATGTACAATCCAAATCCTGTGCAGACCATCCAAAGGAAGGAATCCAAAACCCCTATTTGGAACATGAGGGTCGACAGCCCCAAGACCAAGGTTCCCAATATCAATAATAAGTGGTAGGTTAAAAGTGCCCTTAGATTATCCTTGATGTAGAAGATGGAACCAATAATCAACAATACGCTGATGGCTATAATGATTTCTGAAGTGGAGAACACCGAAATATCGCCTTGGTAGCCAACACTGTCCCAAAGTTCGCGGGCAAAATTGTCCCGAAAATCCCGAAAAGCGGTAAGGAAGGTGTAGAAAATCACCACCAACAGCAACGGGAAAAAGAATTTTTTGATGAGTTGTTTTCTATCGGAGCTGGTCATGGGCACACGTTCTGTACGCAATTCTTTATCTGAAGTTGTTGGTGGAGGCACCTTTTGCAATAAGAATGAGGACAATAACAATGGTACCACAAACAAAGCTCCCGTGACCGACGGCATCCAAAACTCACTTACGCCCCAAAAATTCATTACATACAGCCCCAAGGATTTGACCACGCCACTGGATACAATAAAACTGGCACAAAGGGCAACGCCCAATATGTCTGTGAACCGCCTTCCCTCTATATAGGAGAAAACAATCCCCCAGATCATGCCCAAGGGAATTCCATTTAAGAACATGAAAGCAATATTGTACGGGGCGGGGACCCAGGCAAAGAAAAGGAGGGCCACCTCGGCAAAAAGGATCAGGGAAATCAAAAAAAGCAACCTGCGGTTGGGTTTCAATTCAGAAATGACTTTGATTCCAATAAATTTTGAAAGCGCATACCCTAAAACTTGGGCGATGATGAGCAAGATTTTGTAATCGACACCTATGTAGCTAAGCCCTTCAAAAGTGGCAACAGTAAACGGTTTCCGAAAAGCGTACATGCAAAAGTAGGTGCCAAAAGCAGCAAGGGAGGCATGGAGAACAAAAACGAAACTGGACTGCTTTTTGAACATGGCGCTTAAAGAACCGTAATGTTTACAAATAATAAATTAATATTTCAAATTACTCAAATTTATAAGAATTTACCTATCTGTTTTAGTTTAAATAATTGTTAGCAAAAAAATATGCCCTCAATTGAGGGCATAAACTTGAGATGGTATATGTTTTGTTCCTATTGATTGGGTTCCACATACGCGTTGATACGTTTAATGGTTCCGTCTGGGTTATGGGTGAGCTCGGTCATTTTTACGCTTCGCAGGTGCGTTTTTCCACCGGACATTGAGCTATCATGAAAGAACAACCACCATTTTCCATCATATTCCACAATGGAGTGATGGTTGGTCCACCCCAGAACAGGATCAAGGATAACCCCTTGATAGGTAAAAGGTCCGTAAGGATTGTCACCAATGGCATAGGCAATATAATGTGTATCACCTGTTGAATAAGACAAATAGTATTTTCCGTTGTAGCGATGCACCCAGGCCGCTTCAAAAAACCTACGATCATGATCTCCTGTGGTTACTGGCTCTCCATTTTCATCCAGAATGACCGCATCTTTTGGTTCTTCGGCAAAGCTGACCATGTCATCTGCCATTAACGCAACTTTTGGAGAAAGTGCCGGTGCATCATCCGCTGGATAGGTATCTTCTCCGAGATATTCGTTATTGTTCCATTTTTGGAGCTGTCCGCCCATAATACCTCCAAAGTACATATAGTATTTGCCATCGGTATCCTCAAAAACGGAGGGATCCATACTATAGCTCCCTTCAATGGGATGGTCCAATGGCTCAAAAGGTCCTTCGGGGTTCTCACTTTTGGCCACTCCTATGCGAAAAACATCCTCTTTGTCCTTTACGGGAAAGTACAGGAAGTATTCATCGCCTTTTTTGGCAGCATCAGGGGCCCACATTTGTCTTCCTGCCCAAGACACATCCTTAATATGGAGGGCCAGTCCATGATCGGTGACCTCACCCCCTACACTATCCATGGAAAAAACATGGTAGTCTTCCATATTAAAATGACTTCCAATCCCGTCTTGGGGAACTCCGGATTCAAAATCATGGGAGGGATAAACATACAGTTTTCCATCAAAAACATGTGCCGATGGATCTGCGGTATACAATTCAGATGTCAAAGTATAAACTGTATCGGGAGCGGTTCCAATGGTATCAGCTACGCTATCGATTCCGTTATGGTCTTCAACGGAAGATTGTTTTTGGCGTTTACAGCTAAAAGTTCCCAAAACAAATACAGATGACAAAAAATAAGGCAGAACACCTCCTATTAGATGGTTTTTTCGAGTAAAAAATGTGTTTTTCATATGATATAAGGAAAGGTCAATTGGTTAAAAATAAGCATTCTTCAATAAAAACAATCGTTTGCTTACAACTGTCCGAAATACTATTTTACTGATTATCAATTTTTTATGGTGAAATACAAATCAAATAAAATAATTTTAACATAAAAATACAAAAAAATTAACGCAACCGATTGCGTGAGTAAATATATTATGTATATTTA
>NZ_LXTT01000034.1 GCF_001683915.1 Allomuricauda sp. CP2A | reverse complement strand
TATATAATATATATTTTATATATTTGAGTAAAATAGGGTTTTAGAGACCGAATTTTATGGAACATCAAATTAAAAAGCTTATTGAAGTTGACAAATCGCTTGTGGTAAAACTAAAAGTGCTTTCTGCTTTTGAAAACCTGAGCGTTAAGGCCTTAATGGAAAAAGCCATTGCTGAATACGTGAAGAAAAAAGAACTTGAGCGCTTCGAAAAACTCTCAGAAGAAGAGAAAGAAGACCTAGGGCTCCTACTTCTCATGCAACAAGCGGACAAAGAAGACTTTGTAAGTGAAGATGAGGTTTTCAAAATTCTTGATGAATGAAAATCAAATATCATAAATCACTTGAAAAAGATTTAAGAAAGATTAATGATAAAAAGATAAAACAAAGACTAAAACTTGTCATTCTAGAAATGAAAGAGGCCAATGTTTTGGATGAGATTACGTCTGTCAAAAAACTGTCAGGACACCCCAATGCTTTTAGAATGAGAATAGGCTCGTACCGTTTAGGTTTTTATTACGAAAACAATACCATCCTATTGTCTCGTTTTGTAAAGCGAAATGATATCTATAAACTTTTTCCTTAGACCAATTTGAAAAACATCACCCTTCCAAAAGGCAAAAAAGTCTATTTCGCCAGCGATAACCACCTTGGGGCACCTACCCGAAAGGACAGCTTGCCCCGGGAAAAGAAGTTTGTGGCCTGGCTGGACAGCATCAAACACGATGCCCATGCCGTTTTTTTAATGGGCGACCTTTTCGATTTTTGGTTCGAATACAAAACCGTGGTGCCCAAAGGCTTTACCCGTACACTGGGGAAATTGGCCGAACTTTCGGATATGGGCATCCAGATCACCTATTTTGTGGGCAACCATGATCTTTGGATGAATGGCTATTTTGAAGAAGAGCTCAACATTCCGGTGTACCATAAACCGCAGCAGTTTTTAATCAACGATACTTCTTTTTTTATTGGCCATGGTGATGGGCTTGGCCCTCACGATAAGGGGTTTAAACGCATGAAAAAGGTCTTTACCAATCCTGTGGCGCAATGGTTCTTCAAATGGCTTCATCCTGATTTGGGGGTTCGTTTGGGCCAACATCTTTCCGTAAACAATAAAATGATTTCAGGTGAGGCTGATGCAAAGTTTTTGGGTGAGGAAAAGGAATGGCTCGTTTTGTATGCCAAACGAAAATTGGAGCAACAGCATTACGATCATTTTATTTTCGGCCACCGTCATCTGCCGATGGAAATCAAACTCAACGAAAAATCGACCTACACCAACCTTGGGGATTGGATCAATTATTTCACATTTGCTGTTTTTGATGGGGAAAAACTAACGCTGGAAAAGTTGAAAAACTAATCCTTTTCATGCTCATCAATGTCTTTTTGAAGGTCCAACTTTCTAAACGAAGGTGAAACTATTGCCGTTGTTCCTGCTGTCAATAAGGTCATACAACCTCCAAAGACCACCGCTGTGACCGTCCCCAAAAGTTTTGCGGCCAATCCACTCTCAAAAGCGCCCAACTCATTGGACGATCCCACAAAAATTGAATTTACCGAAGCTACCCTTCCCCGCATATTGTCGGGGGTCTTTAATTGTAAAATGGTCTGCCGGATAATCATGGAAACCCCATCCACAGCTCCACTTAAGAACAAGGCAATCACAGACAACCAAAAAAGTTCCGAAAGTCCAAACACGATAATGCAAATTCCGAAGGCAAATACTGCCATCAATAATTTTTTACCTGCGTTTTTATGCAATGGAAACCGAGTAGACCCCAACATGGTGATGGACGCACCTACGGCTGGGGCCGCCCTCAAAATCCCAAATCCTTCAGAGCCCACATGCAAAATATCCTGGGCATAGATCGGCAAAAGTGCTACGGCACCACCAAAAAGTACTGCCACCATATCCAAGGTCAATGCCCCAAAAATGGCCTTGTTACCAAAGACAAAACGCAGGCCATCCTTTAAACTTTGCATGACAGGCTCGCCAATTTTTGGGTTTAAAATGGGTTTTTTTGGTATCTGTAATAGAAAAATAAGTGCTATCAATGAAAAGGCAAAGATGACACACATGGACCAATGCACCCCTATCCAACTAATGGAAAATCCTGCCAAAGCCGGTCCCAAAACCGCTGCCAACTGCCATGTGGAACTACTCCATGTAGCTGCATTTGGATAGATTTTTTTGGGAACCAATAAGGCAATCATGGCAAAAGTGGTAGGGCCCAAGAAGGCTCTCACCAACCCGCCCAAAAAGACCATGGCATAAATGGCAACCAATATTTTGCCGGACGACCAGGTATCTTCAAGGCCTGGCCAACTTAACAAAAATAGGCCAAGGCTAATTACTGAGAACCCAAGGATACAGGTAATCATAAGATTCCGCTTTTCCCGTTGGTCCACCACATGCCCAGCAAACAGGGCCATGCCAACAGCCGGGATCACTTCCATCAACCCAATGATGCCCAAGGATAAGGGATCCTTGGTCAAGGAATATACCTGCCATTCAATAACAATGAATTGCATGGACCAAGCAAAAACCAGCGCAAAACGCACTACCAAAAAAATGTTGAACTCCTTAAAACGGAGCGCAGCGTATGGATCCATAAATGTCTAGCGAATGTCTCTTAATTTCAGTTGAAGGCTCACCGATCCGTTCCATTCATTTTCATCCAACGAAAATACGGCATCAAAAGGTTTTTTATCCTTGACCAGGCTTAATTTATCTCCCAAATTAAAGCCAATGGCGCCAATAGGTCCAGACCCTTTCTGCGAAACGGATGCCTTTAGGTGTTTTTCATCTTCACCCACCCCTCTGGCATACCCGGTGTCCTGTAGTCCTTCAGCCATAAAAACCGGGGTCATATTGCCGGGACCAAAAGGGGCAAACTGCTTCAGGATGCGCATTAATTTTGGGGTAATTTGGTTGAGTTCCAATTGGGCATCAATGGAAATTTCGGGCTGTAACAAATTTGGGTCGATGGATTCCGCGACTACTTTTTCAAATTGTTGTTTGAAGGTTTCGTACTGTTCTTCCAAAAGGGTAAGGCCGGCAGCGTACATATGCCCTCCAAACTGCTCAATACAATCCGAACAGCCTTCCAAGGCATTATAGATATCAAAGCCCTTTACGGATCGGGCCGAAGCGGACAATTTATCCCCGCTTTTGGTAAAGACCAAGGTTGGCCTGTAATAGGTTTCTGTAAGTCGGGAAGCCACAATGCCAATGACACCTTTGTGCCAATGTTCATTATAAACTACGGAAGTGAACCTGTCTTCCTCAGCATTTTCCTGAATCTGCAATAAGGCTGCTTCAGTGGTTTCTTGATCCAGACTTCTTCGTTCTGAATTGAACGATTCTATCTCTTGGGCAAACTGTTGGGCGGTATTGAAATCGGTTTCCGTGAGCAAGGCCACTGCATGCTGTCCGTGCTTCATCCGACCTGCCGCATTAATTCGGGGGGCAATGATGAACACCACATCGGTAATGGTCAGGGTTTTCTTTTTGATTTGATCAATTAGGGCCAGAATCCCAATTCTGGGGTCGGTATTGATGACCTGTAGCCCAAAATGGGCCAGAATCCGGTTTTCACCTGTAATGGGTACAATATCCGCCGCTATGGCCGTCGCCACCAAATCCAGATAGGGAACAAGGTCTTCAATGGTTCTCCCTTGCCGGGAACCCAACGCCTGAATCAACTTGAATCCTACCCCGCACCCACACAGCTCCTTGTAGGGATATGGGCAATCTTCTTGTTTTGGGTCGAGAATGGCCACAGCATTGGGCAATACATTCCCGGGTCTGTGGTGATCACAAACAATCACATCAATCCCTTTTTCTTTGGCATATTGTACTTGTTTTATAGCTTTTATGCCGCAATCCAGTGCAATGATCAAGGTGACATCATTGTCCGCAGCAAAATCCATCCCTTGGAACGAGATGCCATAACCCTCCAAATAGCGGTCTGGAATATAGGTGGCCACGTTGGGATACGTTTCTTGCAAAAATGAAGCCATCAAGGCCACGGAAGTGGTGCCATCCACATCATAATCGCCATACACTAAAATATTTTCCTCATTTTCAATGGCCTGTTCTATACGTTCCACGGCTTTTTGCATATCCTTTAGTAAAAAAGGGTCGTGCAAATGGTCCAACTCAGGCCGGAAAAAAAGTTTTGCCTCTTCATAATTTCGGATGCCCCTTTGCAAGAGCAGGTGTGCCACTAAATCATCAACATTCAATTCCTTTGAAAGGTGATTTATAGCTTCTTGTGTAGGTTTGGGTTTTATGGTCCAACGCATAATTATTAAAGTTCAAGTGCAAGTTCAAGCTCAAGCTCAAGTTAAGATTTCGAGTTGCTTCTTATTTTTGATTATTGTAGCAGTGATTTTTATCAATTGTTCAACTTCATCCAATAAACTTATGCGCATTTCTTTATTGCCATAGCCTATTTCATTTAAAATTTTGAGGTTTACTCTTGATTCTTTCAGTTCCCTTAATGATATGGTAGCCCTGTGTATATAATCTTTTTTTGTGTGTGTTCCTTGGACCCCACCAAAATTTAAAGCCGCACTACCTACAGAACGAAGTAATTGATTTCCATAATATTGACTGCTAAAATCGTTGGATAAATCATAGCAAAAAGAAGTTATGCTAGCTGCCAAATCAACAAACCTTTCCTCTAAATCAAACTTTTTTTGGGTCATAAATCATTTTATTTGATTTTGAGGTTGACCTAGTTTTTAAATTGAATATCCGTAATCAATCATATTGCCCTGTCACTTCGAGCGCAGTCGAGAAGTTATTGGATTCAACGTCTCAAAAATAAGGTCTCGACTGCGCTCGACCTGACAGCTTTTTGTTTACATGATTGATTGCGGACAATCAGTTTTTTAAATATACACATTTACTCAAAATTGAGCTTCATGCTTGTACTTGGGTTTGAGCTTGAACTTGAACTTTCCCGTACTTTCATTTATGATGATACAGAATCTTAATGTCCATCTTGGCAAACTGTCTGAACATCTCCATAACACCACAGTATTTTTCTACCGATAGGTCCACAGCCTTTTTCAGTTTGTCCTCATTAAGATTGGAACCGGTAAAATGGTATTCCACAGTAACGGAATCAAAATACTTAGGGTGCTCCTCGGTAAGATTGGCAATGGTCTCAATGGAAAAATCATCCACTTCCAGTTTCATTTTCTTGATCAAAGAGGCAACATCCAATCCAGAGCAACCTGCCAATGAGGAAAGCATCAAAGCTTTGGGCCGCAACCCCGCTCCCGATCCGCCATTTTCAGGTCCAGCGTCAATTCTTACGGTATGTCCGGATGGATTATTACTTTCAAAGGCCATTTCGCCCAACCATTTGGTAGTGATGTGATTTGTCATACAATCAAATTTTTGTTTCTTGTAGCATATCAAAAATACGATTTAAAATCGCACTCATGGCCTTAGTCTCCCCTCTTGACCCCAATCATGACCCAGAAACCCGACAGCTGGCAGAATTTTTTAATGAAACCTTGGGTTTTTGTCCCAATTCAGTCTTGACCATGCAGCACCGGCCTGCCATTTCAAAGGCGTTTATCAACCTCAACAAAGCGGTCATGGCCAACGAAGGACGGGTCACTTCGGCCTTAAAACGCATGATCGCCTGGGTGAGCAGTAATGCCACGGGGTGCCGTTATTGCCAGGCCCATGCCATAAGGGCAACGGAGCGCTATGGCGCGGAACAAGAACAACTGGACAACATTTGGGAGTACCAAACGCATCCTGCCTTTTCGGAAGCGGAACGGGCAGCACTGGATTTTTCCTTGGCTGCCTCGCAGGTGCCGAATGCGGTAAACGCAGAAATCAAGGAACGGTTGTACCAGCATTGGAATGAAGGCGAGATTGTGGAAATGTTGGGGGTGATTTCCTTATTTGGCTACCTCAACCGTTGGAACGATTCCATGGGAACCTCCATTGAAAGTGGGGCCGTGGAAAGTGCCGAACAGTACTTGGGAAAACACGGTTGGGAGAAAGGGAAGCATGATGGGTCTAAATATTAGATAATAGATTTTAGACTTAAGATAAAAGACAGGTCGAAACCTTTTCCTGCAATTCTGGTAAAACATCCTCTTCAAACCACAGGTTTTTACGTAACCAAAACCGATTTCTGGGGGAGGGATGGGGCAACACAATATATCTGGGCAAATAGTTTTTATAGTTCTTCACGGTCTCAGTAAGGTTCTTTTTCATGGCATCCCCCAAATAATAGCGTTGTGCATACTGTCCGATAAGAATGGTCAGTTTTAGGTTCGGCATATCTTGGAACAAAGGGTCATGCCATAAGGGGGCACATTCAGATCTTGGGGGCAAATCCCCAGATTTTCCCTTACCAGGGTAACAAAATCCCATGGGAATCAGGGCAAATAAACGCTCATCATAGAATTGCTCATCAGTAACACCCAGCCATTTCCGAAGTTGTTTTCCGCTCGGGTCATCCCAAGGAACCCCTGTCTGGTGTACTTTGGTACCGGGAGCTTGGCCAATGATGGCGATTTTGGATTCTGGATGGGCCGCAACAATGGGTTTTGGCCCCATAGGTAAATGGTCCCTGCAATGGGAGCAGTCTCTTATTTGAGCAAGCAGTTGGTCCATACTTTTTATAGGTCGTGAAACAGCGCGGTTGCTAACACCTATTTTTTTCCACCGACCACGATCACAAATTCTCCCTTGGGTGGATGGTTGGTAAAATGTTCCAACACTTCCGCAAGGGTGCCCCTAACAGTTTCTTCGTAGAGCTTGGTGAGTTCACGGGATACGGAAGCAGGTCTGTCCGCTCCAAAATAGTCCACAAATTGGGTCAAGGTTTTGATGAGCTTGTGTGGGGATTCATAAAAAACCAAGGTGCGGGATTCTTCGGCCAATTGTTCCAATCGGGTTTGACGGCCTTTTTTTATGGGCAGAAATCCTTCAAACACAAAACGGTCATTGGGCAGTCCGCTGTTCACCAACGCAGGGACAAAAGCTGTGGCTCCGGGAAGGCATTCCACCTCAATCCCATTTTCAACGCAAGCGCGAGTCAATAAAAATCCTGGGTCGGAAATTGCAGGTGTCCCCGCATCAGAAATAAGGGCCAAAATAGCTTCTCCCTTTAGTTTTTTTACCAATGCATCGACCTGTTTGTGTTCATTGTGCATGTGGTGGCTCTGGAGCGGGGTGTTGATTTCAAAATGTTTGAGCAATTTTCCGCTGGTCCGGGTATCCTCGGCCAGTATCAAATCCACTTCCTTCAAAACCTTTATGGCCCGAAGGGTGATGTCTTCAAGATTTCCAATTGGGGTCGGAACCAAATATAGTTTTCCCATGGACCTAAGTTACGGCCTTCCTTTTAAAAAAATGTTCCAGTAGTCCGTGTTGATTAGGCAAACCTACGCCCGATCAGGGCAAGAAGCCGCGCTTCATATTCCTCCTTACCTTCCCAATTATCGTACTCGGGTTTCACCATGTTGGTGATAAAGGCAATGGAACGCTCCTCGGTCTCTATGGTGTTCAATTGGGACAACACTCGGGTATAGTCCTCCATATTGCCATTGAACAGGTGTTTTACAAACGCTAATTTGTCATTGAGCCCTATTTGGAGATCTTTTACAAAAGTATCGTTCAAGGATTTTGATTTGCTCTTCTGTTCGGGGTGTTCAACCGTTTCAGCAACCCCAACATGTTCCTTATCATTTTTCATCAAGTCCGGTTTGGCCACAAACTCAGCAAAAACCTGTTCCAAAGCTGTTTCAGTGGGCATTTCAGACACCATGTCCTTTATGGTTTCCATGCCCGGGGTCATGATATCCTCTTCATGTGGATTGCTTTCAGGCACTGAAATATTTCCACTCAATACCGCATTGGCCACTTTCTCAAAACGTGAGGCGATCACATTTTTGGAAACATCCACCTCAACATCGCTCAATTTCTCATCAATAAACTTGAGGACCGCTAATTTCTCATATATTTTTCTGGACTTGTCGTACAATTCCGCTAAATCTTGATCTTCTCTGGCCGTGATAATCTCCGTAGACAATTTAATCAGTTCCTCCCTTAATTTCCGTATCATAGCTAACTTTCTTTATTATAAAAATATAATCATTTTATGTTTACCCTTGCGAACAAAAGGTTAAATTTTAACGCAACTGCCGTGGGTGCTTTTTTTTAGTAGCTTTGTGTTTCGTTTTCTATACAACGGAAAATCACACAATTTCGTTCAAAAATACGGTATGTTTCTCGAAAACACGGTCAACCCTAAAGAGCAGTTTGGATGGATAGAGGTTATCTGTGGCTCCATGTTTTCTGGTAAGACCGAAGAACTCATCCGAAGGCTGAAACGGGCCCAGTTTGCCAAGCAAAAGGTAGAGATATTCAAACCCATTGTGGATACCCGCTACCATGAAGACATGGTGGTCTCCCACGATGCCAATGAAATTCGATCCACTCCCGTGCCTGCGGCCGCGAACATCCGCTTATTGGCCGATGACTGTGATGTGGTGGGGATTGATGAGGCCCAATTTTTTGACGATGAAATTGTAACGGTCTGCAACGATCTGGCCAATCGTGGCGTGCGTGTGGTGGTTGCCGGACTGGATATGGATTTTAAGGGCAATCCCTTTGGACCCATGCCTGCCCTTATGGCTACTGCGGAATATGTGACCAAGGTGCATGCCGTTTGCACCCGAACGGGAAATTTGGCCAATTATAGCTTTAGAAAATCCAGCAATGACAAGCTCGTACTTTTGGGCGAGATCGAGGAGTACGAACCCTTGAGCCGGGCTGCTTTTTATAAAGCCATGCTCAGGGAAAAGGTCAGACAAATGGATGTGAAAGCCGAAGAAGTGGACGCTAAAAAGAAAAATGCCGATGGGTAAGATTGGGGAGACCACTTTACAAATAGACCTGACGGCTTTGGAGCATAACTATACGTATTTGCGCTCCAAAATAGCTCCAAAAACCAAGTTTTTGGCCGTGGTCAAGGCTTTTGCCTACGGCAGTGACATGGTTTCCATTGCCCAAAAAATGGAACAACTTGGTGTGGACTATTTGGCCGTAGCCTATGTAAAGGAAGGGGTGTTGTTGCGAGACGCCGGAATAAAAACCCCAATTTTGGTGCTGCATCCCCTGCCCTCAAATTTTGACGAGATCATAGACCGATGCTTGGAGCCCAGTCTGTATTCCCGAAAGATTCTCAGTGAGTTTCTCCAAGTGGCTAAATCAAAAAATCAGAAAGATTATCCGGTTCATATCAAATTCAATACGGGACTGAACCGTTTGGGTTTCAATGAGACCGATGTGGACTTTGTTTCTGAAAAATTGAAAGGCAATAAGGCGGTGAAAGTGGCCTCTGTGTTTTCCCATTTGGCCGCCTCTGAAGATTTGGATGAGAAATCCTTCAGCCTCAACCAAATAAATGCCTTCAAAAGAATCAGTGATGGACTCACCCAAAAATTGGGGTATGCCCCCATGCGACACATGCTGAACACTTCGGGAATCCTCAACTATCCCGAAGCACAGTTTGAAATGGTGAGAAGTGGTATCGGCCTGTATGGGTATGGAAATGATGCCAACATTGATGCCCAGCTGAGACCTGTTGCTTCGTTAAAAACGATCATATCCCAAATTCACCATATCGGAGAAAATGAAACCGTGGGGTACAACAGGGCCTATACTTCGGAAAGTGCCAGAACAACGGCCACCCTTCCCTTGGGTCATGCTGACGGTATTGGAAGGCAATACGGCAATGGAAAGGCCAGTGTGCTTATCCACGGCAAAAAAGCCCCTATCATTGGAAATGTGTGTATGGATATGATCATGGTTGATGTAACCGGCATTGATTGCCAAGAAGGGGATGAAGCCCTTGTCTTTGGATCGGGCAATTCAGCCGAAGATTTTGCGGCTGGTGCCAAGACCATCTCGTATGAAATCCTTACTGCTATCTCTCAACGGGTTAAAAGAGAGGTTATAGCGGGTTGATTTTTCCCATTTTTCTCACAACCAATCCCATTTTTGAGTATTTTGTTTCCCTATTAACCAAAACCTTAACTATAAATGGGATTTATAAAAGAATTTAAGGACTTTGCCATGAAAGGAAACCTGGTGGATATTGCCGTAGGTTTCGTCATGGGTGCCGCTTTCAACAAAGTGGTCTCCTCATTTACCGGAGGGATTGTTTCTCCGTTGATCGGTCTGTTGTTCAAATCAGATTTCAACGATTTGAAATATGTGATAACCGAAGGAACCGTGAACGATGCAGGGGAAACCGTTGGGGAAATCGCCGTAATGTATGGGCAATTCCTTACCAATGTCATCGACTTCCTCATTGTTGCCTTTGTGATGTTCATGATCGTAAAAGCCGTGAACCGTATGAAGAAAAAAGAAGAGCCTGCTCCAGAACCACCAAAAGGTCCTACGCAGGAAGAGCTTTTGGCCGAAATTCGGGATTTGTTGAAGAAATAAAATCGTAGGTGCTGATAAATTCAGCATCCCGCTACATCACTAATAACCCTTAAAAACCATCAATGTGTTTCGCTGATACATTGATGGTTGTTTTATTTATAACATTTTGTTATTTTTTGATTATTGGATGTGGAAATACTTGTTTAAATCGAAGACTACCGTACCTTTGTCCCAAGAAATTATAAAACAATGAAAGTAGCAGTTGTTGGAGCCACCGGAATGGTTGGCGAGGTCATGTTGAACGTATTGGAAGAACGCAACTTCCCCATTACCGAATTGTTGTTGGTTGCCTCGGAACGATCCGTGGGCAAAAAACTCACCTATAAAAATGAGGAATATACCGTAATTGGACTGGAAGATGCCGTTGCGGCCCAACCTGATATTGCCATTTTCTCGGCTGGTGGTGACACTTCTTTGGAGTGGGCCCCAAAATTTGCCGAAGTCGGTACCACGGTAATCGACAACTCCTCCGCATGGCGCATGGACCCTACCAAAAAGTTGGTGGTGCCCGAAATCAATGCGAGTGAATTGACCGCAGCCGACAAAATCATTGCCAATCCCAACTGCTCCACCATCCAATTGGTGATGGCGTTGAATCCGTTGCACAAAAAATACAAAATGAGACGTGTCATCGTTTCCACTTACCAGTCCGTTTCAGGGACAGGCGTAAAAGCCGTGGAACAAATGGAGAACGAAGCTGCTGGCATTAAAGGTGAAATGGCCTATCCTTATCCCATCAACCGGAATGCATTGCCCCATTGCGATGTATTCTTGGAAAATGGCTACACCAAGGAAGAAATGAAACTGGCCCGTGAGCCCCAAAAAATATTGGATGACCGTACCTTTTCGGTGACGGCTACCGCGGTTCGTATTCCCACCGCAGGTGGACACTCAGAATCAGTGAATGTGGAGTTCCATAACGATTTTGACCTTTCCGAAGTGCGAAAACTGCTTAGCGAGACCCCAGGAGTTGTTGTTCAGGATAATCCCGAGACCAACACGTACCCCATGCCTATGTTTGCCAATGGCAAGGATGAGGTTTTTGTGGGCCGTATTAGAAGGGATGAGACCAATCCCAACACTTTAAATATGTGGATCGTGGCGGATAACCTTCGTAAAGGGGCCGCTACCAACGCAGTGCAAATTGCGGAGTATTTGGTGGAGAATCATTTGGTGCCCAACGCTTCCGAAGCAATTTCATAAAATACGTTAAAGGTATTTTCGGTATATAGGCATTGTCGGTTTTTATGGTATTTTTATCCGAATCAATCCAATAAAAATGAGAACCGCAAGCCTATTGACTGTTGTAGTCTTGTTTGCTGCATGTCAAACCACTCCTAAAAGAGAACCTATTACCGTGAATTACCCCACTACCCAAAAAGTTGATACCGTAGATACGTATTTTGGAACAGAAGTTCCTGACCCTTACCGTTGGTTGGAAGACGACCGAAGTGCCGAAACCGAGGCTTGGGTGAAACAACAAAATGCCACCACGTTTGGGTATTTGGAAAAAATTCCTTTTCGGGAAGACCTGAAAAATCGACTCGAAAAACTATGGAACTACGAAAAAGTAGGCTCACCTTTCAAGGAAGGCGATTACACCTATTACTACAAGAACAACGGATTGCAGGACCAATATGTGGTCTACCGCAAGAAAGAAGGTGGCGAAGAGGAAGTGTTTTTGGACCCGAATACCTTTTCGGAGGATGGCACCACTTCGTTAATGGGACTCAACTTCACCAAAGACGGTTCCAAAGCGGCCTATCTTATCTCCGAAGGCGGTAGCGACTGGCGGAAGGCCATCGTCATTGATGCGGAAACCATTGAAGTTGTTGAAGATACGCTGGTGGACATTAAGTTCAGTGGCATTTCGTGGAAAGGAAACGAGGGCTTCTTCTATTCCAGTTATGACAAACCCGAAGGAAGCGAACTATCGGCCAAAACGGACCAGCACAAATTGTACTATCACAAATTGGGCACACCCCAATCCGAGGATGAGGTCATTTTTGGCGGGATTCCAGAGGAAAAACATCGCTATGTTTGGGGTTCGGTTTCTGAGGATGAAAATTATTTGTTCATTTCGGCTTCGGTTTCCACTTCGGGCAACAAGCTGTTTATGATGGATTTGACCCAAGAGAATCCCGAGCTTGTCACCATTTTGGACGATACGGATTCCGATACAAACGTTGTTGACAATGAAGGGTCAAAATTATTTCTGGTCACTGACCGAAATGCCCCCAACAAAAAAGTGGTGGTGGTTGATGCTTCCAACCCGGCCCCAGAAAACTGGCAAGATCTCATCCCTGAGACGGAAAATGTGCTCACAGTGGGAACCGGAGGTGGCTACCTCTTTGCAGAATATATGGTAGATGCCATTTCCAAAGTACTGCAATATGATTATGAGGGCAATTTGGTACGTGAAGTGGAGCTGCCCGGTGTGGGAAGCGCTGGTGGTTTTGGAGGAAAAAAGGAGGAAAAAGAATTTTATTTCTTCTTCACCAATTACAATACCCCAAGTTCTTTGTACAAATATGATGTGAAAACGGGGGAATACGAACAGTATTGGAAACCCCAAATCGATTTTAATCCAGAGGATTATGAATCCAAGCAGATCTTCTATACCTCCAAGGACGGCACCCAAGTGCCCATGATCATCACCTATAAAAAAGGACTGGAACTCAACGGCAAAAATCCAACGATTTTATATGGTTATGGGGGTTTCAACATCAGTTTAACCCCTTCCTTCAGCATTGTCAATGCCGTTTGGATGGAACAAGGAGGTGTGTACGCGGTTCCCAATCTTAGGGGTGGTGGTGAGTACGGTAAAAAATGGCATTTGGCGGGAACAAAACTCCAAAAGCAGAATGTTTTTGATGATTTTATCGCCGCTGCGGAATACCTCATTGAGAACAAATACACTTCCAAAGAATATTTGGCCATTCGGGGTGGGTCCAACGGTGGACTTCTCGTGGGAGCCACCATGATCCAAAGACCAGATTTGATGCAAGTGGCATTACCTGCTGTGGGCGTTTTGGACATGCTCCGCTACCACACCTTTACCGCGGGCGCGGGATGGGCCTATGATTATGGCACATCGGAGGATAGTGCGGAAATGTTCAACTATTTAAAAGGGTATTCCCCGGTTCACAATATAAAAGAGGGTACGGAGTACCCGGCCACCTTGGTGACCACGGGCGACCATGATGATCGCGTAGTCCCTGCCCACAGTTTTAAGTTTGCGGCTGAACTTCAGGAAAAGCAGGCAGGAGACAATCCTACTTTGATTCGGATTGAGACCAATGCCGGCCACGGGGCAGGAACCCCGGTAAGCAAGACCATTGAGCAATATGCCGATATTTTTGGGTTTACGTTTTATAATATGGGGTTCAATGAATTGCCCAATCAGGCGGTACTCAAAGAATTTAAGGACTAACAGGGTTTACACGGATTCCTCATTTTAATATGCTCAAAGTTCACATCCCTTCATTTCAGTATAAATCCAAACCTATTTTGGAGGACATTTCCTTTGAAGTGTCCCCGGGTGAACATGTGGCCCTGATGGGCGAAAGCGGTTCGGGCAAGAGCACGCTCCTGAAAATCATCTACGGTCTTTTGCATGTGGAAAACGGTTCCATTTTTTGGGGTGAAAAAGAGGCATTGGGGCCCAATTTCAATCTGGTTCCGGGAGAATCGTACATGAAATACCTCTCCCAAGATTTTGATTTGATGCCGTATACTACCGTTGCGGAAAATATTGGGCAACATTTATCGGTTTTTGAGCGGGAGACCCACGAAGACAGGATTGCTGAACTTTTGGCGCTGATTGAATTGGAAGTCTATGCCAACACCAAGGTGAAGAACCTCAGCGGTGGGCAACAACAACGCGTGGCCCTGGCCCGGGTCTTGGCCCAAGAACCCGAAATTCTTTTGTTGGACGAACCTTTTGGCCACATTGATAACTTTAAACGGAACTCCCTCCGAAAAAATCTGTTTATCCATCTAAAAGAAAAGGGGATTACCGTGCTCACGGCAAGTCACGATCCCAGTGATGTGCTTCCGTATGCGGAACGAACCCTTATTTTGGAGAAGGGTAAGATCATTGCCCATCAAAAAACCAAGAAACTATACAATAATCCACCCAACCATTACACCGCCAGCTTGTTTGGTGAGGTAAGCAAGGTTCCCATTAAATTGTTGAAGTCCTATTCCCAACTCGACAAGACGGTGCTGGTGTATCCACATGAATTCAAGGTTTCCAAAAGTTCAGGGATGAAAGTGGAACTGACCCATTCCTTCTTCAAGGGAAGTCATTACCTCAACATAGGCAAGGCGGAAGATGGGACGCTGTTGTATTTCAACACCCCAAAAAAGCGAAAGTTGGGCGACACCATTTTTCTTAATGTATCTTTGAAGACCATCAATAGGCGTCTTCAGGGTGAACAAACAACAAGTCCATAGCGAATTACAATTTAAGGCCGTGCGAAGCAGTGGTGCTGGTGGGCAGCATGTGAACAAGGTTTCATCCAAAGTGGAACTGTCTTTTGATGTTCCTGCTTCCGAAGGTCTATCCGATGTGGAAAAAGAGCGCCTGCTTCAAAAATTGAAGACCAGAATCACCAATGATGGTGTCCTAATGTTGCAATGCGATGAGGCCCGAAGTCAACACAAAAACAAGGAATTGGTGGTAAAACGGTTTTTCGAGGTATTGAAAAAGGGCTTGGCGGTTCCCAAAAAAAGAAAGCCCACAAAACCTACCAAATCTTCCATTGAAAAACGATTGAAATCCAAAAAGAAGGCTGCGGAGAAGAAGGCCAAACGCAAACCGCCGGATGTTGGGTGAAGTTTATCCCTCTTGTTCATCCTCAATCTTCCAAATAAGTTCCCGCATTTGGTCCAAAAGCTCAGCTTCCTCAAAAGGAATAAGCTGGGCTGCCACCTCCAAAACGGTCTGGACGTGTACATGAGGCTCCCTAATGTTTTTGTGTTCTTCCATATTGGGATTTCCCAAGGCCAAAACGCAGACATTGATCATGGCTTCAATATGAAATAGCAGGTCTTGGTGGCCTTTAACGTGAAAATACTCCACACCAGAACCTCCTTTTTTTGGTTGCAAGGTTTGGTAATGTTCTTTCATCAAAAGCTCCAAACTTTTCAAAAAAGCCGTATCGATATTTTTCATGGTTAAAGATTTAGGTTGCTTTAACCAAAGAAACGTGATATATCTGAAAAAAGCGCGGACGATAATCCGCATCAAATAGAATGAATTCTAAACCACCTCCAAAACCGAATGGGAGCTTCCATTAAAAACAAAAGTGTCCCCAACTTCCTTTCCAAAAAGTAATTGTGCAATGGGCGACCCGGAAGAAATGCAATAAATAAGACTTCCATCCTGTTTAAAGACTCCTGCGGAAATAGCAATGAAATAGTGGGCCAAACTTGTTCTCACCAAACTCCCCAACCGAATTTTATCGGACTTTTTCCCAATATCGATTTTTTGGAGAACCGCTTTGGTCCTGTTCAACTCCTGAAGTTGCTGTGCCAGTTTTTCCTGTTCCAACTGTACCATGGCGCGCCCTGTTTCGTGTTTGTCCCCTGCACTGCTCTTGGTCTCGGAATCCAAGGATTCCTGAAGCGAAGCCCCGCTGCGCTGCAAACGTGCTGTTCTTTGGTCCATATAATCCCAGCAAAACTGTAAAAGTTCTTTTTTCCTTTCCATTGCTGTACAAAATTATGCGAAAGTAAGCCTAAAAACAGTTTCGCGGTTGGGCACGGAATGAACTTGAATACCCCCTCCGTGCAACTGCATCACCCGCTTGGAAAGGCTGAGCCCAATTCCGGTGCCCTCACTTTTGGTGGTGAAAAAGGGCACAAAAATCTCATCGATCACATCTGGCGGAATTCCAGGTCCGTTGTCCCGAATATCGATATATTTTTTGCCGTTGTTCTCAATCCCCGCCACCATGAGCACCCTGCCCTTTTCTACAGAAGCAACGGCCTGTAGTGCATTTTTGCCCAAATTGATCAGTACTTGACTGATCAGTTTTTCATCAATGAACAATTCCAAATCCTCGGGGTGACATTCTACCTGAAATTCTGTTTGCCCATCATGCAATCGGGCCGACATTAAAACATCGATTTTTTCCAAAAGATTCTTTGCGCTTACTATGGTTTTGTTCGGTTCTGGAACATGCAACAAACTTCGATAGGATTGTACAAAGTCCATAAGGTCCCCACCTTGTTCTTTGATGACCTCCAATCCTTTCAGCGTATTTTTTATCTGACTTTCCTCCAATTCTTCCATTGGAGTGATTTTTCCATTTTTTCTATAATATTTGATGATGGAGTCCGATATGGAAGCAATCGGGGTTATGGTGTTCATGATCTCATGTGTAAGAACCCTGATCAATCGAACCCACGACTCTGTTTCCTTCTCGTCCAACTCTTTGTGAATATCCTGCACTACGACCATCAAAAGTGATTTTCCATCCAAGGTCAATGGTGTGGATTTGATGGCCAGTTGGGTTTGCTCCCGCTCATTGGACAGCTGAAAAAGTTTTCGCTCAAAAGGTTCAAACGATTCAAAAATTTTATAGAGGTTTTCATCTACTTGACTCAATTGTTTAATATGGTTCAACGGGCTATAATCCAATAATTTCTCAAGCGTTGGGTTGGAAAACAAAATGTGCCCTTTTTCATTGTAGGTCATGATGCCAATGCTGGCCTGCTTTAAAATTTCCTGATAATATTGCTCCCTGATCTGCAATTGAAGGTGCATTTCTTGGATAAGCCCATTGACACGATTTAGACTTTGGTTGAGCTCCTTGAACGATTTTATGGAAATCCGTTCCGGGAACCGGAGGGTAAAATCCTCATTCCGGATGGCATCAAAAAAATAGGCAATCTTCCGATTGGTCCTATTGATGAACACTATGAGTGAATACACCTGGGAGACCAAAAGTACCAGGGTTAAAACCAACATTAAATGCCACTTCTCGGCCAAAGCAAAAGGAAAGGCCACGGCGGTCAACGTGATCAAAAGTACACGGATGATAAGCTGAATATAAAAGTGTCGGCTGGCCATTATTCGTTCTTTTTCTTCAACTTATTGTAGAGCGTCTGACGGGAAATTCCCAATTGGTCGGCAGCAGCGCTGTAGTTTCCATCATTTTGATCCAAGGCACGGAAAATCATCTGTTGTTCCATTTCATCAAGTGTCATTGGCCCTTCATCAATAGACTGCATGGGCTTGGCATGCAGCAAAAAATCAGAAGGTTTTAGCACGTTGCCGTCGGAGAGGATCACGGCCCGTTCCATGGTGTGCTGTAGTTCCCGAACATTTCCGGGCCATGGGTATTCCATTAATTTTTCCTGGGCCAAATTATTGATTCGCAATCCAGCTTTATCATACTTATGGGCAAATCGTTTCAGAAAGAAATCGGCCAACACCAAAATATCGTCATCCCGTTCTCGTAAAGGGGGCACTTCTATATTGATGGTGTTGATGCGATACAGAAGATCCTCGCGGAACAGTCCGTCCACCACCATCTGTTCCAGATTGCAGTTGGTGGCGCAGATCAATCGAATATCGACCTTCACGGGCTTGTTGGATCCCACGCGGACCACAGATCTATTTTGGATGGAAGATAGTAGTTTGGCCTGCATTTGAAGGGAAAGGTTTCCAATTTCGTCCAAAAACAAGGTGCCTTGATGGGCGGCCTCAAACTTTCCGGCACGGTCTTCCTTGGCATCGGTGAAGGAACCCTTGACATGACCGAAAAGTTCGCTTTCAAACAGATTTTCGGCAATGGAGCCCATGTCCACATTGATGAACACCTCGTTTTTTCGGGAAGACAAACGGTGCAATTCGCGGGCAATGAGTTCTTTCCCGGTTCCATTTTCACCGGTAATCAGGACATTAACATCGGTCTTTGCCACCTTGCCCACCAAGTTCAGCACCGAGGTCAACGCTTTGGATTGGCCAATGATAAAGTTCTTGTCCTCATTAATGACCTGCTTCAGGTTGCTCTCCTTTTTCTTAAGGTTATGGATTTCCTGTTTGGACTTTCGCAGTTCATAGGCCGAACGAACCGTGGTCATCAGCCGTTCATTGTTCCAAGGTTTCAGCACAAAATCCGTGGCACCTTGCTTTAGGGCGGTCACCGCCAAATCCACTGCGCCGTAGGCGGTCATCATGATCACCGAGGTGTGGGGCGATTTCTTTTTGATCTCATTGAGCCAATACAAGCCTTCGTTGCCCGTGTTCACCCCAGCGGAAAAATTCATGTCCAACAGCACAATATCAATGTCTTGCATATTGGGAAAAGAAGAAATCTGATTGGGATTGAACAGGCTTTGAACACTTTTGTATTCAAACTGCAATAAAATCTCCAAAGCACTCAATACGCTTTTATTATCATCTATGACCAAAATCTTGGCGTCTATCATTTTGCTGCACTTGATATTTCTCCTAAAACTACGAATTGGGGCGATACAATTGTTTAAAGTGTAAAATAATTGGACATTTTTTGTACAAAAATTTTACACCTTCTCTTTGTTTATGCCGTCAATTCATTTTTAATGTTCTGATTATCATTGAACTATGATTTTGGCACAAGAATAGCCACTATGATTGGCACAGGAATAGACTATGAACCTCAAAACACACATTTCCGTCGCACTATTTTTTATCCCTGTCCTGGTATTTTCACAGGAGACATGGACTTTGGATGAGTGCGTGGCCTACGCCATAGAACACAACCTTCAGATAAAGAACACGACCTATAACAAAGATTCCAGCAAGGAAAGTTATCGGCAGTCGGTCCGGGACCTATTGCCCTCGGTAAATGGGTATACGGATTATCGGATTCGGTACGGTAGATCTGCGGATCCCAACACCAACGATTATGTAAACACAGAGTTTTTCAGCAACAACTATTCCCTGAACGCGAATTTGGATCTTTTCCGTGGTTTCCAAAAATTGAATGCGATCAAGGCCTCCAAGTTTATCTATAAAGCTACCCAAGAAGATATCTTACAGGAAAAGTTTTTGTTGGCCTTTCGGGTGATGGGTGCCTTTTACGACATTAAGTTTTATGAAGGCCTTGTGGCCAACTCACTGGAACAACTCGAAATATCACAGGCCAATTATGATTTGGCGAACAAACAGGTGGAGCTGGGCCTAATGGCAGGCGCCGATCTGTACGAAGCCGAATCCAATCTATTGGGCGACAAACTTTTGGTGACGCAAAACCAAAACCTGCTTGCCAATGCCAAGTTGGTCCTTCTCCAAGAAATGAATCTTACCGAAGTAGATGACATTGTACTCCAAGAAAGCTTGGAAACGCTTCCCGAAGAAGCCATTGAAGGTGTTTCGGTGGATTCACTATACAAGACCGCCAGAGGCTTTGTGCCTTTGGTAAAGTCGCAGGAGTATCGGGTCAATGCGGCCAAAAAACAATTGCAGGCCATTCGTGGCGGTCTATTGCCTTCATTGGCTTTAGTGGCCGGATATGGAACCAGTTATTTTGAGACGAATGTTGACGATGATGGAAATATCATTCCTTTTAGAACGCAGTTCAAGGACAATACCTCAAAATTTTTTGGGGCCGAGCTGAGCATTCCCATCAGCAATGGGTGGGCCAACCACTCCAGGGTAAAGCAACAAAAAATTGCCTACCTCCAAGCCAAGAACAATCTGGAGATCCAAGAGCAGGAACTCTTCCAAACCATACAGCAACTGGTACAGACCCATGAAGCATTGATTGTAGAATTGGAACAGAGCAACAAAAGGGTACAAGCCCAGCAATTGGCCTTTACCATCGCCCAAAAACGCTATGAAAAAGGCCTTATAAATGCTTTGGACCTTTTTCAGGCCAAGAATTTGTTTGGGGTGGCACAAAACGAAAATTTACAGGTAGGCCTCCGATTGAGAGTGAACAAGAGCACCATAGATTTTTACAGTGGCTTGCCCATTTTTAATATCAACTAAACAATACCATGGATATACAATTAGAAAAAAAGAAAGGACTTAAACCAAAACATTACGGCTACATTGCTTTGGGCGTTTTGCTGTTGTTCTTGGGCTGGAAACTCCTTTTTGCCAATTCGGTATCTACTTACAGAACAGAAAAGGAGCGTCTTTCCATAACAAAGGTAAGTGCTGGCAAGTTTGATGATTACATTACCATAAATGGCAATGTGGCACCTATTGCAACCATTTATATGGATGCCTATGAAGGGGGTCGGGTCGCGGAAAAATTGATTGAGGAAGGCTCCATGGTAAAGAAGGGTGACATCATCCTGAAGCTGGAGAACATGGCACTCTACGAACAGATTTTGGCCAGTGAAAGTAATCTGGCCTTGAAGCAGAACGATCTCCGGTCCACAAAACTCACTTTTGATTCCAGACAGGTTGAAGGAAGAAGAAACTTGGCCACGGCTGAATATGATCTGCAACGGTTGAAGCGAAACTATGAGCAGAACCAAGAACTGTACAAGGACGAATTGATTTCCAAAGAGACTTACCTCCTTTCCCAAGAAAATTATGAGCTGGCCAAGAAACAATATGAAATCGTAAAGCTACAAACCGAGCAGGATGATGAGTTGCGCAAGACTTCACTTACCGGGCTCGATGCAGACCTGGAGCGTATGCAAAAAACCCTCTCCATGGTCTATGAGCGTTTGGACCACCTAAATGTACGTGCACCCGCAGATGGACAATTGGGATTTTTGGATGCTGAGATCGGACAAAGCATCTCCCAAGGGGAACGTATTGGGCAAATCAACGTACTTACCGATTTTAAAATTGAGGCCGAGATTGACGAGCACTACATTGATCGTGTCAAACGGGACCTTTCGGCCATCTTGGAGCGGAATGAGAAAGAATACAACCTTCGGTTGCGAAAAGTATACCCCGAAGTCAGGAATGGTCGCTTTAAGGTAGATCTTGTTTTTACCGATGAAAGACCAGAGACCATACGAGCCGGACAGAGTTACAACATTCGGTTACAATTGGGAGAATCCAGTGATGCATTATTACTGCCCAAAGGCGGCTTTTTCCAAAGTACCGGCGGACAATGGGTCTTTGTGGTGAATCCAAGCGGGGATGAGGCCCTAAAACGCAATGTGCGTTTAGGCAAGCAAAACTCAAGATACTATGAGGTCCTAGAGGGTCTCCAACCCGGGGAAAAAGTAATTACAAGCAACTATGACAGCTTTGGCACAGCAGAACGAATTGTGTTAAAATAATAAAGAAACGTAACAGTACAGGAATTTGTTAAGTCTATATACTAACAGCTAAAACAACCATTAGAAAATGATACAGATACAGAATCTAAAGAAAAGCTTCCGAACCGAAGAAGTGGAAACCCTGGCGCTCAACGGCGTAAACCTGAAAGTGGCCGAGGGTGAGTTTGTGGCCATCATGGGACCATCCGGATGTGGAAAATCGACCTTACTCAATATTATTGGGATGTTGGACAACCCTACTGAGGGAAGTTATGAGTTTGCAGGCCATAGGGTGGAAGGCCTTAAGGAAAGTCAACGAACCCAACTGCGAAAAGGCAATTTGGGTTTTGTCTTTCAAAGTTTTAACCTCATTGACGAACTTACCGTTTTTGAAAATGTGGAACTCCCACTGATCTATTTAAAAATGAGCAAATCGGAACGCAGGGAAAAAGTGAACACCGTCCTGGAGCGCATGAAAATTGCACACCGTTCAAAACACTTTCCCCAACAACTTTCGGGAGGACAACAACAACGGGTCGCCATTGCCCGGGCCGTAGTGACCAACCCAAAACTGATCTTGGCGGATGAGCCAACGGGTAACCTGGATTCCAAAAATGGGATTGAGGTCATGAACCTCTTGACGGAACTCAACCAAGAGGGCACCACCATTGTTATGGTAACGCACTCCGATCGCGATTCGCATTATGCACACAGGGTCATCAACCTATTTGATGGTCAAATTGTTACCGAAAGCCAGAACAAACCCATGAAAGCCATGATCTAGGAGTTTATTCATCAATCTCAATCAAAAAACCATCATCATGTTCAAGAACAATATAAAAATCGCTTGGCGAAATTTAAAAAAGCAGCCCTTTTTTACCTTTCTCAACACTTTCGGACTCGCTGTGGGTATGGCCGGGGCACTTTTAATCTGTCTTTATATCTACGATGAATTGAGCTATGACAAAATGTTTTCCGATGCAGACCGTATCCATAGGGTCAATGTTGATATAAAATTTGGCGGTGAGGCCCGAAATTTTGCCGTAACGCCGGCTCCTATGGCAGAAAGCATAAAAAATGACTTTGACGAAGTTGAAATGGTCACGCGGTTCAGGACCCGGGGCAGTATGCTAATTCGCAAATCGGACGCCCGCGCCAACGTAAAAGAAGAGGGATCTACTTATGTTGACCCTTCTTTTCTTGACATGTTTGGCATACCTCTTCTTGCTGGTGATCCAAAAACAGCACTGACACGCCCCAACACCTTAATTTTAACTGAAACCGCAGCCAAAAAACACTTTGGTATTGAGGATGCCGTAGGACAGACTGTTGTTTTGAATAATACAGAAAACTATACCGTTGTGGGGGTAATCCCTGATTTTCCCAGCAATTCATTTTTAAGGAACCACTCCATATTCCTTTCAATGACAGGATTCGGAGATGCTCAAATTGTCAATTGGGGCAGCAATAACTACCAGACCTACATCAAACTCATTCCATCTGCCAAAGCAGAGGATATGCAGGTCCAATTGCGCGGTTTCTTGGGAAAATATATGATTCCCGGGGTACAGCAGTTTTTGCCGGGAATTACCGAAGAACAATTGATTGCCGCCGGCAACTATGTTGTTTACAGCACTATCCCCATGACAGATATTCATTTGCACTCCCATCGTGTTGCTGAAATAAGTCCCAACAATGATATCCAAAGCATTTACATTCTTTCTTTTATTGCCCTTTTCCTTATTGTTTTGGCCAGTGTCAACTTTATGAATCTTTCTACGGCCTATTCGCTAAAAAGGGCCAAAGAGGTTGGGGTAAGAAAAGCTTTGGGGTCTAAAAAAGGGGAACTTGTCCGACAGTTTATGATGGAGTCCGGGGTGGTATCATTCATATCCTTGATCTTGGCCATTGGTATAGCATGTGTGGCAATGCCTTTCTTCAACGACTTATCCAACAAGGATATCACCATTCCCTATTTGAGTTGGGGCTTTTGGTTGGTTGTTCTGGCATCCACAATGGCATTGGCGTTTCTTTCGGGAAGCTACCCCGCATTCTTTATGTCCAGGTTCATGCCCATAAAGGTTCTCAAAGGGTCGGGTGAGACCAGTGTGGGTGGAGGAAAAATCAGGAACGCTTTGGTTGTTTTTCAGTTTATCATTTCCATCTTTCTTATCATAAGCACCATAGTTGTCTACCAACAACTCAATTATATACAAAGCAAAAATTTAGGGTACTCCAAAGACCAGGTTCTCATCGTAGATGATGTATACACGGCGGGCAACGGAATAGAAACATTCAAGGAAAAAGTAAAACAGTTGGCCTTTGTTGAGAATGCCAGTTTAAGCAGCTTTTTGCCAACCCCTTCTGACCGGAGCGATAGCACCTTTGCCCCTGAAGATGGTGCCACTGAGCAGGAAAATGCGGTGAGTATGCAGCGATGGGGAGTGGACCATGATTATATCCAGACCTTGGGTCTTGAATTGTTGGCAGGAAGAAACTTTGACCCTCTGTTTGGTTCAGATTCAACCAGCATCATTGTAAACGAATCTGCAGTTGCCATTATGGGGCTTTCTCCAAAGGAGGCCATCAGCAAACGCTACACTCCTGACATGGCCGTGGAAAATGCCGAGTTCTTTACCATCATAGGTGTGGTCAAGGATTTCCATTTCGATTCGCTACGGGAGAACATAGAAGCCCTTAGTCTCCATTTGCAAGATGGGGCAAGGTCCATGGCCGTTAAAGTCAAGGCGGGAAATTTTTCAAATGCCGTCTCCAGTATTGAACGCATCTGGAACGACCTTGTTCCGGGAGAACCCTTCAACTATTATTTCATGGAGGATTCCTTCAATGACTCTTACCAAGCCGAGCAGCGTTTAGGGCGAATTTTTATCATTTTTACCATTCTTTCCATCCTTATTGCTTGTTTGGGCCTGTTTGGTCTGGCCATTTTCAATGCTGAAAAGAAAACCAAGGAGATTGGCATCAGAAAAGTATTGGGTGCGGGTGTGGCCCAGATCACATATGCGCTTACCCTTGATTTTTTAAAGCTTGTCGGCATTGCCATATTGGTTTCGTTACCGTTAGGATGGTATGCCATGGAATATTGGCTTGAAGATTTCACCTATCGTATCAATATTGGTTGGAGCGTCTTTGTATTGGCATCGTTTTTAGCCCTTATCATCTCTATCCTCTCTGTGGGTTACCAAAGTGTTCGGGCTGCCGTGGCCAATCCGGTCAAAAGCCTTAGAACAGAATAATCAAATAAGAAAAACACACTAAAATGTTCAAGAACAACATCAAAATAGCCTGGAGGAGTTTAAAAAGCCAACCTTTTTTTACGTTCCTCAACACCTTTGGACTTGCCATAGGTATTGCTGGAGGAATATTGATCGCTTTGTTCATCTATGATGAATTGAGCTATGACAAAATGTTTGCCGACGCCGAACGCATCTACAGAGTTGACAGTGATATTAAGTTTGGCGGTGCCGAAATGAAAGCTGCGGAAGCAGCAGCTCCCATGGCCGCAACCATGCAAAGGGATTTTCCGCAAATAGAATCAACGGTACGGTTCAGGGATCGGGGGAGTCTGCTGTTACGAAAAAGTAATACAGAGACCAATACCAAGGAACTTCGGGTAACCTTTGTGGATTCCACTTTCTTCGATTTTTTTGGAATCAATCTTCTGGTGGGGGACAAAAGGACCGCTCTCAACGAACCCAACACCTTGGTGCTTACCAAAACCGCTGCTGAAAAACATTTTGGCGTACAAAACGCTTTGGGCCAGAGCATGTTGTTGAACAATACCGACACCTACACCGTAACCGGGGTCATAGACGACTTGCCCAAAAATTCATTTTTAAGGGAACATTCTGTTTTTATGGCAATGTCCGGTTATGCCGATTCCCACGATCCAAATTGGGGCAGCAACAACTATTTCACTTTCATCAAGTTGATTCCCTCTGCCAATGTCGAAGAGTTTCAGGAGCCATTGAACGGCATTGTGGACAACTATATATTTCCATGGGCGCAGCAATATTTTCCGGGCATGACCAAGGAATCCTTCATTGCATCGGGCAACTATGTGAACTTCTATACAAAACCCCTAACGGACATACATCTGTATTCCCATCGCGATGCAGAAATGAGTGCCAACAGCAGCATCCAAAATGTGTACATCTTATCTTTTATTGGTTTGTTCTTGATTGTCTTGGCCAGTGTCAACTTTATGAACCTTTCCACGGCACAATCCCTGAAAAGGGCAAAAGAAGTAGGGGTCAGAAAGACGTTGGGCTCCAAAAAATTAGACCTTGTCCGACAATTTCTCATTGAGTCGGGGTTGATTTCATTCATATCCTTGTTGGTGGCATTGCTCATAGTCATATCAGTACTCCCCTTTTTCAATGACCTTGCAGGAAAATCCATTTCCTTGCCCTATTCCAGTCCTTTTTTCTGGGGAACCCTGTTTCTGGGAACGTTATTGCTCGGTCTGTTTTCAGGCAGTTATCCTGCTTTCTTTTTGTCCCGATTCATGCCTGTAAAAACCCTTAAAGGAGGTTCTCAAGGAGATGTTGGTGGAGGCAATATCAGAAATGCGCTGGTGGTATTCCAATTTGCCATTTCTGTTTTTCTGATCGTGGGCACAATAGTCGTTTATCAACAATTACAATTTATACAGAACAAAGATCTTGGGTTTACCAAAGACCAGATAGTGCTTGTTGACGATATTTTTGCCGTAGGAGATCAAACCCAAAGTTTTAAAGACGAGATTCTTAAACTCAGCCAAGTGGAAAGTGCCACATTGAGCTATTTCTTCCCAACCCCTTCTTCACGCTCCAACAGTTCGTTTTTTCCAGAAGGGTCCAGAAACCAGGAAGATGCCCTTCAGATGCAAACCTGGGATGTTGATGAAGACTATATCCCTACAATGAATATGGATTTGGTGGCTGGGCGCAACTTCAATATGGATTTTCCAACGGACTCTTTGGCTGTGATTGTGAATGAGGCTACGCTAAAGGTTCTTGGTGTCGGACCTGAGGAAGCCTTGGGCATGCGGGTCTCTCAGGATTCGGAAATGGAAAACCCCGAATTCAACACCATAATTGGCGTGGTCAAAAATTTTCATTATGAATCGTTACGTGAAAACATTGGGGCATTAGGACTGTTTTTGGGGAGGACCTCTGGTATGCTGGCCGTAAAAATGAATCCGGGAAACTTTTCTTCCACTTTGGCAGGCATTGAAGGCCTTTGGAACAAGTTTGCCCCTGGACAACCTTTTTCCTATCGTTTTATGGACGATTCCTTCAATACTACCTATGAGGCCGAACAACGTTTGGGGAAAATCTTTCTGGTGTTCACCATACTTTCAATCTTGATCGCGTGTTTGGGACTCTTCGGTCTCGCCGCTTTCAATGCACAAAAGCGCACCAAAGAAATTGGCGTGCGTAAAGTCTTAGGGGCCACCGTGGGCCAAATCACTTTTAGGCTAACCACCGATTTCCTAAAAATGGTGGGCGTTGCCATTCTTATTTCAATGCCCATTGGTTGGTTTGCCATGAACAAATGGTTGGAAGACTTTTCATACCGCATTGAAATAGGCTGGTGGGTGTTTGTGCTGGCCGCAATTTTAGCCGTAAGTGTGGCCATATTGACCGTAGGCTACCAAAGTATAAAGGCCGCTGTGGTAAATCCTGTAAAAAGTCTTCGAACCGAATAAATCACATCAAAAACAAACCATCATGATAAAGAATTATTTAAAAATAGCCTGGAGAAACCTCACCAAGAACAAGGCCTATACCATAATTAATGTGGGTGGATTGGCCCTTGGTATGGCCGTAGCCTTAATTATTGGGTTATGGATCAGTGACGAATTGTCCCATAATGGTTATTTCACAAACAAGGACAAAATTGCCCAAGTGTACCAGTCACAGACCTTTAATGGCGAAACTGGAACCGGTCCTGCCCTGCCCCGACCCTTGGAAAAGGCATTTCGTGATGGTTACATGGACAATTTTGAATACTTGGTGATGTCTTCTTGGACCAACTCCCATTATTTAAAATATAAGGATATCAACATCTCCAGAACAGGCAACTTTATGCAGCGGGAGGCACCTGAAATGTTCGATCTAAAAATCCTTAAAGGTGAAAAAGACGGCCTCCGTGAAATCAACTCCATTATGCTGTCCTTGTCAACCGCCAAGGCGCTGTTCGGTGATGAGGACCCTATCGGAAAGGCAATAAAAATTAATGGGGAGTTTGATATGATGGTGACAGCTGTCTATGAAGACATCCCCTTCAACACTTCCTTCAACGAAGTAACGTACATCATGCCTTGGGAACAGTATGTTTCCAATTCGGAATGGGTACAAAATGCAGAGGACAATTGGGGCAACAACTCCTTTCAAATGTTCGTTCAAATTGCCGACAACACCACCATGGAACGTGTTACATCAACCCTAAAAGATGTAAAAAAGAATTTGAACGAGGATACCGCAGAATTCAACCCACAGCTCTTTTTGTTGCCCATGAAGGATTGGTACTTGCGCAGTCGTTTTGAAAACGGAAAACAAGTTGGCGGAAGAATAAAATATGTATGGCTTTTTGGGGTAATCGGCATTTTTGTGTTGCTTTTGGCGTGCATCAACTTTATGAACCTTAGCACCGCCCGCTCTGAGAAAAGGGCCAAGGAAGTGGGAATCAGAAAATCAATCGGTTCACAAAGAGGACAGTTGATCAACCAGTTTTTGGGAGAATCTTTCTTGGTGGTTCTTTTTGCATTTGTCATTGCTATTTTAATGGTGGTTTTATCATTGAACGGCTTCAATGAATTGGCCCGAAAGGAAATGGATTTCCCTTGGGGAAGACTTGATTTTTGGGGCGTTTCAATCCTCTTTATAATAGTTACAGCGCTTTTGGCAGGCAGTTACCCTGCGCTGTACCTGTCTTCCTTCAGGCCTGTTGATGTATTGAAGGGCACCTTTCAGACCGGGAAACATTCCGGTTTGGCGCGAAAGATATTGGTGGTGCTCCAGTTTACGGTTTCCGTGGCTTTTATTATAGGTACCGTCATTGTAATGCAGCAAATCAATCATGCCAAAAACCGTCCTGTTGGGTATGACAAGGAAGGTTTGGTTCAGGTACCTACCATGAGCCCAGAGTTTTATGGGAAATATGACTTGATGCGCAACGAATTCCTGAATTCTGGAGCTGTTGTGGAAATGTCTTCCTCCAGTAGCCCCACTACAAGTATTTGGTCCAACAGAAGTGGTTGGACATGGGAAGGCAAACCCGAGGGTTTTCAGGAAGATTTTGCATGGACAGAGGTCTCCCCAGAGTATGCAAAATCCCTCAACCTCAAAATTGTGGCAGGAAGGGATTTTTCCAGAGAGTTTCCTTCAGATTCCAATGCTATTCTCCTCAATGAGACCGCAGTAAAATACTTGGGACTCAAAAATCCTGTGGGCATGATTCTCAGGGATACAAATAAAGAAAATCCAGATGAACCCCTTACCGTTATTGGTGTAGTAGAGGACATGATTACCCAGTCTCCCTACAAACCTGTTAAACAGGGTGTTTATGCTTTTGATAAATACGGTGAACCTTACTACTATAACCTTCGGTTAAACCCAAAACAAAGTGCCAGTCAAAATTTGGCCATTGTTGAACGAGTCTTTAAGGAACACTTCCCCGATATTCCGTTCCAGTATGATTTTGTTGATGAGGAGTATGGCGAAAAATTTGCGGCTGAGGAACGAATAGGAACGCTGTCTGGCATTTTTACCGCCTTGGCCATATTGATCAGTTGTTTGGGACTTTTTGGCCTAACCTCCTTTGTGGCCGAACAGCGTACCAAGGAAATTGGTGTCCGAAAAGTGCTCGGTGCTACGATATTCAATGTTTGGAACATGCTCTCCAAGGACTTTTTAAAATTGATCATCATTTCATGTTTTATCGCTGTGCCCATTGCCTACTATGTGATGAACGGCTGGCTACAGGAATATCCCTACAGGGTCATTCTAAAATGGTGGGTTTTTGCCTTGGCCATGATCGGGGCTTTGTTGATTACCGTAGTCACCGTAAGTTTTCAGGCCATCAGGGCAGCTAGGGCCAATCCCGTGAAAAGTTTGCGGACTGAATAATTAAGAAATATGCTACTACAACTCAACAACATTTTTAAATGGGTCAACTCAGCTGGCCAACGTGTTTTTCTTTTGAAGGACATCAATCTTGAAGTGGAAGAAGGGGAGTTTATCTCTGTAATGGGGCCTTCCGGCTCCGGTAAATCAACTTTGCTGAATGTTATTGGTATGTTGGACACGTTTGATGAAGGCGAATATCAATTTTTGGACGAGCCGGTACATTCGCTCAAGGAAAAGAACAGGGCCAACCTTTATAAGGAATACATCGGTTTTGTGTTCCAATCCTACCACTTGCTGGATGAGCTTACGGTAAAGGAAAACCTGGAAATGCCCTTGCTCTATAAAAAAATAAAGGGTCCTGAACGAAAGGCCAAGGTGGCCGATATGCTGGATCGGTTCAACATTGTGGGCAAAAAAGACCTTTTCCCGGCCCAACTCAGTGGTGGACAACAACAATTGGTAGGTGTTGCCCGCGCCTTGATTTCCAATCCCAAACTTATTTTGGCCGATGAGCCCACCGGAAATTTGAATTCCAAACAAGGGGAAGAAATCATGGAATTGTTCAAGGAACTGAATGACGAGGGGGTTACGATCATACAGGTCACACATTCTGAAAAAAATGCGGAATATGGCTCACGAATCATCAATTTGTTGGACGGGAGAATGGTTTGACCGTTAAATCTCCCCCTATGCTTTGCATCTATAACCAAAGAAACAAGACCGCTTCGCTTATAGAATCAAGAAACTAGACTTGATTAACCATTTGTGGCATTGGTGAAATTCGTGTCAAAAGATTATTGGAAGTCCGAAGCCGGGAGTCGGGTGTCAGTTTGCAGTACGCAGTCGGCAGTAAATCAATAACTTAGTCCAAAGTCTGGTGTCTTGGTTCTTTTGTCTTGCCTCTTTGTTCTTGAACTTGATGCCTGAGTTTAAACTTGTCCGAAGTCCGAAGTTTTGGAATTTGGAATTTGGTGCTTGATGCCCGAAGTCGGATGTCCGTTCTTGGTTTCAAGTTTCAGGTTGTTGGATGATTCGGTTATTGGTCTTTGCTCTTGTTTCTCTTCTCTTTGTTCTTGCAATTGATGTTTGAGTTTAAACTTGTCCGAAGTCCGAAGTTTTGGAATTTGGAGTTTGGAATTTGGTGCTTGATGCCCAAGGTCAGGAGTCAGTTTGCAGTACGCAGTCGGCAGTAAATCAATAACTTAGTCCAAAGTCTGGTGTCTTGGTTCTTTTGTCTTGCCTCTTTGTTCTTGAACTTGAGCTTGAGTTTATTTAGCCAAATCGGCAAGTTCTTTGCCCACCAAACTTCCCAGGGCAACCCCCATTCCGCCAAGACGGACACCGCAATAAATAGAATTGGAAATTGGTTTGACTATGGGCGATTTTTGGCCGCCGACACCCATAATACCGCTCCATCTTCGGTCTATTTCAACCTTTTGATGGGGTAAAATTACTTCGGCCAGCAATTTTTCAAGGGAATTTTGAATGACCTCTGTCTCCCCAAATTCCATGGTTTCCTCGGTTTTAAGGTCAAGGTTACGACCTCCACCAAACAAAATACGGTCATCAATATTCCTGAAATAATAGTACCCCTCATCAAAATGAAAAGTCCCTTTTATGTTCAGGTTTTTGATGGGTTGGGTGACCAACACCTGGGCCCTGGCAGGCTTCACGGTTTCCGACCTCAACAATGTTGAGGCAAACCCATTCGTGGCAACAAACACTTTTTTGGATTCAAACTCAAAATCTTCGGTGACAATTAAGGCTTTTTCACCTTCATCTTGAATATTCTTGACTTCTATGCCGTTTAAAATGGGGATTTGGGCATCATGGCATTTTTGGAGCAAAGCTTTCATCATCTTGCCCGTGTCCAACTGCCCTTCAAATTTATGTGTGATGTATTGCCCTTGAATCTTCCCAAAACCAAAAATATTTTTGGTTTTTTTGAATGGTGCATCGCCAAAAACAGGATGTAATACTTCGTTTAGGACATCTATCTGGTTCATACAGCTCTCAAACAATTCAGGGCGGTCTTTTAAAAACAGCTCATGACCTCCGTGTTGTTCAAAACCGATGGCTTTATCTCCCAAAAGCTTTCGCAACAATTGGATTCCTTTATATCTTTTTTGAACCAATTGGACCACTTCCTCCTCAGAATGGGAATTAAGGTCGGAAACGAGTTCAGAAATACTTCCAAAACAGGCAAATCCAGCATTTTTGGTACTAGCTCCTTGGGGAAGACTTCCTTTTTCCAAGACCAAAATCTTGCTTGTGGGATACTTTTCCTTTAACCGAAGGGCACAATTGAGCCCCACCAAGCCACTTCCAATCACGGTAAAGTCCACTTGGGACAGCCAGGTCTTATATTCCCAATAGCTTAGCTCCATAGCGCCAGATTGTCCAAATGTCAGTTCGCCTGCCTTTGTCGGCAGACAGGCGCAGTCGAGAACTAAATGGGACACGAGCCGTCAAAAAAGGCTTCGACTGCGCTCAGCCTGACACTTGTAGTTAATCTTGATATTTAGGATCCATTTTAAACCCTTCCATGAATTTGGTGGTGTAATTTCCAGCCAAATAATCGGGGTGATCCATTAATTGTCTGTGGAACGGAATGGTGGTTTTCACGCCCTCTATCACAAACTCGTCCAAAGCCCTTCGCATTTTGTTGATGGCCTCTTCCCTGGTTTGGGCCGTGGTGATCAACTTGGCGATCATGGAGTCATAGTTCGGCGGAATCATGTATCCACTATACACATGCGTGTCCAAGCGAATCCCATGGCCTCCCGGCGTGTGCAGCGTGGTGATTTTTCCCGGTGAAGGTCTAAAATCGTTATACGGATCTTCCGCATTGATTCGGCATTCAATGGAGTGCAACTTTGGATAGTAATTTTTTCCTGAAATAGGCACACCACCAGCTACCAAAATCTGCTCCCGAATCAAATCATAGTCCACAACCTGTTCGGTAATGGGGTGCTCCACCTGAATACGGGTGTTCATCTCCATGAAGTAGAAGTTTCGGTGTTTGTCCACCAAAAACTCCACAGTTCCTGCTCCTTCATACTTAATATATTCCGCAGCTTTTACCGCTGCCTTGCCCATCTCTTCCCGAAGGGAATCCGTCATAAACGGAGATGGAGTCTCTTCTGTCAATTTTTGGTGTCTACGCTGTATGGAGCAGTCTCTTTCCGATAAGTGGCACGCTTTTCCATATTGATCCCCAACCACTTGTATTTCAATATGTCTTGGCTCTTCAATGAGCTTTTCCATGTACATTCCACCATTCCCAAATGCAGCGGTGGCCTCTTTGACAGCGCTTTCAAAGTTCTTTTCCATTTCGTCTTCGGACCAAATGGCGCGCATGCCTTTTCCACCACCTCCGGCTGTGGCCTTGATCATAACGGGATAACCCATTTTTTTGGCATCCTTCTTGGCGTGGGCAACATCTTTCAACAAACCATCGGAACCGGGAACAGTGGGAACTCCTGCTTTTTTCATGGTTTCCTTGGCAGTTGCCTTGTCGCCCATCTTTTCTATCTGCTCGCCCGAAGCTCCTATGAATTTAATGTCGTGCTCCGCACAAATCTTGGAGAATTTGGCATTTTCTGAAAGAAATCCATATCCTGGGTGAATGGCATCAGCATTGGTAATCTCTGCCGCAGCAATAATGTTGGGTATCTTTAAATAGGATTCGTGGCTTGGTGGAGGGCCAATACAAACAGCCTCATCCGCAAAACGCACATGAAGGCTTTCCTCATCGGCCTTGGAGTATACGGCCACGGTTTTTATGCCCATTTCCTTGCAGGTGCGGATAATACGAAGCGCAATCTCACCCCTATTTGCAATTAATATCTTTTTAAACATAGAATTCAATTTTAAATTCTGGGTTCTAAACTTTAAATGGTTTTAAACAACTAGCAATTAGTCACCTAAAATTTAGCATTTAAAATTATCTATGATGGGTCTACCAAAAACAAAGGTTGGTCAAATTCAACTGGAGAAGAATCTTCAACCAAAACCTTCACTATTTTTCCAGAAACTTCAGATTCAATGTCGTTGAACAGCTTCATGGCTTCGATCACACAGAGAACATCGCCTTGGCTAACGGTTGTGCCTACCTCAACAAATGGTGGTTTGTCCGGTGAAGGTTTTCTGTAGAATGTTCCAATAATAGGTGATTTTATAGTGATGTACTTAGAGTCATCCGATTTTGATCCAGAGTCTGCCTTGTTCGTTTCGGGTGCTTGGGCGGCAGGTGCTTGGGCCGCTGGAGGAGCAGACTGGGCCTGGGGAACAGGTATTTGCTGTACAATGGTTGTTTCTGGCGAGCTTGAACTGCTGCTGACCGTTCGAATCGTGATCTTGAGGTCTTCCATCTCCAATTTCACCTCGCTGGCGCCCGATTTGGCGACAAACTTGATCAAACTTTGAATTTCCTTAATGTCCATGGAATATGATTTTGTTGGTTCTGTGCTATTTTGAATTATAGGCCCATTTTAAGTAAATGGATCCCCATGTAAACCCTCCGCCAAAGGCGGCAAAAATTAAATTGTCCCCTTTCTTCAATTGTTTTTCATAATCAAACAACAATAAGGGCAATGTGGCGGATGTTGTGTTTCCGTACCGATCTATATTGATCATCACCTTTTCGGGTTCCACGCCCATTCGGTTGGCGGTTGCATCAATAATACGTTTGTTGGCCTGGTGTGGTACCAACCAGTGTACATCTTCATGGCTAAGGTTGTTCCGTTCCATGATCAGTGCGGAGACATCGGCCATATTGGAAACGGCAAATTTAAAAACTGACTTACCGTCCTGATATACATAATGTTGTTTGTTCTTCACGGTTTCTTCGGAAGCAGGTAGAATGGAACCTCCAGCATCAATCTTTAAAAACTGTCGTCCTACCCCATCGGATCGCAAATACTCGTCCTGTAATCCCAAACCTTCTTCATTGGGCTCAAAAAGTACCGCTCCGGCACCATCACCAAAAATGATGCAGGTGGTACGATCGGTATAATCAATGATCGATGACATTTTATCGGCTCCGATCACCAAGACTTTCTTATATCTTCCAGATTCAATATAGCTAGCCGCGGTTGACATTCCATACAAGAAACTGGAACATGCCGCTTGTAGGTCATAGGCAAAAGCGTTTACCGCTCCAATTTCTGAGGCTACATATGCCGCAGTTGATGCAACCGGAAGATCGGGAGTGGCCGTAGCCACCAGCACAAAGTCAATTTCAGATGGGTCAACACCACTTTTCTGTATCAAATCTTCGGCAGCTTTTATGGCCAAATACGACGTTCCGGCGTTCTCCTTTTTTAAGATTCTCCGCTCTTTGATTCCCGTTCTGGTGGTAATCCATTCATCGTTGGTGTCTACCATGGTTTCCAGCACTTTGTTGGACAGAACGAAATCTGGAACATATCCTCCCACAGCTGTGATTGCCGCTGTTGTTTTCTTCATTTTAGCGTCTCTTTTATTGTCAAAAACATTGAAATTTGACCCAAAAGCGGTGAAAATTAGTCATTTTATATGACTTTTTGGTCAAAAGCAGTTCGTTTTTAAATTATAACATCTGCCCATAAAAAAACTCCCGTTGTTGCTTAACGGGAGTTGGTTTATTATGAGAAGGTTGCGGTTAGGCCGCAGTTTCTTCTTCGGTATTGTCAATTAATACTTGGCCTCTGTAATACAATTTACCCTCATGCCAATGTGCCCTGTGGTACAGGTGCATTTCTCCAGTTGCCGAATCCTTGGCAATGGTAGGGGCCACAGCTTTGTAGTGGGTTCTTCTTTTGTCCCTTCTGGTCTTTGATGTTTTTCTTTTAGGATGTGCCATTATAAACCTATTTGTCCGTTAGTAACTTTTTTAAATCGTCCCATCTGGGATCTGTCTTTTCTGATTCTCTTTTGTTCTCTTTTGGCTGTAATTCTTCCAGCTTTTCCAAGATATCCGACTTTAACGTTCCATCTACCACACCTGGGTGTACCCGCTTTTGCGGAACGGCCAGCACCAACATCTCATAGATATACTGTGCAATGTTGAACTGGTGCTCTCCATGGGGAATGATCAAGATTTCATCGTCCTCGTCATTATATTCATCCCCAAATTTTACTACAAGATGCAAATCTGAACCAATGGGTTGATCAAAGGGTTCCCCCGTTAGATCACAGTCCACATTTACCGTTCCCTTTGCCTTGATTTCCAGTTCCATCATATTGTTCATTTTTTCCAATATGGCGGTGACAAGAAGGTCAGCTCCGTTAAACTCTTGGTATTCAAAAGATTCAAAGAACGAATTGTCAATCTTGTACACAAATTCATGTTTTCCCAACTTCAATCCTGAAAAAGGGATAAAAAACTCCTTCAGCTTCATCGTTTCTACACTTAGGGTTTGTGTACCAGCCCGTAAAGGCGGGTGCAAAGATACTACTTATTTGCAAAACTGCAATTCCAAAGCTAACAAATATCAAATCCAAGAACAACTTTTTAGCTGGCTCTCTTTGTCTTTTGCTTTTGCAATGGATTTTGAGTCAGTTCCATATACTCTGAACGGTTCCTAAAGACTTTAATTGCCATGAAAACAGCTTCTTTAAAGGAGCTCTCATCGGCCTGTCCCTTTCCGGCAATTTCGTAGGCCGTTCCATGGTCCGGTGAGGTACGGATTCGCTCCAACCCAGCGGTATAATTGACCCCTTTTCCAAAGGAAAGGGTTTTGAACGGAATAAGTCCTTGATCGTGGTAGGCCGCCAAAATCGCATCAAAATTGGTGTGGGTATTGGATCCAAAGAAACTATCCGCAGAATAGGGTCCATAGACCAACGTTCCCTTGTTGAACAGTTCCTGTATCACGGGTCTTAGGATCTTGTCGTCCTCTTCACCTATAGTTCCATGGTCCCCGCTGTGCGGATTGATGCCGAGCAAAGCTATTTTGGGCCTGCGGATGCCAAAGTCCATTTTGAGCGACTTTTCCATGATGGCCACTTTGTTGCGAATCAATTTAGGGGTAATGGCTTGTGCCACATCCTTTACGGCGATGTGGTCGGTCAACAATCCTACCCGAAGCGTATCGGCCACCATGAACATCAGGCTTTCCCCTTTGAGTTCTTGCGCCAAAAAGTCCGTGTGGCCCGGAAATTTGAAATCGTCGGCCTGTACGTTGTTTTTATTGATGGGTGCCGTTACCAGCACATCAATCTTCCCTTCCTTCAAGGCATCAACGGCAGCCCTGAGCGATTTAATGGCATATTTTCCACCTTCTTCCGTAGCTTTTCCATATTCGATGTTCGGAACTTCCTTCCACACGTTTACAATATTGATCTTGCCATCCAAAGCTTGGGCGGCATCCCTCACCCCATTAAAGGTAATATCGATTCCCAAATCCGATTTTTGCTGGGAGATGGTCTTGTTCGATGCAAAAATGACAGGGGTACAGAAGTCCAACATTCTGGCATCTTCAAAAGTCTTTAGGGCCACTTCACACCCAATGCCGTTAAGGTCCCCAATGGAAATCCCGAGCTTTATTTTTTGCGTTTCTTTCATAGAATCAATACTGATATAGCTACTTTTGCACTACAAAGCTAGTCAATTAATAACATTCATGTTCACAGGTATTATAGAGACTTTGGGGAAAGTTGAAAAGCTCGAAAAAGAAGATGGAAATCTACACATTACCGTTTCATCCAGCATCACCCAGGAATTGAAAATAGATCAAAGCGTTTCCCACAACGGGGTATGCCTTACGGTGGTGGCCATTCAAGATGACTCGTACACTGTGACCGCCATTGAAGAGACCTTGGACAAGAGCAGTTTGGGCACTTTAAAAGTGGGAGACATTGTAAATTTGGAACGCGCCATGCTTTTGGGTGCGCGATTGGATGGGCATATTGTGCAGGGCCATGTAGACCAGACTGCGGTTTGCGCGTCCATTGACCAAAAAGATGGAAGTTGGTTCTTCACCTTTCAATACGACCCTAAGCTAAACAACATTACCATTGAAAAGGGCTCCATAACCGTGGATGGGGTAAGTCTTACCGTGGTGGATTCCAAAAAAGACAGCTTTAGCGTGGCCATTATTCCCTATACGTATGAACACACCCGATTCCATACCTATAAAGAGGGCACCGTAGTGAACCTGGAATTTGATGTAGTGGGCAAGTACGTAGCCCGACTTATGGATTTACGAAGCTGATATCGGCATTCCGGTTCTTCAACCCAAGATATCTTTTTGGGTTACTTTTGCAATCAACCAATACCATTGAATGGACCTTTCGCCACTCTCCCAAATTTCTATTGCCTCATGGGTCATGGCTGCTACAGCCGTATTTCTTATGGGGGTGTCCAAAGCAGGTTTGAAGGGCATGTCCATTTTCAACGTAACCCTTATGGCTTTGGCCTTTGGCTCAAGAGCTTCAACGGGTTTGATTGTTCCCCTATTGATCGTTGGTGACATCTTTGCGGTTATTTATTACAACAGGCATACCCAATGGAAGTACATTTTACGGTTTCTCCCTTGGATGATTCTGGGCATTTTTGTTGGGGTCCTTATTGGTAAGGATCTTCCTGAGCAAGAGTTCAAATGGGGGATGGTCACGGTTATTTTTATCAGTTTGGGGCTATTGTACTGGTGGGACCGACGAAAAACGGAACACGTCCCCACCCATTGGCTTTTTGCAGGATCCATGGGAATCATGGCCGGGATTTGCACCATGATCGGAAATTTGGCCGGAGCCTTTACCAATATTTTCTTTTTGGGGATGCGATTACCCAAGAATGAGTTCGTGGGCACAGCCGCTTGGCTCTTTTTTATTACCAATACGTTTAAACTTCCCTTTCACATCTTTGTTTGGAAAACAGTCACTGAGGAAACCCTCTTAATCAACCTTCGGTTGCTTCCTGCCATTTTGGTGGGGCTTTTTCTAGGCGTGGTCATCGTAAAGAAAATCAATGAGAAAAACTACAAGCGCTTTATTTTAATTGTAACTGCCATTGGGGCCATCGCCATTCTTTTTAAATAAAGGAATAAAACTGTTTTCCAATGTTTTTCGTCATAGGATTTCTATAATTTATTCTGAATCTTTACCCACTTAGTCAATTCATCAAAGAAAATAAGCCTTATGAAAACCTTGGGAATGATTGGTGGAACTTCATGGCATTCCACCGTTGAATACTATAGACTTATCAATCAAATAGCTGCCAAAAAAATTGGGGAACATGCCAATCCTCCCATGATCATCCATAGCATTAATATTGAATTGATGCGTGAACAAAACAAGGAAAAAATAAATGCGACGTATTTAGAGACTTCCCTGAAACTTCAAGAGGCAGGGGCTTTGGCCATAGTAATTTGTGCCAATACCCCTCATATGGTCTATGACTATGTACAGCCAAAAATTGATATTCCCATTCTGCATATTGCTGATGCCACGGGAAAAGAGGCCCAAAAATTGGGGCTCAAAACGCTGGGGCTTTTGGGGAACCGCCCCACCATGACCGGTGATTTTATCCCCAAAGTACTCAACGCAAATTACCATATCGAAACCATCATTCCACAAGCTGATGACATCCCCCAAGCACATCACTATGTGTCTGCCGAGTTGACTCAGGGAATCTTCTCGGATGCTGCCAAGGAGTTTTTCCTGGAGCAAATACGTCTGCTTGAAGCCAAAGGTGCTGAAGGTATAATTTTAGGGTGCACGGAATTGCCATTGCTTATAAAACAGGCTGAGGTTGAGCTGCCCATCTTAGCCACTACGGATCTTCATGCGCAAATGGCCGTTGATTTTATTTTTCAAGAGTAGCACACAAAAAACCCATCGATTTGATGGGTTTCTTTCTATATTAATTTATGTGTTGGTTGTTTTAATCAGCCGCTCCCTCATAAATCGCATTAAAGATCAATTTATAGGTTCCGCGGGGCTGTGCGCGAAATTGGGACCTAAATGCAAACAGGATTACAGATCCTTTTCCATATTTTACCTTGACCAGTGCCGGCTTTTTGGCGATATACTTGTTTTCTCCCATGGCCCAGCCGCTCATCAAGAGGTTCTTCTCGGCATAGGTGGCAATGACCTCAACATCAGGTTTAGGCGCATCTTTAATGTCTTCTACTCCCCCTTCTCCTTTTTTGCTCTGTTTGTTGATGGTAAAAGCCCTGCTCTTATTAAAGGATACCGCTACGGTGTCCTTCATTCCAAAGGCCAACGGGTTTGTAGTATCCATTCCTGTCTTGATCAAGGATCCCGGGATGAAGAAATCCTTACTATCCACCCCCTCAACTGCGTCTTTCAACGGAAGCCCAAACTGCTCAATGACAAAATCGCTGGCGGCGTCAAAGGCCAACAATGTGCCTCCATTCTTCACGTAGTTGCTCAGGGCGAGGGAACCTTCCAAGCCAATACCTCCGGTAAACTTCTCGGGCATTTCCAAAGGTGTGTGGCCATGCAAAATTGATTTTGCTTCTTGGGATGGCAATATGATAGCATCATACTTGGACAAATCCACGGCTTTAATGTCCGCATCGTGCAGCGTATCGGTGTCAAAAGCATACTCATCCATGACAAAGCGGGTCCACCCTTCATCCATATTGGCCACCCATGACTTGTAAAGTCCAACTTTGGGCAAATGAATTTTGGTCAACTGAACCTCAGGTTTGGCCATCAATCCGGTAAACTCCAAGCCATACTCATCGGCGAGGGATTCCATCAAAGTTTTGTCCCCGGAAACCACAAAAGATCCCGCTGGAAAAGAAAACTTCCCAGCTTTGAACTCCGTCATGGCCTTGTAAGCAGTGCCCCCGGCTTTTAAGATTTTATTTGTGGCTGCAACGGAAGCATTTGTATTTACGCTCAACGCATATCCAAATGAGCCATTACGGTTAAGGCTTCCCTCGTAGTACTCCACCAATCCAGCAACCTTCTCAGTGGAGGCATCAAAGGGCTCTGTTATTTTAGCAACGTCCACGCCCATTTGCATGGGTAACGTCCAGCCTGCCAAATCATAAGGCGTATCCGGTGGGCCGCCAGGGTATTGAAAGCGGGTGGGGTAGTTCTGTTTTTCCATCAAATCCAACAAATAGGGTCTGAAAGCCTGTCCACCGAAGATGACATAGGAACCCTTTTCATATTTCGTGTCGCCAATAGTGAAGTCCTTGGTGGCTTTTTCAACCTCAATACCTCCTCGCCGCAAAACATTCACCAAATTGACGGCTTCAAAGGAATCCCACTGCTCCTTTCCGATCACATAGGCAAAAGGCCCTTCCGTCTTGGCTTTTTCAATGGCAGATGCTCCCATTTTATAGATATTGTAGAGGTAGTTGCTCTTTCGGTCCGCAGCCAAATCCAACACGGCCCAAGTAGCGGTGAGCATATAATCCACGGCATCCCTAAAATGGGATTCGCCTCCTTTCCACGGGTCTGGGTACATAATATCCGTTCCATCCGTAGGCGTGCCGCCGGCAACGGTTTTTGGGAGTTTTTCCGGGTCATAGAATCGTGGTGTTGGGGAAGTGTGTCCTGTTTCAGTTAGGATACCGATCATATTATGATAATATGGTACGGTTCTGCCCCCTCCGTTCCAAAACATGGTATAAAAATTATCGGCAATGGCTCCCGGCATGTTTTCCAAGGAAAAGCGTTTGGACATGGCCGAACCTACTTCACTGACGCCTGCCGTTACGGCGGGATGTATCTTTGGATTTACGGGGTCCGCATACGGCGGAATGGAAATCTTGGTCCACGAAGGCGACGATTGGTGGTGGTTGTACACAATCTGCGGATACCATTCGTTGTACAATACTTTGGTGACATTATAGGTTTCTGGCATGGTGTTCATAAACCAGTCCCGGTTATTGTCGTGCCCCATATAATAATGGTAGAGAATGGGAGGTCTTGACGTTTCATAAGGTGTATCCCGGTTTTTTCGGTACCAATCCACCACAATATCCAATCCATCAGGGTTCATTACGGGCATTAATAGCGTGATGACATTTTCCCTCACTTTCTGCATTTCGGGAGTTTCCGAAGTTGCCAAGGTGTAGGCCAATTCAGAGGTCATTTGACCGTGCGCCAACTCGGTGGAGTGCATTCCACCATCTATCCACACAATGGCCTTCCCTTCTTGGGACAGTTTTGCCGCTTCATCATCATTGACTTGGGCCCGGGCCAGTTTGGTGCTGATGTCTTTCCACTTATCCAGCTGCGCGAGATTTTCTTCGGTGGAGATAAACAGCAGATACATTTTACGGCCTAGGACGGTTTCACCAATTTCAATTTTTTTGACCCTTTTTGAAGCATTGTCCAGTTTGGTAAGGTAATCCTCAATTTGGGTATAATCTGCCAATTGGTAGTCGTCCCCAACTCGAAAGCCATAAACATCCTGGGGGGATGGAACACTTTGCGCAATGGTGAACGAGACGAAGGCCAAAGTCATCACTGCGGAAAGCAGCAACGCTTTGTGGGTTGCACTTTTTGGAATCATTTTTTGGGTTGTTAGTTTGAATTTCGTTGGAAATTACGGAATCCTGAGGAGGAACGTAAATCTCAAGGCAGTGAATTGCCTTACCAAGGCTTCTTTTCGCGGGTAAGCCCACTATTTTCCAGTGATGTGTAGCATCAGCAAAACCCTTGGTCAATGATCTATGAATTTTTATGCCGATTGAATTCATAAAATGTTTGCAGATGGGTGCTCCCACGGGCCACGATACTGCCTTTTTAATAATGCCGTGGCCTCGGGGTCATCCACAATGATTCTCTTTTGGGGATTGTAGATCAATGGTCGTTCCAAATCCATGGAAAGATTGGCCATGATACAGCTTGCGGTGGAAATATGGCCTTGCTCCACATCGGCCACCGGCAGTGTGTCTTGTTCAATGGCGGCCAACAAATCCAACATGTGGGCCCTCGTTGCCGGAGCCGTATGGAGTTCAATGTCTTTTTCTTTTAAATCCTCTGGATATTTCTCGCGTTCATACACCACATCTTTTTTGATGGTTTCACCGCCGTCATTTGGAATAAACTCGTACTTGTGTACACTTCCTTTAAGGGTTCCCTTTTCTCCGTAAATAAAAAAGGCCCATGGATATTCGGGATCCGGAGGGGTGCCCCAACTGCGGTGCTGCCAAATGCAATTCAGCTCTTCAAACTCAAATATGGCGGTCTGGGTATCCGAAATATTGGCCATGGAATCTTTTTGCACATAAATACCTCCGGTGGAGCTTACTTTTTTGGGCCATCCCAGCCCCAACATCCAACGTACCGTGTCCAACATATGAACGCACATATCACCGACTATACCGTTTCCATATTCCATAAAAGCACGCCAGTTTCGGTGTGGCAGACCAACAAAAGGTCGCAAAGCAGCGGGACCGGACCAAAGATCGTAATCAAAATAATCGGGAACCTCCTGAACGGGGGGATTGGCATTCCAACGCATGTGGTAATAGCAACACATGTCCACATGGGATATTTTACCTAACAATCCGGCATCAATGATGTTTTTCTTGCCTTCAACCAAGTGCGGTGTACTTCTTCGCTGGGTTCCCACTTGGACCTTCTTTCCCAACTTTCGTGCGGTTGCCAAAATTGCCTCACCCTCCAAAACATCAAGACTTATCGGTTTTTGCAAGTACAAATGTGCCCCGGATTCCATAGCCTCAATGGCCTGAAGTGCGTGCCAATGGTCTGGTGAGCCGATAAGTACAATGTCCAAATCCTTTTCGGCCAACATTTTGCGGTAATCTTTGTATAAACGCGGTTTTCTGCCCGATTTCTGTCTTTGTGAAACCAGTGTTGCGGTTTCCTCCAGATAGTTGCGGTCCACATCGCACAGCGAAACCACTTCCACATTGGCCACTTGAATCAGTTTGAACAAATCGCTTTTACCATACCATCCACAACCAATGAGTCCAACATTCCATTTTTTGGGGGCATACACCAAGTCCAACCCGTAGGCGCCAAATGATGATAGGGCCAAGGCGGCGGTGGAGCCCTTTAAAAAGTTTCTTCGGTTGATGTAAAACGACTTGGATTCACTATTCCTCATGGTGGGTTTTTGACCTTCAATTTAAGATTAATCTTTTAATTGTTCGTCTGGGTTGGCTCCCATCATTTTTTGAGAAACAAGAAAGGGTTAAAGTTTATAGCGAAAAAAATTGACGCGATATTTGACCCCATTGCATTAAAAAAACCCTTCCAAATCTGTGCCTTGAAAGGGTTTTAAGTGGTCCCACCTGGGCTCGAACCAGGGACCCCCTGATTATGAGTCAGGTGCTCTAACCAGCTGAGCTATAGGACCCGCAATTTTTGCGGATGCAATATTAGTGTTTATTTTGCTTCATCGCAAGGTTTTAACGCCGCTACCCCGCTTTTATTTCCTGGCAGAGCTCCACCAAAACCCCATTGGTGCCCTTGGGATGCAAGAATGCCACCAGTTTGTTATCCGCTCCTTTTTTGGGGATTTCGTTTAAAACAACAAAGCCTTCTTCCTTCAACCGGGCCATTTCTGAAACGATGTCTTCCACCGCAAAGGCAATATGGTGGATACCCTCCCCTTTCTTTTCCAAAAACTTGGCGATGGGGCTATCCGGACTTGTGGCCTCCAACAGTTCCACTTTATTGGGCCCCGATTTAAAAAACGAGGTCTTTACCCCCTCGGAAGTGACCTCTTCGGTTTTATAGTGTGGCACACCCAAAAGTTTGGCGAACAAAATGTTCGATGCTTCCAAATCTTTTACGGCAATGCCAATGTGTTCAATCTTGTCCATGAAATTTGTTAATTACTTTCAATAACGGCCCCATCCTCTCTATATAAATCCACTTCCCCATCCAAAAGCACGGCGAGCACGGTCATGTTTTCATCCAGAACATGCTCCGGGACTTTAATGTACTTTATTCCAGGGTATTCACTCCAATATACCTTCCCCATTACCTGATGTTGCAGTTTGGCACCTTGGCCCACCACCCAGATTCGATTGATGTTGTTCTTGAGACCACGCATCACGACTTCGCCCTTAGGGTTTCCTTTTACAAAAAGATATAGCGTCCTTCTGTCTTTCGAGAGCGTGGATGGTCCATAAAAATGTTCTTTCGGGATTCCAGCCATTGTTCCGTATAGGGCTTCTTTGTGTTTGTGGACCCATCTTCCCAACCCTTTCATAAGTGCTACTTGCGCTTCGGGAATGCTCCCATCCGCTTTGGGTCCAATGTCCAGCAAAAGGTTGCCCCCATTACCGATCACATCAGCAAAAATACCGATGATCTGGTCCGTGGTTTTATAGTTAAGGTCTGTTTTTTGATATCCCCACGAGTCGTTCATCGTCATGCAAAGCTCCCAATAAGGATTATCGGGACGGGTAATGGGCATGCCCTGCTCCGGTGTTTCATAGTCCCCGTGTCCCTTTAGTCTGGAATTGAGAATGGTGTTGGGATTTTTGGCCAACAACATTTTCCTCACCTTTGGTGCTTCCCATTCTTCGGCGCTGTGTTCCCAATCCCCATCAAACCAATAGAGGTCTGGATTGTAACGATCTGAAAGTTCCTTCAATTGACCTTGGTAATAGGTCAAAAATTTGTTCCATCTATTGGGTTCTTCCTCAATTTTGTACCTGATGGAGTCCCTTGTAAAATGGGTGTAATCTGCATAAGACCAATCGGGAAGCGAATAATAGATGCCCACTTTTAGTTCTTTGTCCCGAAGCTTTTCCACAAAAGGAGTAAGCACATCTTTTTTGGACGAAGCATGTTCCGCCGCGTTCAATGTCCCAAAACGGGTGTCCCAAAGCGCAAACCCGTCATGGTGCTTGGCAGTGATCACTGAATATTGGGCCCCGCTCTCCACAATAAGCTCCGCCCAAAGGGCGGGGTCGTATTTTTTGGCCGTGAACCCCTTGGTCTGTTTTAGATAATCCTTATGGGAAATGTACCCATTGAAAAACGACCAAGATTCATCAATGCCATCCACCGAATATAGTCCCCAATGGATGAAAATGCCCAACTTGGCATCCTTGAACCATTGCATTTTCTGCTGATGGGCCAAAACCGTGTCCTGCGTTTGCGAACATGCTGGCCAAAAAGCCAAAACCACCAAGGCGGCAAAGCATCTTTTCATTTGTTCAGATTTTTTCCATTATCGAGGAGGTTTGATGCGTTGTCGGAATCAAACATGTCCCGTACCAAAATACATATTCTTGGATAAAATAGTTGATGTCGTTATGGTTAAATATCTTTTCCTTCCCATTATGCGAGCTGTTATCGAAAAAAACGGATAATCCAAGAATAGTCCATCTTCAAACGTCCAATCTAGGGAATAGTCAGTATTTCGCTTATTTTTGCAGTATGGAGGAAACACAACGGCAGAAGAAAATAGCGGGAATCATTCAAAAAGACTTGGCGGACATCTTGCAAAGAGCTGCTACGGATGGCGGACTCAAGGGAACTTTGATTTCCGTAACCAAGGTATCCGTGACCACGGATTTATCCATTGCCAAAGTGTACGTGAGCATTTTCCCCAATAAAAATGCCAAAGAGTTGCTGGATGGCATCAAAGACAATCAGGTGGCCATACGGTATGATTTGGCCCAACGCACCAAGCATCAATTGCGACGCGTGCCCGAGCTTACTTTTTATCTTGATGATTCCCTGGAATACATCGATAAGATTGAAAAATCACTCAAAGGCGAAGAAAATCCCATTGAAAATAGGGACTTGCTTGATAAACGAAAGAAATCCTGATTTTGAACTTTCCGCTGTATATCGCTAAACGTTATCTGCGCTCAAAGAGCAACCAAAATGCGGTAAACATCATTAATTTCATCACTTTTTTGGTGATTGTCATCGGGTCTGCTGCACTTTTTATTGTGCTTTCGGCCTTTGCGGGATTAAAAACTTTTAGCCTCTCTTTTTCCAACACCTTTGATCCCGACCTAAAAGCTCAACCTACTACCGGAAAATACTTTTCCATCGCAACTGATGAAGAAACTGCTCTAAAAAATGTTGAAGGGCTGGCCAATTACTCGAAAGAACTTGAGGAAAGAGCCTATCTCACCTTCAAGGAAAAAAGTTGTATCGCCTACATTAAAGGCATAGATGGAAATTATAGAGCGGTAACCGGGGTGGACAGCACCCTCTATTTTGGAAATTGGGGCGATATGGAATACAATGGCGTTATGGGCATTGGCATTTATAACCAGCTGGGTGTCCCCATTGACAATTATAGAAATCCCATGACGGTTTTGGTGCCCAAGCCCGGAAAAGGAGCCTTTTCACAGCAGGGGCTTAATCCCCCCAAACCCTATAACCAACTTTCGTTGGTGCTGAGTGGGGTGTATGCCGTTGAGGAAAATCTGGACAAAAAATATGTTTTTGCACAACTCCCGTTAGTCCAAGAATTGTTGGAGCGGGACAGCACGGAAATTTCTGGTATCAATTTTAAATTGAATGAAGGGGCGTCCATTGATGATGTGAAGAGTTCCATCAATACGATTTTAGGTGATAAAGTCTTGGTCCTGACCCGCCAAGAACAAAATAGTACGCTGCACCGCATGTTGAAAACCGAGAATTTGGCCACTTATCTCATTTTTACCTTGGTGTTGATCATCGCACTTTTTAATGTGGTCGGGGCCATTATCATGATGATTTTGGACAAGCAGCAGAACTCAAAAACGCTCTTCAGTTTGGGAACCACCCTTAAAGAACTGCGGCGGATTTACTTCATCCAAGGGCTTTTGGTCACTTCTTTGGGTGGACTCATTGGGGTTTTGATAGGTTCCTTGTTGATTGCTTCGCAATTGTTCTTTGGATGGTTGAAAATCACGCCCTCTCTGGCCTATCCTGTGGAATATGATATTATGAATGTGCTTTTGGTCTTGGCCACGATTGTGGTCCTGGGCTTTATCTCATCAAAAATTGCGAGTAGCCGAATTACCAAAAAGTTGATCATGGATTAGGCGAACTGGTAATCGCCAAACTTTTCCTGCACCTCATCAAAAGCGGCAAAAACATCGGCTGCATCATCACTGGTCACCATTTTCATTCGATATTCCTTGAAGTGGGGAATGCCCTTAAAATAGTTGGTGTAATGTCTTCGGGTTTCAAAAACCCCTAATTTTTCACCCTTCCAATCAATCGCCATTTGTAAATGTCGGCGTGCAGCATCCACACGTTCTTCCATGGTGGGCGGGTCCAAATGTTGACCGGTTTTGAAGTAGTGCTTCACCTCCTTGAAAAACCATGGGTTGCCAATGCTGGCCCTACCTATCATGGCACCATCCAGGCCATATTCGTCCCGCATTTTTACAGCGGCTTCGGGCGTGTCCACATCTCCGTTGCCAAAAACAGGGATATGCATTCTGGGATTGTTCTTTACTTCGGCAATGGGAGCCCAGTCGGCTTCGCCCTTGTACATCTGCACCCGGGTACGCCCATGGATGGATATGGCCTCAATCCCAACGTCCTGCAATCGCTCTGCGACCTCAACAATTTTAATGGAGTTGGAATCCCATCCCAATCGGGTCTTTACGGTGACGGGCAGGTTGGTCCGCTTTACCATTTCGGCGGTCAGTTTTACCATTAAGGGAATATCCCGCAAAATCCCAGCTCCGGCATTTTTGCAGACCACTTTTTTAACGGGACAACCAAAATTGATATCGATGATATCCGGATTGGATTGTTCTACAATGTCCACCGCCTGCAACATGGAATCCAGCTCCGCACCAAAGATTTGGATGCCCACAGGACGTTCCTTTTCATAAATGTCCAGTTTGATGACACTTTTGGCGGCATCCCTGATCAATCCTTCGGAAGAAATGAACTCCGTATACACCACATCGGCACCCTGCTCCTTGCACAAAGCACGAAAAGGAGGGTCGCTCACATCTTCCATTGGAGCAAGCAACAATGGAAAATCAGGAAGTTCTATGTTTCGAATTTTTGGCAAATCTTATTTTTTGGATTGCAAAAGTACAAAATACCCGATAATCAAGGCATTACTCTTGAGCTTCAAGTCGGTCCCGTTCCTTTTTATCGATGCCTCTTTGATTGTCCTGTAACCTAAAGTTTCCAAAATTATAGGTAAATCCTACCCGGATAAACTGGGTTTCGGGCCGTCTTCTATAAAAATTATCCTGATTCAAGTAGTTAGAGGTATAGGTAGGAATCCATTTTTCCAAAAGATTCTCCGCGGCAACGGAAATTACAGCCCTATTGTTGAACAGTGACTTTCGTAATCCCAAGGTGAGGTTCAACTGCTCATCAGAAATGTATGAGCCAAACAAAAAATTGGAAATATAGGTCATGGTGACCTCCCCGGTCAAGCTACCGTCTTTGGAGAGCGTCAAATAATTGGCCAAATAGCCATAGACCCCATCCACCTCGTTGGTGTATTCCACATTTCCACTTTCAACGGCCAAAAAGGTTTCCTCTTCATGAAAAAGTGAGGTGTAGGCATATAGAAACCAAGATGGAAGGATGGTCTTGCTCAGCGTAAAGTCCAATCCGTAGGATGTGCTTTCCAATACATTCTGCTTGAGCTCCACCAAGGTTTGGTTGTCATTGTCCTGAAAGACCAAATAGGCGATATTGGCTCCGTTATCCCGATAGTAGACATCGAAAAAATATTCGCTGTTCAGGGTATAGTTAAGGTTAAAGTTGTTGCTGAAACTTGGTGTCAATCTTGGATTGCCCTCCTCGTAATCGTTCTCATTGAAGAAAAACCGAAATGGGTTGAGGTCGTTGTACTTGGGCCGATCCACATTTCTACCATAATCAAAGGAAAAGCTATGCTTGTCCGAAGGTGAGTACAACAGGTAGAGGGAAGGAAAAGGTTCAAAAAAATCTTGGGTATTGGTCTCGTTCAGGGTCAAGGACACCCCTTCTGCCTCAGTAAGTTCTCCCCGCAATCCCAATTTCATGGACCATTTTTCCCAGTTTTTTACAAAGCTGAAATAGGCTGCATACACGTCCTCATCATAGGTGAAGTCATCGGATAGTGATGAATCCACAGTATTGCTACTGCCATTAAAGTTGAAAAAATCCACATTACTTTCCGAAGCGATGGAGGAAATCTTGGCCCCCGTTTCTATGGACGCGTTGCCCACGGGTGCGGAAAAATCTACTTGCCCGGTGAAAATCTGGATGTCTTGCTGCGAATCGGAATCAAAACCAAAATCCCTTAAAAAACTACCGTTGGAATCAAAATAATCCGATGCCAAATTTTGGAAGGACTGCCCATTGTAATACGTATAATGGCCGTTAAAGCTCAATCGTGCCCCCGGTTTTTTCAATTTGTGCACATAACTTAAGTCAACCGCCAAGTTGGTGTTGTCCATAGTGGTGTTGTTCAAGGTGGTAAAGGTGGAGTCCAACTCATATTGGGCATTTCGCATCTCGTTACTTAAGCGGGTTTGTTGCTCCTGATTGGGGTTGAACAATAAGCTTGAGGTGAGATTTATGCTGTTGTTATCATCCAAGTCGTAGTCCATGATAAAGCTTCCGGTATGGGACTGGGTGCTTTTGATTTGGTTGTATCTCGTATCCCAACGCGAAAAAACCGAATTGGTACCATCCATAAAATTGATTCCCTTTTCCGTTTTTCTAATCTCTTTTTGGGGGTTGAAGGTATAATTGGCAAAAAGGTTGAGCTTGTCCGTTTTATAATAATGACTGGTTCCCAAATTAAATTTTGGAAACACCGCTTGGGTGTACGTTCCGTTGACGCTCCCCTTATAGCCAGGGATAATGTTCTTGCTCGTGATGATATTAAGGATGGGCCCGCCTTCGGCATCATACTGGGCGGGCGGATTGATCATAACCTCAACCGATTTGATATTGACCCCGGAAAGCCCCTGCAACAAATCCTGAACTTCTTGGCCCGACAATTGTACCGCTCTACCGTTAAGATAAACCCTTGCACTTTCCCCCCTGACCAACAATCGGTCATCATTTACAATGACGCCCGGCGTACTTCTTAGGATATCCCAAGTTGTGCCTTGCGAAACTATGGTGTTTTCAACCGAAAAGACCAGTCTGTCTGGTAACCGTTGTAGTTTTGGTCGCTGTGCGGTAACGACTACTTCGTCCAATTCATTGGTCTCCAGTGGTATGATCAATGCCCCAAGGGAAACATCCTGGGCAATATCCAATGCACGTGGCTCAGAGCCCCGCCCTACGTAGCTCGCCTGTAAAAGATACAGATCTGGGTCAACCTCGGTAAGGGCAAAAAAACCGTTGTCATCTGCGGACGTGCCTTTTACAAAAGTGGTATCGGCCGCCTGCAAAAGCAAGATGTTGGCGAAAGGAATAGTCTGGTTTTGTTCATCCACAACCTTTCCCGTAATCTTATAGGTCTGACCACTGGCGTGGTTGACCATAACAAACACCAATAAAACAATATAGGTGAGGTTTTTCATTTAAGTTGGGGTTGAACATCAAATCTAAGAAAATATTTTAGAGCGGTGCGAAGCCTGTTTTCTTATTTGCAAAAAACCATTCTCAGGTATTTAAAACAACTATATTTGCAGTTGCTTAGTAGCCCATTTTTGTTGAGCAATTGTTGATATGGAGAAGATTAGGAATTTTTGCATTATTGCGCATATAGACCACGGGAAGAGTACGTTGGCAGATCGCTTATTGGATTTTACCGGCTCTGTCACCGAACGTGAAAAACAAGATCAGTTGTTGGACAACATGGACTTGGAGCGCGAACGGGGCATTACCATTAAAAGTCATGCCATACAAATGGATTATGTTCATGAGGGAGAAGCCTATGTTCTTAACTTGATCGACACTCCCGGGCATGTGGATTTTTCCTATGAAGTGTCCCGCTCCATTGCTGCTTGTGAAGGCGCACTTTTGGTTGTTGACGCCGCTCAGAGCATTCAAGCACAAACCATTTCCAACCTTTATTTGGCCTTGGAGAACGACTTGGAAATCATTCCCGTTCTCAACAAGGTGGATTTGCCCAGTGCCAATCCGGAAGAGGTTACGGATGATATCGTGGACCTTTTGGGCTGCAAACCTGAAGATGTCATTCCCGCCAGTGCCAAAACAGGAATTGGAATCCAAGAAATCCTTACCGCCATTATAGATCGTATTCCTCCTCCAAAAGGAAACCCAAACGAACCATTGCAGGCATTGGTTTTTGACTCGGTCTACAATCCGTTCAGGGGCGTGGAGACCTATTTTAGGGTCATTAATGGAGAAATTACAAAAGGACAGAAAATAAAGTTTGTGGCCACCGGGAAGTCCTATTATGCCGATGAGATCGGCACTTTGAAACTCAAACAGCTCCCTAAAAACAAAATATCGGCAGGAGATGTGGGCTATTTGATCACCGGTATCAAAGATGCCCGCGAAGTTAAGGTGGGGGATACCATAACCGATGCCGTAAACCCAACAAAAAACCCAATTGGAGGGTTTGAAGATGTAAAACCTATGGTTTTTGCCGGAATCTATCCTGTGGACACCGAGGATTTTGAAGAACTGCGTTCTTCCATGGAAAAATTGCAGCTTAATGATGCTTCCCTGGTCTTTACTCCCGAAAGCAGTGCCGCCTTGGGCTTTGGTTTCAGATGTGGCTTTTTGGGCATGCTCCACATGGAAATTATCCAGGAACGCTTGGAGCGCGAGTTTGATATGACCGTGATCACCACGGTGCCCAACGTAAGCTACCATGCTTTCACCACCAAGGACACGGAAACGCCAGTGATTGTCAACAACCCATCCGATTTACCCGACCCGTCTACTTTGGACCGCGTTGAGGAGCCTTACATCAAGGCCACTATCATCACCAAATCCGATTTTGTGGGAAATGTGATGTCGCTTTGTATTGAAAAAAGGGGACAGATTGTCAACCAGACCTATTTGACCACGGAGCGGGTGGAACTTATTTTCGATATGCCCTTGGCTGAAATCGTTTTTGATTTTTACGACCGATTGAAAACCATTTCAAAAGGATACGCCTCTTTTGATTATTCCCCAATAGGAATGCGAGTCTCCAAACTGGTCCGAGTGGATATTCTCTTGAACGCCCAGCCCGTTGATGCCTTATCCGCATTGGTCCATTTTGATAATGCGCACAACATAGGTAAGCGCATGTGCGAAAAATTGAAGGAACTCATCCCCAGACAACAGTTTGATATTCCCATCCAAGCCGCCATTGGTTCCAAGATCATTTCGCGGGAAACCATCAAGGCTTTGCGAAAGGATGTAACGGCCAAGTGTTATGGTGGGGATATTTCGCGTAAGAGAAAATTGCTGGAAAAGCAGAAAAAAGGGAAAAAGCGTATGCGCCAAGTGGGCAATGTGGAGATTCCGCAGCAAGCTTTTATGGCTGTTTTAAAATTGAATGATTAGGGGAACTTTTTTGCCAAAAAGATTGTTCTAGGGCAAACATATTTATCAAAATTAGGGCTAAAGTGGGAGATCGGAGTCACAAAACCCTTGTACGGCCTGTTTTAAAGTGAGATTCCCCAGGGCTTCTTCATCAATTGTTATTATGTTTCCGCCTTCTTTGTACTCGTAGGTGCCATTTCCCTTGTCACACAGTTCAAAGGTATTGCCCAAACTTGAGGTACAGGATTCACATTTCTTGGTTGGGCCATCATCTTTGGAACAGGCCGTCATTAATGCGGCAGCAACAACTGCCATAAGCACAAGTTTTTTCATCTAAATGGTTTTTATTTGGAATAAAACATCAAAATACTTGTACTCCAGCGTTTATTTGTTCTTCAATTGATGGATGCCCTATATTAATTGACGTATTAGGAGTATACCGTAGTTTAAAGATTTGTAATTCTTCTTGATTATCTAAAAGGGAAAAAAGTAAGGGATTACAAAAGTGGCGGCAATCCAAATAATGATATTAAGCGGTGTCCCTACCTTTAAAAAGTCATTGAACTTGTAATTTCCCGGTGCATAGACCATGGTGTTGGTGGGATAGCTTACGGGCGTCATGAACGTAAGGGAGCAGGCGAACATCACCGCCACCAAAAAAGGCCGTTCACTGACCTCCATGGCCGCGGCAAGACTGATTACTATCGGGGTCATAAGGGCCGCTGTAGCCTTGCTGGAGAGCACATTGGTACTCAAAAAAGTGACCAAATACAAAATGCTCAGGGTAATTTGGGCATCGTAGCTTCCCAAGGTCTGCTCTATAAAAAGGGCTATTCTTTCGGCCCCTCCGGTTTTTTCAAGGGCCGTTCCCATGGAAAGCACACCTGCCATCATAAAAATGACCTTCCATTCCACTGCTTCGTAGGCTTCCTTTGGTTTTAAGGTGGAGGTGGCCACCAACAACAAAGCGCCAACCATACTGCTGATCAAAATGGAGGTAAGGTTTAGCGAAGCCGCAAGCACTACCCCCACTGCAATAACAAGGGCAGGAATGGCTTTTTTTAAATTGACTTTCCCGTGCTTGTGCTCGGAAAGGGCCACCACCAAGTTCTGGGCAACCAACGCATCCACATCGGCCTCGGTGCCCAAAATCAGTAACATGTCTCCTTCGGTCAACTTTACATCGGCGAGCTTTTCATACAAAATCTCCCCACGTTGCCTTATGGCCAAGACCGAGCCATTGTATTGCCTCCTAAAATTAAGGGAGCGAAGGGAGCCCTCCGTCAATTTGGAGCCAAAGGGAATAATGACCTCATAAATGTGTTTCTCAAGTTCAGCTTCGTCCAACTGTTTGTCTCCAGTGATTTTATATCCTTTCAGGCTTCGGATGCCGTTGAGTGCTTTCGGGGGAATCATAACTTTCATTACGTCCCCTTCCAATATAAATGTTTCAGGGCCTATGTTTTGCTTGATGGATCCTTCCCTCAATATGGTCAAGACCTGCACATTGTGATCATTGACCAATTTGGACATGCGCAACGGCTTTTTGCTGTCTGGACAATTGTTTTCCACCAGTAATTCGGTAATGTACTTTTCAGCCTCTTTGGTAAGTGCGTTCTGCTCCTTTTCTGCCTTGGGCAACAGAAGGGGCGCCACAAAAAAGATGTAGGCAAAACCAATTACGGCCAAGCAAAGTGCCGCCAAACTGAATTCGAACATCCCAAAGCCCTTCAGTCCATATTCTTCGGTGTAACTGCTCACGAGAATATTGGTGGACGTGCCGATCAAGGTACAGGTGCCCCCAAAAAGTGCCGAAAACGATATGGGGATCAATAGCATCCCCGGAGATATTTTGGTTTCCCTACAAACGGTTAGCGCAATGGGCAAAAGTAGCGCCACTACAGCGGAATCGTTCACAAAAGCGGAAAACATGCCCGCAATGAGGCAAAACGTGATCAGGGCAATGCTGTAATGCATTTTGGCCAGTTTTATGATCCTATGGCTAAGACCATCCAAAATTCCTGAGTTGAACACCCCGGCACTTACCACGAACATGCACCCAAGTGTTAAGGTGGCCGGGTGGTTAAAGCCCGAAAAACCTTCTTTAGGACTAAGGACACCCGCCACTATGAACAGGGCCATAATGATTATGGATGTGGTATCTATGGAAAAATAGTCCTTTACAAAAAGGACAATCCCTATGCCGATGATGACGATGGTAATGATCAAATCGGTGTGCATAGCGTCCTTAATTTACTATTCTTCCCCGATAGAAAATGGTGCATTGTTTGTGATGTAAAAACCTTTTTATTCCCATATAAAAGCTTGGTTAAGCTATTTCGGGTGTCTTCCCTTCTTTGGCCACTTCCAGTTCTTTGCCCAGATACACCAACTTGTACCCTTCTTTTATTTCTTTGAACTCCAAGCTAAAGGATGGTATAATCTGCAATTCTCCTGTTGGTGTCTTTAGAAAAATAGGTACAATATCACGGTCGGCCTTTGTTATCTCGATGAGGCCTTCATAATGTTCTTTGTCCTTTAGTTCAATTTCATGGACGGTGGGGTTCTTTCTAGCTGCCTCGATCAATGTTATATAATCATCCGTATGGGAAAAGAGGCCTTCCTTCGGGTTGCTTTCAGGATTGTTCATCTCTTCTGAATTTACCAGCCTGAACGATCCATTTTCCCCAAACTGATCCTTAAAAGAATCAATTGCATATTGATTAATGTCCGAGTTCCCCGTAAGGGCCATCAGGTAGCCCACATCACTCAACTCAATGTAATCCGAGAGATTATCGGAATAGATATTGGAAACAATGGCCTCCAAACCTTGTTTTTGGGCCTTTTCCACATTGGTCCTGTTGTTGTCCACCAAGACCACATGCCTTTTGTTCTTTTGCAGGTAGGCTCCTATCAACCTGGAGGGTAAAGATGCCCCGATGATGATGATACCTTCCGATTTCTTTAAAAAGACCCCCACCATTTTTGCGAACAGCCTTGCCGTTGTGGCGTTTAGCAATACCGTTCCCAAAACAATCATGAACACCAATGGGGTAATGTACTCCGCTCCAGGCTCTCCCTTTGCAATCAACTTGGAACCGAACAAGGATGCGATACCGGCCGCAACAATACCTCTTGGTCCCACCCATCCGATAAAAAGCTTTTCGTTGAATTTCATGTTGGACCCATGAGCACTCAGAAAAACACCCAGTGGTCTAATGATGAAAACAACCGCGGCAAAAAGCACTACTGTGTTCCAGTTGTATATCAATTCCAGATCACCGATATTGATATTTGCAGCCAACAGTATGAAGAGAATGGATATCAGCAACACGCTCAACGACTCCTTAAAATAGAGCAACTCCTTTAGGTTGGGCAGGTTCATGTTCCCAAGCACCATTCCCATGACCACCACGGCCAAAAGACCTGATTCGTGCGCAAAAATGTCCGATTCTACATACACAAGTAATACAGTGGACAACGAGACTACGTTTAAGAGGTAATGAGGTATAAAATTCTTCTTTATGGCAAACCCTAGTGCATGGGCAAAAGTGAACCCGAAGGTAAATCCGAACAACAAAATTTTTGCAAATTCCACTAGTGCCGTTTGGGTAAAGGCATGTCCTTCGCCAACGCTGATAAACTCGAACACCAAAACCGCCACCAATGCGCCAATGGGGTCTATGAGGATGCCCTCCCACTTCAGTACCGTGGACACATCTTTTTTTAAGGGTATGTTTCTTAAAATTGGGGTTATTACCGTAGGTCCCGTAACAATGATCAATCCGGAAAAAAGGAAGGATATCTGCCATGAAAGCCCAAAAATATAATGGGCCGCCACACCGGCACCAAAAAAAGTAACTACTGTCCCAACGGTAATCAATTTGGTGATTACCGGGCCTACATTGGATATTTCGGCCCGTTTTAGGGTTAGCCCCCCTTCAAACAGGATGACGCTAATGGCCAAGGACACAAAATAGTAAAGCCCCTCTCCGGGAAACAACCCTTTCTCTCCGTTCCAAACGGGTTCAATGAGCTTTGATCCATCTTCGGTGTACAAAGTAGCTATGGGACCCACCAACAGACCTATCAATATTAATGGTAAAATGGCCGGCAATTTAAACCGCCAGGCCACCCATTGTGCAATGATGCCAAGAATAATGATTCCCGCAAGTTCCAGCATGGTTCAAGTTTTGTGGAAATTTACAGTTTTTCTTTTAGATTCTACCCAATCCAAAAAGATGGGTTTTTATTTATGGAATGTCCCATGGGCACGATCTTAAGTTTCCTTTGTGCGATTTTGTTAAAATACGGCCAATAAATTCTTATTTTTTAGCCATTTGCATTGTGCTTTTCTTATTTTGCATGCCATTTGCTTTCAAAATGACGATTTATCCTGTAGAGACTGGTAATTTTAAGTTGGATGGTGGGGCCATGTTCGGTGTGGTTCCAAAATCCATATGGAACAGGACCAATCCGGCCGATGCCAATAATATGATCGATTTGGGCGCCCGTTGTCTTCTGATTGAGGATGGGAACCGGCTTATTTTGATTGACAACGGTCTGGGCAACAAACAATCCGAAAAATTCTTTAGTTACTATTATCTGTGGGGAGATCATTCGTTGGATGGCTCTTTGGAAAAATTAGGGTTTCACCGGGATGACATTACCGATGTTTTTTTGACCCACCTCCATTTTGACCATTGTGGCGGAAGCATTCAATGGAACAAGGACCGAACAGGCTACGAGCCTGCTTTTAAAAATGCCAAATTTTGGACAAATCAGGATCATTGGGAATGGGCCACCAAGCCAAATCCAAGGGAAAAGGCCTCTTTTTTAAAGGAAAACCTCTTGCCAATGCAAGAAAGCGGGCAACTTCATTTTGTACAGCAAAGCAAAGATTCCTTTGTGGATAGTTCCGAAGTGGGTTTTGGAATTCATTTTGTGAACGGACATACAGACAAGCAGATGCTCCCCCATATTGCCTACAAGGGCAAAATCTTGGTTTTTGTGGCCGATCTTATCCCAACGGTTGGGCACATTCCATTGCCTTATGTGATGGGATACGACACCCGCCCTTTACTGACCATGGAAGAAAAAGCAGCATTCCTCAATAATGCGGCGAATAACGATTGGCTGCTGTTCTTTGAACATGACGCCCATAACCAACTCTGCTCCCTAAAGCATACCGAAAAAGGCGTGCGACTGGACGAAACATTCTCTTTTAACGAAATATTCAACACGCAATAAAGTTTTACATTCTATACATTTATTTTATGAATCGCACATATAGCAAACTATCATTCCTGTCTCTTTCCGCTGCACTGCTCCTGATGGGCTGTGGGGCCACTTCTTTGGTTTCCACCCCCGTTGAAAATATTGATGCTGTCCCCCTTAAGATCACAGACCTTACCGAAACCGAGAAAAAGAATTGGGGACATACCGACCTTATTACGGATACCATCCCGGGTATGAGTGTGGATAAAGCCTACAAGGAAATCATCAAAAACAAAAAAGGAAAGACCGTTATTGTGGCCGTGGTCGATTCTGGAATTGATTTGGAACACGAGGATTTGGATGGTGTGCTCTGGACCAATAAAGACGAAATCCCAAACAATGGCAAGGATGATGACGGTAATGGTTATGTGGATGACATTCACGGCTATAATTTTTTGGGCGATTCCTACAACGAGCAATTGGAATATGTACGAATGCTTCGCTTGAACATTGGTGATGCATCAGAAAGGGCCCAAGCAAGATTGTTGTTGGACAAGGAATACCCAGAGGCACTTCAAAACAAACAGCAGTATGAGCAAATTTTCCAAGTGGTAAAAGGTGCCGATGCTGCCGTTAAAGATGAGCTGGGTAAAGAAACCTATACCAAGGAAGATCTAAAATCCATTGAGCCCAAAACACCGATTATGGAGCAAAGTGTAGCCGTTCTAACGCAGATGTTCACCTACGGTGATGACATTCCCAGTGTGCTGGATGAGCTTAAAGAAGGCATTACCTATTTCGCGGATCAGGTCAACTACAACCTCAACAAAGATTTTAATGGTAGAACACCGGTTGGCGATGACCCTTATGACATCACCGATGTTCCCTACGGGAACGGGAACCCTAAAAACCAAGTTGAATCTGAAAGTCACGGTACCCATGTGGCCGGGATTATTGCCGCGGAACGAAATAATGGAATAGGAATGAACGGTGTGGCCCAAAATGTGGAAATTATGAGCGTCCGTGCCGTGCCCAATGGCGATGAATATGACAAGGATATCGCTTTGGGGATTCGTTATGCCGTTGATAATGGGGCTAAAGTCATTAATTGCAGCTTTGGAAAGGCCTTTTCCCCCGAAGCCGAATGGGTCTATGATGCCATTCGGTATGCTGCTTCCAAGGACGTATTGATCGTACATGCCGCTGGAAACGATGGCAATGATCTGGACAATCCAGAAAACCCCAACTACCCCAACGACCATAAATTTGGCCAAACAGAGATTGTGGACAACCTCATTACCGTGGGAGCCCTTACCAGTAGCTATGGCTCTGATATGGTGGCCACTTTTTCCAACTATGGAAAACAAAATGTAGATGTTTTTGCGCCTGGGGACGACATCTATTCAACGCTTCCCAACAACACCTATGATTTTCAGGGAGGCACCTCCATGGCCGCTCCGGCTGTTGCTGGCGTCTCGGCCTTGATCAGGTCATATTATCCAGATTTGTCCGCTGCTCAGGTGAAAAATATAGTTATGCAGTCCGGTCTGTTTTCAAAAGCCTCCGTAATTGTGTCTGGCGATGAAACCAAACCCACAACATTCGATAAAATCTCAAAATCAGGAAAAATGGTCAACGCCTTCAACGCCTTGCTTTTGGCGGACAATATCTCAAAAGGCAGAATGACCTTGAACAGCAATTCAAAATAAAATATGAAGCGTTTACTAGTATTCTTTTTTACAACAGTATCGGGGATTTCCCTCCTCTTCGCACAGAACAATTCATATTGGCAACAGCATGTGGATTATACCATGGATGTTGCTATGGATGTGAAAACCTATCAGTACACAGGAACACAAAAGCTGGTCTATACCAACAATTCGCCTGATGTTTTGGACCGTGTTTTTTACCATCTGTACTACAATGCCTTTCAACCGGGGAGCGAAATGGATATTCGGTTGCAGAACATCAAAGATCCCGATAACCGGATGATGGAAAACGGTGTGAGTAGAATTTCAACCCTTTCTGAAAGTGAAATGGGTTATCTGCACGTAGAAAGTCTTACGCAAGATGGACAAGCCGTATCATTTACCGAAGAAGGCACCATCCTTGTGGTTGATTTGGCCAAACCCATTCCCTCTGGTGGAAAAACAACCTTGGAAATGACCTTTAAAGGCCAAGTTCCATTACAGATTCGCCGCTCGGGAAGAAATAGCAGTGAGGGTGTGGCCCTTTCCATGAGCCAATGGTACCCCAAACTTTCCGAATATGATTTTGAAGGTTGGCATCCCAACCCGTACATCGCACGTGAGTTTCATGGCGTTTGGGGCAATTTTGATGTAAAACTCACTCTGGATAAAGACTATACCGTTGGAGGAACCGGATACCTTCAAAATCCACAAGAGATTGGGCATGGGTACGAAACCCCGGGCACTCAGGTGAAAACCAAGGGCAAGACCCTTACTTGGCATTTTGTAGCCCCAAATGTGCATGATTTTATGTGGGCCGCCGACCCAGAGTACATTCATGATGCTTTGGAAATGGAAGATGGGCCAACGCTCCATTTTTACTATAAGAACAACCCGGAAATCATTGAAAACTGGAAAAACCTACAACCAAAAACAGAAGCTGCCATGCGGTTTTTCAGCAAAAACATAGGAAAATACCCCTATGAGCAATATTCCGTGGTGCAAGGAGGTGATGGCGGTATGGAATATGCCATGAGCACCTTGGTCACGGGCAACCGGGAGTTCAGTAGTTTGGTGGGGGTCATGGTACACGAAATGGCGCACTCCTGGTTTCAGCATGTTCTAGCCACCAACGAATCAAAACACGAATGGATGGATGAGGGCTTCACCACCTTTATCAGCAGTCTCTGCATGAACGAAATTATGGGGCAGAACAAACAGAACCCGTTTGAAGGTTCCTACAAAGGGTACTACGCTTTGGTGAACTCTGGTTTGGAAAAGCCCCAGACCACCCATGCGGACCGCTATGCCACAAACTTTGCCTATGGCATATCTGCCTATAGCAAGGGGGCCATATTTTTGTCGCAATTGGGGTATGTCATCGGTCAGGATAAGTTGATGGAAACCGTCAGAAAATATTATGAGGATTTCAAATTCAAGCATCCCGTTCCCAATGATGTCATCCGAACCGCAGAAAAGGTTTCCGGAATGCAGTTGGATTGGTATCTGACGGATTGGACCAAGACCACCAACACCATAGACTATGGCATTCAAAATGTTGCTGCTGAGGGTGAAAAGACCAAAGTAACCTTGGAACGTATTGGTGAAATGCCCATGCCTTTGGATATATTGGTAGTGGGGGCTGACGGGACTCAAAACACCTATTATATTCCATTGCGAATGATGTTTGGAGAAAAAAACAATCCATATACAAATTTGGAACGAACGGTGTTGGACGATTGGGCTTGGGCATATCCCACCTATGAATTCACCATAGACATGCCTTTGGACAATGTAACGGCCATTGTAATAGACCCCTCCCAGCTCATGGCCGATGTGGATGGGGAGAACAACATATATCAATCCAACCCATAAGTTTTAATTTTGGCCCTAAGCGGCTATAATTTTTGTTTTCGTGGACACCTTAAATCGCTTTACGTTCCCAAAAAAAGAGAAGCTCAAAAGTAAAATACTATTTGAGTCGCTTTTTAATGAAGGAAAAAGCGTTTCCCGGTTTCCCTTGAAGTTGATCTATCTCAATACACCTTTTGATGATGGTGCCAAAATCAAGGTGGGCGTGGTGGCTCCAAAGAAAAAATTTAAAAATGCCGTTGACCGTAATCGCATAAAGCGACTTTTGCGTGAAGCCTATCGTCACAACAAGTCCCTTATATTTAACAACATAGAAGGTAACTTTGCGTTCTTGTTTTTATACCTTGGGAATAAGATGCCTGGTTATGCTGACATAGAAGTTGCCATGAAGCAACTTATGGAAGACTTCTTAAAAAAAGAATCCCATGAAAAAATTGATTAAAAAACAGATTTTCGTTCCCATTTTGGCGGTTGCCGTTTTGATCGGGGCAAGTAGTTTTAGTTTTAAAAGCGATTTTTTTGAAATTGCAAAGCAAATTGAAATTTTCACCACACTCTTCAAGGAGCTGAACATGAACTATGTGGATGAGACCAACCCCGCAGAGCTCATGGATTCGGCCATTAAGAGCATGTTGGACGAATTGGATCCCTACACCCGCTTTTTGAACGAGCAGGATGTGGAGGCCTATAAAATCAACAATGCCGGCGAATACTCCGGAATTGGGGCCTTGGTGCGTTCGTATGAGAGCAAATTGCTCATTGTGGAGCCCTATGAAGGGTATGCCGCGGATAAGGCCGGATTGAAAGCTGGGGACGAAATCATTAAAATTGGCGATACCCAGGTTTCTGATTTTGATAACGATGCCGGCGAACTGTTGAAGGGCGCCAACAACACTTCGGTAAACGTAACCTTTGTACGACAGGGAGAAACCAAGACCGCAACCATCACCCGTGAAGGTGTGGAGGTGGACGCCGTCCCCTTTTATGACATGATCGATGAAAAAACCGGATACATTGTGCTTTCCCGTTTTAACCGAAAAGCATCTGGACAGACCAAGTCGGCCATGCAGGACCTAAAAGGCCAGGGTGCCGAAAAACTGGTCTTGGATCTACGTGGAAATCCAGGCGGACTTCTATCCGAGGCCATAAATGTGACCAATTTGTTCGTTCCCAAGGGCGAGCTGATCGTTACCACAAAATCCAAGGTCAAAAAGTTCAACCAAGAATACAGGACCAAAAACCAACCCGAAGATTTGGATATCCCGCTCGTGGTCCTGGTCGATGGAAAAAGCGCCTCTGCCAGTGAAATTGTCTCCGGAGGGTTGCAGGATTTGGACCGTGCCGTGATCATGGGGGCCCGGAGCTTTGGAAAAGGGCTGGTACAACGTCCTCTAAAACTTACGTATGGAACACAATTGAAAGTGACCATTTCGCGCTATTATACCCCTTCTGGACGATGCATCCAATCATTGGATTATTGGAACCGCGATGAAGAGGGCAATGCCGTTCGCAATACAGATTTCCACGAATTCACCACCAAAAATGGCCGTAAGGTCTGGGATGGCGGTGGCGTAATGCCCGATTTGGTCATCAATTCCCTAAAGACCAACTCCCTTATCAATTCCTTGCAGGAGAACAATGTTCTTTTCAATTTCGCCACAGATTTCTATTACAGCCACGGTTTTGAAAGCATTGATGATTTTGTTTTTTCCGATGCGGACTACGATGCTTTTAAAAGCTATGCGAAAGAACAAAACTTCACCTTTCAAACCAAAACAGAGGAGTTGTTGGAGCAATCCATCAACACGGACGATGCACTTTTGGGCCCCGCGGTACAAGAAAAATATAAGGATTTGTTATTGGCCGTAAATCGAGGGAAAATCACCGCATTGGATACCTTTAAAGACGAAATAAAGAAAGGATTGGAAGATGAGATCATTACCCGTTACTTTTATCGAGACGGACTTTACAAATATTATCTCAATCACGATGACGCCATTTTGGCCGCAACGGAATTGTTGGACAACAAAACCAAGTACGACAGCATTCTTCATTAATTCTTTTGTTTTTTAATGGTTGGTGCGCAACCCGGCTAATTTGTTTGGGCGATCCATCAATCCATATCCTGTCATTGTCAGATCTTGTTGGTGTTCACTCCGCCCAAATCCTACCTTGGTACTAAAGATTGCTCCTAAATAACTTTAGTCCGAGACCCATGACCTACACAATTATCGCTCTGACCATCGTCTGTCTTGTCCTGCTCTTTTGGCTGTACAAGTTGATGCGCTACTGCTTTTTTCGCCCCCTTGCGTTGTGGAAGTCTCAAAAAAGCAGCTCTGTTCCCGCCAAGAATGCCACAATACTTTCGGTAAATACACTCCAAAATGGAAAGTTCCCCCTTTTGGAGCTTGACCTTCTTTTTGAAAACTTTTCAGGATATCCGGTTCAGGACAAAATTAGGTTGATGGACAAAAAGCCTCATTTAAAACGGTTTAGAAAGGATGATACCATGCGTATCTTGTTGGATTCCGGTAAAAAACCCGGCAATCCCATTTTTCCTGAGACAGGTGAATATCGGATTTCAATGATGCAAATCCTCTTTTATAGTTTTTTGACCATCGCCTACGTTGCTGGCTGCTACCTTCTTATGGGCGAGGCCATTTCAAGAATACGTGCATCCCCTGCACATTATGAGGCTATTTTTTTCAACTCCACTGAAGAGGGGAGCGTAACCTTTATTGTTGCTGTCTTGATACTGGTTTTTCTTTATTTTCTTTTAAAGCGGTTGGGGTTGTTGACCTCCAAAAAGGCCAAATCCCAAAATTGGGATCTATTGTATTATGGTTTGGGCACATCTGCCGCGGTTAAACAATATGAGAACACCGGTACCCTTGTCAATAATAATCCTGTAGTGAAATTTACCTATACGTATCCAGACCAAAGAGGCCAGATCATTGAGGGAAGTGACAAAAAGGTTCTTGGCAAGTTGGAAATAGCTGGCCTACCGGATATGCACGAGCTGGAAATCATGTACATGCCCAATAGTCCCCATATTTCCCGTTTGGCCGAAAATTTACAAAAACAGGGGTTTTCTACCTATGTGAGCCGTATGCTTCTCTTCTATTTGTTCATTTTTTCTGTAATCCTTTTGGGTTCTTTCTACCAAGATATATTCTAATCGCCCTCTTGGTAATACCCGGAAATACGATATAACGTGTCTGATTGGAAGCGGAACTCCATATTTCCATAAATATCCGTGAGACTAAAAATATTTGCTGTTGCGGTTTTTTTGGGATCAAATTTCATGGCCTCGATGAAATCCGTTTTTTTCATCCCAATCTTAATGCCGTCCATGACCGATAATTTTGGTGTAGTAATTTTGGTCTCATAGCCTCCAAAGTCATAAAAACTGATTTCTGTGTCCTGATATGTAACGGTGGTATACGTATATGCTCCATGTTCATCATCAACATACTCCTCTTTGATTTCAACTTCTTCACCCAAAAGGGACTTGATGGCCTCTATTTCCAAAGGAAAATCAAAAGGATCATAAAGCCATCCTTTATCTTCAATGCTGTATTCCAAATCGGGTTGCTCCTCTGTGCCAGTATTTGTTTCAGTAATGGTTTTTGGCTCTTCAATGTTATTTGAAATGGTTTTGGCCTTGTGCACAACCGTATCATTCGAGGTCGTTTTCTCCTGATTTTGGGAGTTTTTCTTCGGCATGCAACTCATAAAAAGAATGAACAGGACTAAAGTATATCGTACCATAGTAGCAAAGTGTTATATTTTCCCCAACTTAGGGCCAATACCGTAACAAACTGTTTATAAATTGATCAAACCCCTGTTTGGGTTTATGAAAGGCCTTTTTTTATGAACTGAAAACCGCCCTACATCAATTTATGTGTTGATACTTCTTCTATTTTGGTATCTTTCCTAAAGTTCTATCAGCCACATGCCAAAAATTGATCGCGAAGACATACAGATACTCTGCAACCACAGCAATTGGTCCGATGCGGGTGTGCGGAAAACCTTGGAAGAGCACATTTACAATGGCCTTTCTTCTTGGCGACGATTTTTACAGCTCCTGTTATTGGCTTTGGGTGTCTCCTTTACCACTGCGGGAATCATCTTTTTCTTTGCCTATAACTGGGCAGACCTGCACAAGTTTGCAAAGCTTGGATTGATTGAGTCCCTCATTGTCATTTTGATTCTGGCGGCGGTTTTCACCAAGGCAAAACCTTTGGTCAAAAAAATGCTGGTTCTGGCTGCGTCCATTTTGGTTGGGGTCTTGTATGCTGTTTTTGGACAGGTGTATCAAACCGGGGCCAATGCGTATGATTTTTTCCTGGGCTGGACGCTATGTGTTTTTGTTTGGGTCCTGTTTTCCAACTTTGCTCCCCTTTGGACGCTTTTTGTAGTCCTGGTAAACACCACGCTTTTTCTTTATGCGGAACAAGTGGCCCATGAATGGTCCGAAATGTTTTTGTATACATTGCTCTTTTCCATAAATGGGCTTTTTCTTGTGTCCTTTCTCTGGTTGCCCCGTATTCTTAAATTGGCCCCTTTTCCGTCTTGGTTTGTGCAACTTATCGCTTTGGCGACCGTTGCGTGTGCAACCATTGGTGTTTCGGGTGGAATTTTTGAAGAAATGGAACCTTCATTTTTAATACTGCTCTTCTTAACGGCATTATGTTATGGGGTGGGTATCTGGTATGGGCTAAAAACCAAGAGCCTGTTTTATCTTTCCGTTGTTCCTTTTAGTGTGATCATTATGCTTAGTGCAGCTTTGTTGGACATTTCGGATGAAGCGAGCATGCTTTTTGCCATCGGAGTTTTTATTGTGACCAGCATTACCTTGTTGATTAAAATCTTATTGAACTATCAAAAGAAATGGGCAAGTTAGAGGATATACAGCAGCATATAAAAAACATCAAATCCCTTGAGGGCTCTTCTTTTCAGTGTGATGAACCTGCTATTTTGGAAGAATATCAAAAAAGGGGTGGGGAAAAATCCAATTTTATCATTAAAGCACTCTCCATTTTTGGCGGCATCTTGGCTTCCCTTGCTTTTTTGGGCTTTCTCTTGATTTTGGGCTTATATGAGTCCGAGGCGGCAATATTGTTGGTGGGGATTGGTTTAATCATCATATCCGTTTTTCTCACAAAAAAATATGATGCGCTCATCATGGATACCATAGGTATTTCGCTCTATATGCTTGGTCTGGTGCTTTTCATTTTTGGGCTCTTCACTTTTGACATCAACGAGGATGTCGTTACACTCTTGGTCATGGCCGTGGCACTTTGCAGCTTGTTTATTGTTCAAAATCCAATTTTGTCCTTCTTTGCGCTATTGATCATTAGCGGTGGGTTTTTGACCTTGATCGTTTCCAATGATGTGTACAGCTTGGTTCATCTGTATATCAACCTACATGCTTTTGCCCTCACTTATGTGTTCTTGAACGAATCAAGCATCCTCACCTCCGATTTGAAATTGGTGAAATTGTACGACCCCCTCCGTATAGCCTTGGTGTTTTCTTTGTTATTTGGTCTTGTGGCCACCATCAAACAAGAGTTCTTTTTCTTGTCTAAAAACCATTTCTGGATATCCTCATTGGTCATTATCCTGATCTTGATGTATGTGGTCCACTCACTTCTAAAAACATTTGAGGTCTCAACTTTGAAAACCAAAATTGGGGTATATCTTTTTAGTGCCCTTACCCTATTGCCCACATTGTTTGCGCCAGCCATTTCGGGAGCGCTCCTTATTGTTTTATTGAGCTTCAAGGTCAATTACAAAACGGGCTTGTCCATAGGTATCATTTCGTTGGTGTATTTTGTGATTCAATATTATTACGATCTTAATTTTACCTTGTTGACCAAGTCCATAATCCTGTTTTCTTCAGGATTGGTATTTCTGCTCTTTTATATTTTCCTCACCAAAAAGCTAAACTCCAATGAAAAAGTATAGCGCGCTCATCATTTTGGTCAATCTGGTCCTGTTTTTGGGATTTTTTAATTATGCCATTGTGCAAAAAGAAGACATTATAGAAGATGGACAGCTGATTCTTTTGGAACTTGCCCCTGTAGATCCCCGATCTTTAATGCAAGGGGATTATATGCGGTTGAACTATGCCATTTCAGATGAAGTGATCATCGATCAGATTCCTAAACGGGGGTATTGTGTGGTCACTTTGGATTCTGAAGGCGTGGCCCAACACAATCGCTATCAAAAAAATAATGCTCCCAAAAACGAAAACGAGTATCTTATTGAATACAACATCGGTGAATGGAGCGCGGTTAAGATCGGTGCAGCATCTTTTTTCTTTCAGGAGGGCGAAGGCGAAAAATATGCTGACGCCAAATATGGTGGCATTAAAGTGGATGAAAATGGGAACAGTGTTTTGGTGGGCCTTTATGATTCCAATCGAAAAAAGATAGAATAAATCCTATTTTTGGGGCATGCAAAAACTTAAGGTCTGTGAACTTTTTGCCGGTGTGGGCGGTTTTCGTTTGGGCTTGGAAAAAACAGGGCGCTACGCAGTAGTGTGGAGCAACCAATGGGAACCTTCTACCAAAATGCAACACGCTTCCTTGGTATATGAGGCCCGTTTTGGACCCCAAAATCACTCCAACAGCAATATTGAAGAGGTAGCAACAGCCGAAATTCCCGACCACGATATGTTGGTGGGCGGTTTTCCCTGCCAGGATTACTCCGTGGCCACTACCCTAAAAAACTCCAAGGGCCTTATTGGAAAAAAGGGGGTGCTTTGGTGGTCCATTCACCGTATTCTTTCCGAAAAGAAAAATAAACCCAACTATCTCTTTTTGGAAAATGTGGATCGCCTTTTAAAATCGCCTTCCGCCCAACGGGGCCGTGATTTTGCCATAATGCTCCGAAGCTTGAATGATTTGGGGTATGCTGTGGAATGGCGTGTGATTAATGCGGCCGAGTATGGAATGCCGCAGCGCCGAAGGCGCGTTTTTTTTCTGGCGTATCACATATCCACAGAGCTGTTCAAATCCCTAAAAAATTCCAATCCTAAGGATTGGCTGTTGAAGGATGGGGTCATTTCTACAGCTTTTCCGGTGGAAAAAACTGCCCAAAATCCAGTTTCATTTGATTTGGAGCAAAATTTAGTCTCCCTTTCAAATCATTTTAATGCAGAAAAGGGACTTTCTCCGTTTTTAAACTCGGGAATCTGTGTGGATGGGTCTGTTTTCACCTTAAAAACCACACCTTCCTACGATGGACATCGTACCCTACTTTCTGATGTCTTGGAAAACGGTTCCGCAGACGCAAGTCTCTATATTGACGAAACCGACCTGCCCAAATGGGAATATTTAAAAGGTGCAAAAAAAGAAGTTCGCAAGACCAAAGCGGGTTTTGAATACAACTATAGCGAGGGAAGCATGGTGTTTCCCGATGCGCTTGATCAACCTTCCAGAACCATTATAACCGGAGAGGGCGGCAAATCCCCTTCCCGGTTTAAGCACGTGGTCCAAACCAAAAAAGGACTGCGAAGACTTTCTCCTGTTGAATTGGAACGGTTGAATATGTTTCCGGACAATCATACCTTATTGGAGGGTATTCCTGATGCCAAACGGGCATTTTTTATGGGAAACGCCTTGGTGGTGGGTGTTGTGGAACAGATAGGTTCCGCGCTGTTCCAGAAAATATCCGAAGTTGAAAAGCAAGTTCAAAGCTGACCTATCCAAAGAACAACGTTTAACCCCATTATTGGATTCGTATTATAAAAAACATTTAAAACAGTATCGTTTTGAACGAATCGGTGACTTGGAACAACAGTTTCAAGGGATAGATTTAATCCTTACGGATAAGAAAACGGGCAACACCTATTTGGTGGATGAGAAAGCCCAATTGGATTATATCAATGAAAGTCTGCCCACGTTTGCTTTTGAGCTTTTCTACGAAAAAAACCATGCCCAAAAACAGGGTTGGCTGTTCGATGCTTCCAAAAAGACCCATTTTTATGCCTTGGTGACCAGTATTTTTTCTGATGAGGAAGACTGCTTTACGGCTTGCAACATCACCTTTGTAAATCGGAAAAAACTGATCGGGCATTTGGCCGATTTGGGCTTAACACAGGAACGGTTGGAAAAAATTATCGGTGCAAATAAGAATCTTCACGGTAAATTGGGGTTGGCGAAACTAAATCCATGGCACGAGGGTTATCTTTTCTTTTCCACCCAAAACAAAGCGGAAAAACCTATAAATCTTGTATTAAAATTGGAGTATTTAATTGCTGTCGGGGTGGCAAAGCGGTTGGTTTAATATATGCCATTCCCGACTGGGCAGGAATCTATTATATAAAACACCCCTAAGGTCCCACTTCGACTTCGCTCAGTGCAGGTTCTCAAGGGGACAATTAAATTAATTCCTCTTTCAAAATTTGAGAAAATTGGATCCCTTTTCCGAAGTTATTTCTACTGTTACCCTTCGACTACGCTCAGGGTGACAGGCATTCAAAGGGCTTTACTTATACAGCATTCTAACATGGGGAATACCATCTTCCAAATATTCCTCTCCAATGGCCTCAAATCCCAAATCTGTGTAGAACTTTAAAAGATATTTCTGTGCTGAAATTTCAAGGGTCGTTTTTGGAAAGCGTTGCTCAAGCGCTGCCATGGAAACTTGCATAATCTGTTTACCATACCCATATTTCCGTTGTTCCTGGGACACCACTACCCTTCCAATGCTCGCATTTTTAAAATAATCACCCGGTTTGAACATTCGGGTGTAGGCGACCAGCTTCCCATTTTTTAATCCCAAAACATGGAGCGCTTTTTGGTCTTTGTTGTCGATATCCTGATAAACACAATCCTGTTCCACCACAAAGACTTCGCTGCGCAATCGCAGTATTTGATATAGCTCATCCGTGGAAAGTTCATCAAAGGTTTTAACAACAGCTTCCATCAATCTTGAACAATTACATGTTTGGAATCACATTTGTCAAACTCCGGTTGAATGTTCACATGGTTGATGCCGTGTTTGTGGTAAACGTTTTCTTCTATCTTTTCCAAAATAGCATCGAATTCGGATAATTTGATGTCTTCTTTAAAATCGATATGGGCCTCCATGTGCACCTCGTTTTCATTGAGTTGCCAAATATGTACATGGTGAACATTTTTTACAGGTTCTATGGTGCAGATGGTTTCTACAATGTCTTGTATTACTATGGATTTTGGGGTGAAGAGCATCAATACTTTGGTGGATTCCTTCAATAAATCGTATCCCATATAAATCAAGTAAATGCCAATCAACATGGTCAATATGGCATCCACCCAATAGATTTGGAAGAATTTCATGAGAATACCACCAATCAAAACGGCCACAGAAGCCATCATATCGGTCAACAAATGCAGGTATGCCGATTTCATGTTCATATTGCTTTCAGAATCTTTCTTCAGCAACAACACACTGAAACCATTGGCCAAAATACCCAATAAAGAAAGCCATATTACCAAACCCGATTCTATTTCTTGTGGATCGAACAGGCGTTCCACGGCTTCTTTCATCAAAAAAATGGCAACCACCACCAGGGTGGCGGCATTTACAAAAGCCGCCATAATCTCGGCTCTTTTGTACCCAAACGTTTTATGGCTGGACGCTTTTTTCTTTCCAAAAATGGTCGCTGCGTAGCTAATTACCAAGGAAAGTACATCACTGAAATTATGGAGCGCATCGGACAAAAGGGCCAAACTTCCGGAAATAAATCCTCCAATGACCTGGGAAACGGTAATGGCAATGTTCAAAAAGATGGAAATAAGAAGATTTCTTCCTTTTAAATCATTGTGTGCATGTGAATGACCATGATGGTGGTGGTGATGGCCCATGTACTTGGTTTAACTGCAGGGTATTTTTTCTATTCTCCTTTCATGTCTCCCCCCTTGAAATTCGGTGTTCAAAAAAGTCTCTACCATATCCAACGCCTGGGGTAGTGCGATAAATCGTGCTGGAAGGCTTAAAATATTAGCATTATTGTGTTCCCTGGCCAGCTCGGTTATCTCTTTGTTCCAACAAAGGGCGCCGCGTACTTTTTGGTGTTTATTGATGGTCATGGAGGCACCATTTCCGCTTCCGCAGACAACTATGCCCATATCCACTTTTCCTTCTTCCACATCCTTGGCCACAGGATGCACAAAGTCTGGATAATCCACACTGTCGGTACCATCGGTACCATAATTTATAACTTCTATTCCTTTCGATTTTAAAAGCCCAATAATGGCTAGCTTGTAGTCGGTTCCGGCATGATCGTTCCCTATGGCAATTTTCATGGTTCTGGTATTAATTTGATGGATTACAAAAATACGATTCTTTTTAATTGCCCTTGTTGATAAAAATCAACTATTCCTTTTTTGGGATTGTAATACAGCGTATTACCATTCTACCTATTTTGTTGATTGTTTTAAGAAAACTAAGCGTAATTATATTTTGTTTTTTCAAAGAATAAAACCATTACACTATTTTCTTAAGGTTTAACTTATAATTCTTTAAAAATTAATCAACCCATTGGGAACATAAAATTGGAGTAGTTAACATTAAATCAATACTAAGTTT
>NZ_LXTT01000027.1 GCF_001683915.1 Allomuricauda sp. CP2A | reverse complement strand
ACCATATTCTTTCGAATACTCTTTTAAATTTTTAATGAAGCTATCAAAATTTAATATAGTATTAATTGTTAGCACTCTAAAAAATTCTGGGTTGACATAAATGATATCCCTTATTAAAGGCTCCTCGTATCTGAACCTAAGCTTTGACCAAAAATCATCAAGGAAATGGCCATACGATGTTGGTAAATCATGAGCTAAATCAAAGCCATTCCCAATAATAATTAGAGTATTCATTTAAAAAAATTTAATTGTCCGGTTAGCCATTTTTTATAAATAAAGCTGGTAATCCTTTACCTTTTTCTGGCATGCCATTCAATTATCTTATTTAAATCTTTTGCCTTTATCGTATATTCACAATTTAAGCAATCAAGCCCAATTTATTGGATTTCAAAACACTCTATTTTATAATTTTAGGATTCACCCCTATTTCTTCCGCATAAAAATAGTGATGGGCACCCCGGTAAAATCAAAATTTTCTCGGAGTTTGTTCTCCAAAAACCGTTTGTAGGGGTCCCGAACGTATTGCGGTAAATTACAGAAAAAGGCAAACTGCGGATAAGGTGTCGGCAATTGCGTGCAAAACTTGATTTTTACATATTTTCCCTTGTAGGCCGGAGGTGGCGTATGTTCAATGATGGGCAGCATAATATCATTCAATTTTCGGGTCACGATTTTCTTTGAACGGTTTTTATAGACCTCCACAGCCGTTTCAATGGCCTTGAAAATCCGTTGTTTGTTCAATACCGAAACAAAAAGAATGGGAACATCCTCAAAAGGCGAAATGGCTTCTTTTATTTTGGCGGTATATTCCTTCACCGAATTGGTTTCCTTTTCCACCAAATCCCATTTGTTGACCAGAATCACAATGCCTTTGTTATTGCGCTGGGCCAACCAAAAGATATTTTCCACCTGTCCGTCAAAGCCTCGGGTGGCATCCAGCATCAAAATACAGACATCACAATGCTCAATAGCTCGTACAGAACGCATTACGGAGTAAAACTCCAAATCTTCCTTGACCTTGGATTTTCTTCGGATTCCTGCGGTATCCACCAAATTAAATTCAAATCCAAACTGATTGTATTTGGTATCGATGCTGTCCCGGGTCGTTCCTGCAATATCCGTAACAATGTATCGGTCTTTCCCGATCAAGGCATTGATAAAGGATGATTTTCCGGCGTTGGGCCTTCCCACAACTGCAAAGCGTGGTAATTCACTCTCCTCTTCAATTTTTTCCGGGAGCACCTTGACCAAGGCATCCAACAGTTCTCCGGTTCCACTGCCATTGATACTGGATAGCGTATAGTATTCTCCCAATCCCAAGGCATAAAACTCAACGGCATCGGCCATTCGTTGGGCGTTGTCCACTTTGTTCACGGCCAAAAAAACGGGTTTGTCCACCTTACGTAACAATTTGGCCACATCCTCATCCATTCCGGTGACCCCAGATTCCACATCCACCATAAAGATGATGGCATCGGCTTCATCGATGGCCAATTCCACTTGCTTATCGATTTCTTTTTCAAAGACATCATCACTTCCCAAGACATACCCTCCGGTATCGATAACGGAAAATTCCTTGCCGTTCCAATCGCTTTTTCCATAGTGACGGTCCCGGGTAACACCACTTGTGGCATCCACAATGGCCTCGCGACGCTGGATCAATCGATTGAAAAACGTAGACTTTCCTACATTGGGTCTCCCCACAATGGCCACAATAGCTCCCATCTGCCTTAATTTTTGGCAAAAGTACCATTTATTATGAAGAAAAAATGATACCTTTTTTCATCTATTTCAATATGTTATGAGCGATTTCACCAACGAAATTGTATTGCGACCCCGTTTTCAAGTCGCTTTGAAAACCGATCTTGAACATTTAAAGCAGGTTTTTGACCAGTCTGAAGAGGGTCGTTTTGTCGTGAAACGGCTGGATGAGCATATCTATATTAAGTTCAGAAAATCAGAGATCACCTTTTGGTCACCGCAGCTTCATTTGGAACTTACTTCTTTTGAGGAAGGTGTGAGCAAAATCCACGGGGTCTTTGGCCCCAACCCAACCCTTTGGACGTTTTTTATGTTCCTGCATTTTGGGGTTGGCACCCTTTTTATCATCTTGGGCATTTTTGCCTACTCCAACCATTCACTGGGCAAGGATGTTACTTTTTGGTTGGTGGGCATGTTTTTTTTGACAGTGATTTGGTTCGCCCTATACGCTTTTGGCCGCATGGGAAGAGCCAAGGGTAAACCCCAAACGGAGCAGTTAAAGGATTTTATCCGACAAAAGATTTCTGGATTCCAAAAACAATAACGGTTTATCCGTTGTAACCAAAACGTCTGAGCTGTTGGGCATTGCTGCGCCAATTTTTGTTGACTTTCACATAAAGTTCGATGTGAACTTGTTTGTCAAAGAATTTCTCCAAGTCTTTTCGGGCCTCTACCCCTACTCTTTTTAAGGCACTTCCTTTGTGTCCGATGATGATACCTTTTTGGGTGTCGCGTTCCACCATGATCACGGAACGGATGCGGATAATCTTGTCATCCTCCAAAAATTCTTCGGTCTCCACCTCAACGGCATAGGGAATTTCCTTTTTGTAGTGCATCAATATTTTCTCGCGGATGGTTTCATTCACAAAAAAGCGTTCCGGTTTATCGGTCAACTGGTCTTTGGGATAGTAAGGTGGTGCTTCGGGCAGCAATTCCAAAATACGGTTGAACACCTCCTTCACATTAAAGTTTTTCAACGCGGAGATGGGATGAATCTCTGCCTTGGGCAACAAACCTTGCCAATATTGCATCTGTTCTTCCAATATTTCCTGATCTGAGGTATCAATTTTGTTCAGTAAAAGTAATACGGGAATCTTGCTGTTCTGAATTTTTTGGAAAAAAGCCTCATCTTTCAATGCCTTTTCTCCTATTTCCACCATATAGACCAGCACATCGGCATCTTCAAAAGCGGATTTCACAAAATCCATCATGGAAGTTTGGAGCTCGTAAGCCGGTTTTATGATTCCGGGGGTATCCGAAAGTATCACCTGAAAATCATCACCATTCACAATTCCCAAAATCCGGTGGCGTGTAGTCTGTGCCTTTGAGGTGATAATGGACAATTTTTCGCCCACAAAGGCATTCATCAATGTGGATTTGCCCACATTGGGGTTGCCAATAATATTTACGAAACCTGCTTTATGTTTTTTCACGCTTCAAAGTTGCGAAATATTTCTTTGCCGCAACATTTACTTTAGGTGATAAATAAAGTACGGCTATCATATTGGGAATCACCATAAGGGCGTAAGCCAAATCTATAAGGTTGATGACCAAATCCACCGAAGCGACGGCAGCAAAAACAATTGTGGCCACAAAATACCAATTGTAGTATTTTCCAATATTGGCATTGGTCAAAAAAGAAAGGCATTTTACACCGTAATAGGAATAGGTGAACAATGTTGATAAGGCAAATGCCGACACTATGACCATCAACAATATATCGCCATAACCAAATAAGGATTTTTCAAAAGCAATGAGCGTCATTAAAATACCATTGCTTTCAGCTTCTAGATAGGCTCCGCTCAGAATAATTACGACAGCCGTGAGGGTACAAACAATTATGGTGTCTATAAAGGGGCCCAGCATGGCAACCAATCCTTCTTGGATAGGTTCATCTGTTTTGGATTGACCGTGGTACATAGGTGCACTTCCCAAACCCGCTTCATTGGAAAACATGGCTCGTCGCACACCCAAAATCACCAATCCCCAAAAACCACCGGCTACCATAGTTTTAAAATTGAAAGCCTCGGTGATAATAAGTTTCAGAGACGGTAAAACTTGGGCAGCATTGGTGGCCATTACCACAATGACTGCCAAAAAATATAGCAAAACCATAAATGGAACTATTGCTGTGGCTACTTTGGTAATTTTATTCAATCCTCCAAAAATGACCAATGAGGTAATCACTGCCAATGAAATGCCTATGATCAACTTCCAATTAAAATCACCCAACATGGCCAAATTTTCATTGGGGTTTACCACATTCATAAATGTTTGCGTAAATTGATTTGCAGTGAAGACCCCTAAAAATCCGAACAATCCTGCTATACAGAAAAAAATGGCCAACGGTTTGGCTTTGGGTCCAATTCCCTTTGTAATGTAGAACATGGGTCCTCCTTGGAGTTTGCCATTAGAATCGGTTCCCCGAAACATAATGGCCAAGCTACAGGAATAAAATTTTATACAGATGCCTATCAATGCTGTCATCCATATCCAAAATACAACACCTGGTCCACCCATATAAATGGCAATGGCCACTCCAGAGATATTCCCGAGTCCAACAGTGGCCGCCACTGCGGCAGACAATGCCTGCAGGTGGCTTACATCCCCTTTTGCATCTTTGGTGTCATGCTTACCTGCTGTAATGGCTATGGCATGCCGAAAATATCTGTAGGGCAAAAATTTGGATTGAAACACCAGAAATAATCCACCACCGATAAGTAGAATGAGCATGGCCCATTCGGTATACGGCAACATCGCAGATAAAACGTCATTGATAGCTTTCATAAAGTCAAAAAGGTCGAATTTATGGATTTTAGGTTGGATTGACTTAAATCTAATTAGGAATATTGACATTCGTTTGGAAATGACCCGAAAAACGTTGTATATTTGCCGTCCATTACGAGATAGAGCAGTATGCTTCGGTTTAGTTTACGCTGAGCCATGTCGAAGTGCTCAGCACAGGGTCCGCTCGTCGGGCTCCTCGCATTGAAAGATTGGAATACAGTTGCAATCGCAGGCAACCTTAAAATATAAACCGCGGGGTAGAGCAGTAGGTAGCTCGTCGGGCTCATAACCCGAAGGTCGCTGGTTCGAGTCCAGTCCCCGCTACTAGTAAACCAAGCCTTTCAAGAAATTGAGAGGCTTTTTTTATTGAATGGGTAAAACATAGGTAAAACAAATTGTGCCATTTCCTAATGGAATGTCTTATTAGTAGACAATAGTTCAAAGACTCCTCAAACAACTTAGCCGCTATTTCCTAAAATTGATTCTTTAATAATATTTTAATGGCCTAACTTTGATATTCATAAGAAAACAGTCCTACATTATATAGATGCCCGAACAACAAAATATAGAATGGAAACAATCTTGGCGAGACGAATATCTACAATGGGTCTCTGGATTTGCGAATGCAAATGGTGGCGCAATTTATATTGGAAAAAATGATAGCGGAGAAGTAGTCGGGGTAAGTAATTACAAAAACTTACTTGATGAGTTGCCCAATAAAATCAGGGATACTACGGGCATAGTATGCGAGATAAACCTTCATGAAGAAGATGGTAAGTTTTTTATTGAAATACTTGTAGATACGTTTTCTTCCCCTGTTTCCTACAGAGGCAAATTCTATTTGAGGAGTGGTAGTACCAATCAGTTGCTCAATGGTTCTGCTTTAGAAGATTTTATCCTCAAAAAAGGTAATTTAAGTTGGGACGAGGTAACTGTACCCAACGCAACAATCGATGATATTGACCTTAACGCCGTTGAGAGTTTTAAAAAAAGCGCCATAAAAACAGGTCGCATCCCCTCTATCAAGGAATCAACGACCGATGATTTTATTTTAAGAAATCTTGGATTAATAGATGATAATGGGAATCTAAATCGAGCTGCCATCCTTCTTTTTGGAAAAGAACCAACGAAATTCTTTACAAGTGCTTATCTGAAAATTGGAAAGTTTGGGGATTCCCCTACTGAACTGCTTTCGCAAGACGTTATTGAAAGTAACGCCTTTGAACTTGCCGACGCAACAATTGAAGTCCTAAACAATAAATACATTGTTAGGGATATAAGTTATGAAGGTCTACAAAGAATCGAAACTTCCGAATATCCATTTGAAGCGCTTCGCGAGGCTTTGTTCAATGCCATCGTCCATCGTTCTTATCAAGTTACTCCAATCACAATTAGAATTTATGAGGATAGGATAACCCTTTGGAATATCGGCGAACTTCCAGAACAACTATCCGTCGAAGATTTAAAAAAAGAACACGGGTCTTATCCAAGAAATAAACTGCTTGCCAATGCTTTTTATAAAGGTGGCCACATCGAATCCTGGGGGCGTGGAACATTAAAGATTATTGAAGAGTGTAAAAAACATGGGCTTATCGAACCGCTCATTCAAGAACAAGGTGGTGGCCTCTCTGTTACCATTTTTAAAGATATATACAATGAAAAGTATTTGTCTAAGTTGAATTTAAACGATAGACAAAAAACTGCTATTAAAGCCGTAAAAAAAGCCGGATATATTACGAATAGTGAGTACCGGGCGTTATTCGATATTGCTGATAGAACGGTACTACGGGACATTGATGAGCTTATTGAACTTTCCATATTAAAAAAAGAGGGCGAAGGAAGGAGCACTAAATACGTTATCGATACCAGTGGCTACGAGCTTTAAGAGTGTTATCTTGTCGGGATTCATGTCGGGATTAATCCCTTATAAAACGGGGGTTTCCGCTAAAATGTCGGGGTTCATGTCGGGATTATTCGCATAGCTACTAAACAACTTTCGGTTTTCCTTTTTTCCTTTAAATAGATTTTTTCTTCTCTCTCCCTATCCACAAAAAAAAGCGCCCTTTAGGGCGCTAAATTTTGTATTCATGCTATAAAGATGGCCCCATGCCTTTACTCCTCGGTTTTGTAAAATCCGTAAACTCGTCCTTGAACCCGTTGAATAATTCTTCCTCTTTATAGCCGCTACCACCCAATAAGTTGTCAATGACATACACTCCTTTTCTGAGCGCACGGTTCCGTTTGATACTGGATTGCCTTTGGGATACTTGCACGAGACTCCGCCGAAATCCATTATCCATATGATGCTGAATTACCTTGCGGTGCAAATTAGGTCGTACATTTTCCGCCGTTAGCATATAAGTGACTTTGTCATAAAGTCCTTTTTCCAAAAGATGTCCTACCCAGAGATTTTTTAAATCGTTCCTGCCCTCTTCCAATAAATTTTTGATAACGGGCTGTTGTTCCAGTAAGACTTTAGCTAAATCGGGAATCGCATTTAAATAAAGACTCGTTCTCTTGGACAGGGTATGACTCGATTCGTTGCCCGTATAAATGGATTTGATTTTGAACCCTTTCTCACCTCGCGTAAAATAGAATCCCTTTCCATTGAAAAGAGCGATATAATCCTTTGCCGATTTTTCAAATGGGGCGTGCGTCCGTTCGGCACTTTTTACATAGGCACTTAAGGCCAAGCTTTCATACCGCTTTTTGTGTTCCGGGTTCATTCTATTGTAGAGCTTCGGGAATATCATCGGCAGGAACATTGCGGTCGCCGTCAGCTTAGTACTGTTTTCGGAAGACTTTTCGGACAACGTTTCGAGCATCAAATGGTTCTGACGTACGAATCCAGAGGACACATAGTTCTCCATCTCCTTTGGAAAAGACAGTTTGCCCAATTCTACGGGAACCGTATGCCTATTGGAATTCGTAAAGGACAATTGGTTGTCATTATACTTTACTCCCAAAGATTGAAACAATAGACGAACGCTCCCCTGCTCAGTGCCAACATCGAAAATCTTGTTTTTCAATACCTTTCCTATCAGGTCGAATTTACCTTGCAGCACGGCCTTTTCTTTTTTGGTCTCAACTTCGCACAATCTTTCTTTGACAATGGGAAAGACGGTAGATAGCAACTTCCTGAATTCCTCTTGTTTTGTTGTTGGGACGTAGCGTTCCAAAAAACGAAATTTTTCAGAGGCCTTCAAACTTGGAACGATATTACCGAAGCCCTTGGTCATTATATGTTCCGATAATAGTCCGTTCTCTTTCGGGGATTTCAGATAAGATGTTATGAGTGCCTCTTTTATCGTTTTTTGTACTTCCAATTTGAACTGCTTGCTCTCGGTATCGATCCGCGTAGGTTCGTTGCCGTTTCCGAAAATATCCAAACGCTTTTGCATTCGGATTTTTGGAGAAAGTTCCCTTGCCCTGAAAACATACATCGATTTGTCATGGATGGTATATCCCTCGATGCCATTTTCGTTTTTGTCCAGTTTGATGTCGATGTCCTGATATTCCTTGACTACTTCTTCTAGGTCATGCGGATGGATGGTCTGAAAAAGGTCGTAGGTAGTCTCTATCTGTTTCAACAGACGTTTACGGTTCATGGGCAAAAGTTTCGACTTGGAATGTATATCGAAGACCTTTTGCAGTTTCGGACCGCTCAGGTTGCGGTGCACCTCGGAGCCGTTGATGAAACTCGTTTGGTAGCCCTTTTGATTGTTCAGTCCGTACTTAACTCCTACCCTTCCCGATTCGGTTTTAGTAGTTTTTACTTGAATATGATAGGGTTTGACCAATCTTGCGAGTTCCTCGAAACTGCGCACCTTGTATTTTTGGTTAATACTGTTGAGTACATCCTGTAAATAATACCGTGTTCCTTGGGTTGCGTCCGCACCTGTTTGAAGCTCGGGCAATCGGTGAATCGGCAGTTGCTCTTTCCGTTTCGTTATCGGAGCAGGTTTCAGGCCGTATTTCTTTTCGAGATGTTGCCGTGTTGCCATGCTCCTTCGATGGCTATTGAAGATTCTGAGTACTTTTCCATTTTCCTTTACATTGGTAGTCACAATATGGACATGCTCGTGTTCGGTATCGGTGTGCCTTACCACGACATAGGGTTGCTCTCCGTAGCCCATATTCTCCATGTACTCTTCGGAGATTTTCAGGAAGGTCTTGTCGTCAAGGTGTTCCCCGTGCGGAAGGTTCAAACTGATATGGGCGTAGCGGTTTTTGGTGGCGTTACGCTGCCCCTGAAAATGAAGTAAGCTTCCAAAGAATTTTGGCGATATGCTTTGGGAAAATGTATTGCCGTAACCAAGTATTTGCATACCCTTCTTTCCGAAGACATAGTTCAATGTTCCGGTACAGGTTTCGCCATAAATGATTTTTCCTATCATCCCGATTTATCTTCCCTTGTAATTTCCAAAAGTGCATAAAGCAATTCGTTTGTTTTACCTATTTCATTTTGCAAACTACTGTTCGGACTTCTCAAATTCTTGTGATGCGCAACCTTGACTAATTGATTAATATTATTGCCAATTTTATTAATATGGTAAGCAAGATTCGAGGTGTTGGGGAGTCTATCTTTTTCTTCCGTTTTTTGTTGCAGAACTAGTCTTCTTAAAAGCGGACTTATAACTCCCCTTTCAGAAATATCCAAGTTGTAAGACTCACATATTTTTTTCAATTTATCATATTCCGCATCGTTGAAACGCAGCATGATATTGTGATACCGTTTCATTTTTCCCAATCGTTTTCGACCTCTTTTCTGTTGTTCCATTTTTCCTGCTTTTTAATGCAAAACACTTCGTAAGAAGTAGACAATTCTAAGTTACTTAGAATACACCTCGCTATCCGTTTCACGGATAAATATAAGTGATTAATATTGAATATAAATAACTTATAATCAGTTATTTAACTTGATAAATCATATAAGACCATATCAATATAAATGGGTACAGCTAGTAGATTTATCTGGTCTGATACGGTGTTTAAAAAATAGTGGAAAGACATGGAAATATCTTCTTTTTTGTGGGTAGGGGGAGAAAAGGGCAAGCGGCATTTCCGCCGCTTGGGCTTTCGGGCGGCCGTGAGGGTGTCGGGCAAAACTGGAACGGAAAGACGACCGAAAGTGGGCGGTCGAAGGTCGCCCGCTCGGGAGGATTGGAATGGAAGGTTTGTGCGACTTCCGCAGCGGCTTGGGGAACATATAATTGGTGGTAAAAGTTAAATTGCGAATAACAAACTCGGTTAAATTCTCTTCTCGGTATCTTTGGGTAATCTTAAAATCCCAACCTGCAAACAACTTCAAAATTTAAAGCCCATTGATCAGTATCAGCGACAAAATGTTCATCACAAAAGAGGTCAATTCGGCCACGGTGGCCTATTTCAAATAGACAGTACTCCGTAAATTATTGATGGAATTTTGCTTCGGACCGCAATCAAATAGCAGGGCTATTACCGACTTGTTCGAAAGTGTTAACCATTACGGATTTGACCTGCCCTATGAAATTGAACTTGCCCTATTTGAGAGGCTACGGCGTTTTAAAAATAACCTGGAAAATGACGAAGTTACCGGCTTAAATTTTTGGGTAGTTAACCAAAAATATCTGAATAATTTGGAGGGTTACGAACATGACGATGACACTTATTCCGAAAAGGAATTCGATAGGGAATTCGGCAGGTCTTTGGCCTATAAAATCTACGAACCCAATCTCAGCGGTCTGGAAGGGGACACTATTGAAGAACTCAAAGTACTTCTATGTAATTTCGCCAGTGAGTTCGATTTGTCGCCTGTGGATGAATATACCTATGAGGATATTCTAGAGGTTATGGATATTTACTGTTCGGCAATAATTTGATAGCATAAAACTTTTAAGCAACTACAGGCTCGGTCCTTTACCTCTTGATTTTCCCTTCTTCCTCTTAAGGGTATCGTCCATACTTTGATTCAAAGATTCGGTCTTTTTAATGTTTACAGAAAGTTTAGCTTCATCAATGAACTGCTGCATACCCATATGCATCGGATTTTTTGACATTAGCTTCTCTTGGTTCTGAAGAATATGCGTTTTTAGGTTCAACTCCTTTGCCACCCGGTAGCCCAGGTTAAAGGAATTTTTAAATTTTTCGTCAACTTTGATTTCTTCTTCCATGATTAAAAAGTTTCTCGGGCATGTTTCTCGATATATTCCATAACGGATTCCCTATCGTAAAGGATAATCTTCTTTTGAGGTTGGGAATATCTGATTTTACCCTCATCCCTTAATTTCTGTAACGTGGTAGTAGACTTTATTCTGAGTATGGACATTACCTCCGCACCATCGATCCATTTATCCTCGGTGTCCTTCCTGTCAGCTTCAAGATGTTCGACCACCTTTTTGAACAGCGCGTAAAAAGCCTCCTTATGTAAAACGACCACCTCCATAAAATGATTTATACCCCTATAAGGTATGCTTTCTATTAAGCTAGGACTTTGGATTTCGACAAATCACACGTTAATTCGTTATGAGGTATCAGTTAAATAGACACATCCTAACCTTTTGTGGTCAGGTAGAAAAAAGGCAAGCGGCAAAAAGGCCGCTTGTCCTTTTGCCCGATATCCGCAGAGGCTTGGGGAAAACCCACGCATTACTTAATTAAATGAACGTTTCACTAATGGTTAAAACAAGGCTTTGCGATATTAATAATTAACATATTGATACCTCGCCTTTATATAGGTAATCAGTAAGAGATCAAAAAGATAGTTTACATTGGGTATCACAAAATGTGATACTATAAATCAAGATTTCATAGCCCGAATACCATATAGGTTTGGCGAGGTTGTCTAAACATCTTCAATTCTCAAATTAAAGAATATCATGATTTATAGTTACTTGTAAGATAACCCATGTCCAAAGGGATATAGTGGGTCTTTCGAATCATAGGGCACGTCTTCTTTTTGGTTTTCAACGGCTTCCCAAGAAGAAGGAAGTTCAAAAGGTAGTTTTCCCGAGGGATTTACTTTTCCAAAAAGTACGTCCATCAATACTTCATCGCTTGTGCCGAATTCTCCGAAAAGGGCACTTGAGGCCTTATCGATTTCCGTTAAAATAGCAGCGCGTTCCAGATTGGCTACAACAATCGAGGGCTTTTGATTTATCAGCTCCAATAGTTCCTTTTTCTCTTCATCTGAATAATATAGCCTTCCCTGATTGAAGAAACTTTCCAGAAAATACTCATCCCTTGGCTCGAACGGTGTTCGTATCTTTTTTAAGATAACATCGGCGTCTTGAGGGCTGTCTACTAAAGTTCCATTTGTATTGATGACTTCCGAGGTCAGCATTCCTTCGGCATAAATCTTTGTTCCTTTTTTAAGGGGAAGCAATCCATCGTTTTTTAATAGCACCATTGATTTACCTTGCGCAATTTTTCCCTTCTCGCGGAAAGCCTCTTTTCCGGCAATCTGTGCAGCTTCTTTTTCGTCCACATAGGGATTATCGAAAAGTCCCAACCGAAACTTATCGAGCATAATCCGTTTTACGGAAATATTTAGGCGCTCTTCGGAAATTGTTCCGTCATTTACCAATTCCACAATAAGTTCTGGTATGCTTTCGCCGCCGAACTGATCACAACCCGCATCGATTACTTTTTTTACCCGCTCTTTGGGAGTTAAATTTTCAACGCCCCATGCACGGCCTTCGCCCATTCGCGAATCGGTAATAATGTTCCAATCCGTACAAACTACCCCCTTAAAATTTAAAGAATCTCGAAGTAATGTGGTTATGATATCCTTGTTGAAACCAAAAGCCACATCCTCGTTGGTCTGCCCTATCGGAATTCCATAGTAAGGCATTATCTGGGCCGTATTTGCCTCGAAAGCCCCCTCGGTAAACGGAATTACGTGATAGTCGAAATTATTTCCGGGATATACTTGGTTCTTTCCATAAGGAAAATGTGCATCTTCCCCATCTTCTTGCGGGCCGCCCCCAGAAAAGTGTTTTGTCATACAGGCGACCCCATTTTGATCTAACGAATCGCCTTGAAATCCTAAGACGTACGCTTTGGTCATCATTGCAGAGAGATGCGCATCTTCGCCAAAAGTGCCGTTCGACCTTCCCCATCTTGGCTCAGTTGCCAAGTCGGCCATTGGGTGCAGCGCCAAACGTATACCGACAGCCGTATATTCCTGTCTTGCGATATCTGCAAACTCACGAACCAATACTGTATCCCTTGTTGCTGCTAGGCCTAATGAACTCGGCCATTGGGAGAATGCCGGAGTGTACAAACTCGCTCCCGGATTATTTTCGGTGCCGTGACGGGGGTCAGAGGCAATGGTTATGGGAATGCCCAAACGCGTGCGTTCGGCCATTTTTTGTATGCTGTTGTTGTATTTTGCCAAAAGATCGGCATCTATGGAAGTTAGAATATTAAAGCTGTTCATTTTCTTTTGGGCGATCATTTCCGAATTGGACGGCAGCATAAAGGACATAATCAAGGTCATCAGATCCGTAGAAAAAACAGGCTTTTCCATAGGTTCCCCGTCAGGGGTCGTACCGATCATATTGACGAACATGGATCCTGCTTTTTCTTCCAAGGTCATTTGGGATACGAGATCGTTAGCACGTTCTTCTAGGGATGCTCTTGGGTTTTCATAGACATCTAATTTTCCATTTTTATTCAAATCCCTATACGAGATTCCGTTTTGGGTACTAGAAGTCGCCTCTTCGCCAAGCAAATCAAAATTACTACTTGATGCCAATGCCATTTTTATATAAATCACTAAGAAAGCGACAATTAGAATTCCTAGTATGGCCAATAGGCCGTATTTGAGAAATTTTAAGATTTTTTTCATTTCTATGTGTTTAAGTAATCCCTATTAACCGACTACGGAAAGCTTAATCATTAAGCCAACCACGGGTGTTTTCAGTTTGGGCGGATAAGATCGCCCCTGACATAATTAATGCCATACCCAACAAATTAACAATCGATTTTTTCATGTGTTCTTTTTTTAAGTTAGGATATTCTTATTTTTCTATTCGTCATTGAATTTTCCGGCCCATTGAATCGCATTTTCAAGCATTTGTAAATGTTCATGTTCCTCAAACGCACTACCCGCATGGCCGAGGGCGGAATAGAACACCCGACCTTTTCCAACCGTATTGTACCAAACAATGGGGTGGTCTTCACCCATACCAAAATCCTTATCGGAAGCCAAAAGTGGAATGTTTCCGCTCATGTCCATATTGCCTTCATCCAATGTGTAAAGAACTTTGAAACTCTTGTCGCGCGGACTGTCATAGAAAACGTACCATTCCTCTTCACGATCCCATTTGGTCGGTAGAGCTTTAGTCAGTGTTTCATTTCCTTCCTCTAAATACATTGTTCCCATTTGAAATTGTGGATTCAACGAATGATGGGAAAACAGGGTGCCGATTACATTTTTTTCATACCATTCCCACTGATGGGAATTATCGCCAGAGGCATGAACGCCTAGATAACCGCCTCCATTTTCCAAATAGGATTTGAAATTTTTGCGCTGTTCCTCGTCCAAAACCTTTCCGCTACAATTGTTCCAAATGACCACGTCAAACTTTTGCAATTGCTCTGGATTAAAAACAGCACCATTATCCGTAGAGAAAAGTTTCCATCCGTTGTTCTTGGCCATTTTCTCAAAAGCGGGAATGGAAGCATCAATCGCTTCGCCATGTCGAAACCCATTCGTTTTAGAGAATAGCAGGATCGTATTTCCGATCATATCCGCAGGTAACTCTGGTGGGTCGCTTTCGTAAAAATTAAATCCATAGCGCGCTTTATAGATAAAAAGGCCCATTGCTATTACGAACAGTAAAAACAATCCCAAAACAATCTTTAAGACGATTTTTAGTTTGCGTTTCATACTACTATTCTTGGTTATGTTGAATCAATTTTTTCAGTCCTGACTCAATCTGAAGTTTGGTGCCGCCATGACCCCGAGCTGCATCAATAAACAGCGAATCCATCTCCGGGTTATTTGTATTTACAGATTGTCCATTCAATGCGTTCAACGCCAATTCGGATAGTGCCGACAGGTTTTTTGAGTGTGCACATTATCCGAAAGGGGTTAAATACCATCACTGTATCACTGGTCTGGTAAAATTTTATACCTCTTAGCTAGCAATTCAACGGATTAGATTATATTCGAGCTGAAGACAATTATGTAAGATTTGTTCGTGTCTATTTTGAATCTTGATTCAAAAATTGATTTCGAACAATTTTAGCAGTTTGATGCTCACCAATGTGGCTCCACCCTAGAGGCATTATCAAGTATAGAGCTTTATTTTTTAGGCCCGGAGCATTTTTTACATCTTTGTAAAGTGCCTTAAATTCACCAAAATAGACATCAAAAAAGCTTCCAGAGTCCATTTCCCGAGTTATGCCATATTGGATGGGAAGTTCATCTACCTTGTCTTGATATGTTCCAAATTCCTGTCCCATATGTTTAAAAGGTTACAGAAATTGGTGTCCATATACAGGGGGTTTCTACCATGATGCACGCGATGGTGCGAAGGAGTCAATATGAGTTTGCGAAGAAAACCAAATTGTCCTTTTTTCAGCACATGTTCTCCAATATGTGGATAAAAGTAGCATAAACCCGTTGGGTGTAATTAAGTGATTTTAATTTTTATGTTATTTATCGGTCTGTCAAATATGAATTTATTGATGTATTGAACTACCGTCATTGCCGTTATTTTTGCCAAGACCCTGGTTTTGAACCCTATAAATGATTTTGCATAGTTTCTTCTATCATTTGTCGCCCAATAACATGCAGTCGCCAATTTGGTGTTTGACGTCTTTGAGCATATGGATATCGTGTACGTTGGCCTTGGTAATATCAAGAGAATGGAACACACCCGATAAAGAGCATACGCCATGCAATTTATAGCCATAATACCAACTGCCCTGCGAAGCACAGTATCCCTTTGCGGGTAAAGTACTGAAATCCTTTTTGCATATCTTGATTCTCAGATGCCTTGCGAACTTGCATATTTCCAATGGCATACTATCGATAAGATAGCAATCCTCAAACTTGAGAAAGCGCAAAGCCAGCTTTTGGCGAACGATCTCGTTCAGACCGAACGGCGCTTTGCGCCTTTTGTTGAACTGGCTACGCTCCAATAGGTTCTCTATCGAAGTGTCATCGATTCTTTCAAAAAGACCGTTCTCACTATCAATCGGCATATATTTTGCGGTCAGGCTCAGGGATATGACCTCGAGATCACTCATCTTTTTCGGCCTACCGACCCTTGGGCGGGCTTGACTTTCAATATTCAAAGAACTTATGACCTCTAAGATTTTAAAATGATTTATCGTTCTATTTGACATAGATATTGGGTTTGTTTTGCAACTTTAAGACACTGTATTTCAGTATCTTATCCAAGATCTTCTTTTGTTCACTATACTCAAATTATTTCACCCAACGGGTGTAGCATAAGTAATATCCAATAAGAGAATAGAAAAAACAATTTAGATCTAAACCCAAGAGCATACACGTTGCTGTACGGACAAAATCTGCATAAGGAAATTCAAGAAAAAAGTGAGCATGGTTAACGGATAGGTTCATGGTCTCCGCGGCATGGTGGGGAGAGTGGAGGCACCAAAGGAGTCGTACTTTATGCCAAAAATAGTGATAGATATAACTGCCCAATTCCCATATTACATACTCATAAATAAACCAATACCAAGTATAGGTGGTTTTAAAGAGCGCATATTCTTGAAAGAAACCTATGAACCAAACAATGGTTCCCAAAGACAATATTCGCCCAATTACCCTATTAAAAATAATGATGATAAAGTTTACCCGATAAGCTTTCAATTGCTCTCTTTCCCTAAAAAGGACAATAAAAAATTCTACAAACAATAAAAGAGGAAGCACTATGAAAATGCAGGACTACTCCATCAAAACTTTTAAAGAAACCGTAGTTTTCCGTTTTTAAGGCTTCCTGAATGCCAATGAAGCCCAAAAAGTTCATTATTTCCTCAAAAACGGCATTTAAGAAGTCCATAAACTGATCATATTTCGATTCGTTCAAATATACTATATTTTATGTATGAACATATGGACATATAATTAGTTAAGGCTGAAACGAAAACGTTTTAATGGTTTTCTGTATGCTGGCTAGCCCATGTTTATTGTTGGTGCCCTATTTGGACTATCATTAATTCGGATGTCATTAAAATGATAAAATGACAAAAAAGAAACATTTTTTTGGTGACATCCGACAAATATCTATATTTGATCATATGTATGAACATATGAACATATGAATATTGATTTTCCGCTTATTGACTGTAAGAGAGTTCTTTGTTTAGAGTGTTCAAAAAATAATTATTTAAGTTGTTGAGTTTAATTCTGAAAGAAAAAAGGGTGATATGGAGACATTGTAAAATGAGCCTTCGATCTTCCTTTTTTCTCATTTTTGGCACAGCGGCCTTACCGTAAACTAACTATTTATCAAACTTTGGAGTTATGAGATGCTTACGATTAATTATGACCTTGTCGATTCTAGCCTTTATCGGCTGTGATGGCGACCCTGAGCAGAACCCGGAAGGGTTTACCGAGTTTGTTGTTGATATCGAGGGGGATTGGAAAATAGACCAAGTCCTCCAAAATGGAAACGACATAACGGCACTTATGGATTTTCAATCCTTTTCACTTCAGCTGGATTATGAGAATGGAGAGCCTTCGTCTTTTTCTTTTCCAAGTCAGACAGTTCCCTTTGTGTTAAGTGATCTCAGTGGTGATTGGTCCTTTGATGACCCTGTGTATCCTACAAAAATAAATTTTTCTGATGGTGCCAGTTTGGATATTCAAGGAGCCGTTCTTTCTGGATCGGATAAGATGACAGTAATCGTCCCGTTAGGATGTTCATCAAATACCTATACCTACAAACTGAGCAAATAACAAGAAACCAATATGCACTAAAATGAAAAACAAACTATACAAACTAAAACGCATTCTATTTCAACCAAAAGCACTGTTTCTGTTGTTTTTATTGTTGAGTATGTGTATCACCATAACCAACGTAAACCAGCCGTCATCCATAGGGGTTGGTGAGCGGATGGATGTGACCATTGATGTTGATGTGGCCCCGGCCGAAGATTCGGCTTACAATATTGTTTTTGGGGTATTGGCCCCTGAAGCTTGGGACATTGCTTCAAATGCCACAGTCTCCTATACATCTGATAACGGAAATGGTACTATGCGCCTGGCCAATGGTGCCGACCCAGACTATGCCACTCCTATGGCCGATCTTGCCGGAATTGGCGAAAATTACGGCCTTGTGGAATGGGTCGTCTTCATTTCCAACGAAACCGTCCCTGGGGCCAATGGGGTGAACTTTTCTGGTCAGATACAACTTTCCATGGATGTCGGTACAGATAATATTAAAACACAGTTAGGATATATCGTAGGGACTTCTGGATATGGTATTACCCAAGGCGAGACCGATATTCGATTTACCCCTTGCATGGAGGTAACCGGAGGATCCAACCCTGTTATGGATCTTTGTGGGCCGCTTCCCTTTCCGGTAACCTTACAACCTGCGGAATATACGTATGAGGACATCATCCATGTTGGTTTTGATGCTACAAAAGGACCCGAGGGAGCGCCAACTGCTCTTTCCGGATTTGTAGATGTATACCTCTGTGCCAAGGCAATAGTGAATGGACAGCCAGTTGAGGTGTGCGACAATTCCAGCGTTACCAAAATGCGTAGTATGGGGAATGATCAATGGGCAATATCCATTTGGCCCAGACAACTTTTTAATGCGCCTCCAGGTCAGGAAATTACAGATATCACCTTCAGTTTTACCAATCAAAATGGGGATGTCGAGGTAAAGAACCCCGATACGGGAGAAGATTTTCAAATAATAGCCAACTGTACGAATTAAAACTATGACGATTATGAAAAATAGAACAAAAGCCCTTATTGTCATCTTTTTGGTGCTTGGCAATCTTGTGGCATTTGCACAAAATATTACGGTCCAAGGGGTGATCACAGCGGAAGATGATGGTCTACCACTACCTGGGGCCAATGTAGTGGTAAAAGGAATGGCCATTGGGGCATCTGCCAACTTTGATGGGGAATACACCTTGGAAATCCCGAGCGAAAATGTGACCTTGATTTTCAGCTATCAAGGATTCAGTTCCCAGGAAGTTATGGTTGGGGGACAACGCACCATCGATGTGGCCTTGAAAACAGATGTGAACGAATTGGATGAGGTGGTCATCATTGGTTATGGAAGCACGACCAAGAAAGACCTTACCGGTTCTATTGCCACTATTAAATCTGAGGATTTGGAAGCGGTACGTTCCACAACGGCCGACGATTTTGTGCAGGGAAGGGTCTCCGGCCTACTATTGACCCAGACCTCTGGACAGCCCGGTGGTGCCACTTCCGTTAGAATCAGGGGTAGTAGCTCCATCAATGCAAGTAACGAACCTTTGTATGTAATAGATGGTTTTCCAGTGGACAACAATAGTGATAACCTTTCCGCAGGTGTGGCAGAAGGCCCCTCCATTAACGCCCTCTCTACCTTGAGTGCCAATGATATTGCATCCATAGATGTATTGAAAGACGCTTCGGCCACGGCAATTTACGGTTCCCGTGGAGCCAACGGGGTAATTATTATTACTACCAAAAGAGGATTGAACGGGGATGCGCAAATCAACTATGATACCTATGTGGGGGTCAGTGAGGTCATTCAAAAACTTGATCTCTTGAATGCCTCGCAATTTGCATTTTATGTAAATGAATCCAGGTACAATGGTTCAGGTGAGCCACGATTTTATACCAACCCAAACTCTTTTGGTGTGGGTACCGATTGGCAGGATGAAATTTTTAGGACGGCCATTACCAAAAGCCACGACCTTTCCATTAAAGGGGGGAACCAAGATATTAAGTATGCTGTTTCCGGATCGTATTTGGATCAGGAAGGCGTCGTCATCGAAACCGATTTTAAACGGTACAATTTTCGGGTAAACCTCGATTTTAAGGCTACCGAGAGATTGTCCATAGAAAACTCCTTAAGCTTGAACAGGACCAACTTCAATACGGCCAGAACAGAAACCACAGGCGGGGTAGAAGTGGCCAGTAGTGCCATAACAGGGGCGTACCAGTTTAATCCATTGTTGCCTGTTTTTGATCCTGAAGGGAATTATACCAAAGGAAATTTCATTGTTCAAGATGATGGAACCTTTGTGAACGAAGTAGGCAACGTCCAAGAACAGATTCCCAATTTCCCAAGCCCGGTGGCTTATCAAAATCTATCGGAAAGCAAGGGTAAGGCCACAAGGATATTGGATAACTTGGCCATTAAATGGGATTTGGCCAAAAATCTACAGTTGAAGACTACCTTAGGGGTAGACTTGAATATCAATGAACAATTCTATTTTAGGACCGAGGAAATAGATTTTGGGAATTCACCCGGTGCTTTTGCTGCCCAAGCCAAGAATACCGCCACCAGTTATTTGGCAGAATCTACACTGAACTATACCAATACATTCAACAATAGACATCGCGTAAATGCCTTGGTAGGGGCGTCATGGCAAGATTTTGCTATTGAGACGCTCTCAGGCAATGCTTTGGGATTCCCAACAGAAAACTTTGGTTCCAATAATTTGGGGCTTGGATTGAACCCTGGGGTCAGTTCCAATATCATAGAATCCAGATTGATTTCCTATTTCGGAAGGGTCAACTATATTTTGGACAACAAGTACATTTTTACGGCCACTTCACGGGTTGATGGGTCTTCCAAATTTGGGGATGGCAATAAGTATGGGTTTTTCCCATCGGGGGCTTTTGCTTGGAATGTTTCAGAGGAAGATTTCCTTCAAGATTCCGGACTCTACCTGAAATTGCGTCTGGGGTACGGAATCATAGGCAATGAATCTATCGCGCCCTATTCTGCACAATCAACATTTAAGCCTACCTATCATTCCTTTAATGACAACGAAGTGGTGGGGCAATTGCCCAGTACACCGGCCAACAGTGCCCTTAAATGGGAACGTACCGAGCAGTACAACATTGGTCTGGACCTTGGTTTCTTTAATGATCGACTGGGGTTCACCATTGATGGTTACCAAAAGAACACGGATGATTTGTTGTTGAACCTTCAAGTGCCTTCGCAAACCGGATATATTCAAAGTGTGGTCAATGCAGGAAGTGTACGAAACGAAGGAATTGAATTGGGCATCAATGCACAATTGTTCAAAGGGGAATTTAATTGGGACATGAACATAACCGGAGCTTATAACAAGAACAAAATATTGGATCTGGCCGGTTTGGACAATATTCCCACAGGTTTTGGGATTTTGGGAATTACCAATTGGCAGCTACTGGAAGAGGGTGGTGAGATCGGGGCATTCTACGGTTATGTTTCGGATGGAATCATTCAGCTGGATGATGACCCCGCTACCACCCCGATGTTTGCAACGGACACTTTTACCCCAGGGGAACGAAAGTATAAAGACTTGAATGGCGATGGCGTAATAGATGCCGACAACGATAGGACTTTTATAGGGAACCCTGTTCCAGAATACACATTTGGTATCAACAATACGGTCACTTGGAAGAACTGGGACCTTAATATATTCATGCAGGGGGTTTATGGCAATGAAATTGCCAACTTCAATCGGATAAACCTTGAAAACCTGAATGGGCAGGGCAATGTTTTGTTGGAAGCATTTTCCAATAGATGGACACCGGAAAATCCAAGCAACACCTACACTAGAGCAGCAGATGGTCCTAGAAATATAGTGTTTTCGGATTATTATGTTGAAGACGGCTCCTATTTAAGGTTAAAATCGGCCACGTTGGGATATTCCATACCAACCAAGTTCCTGTCCAGAATGAAAATCAACAAACTTAGGTTTTATCTCACTGGGAAAAATTTGTTCACCATAACCAACTATAGCGGTGTAGACCCCGAAGTAAGTTTTGGAGGACAGAACAACAATTTAAGTGCTGGGGCGGATTTTGGAGGATATCCAACCTCTAGAACTTATTTATTAGGTCTTAACGTAAACTTTTAAAAAATCAAAATCATGAAACAATTCAAAAATTATAGAATTTACTTCGCTGCCCTGATTTTGATCTTGGGTTGTGAAAGCTCCTTGGAAGAAGAAGTGAAGACCTTTTATACTGAGGATACATTTTATCAAACAGAACAAGATGCCAAGTTGGCCATCAATGGTATTTATGGGCACCTGGGGGCCACTTTTGATGAAACCCTGAACTCCAAGGGATTGTACTTTGCCAATTATTGGACGGCCAATGCACTCCTATCCGACGAAGGTGAAACCAGCTTTAATAGAGGGGATGGTTACAACCAGCTCTCTGCGATGGCCCATACACCGGAAAACACCATAGCATTGGAGATTTGGTCCAACCTGTACTTAGGAATCAATGCAGCAAATATGGCCATAATTAATATTCCGGACGTGGATATGGATGAGGGTACCAAGGACGATTTATTGGGAGAGGCGCATTTCTTGCGTGGATTGCTTTATTTTGAATTGGTGCGTTTCTTTGGAGAAGTTCCATTGCAATTGGAACCACAGAAAGTATTTACCTCCAGTGCTTTCCAGGGTAGGGCGGAAATATCTGAAGTATACGCCCAGATTTTTGCAGATTTGACCATGGCCGAAAACAGCCTCCCAACAGAGCAAACAGGCTTGGATAACGGCAGGCCCACAAGTTGGACGGCCAAAGCTTATATGGCCAAAGCGGCACTACAACATGGTGAAGACCTTCAATTGGCCAAAACCAAGTTGGAAGAAATTATGTCCAGTGGTCGGTTTGGACTTTGGGAAGATTATGCGGATGTCTTCAAAATAGCGAACAACAACGGAAAAGAAGTACTGTTTGCCATAAGCTTTTTGGAGGGTACGGATTTGTTCACCACCCTTTGGGAAGGAGGGCATCTTGTATACCGGACACTTCCTGGCGGTGTGTACGGTGGAAGGCCGAATGGTGGTGGACTTGAGATACCCACAATGTCCCTGTACAATTCTTTTGATGATGAAGATAGACGAAAGGAAATCACCTTTATGACCCAAGATATGATCAATGGGGAATTGGTGGAATTTGATACCCCACACATTGTAAAATATTGGGATCGGGAAGCAGAACCTTTGGTGAACAATACGGCCAATGACCTTCAGCTTATCCGTTATGCAGACATATTGCTCATGTATGCCGAAGTGTTGAATGAGCAGAACAATGGGAGCACTCCTGCTGCATTGGATGCCATCAATCAAGTGCGGAAAAGGGCAAGATTTGCTGATGGGGTGGAACGCAATGTACTTCCCGATCTATCGACCATGGGTTACGAAGCTTTTAAGGAAGCTATATTGGAAGAACGCAAAAAAGAGCTGACGTGGGAAGGTCATCGTTGGTTCGATTTGGTTCGATTTGGCAAGTTGGAAGAGAAAGTTTCCGATGCAAAACCTGGAGTGCCCGTGGCGGCCAGACATAATTTACTTCCTATTCCACAACGCGAAAGGGATATCAACCAAAACTTGACACAGAACTCTGGGTACTAATATGGACAAAACATTTTTTCAAGGCCTTAAGATCACATTTATATTTTTGATCATCTTTGGAAGCCCTTGCTTGCTTGCTTCGGATAATATTGCAAGTTATGCCACACTCAAGGTTTCCTCAGAACTACAGGGAAGTGAAGCCTCCAAATTGGTTGATGGTGTAATTCGATTGGACGGTATGGGTGAGTGGGCCAGTAAAGGAGAGCGAAAGGCATGGGGAGCCAACCTATTGCCTTGGCTTCAAATGGAATGGGACAGACCTCGAAGCATAAATGCCATAGTTATTTATGATCGGCCGGGTCTGGACGAACATACCGCAGGAGGTGTCCTTAAGTTTAGTGATGGTTCCGTTATTAGGGTAACCACCATCCCAAACAACGGCAATGCCAAAAGAATTGAGTTTCCTGTTAAAACTGTTGAATGGGTACGTTTTGAGGTAACCGATGGAGAAGGGCTTAACCTGGGACTTTCCGAAATAGAGGTGTTCGCATCACCAACAGATAGCGAAAACCCTTTGTTTTGGGTAAACCCGTTTATAGAATCCGCCAAGGGACGTTATTTTTTCTTCACACCCGGGGCATACCCAATGGGAATGGTAGCTGCAGCACCTGTAACTCGAAATAAAAATCAATATGGGGGAGGATACAACTATAATTCCACAGAGGTGTTGGGGTTCGAACAGATTCATGGTTGGTGTCTTTCCGGAATACAGATTATGCCAACATTGGGAAACATAGACCCCACTTTGGGTGATCAAGGTTGGAAGTCCAGTTTTAGTCATGATGATGAAATAGCCATGCCCGGATATCAACGCCTATATCTTAAAGAGCACCATGTGTGGACAGAGCTTACCAGTACCAAGCGTACTACCTTATATCGGTTTAAATACACAAAAGCGGACAAGGCCAGTATCTTGACAAATTTAGGGGGATATCTAGGGAACTCTACCATGATCAATGCAGATGTTCGCAAGGTCAACCAAAATGAGTTGGAAGGTTCCTTTGATTCAGCGGGTAGGTTTTGGGGTGGTCCGGAAAAGGTCAAGGTGTTTTTTGTGATTCAATTTGATAAATCCTTCAAATCCTTGGATGGATGGAAGGACAAAGAAAGATTCAACAATATCAACTCTATAAAGGGGAGCGATACCATGACCCGTAGGGATTCGGTCGTTTTTGCCGGAATTACCCAGAGCTATTGGGATGCGCCCACTACTGGAATTGCTGCCAATTATGATGTAGAGGCTGGGGGCGAAGTTCAAATGAAAATTGCCATTTCATATACCTCTGTGGAAAATGCCCGCAAAAATCTTCAAACAGAAGCACCCCATTGGGAATTTGACCGTTACAAAAAAGATGCCTTCAAAATATGGGAAGAAAAACTGGGTAGAATTGCGGTTAAGGGAGGAACCGAGCAGCAACGTGAAAAGTTTTATACCGACTTATGGCATATACTTTTGGGAAGAAGGATCCTTAATGATGTTAGTGGTGATTATCCCGATTATACCCAGGGAGAACGTCATGGAAACTTTACCAAGGCCGATTTAAAAGTAAGGTCGCTCCCAAAAGGAAAAGATGGGGAGTCTAAGTTCAATATGTACAATTTTGATGCCCTTTGGCTAACCCAATGGAACCTGAACATTGTTTGGGGATTGGCCTGGCCCGAAATTTTAGATGATTTTTCGGCCTCCTTGGTCCAATATGCGGATAATGGTGGGTTGCTACCTAGAGGCGCCATAGCAGGTGGATATTCGTATATAATGACAGGAAACCCGGCAACAAATATGCTGGTGAGCACCTACATGAAAGATTTGATGACCAAAACAAGTCCAAGACAAGCGTTTCAGGTCATGAAAAACAATCACATGCCCGGAGGTATGATGAGCGACTCTGCGGAAGACCTTGAGTTTTACATAGAAAACGGGTATTGCCCAGGTAACGCTGGCAAAACATTGGAGTGGGCTTTTCAAGATTGGTCCCTGTCCCAAATGGCAAAAAAAATGGGCAGGACAAAAGACCAAGCTTATTTCTCCAAGAGAGCGGAAGGATGGACCAAATTGTTTCATTCCGACTCAAAATTATTATTGCCCAAGGATAAGTCAGGTAATTGGGTACACACGGATTTAGTATCCGGTCAAGGTTGGGTAGAGACCAACGGATGGCAGGGAACCTGGTCGGTCTCCCATGGCATATCCAAATTGTCGCAGCTTATGGGGGGGAACGATGCCCTTGCCGACAAGCTCAACTTTGCCTTTGAGCAAGCCGCTCCCGAAGATTTTGTATTTGGGTATTCCGATGGCTACGTCAGTTATGCCAATCAACCAGGTTGTTCCAATGCGCATGTTTTTAACCATGTTCAAAAACCGTGGCTCACACAATATTGGGTGAGAAGGGTAAATGAGCAAGCTTACGGAGCAACAACTGTAGATCAAGGATACGGAGGCCATGATGAAGACCAAGGTCAGATGAGTGGTGTTAGTGCCTTGATGTCCATGGGGCTTTTTAGCTTAACAGGGAACAATTCCATCACACCGACCTACGAAATTACGAGTCCCATCTTTGACGAGATAACCATAAAACTCAATCCAACGTACTACGAAGGAGAGGAGTTTATCATCAAAACTTTGGACAACAGTAAGGAGAATACCTATATCCAAGGGGCGACATTGAACAATAGGCCGCTCCAAAAGTATTGGTTCACGCACGATGTATTTCAAAAAGGGGGAGAGCTCATTCTACAGCTAGGGCCCGAACCAAATACCAATTGGGGAATTCAAGATTGAACGCATAGAATAAAGGAACCTTCCATCAAAAGAAGGGATCGACAATGAAAAAAGGGATTGTGACATCTGGGATTTTGTCTTTTGTACTCTTGATTTTGGGTGCGTCGTGCACAGAAGGTACAAAGCGGGGGGAAAACCTCTTCCAGCCAGTGGCGGCCAAAGTCTCTGGGATCCATTTTTCCAATGATCTTCCTTTGGATGATGATTTGAATATCCTTAACTATATCTACTATTTCAATGGCGGTGGTGTGGCTGTGGGTGATATAAATAACGACGGATGGGATGATCTTTTTTTTACCGGAAACCAAGTTTCCAATCAACTGTACCTCAATCAAGGCGGGTTAAAGTTTAAGGATGTTACCAAGGAATCCGGTCTGGCATCAGAAGGATGGTCTTCTGGTGTGAGCATGGTGGATATTAATACAGATGGTTGGTTGGACATATATGTGTGCAGATCCGGGCATTTAGATCCTGACCAACGTAAGAACCTGCTATATATTAACCAAAAGGATGGAACCTTTGTTGAAATGGCCCAAGAATATGGTTTGGCAGACCCCGCTTATTCCACACAAGCAGCCTTTTTCGATTATGATCTGGACGGTGATCTGGATATGTATTTACTCAACCATATGCACCAAATGACAGGAATGAACAATCCTGTACCAAGAAAACTGAACGGTGAATCTGAAAGTACCGACAAACTATACAGAAACGATGGTGTGGGGTCATTAGGGCATCCAACGTTTACAGAGTTTTCCCAAGAAGCAGGTATTACTATTGAGGGATTTGGCCTTGGTGTTGGGATAAGCGATCTAAATCAAGATGGGTACCCCGATATCTATGTGTCCAACGATTTTATTTCCAATGATATTCTCTACATCAATCAAGGTGATGGAACATTTATAGATCGGACCAAGGCATATCTCAGCCATCAGAGCCATAATGGCATGGGCAACGATATTGCGGATATCAACAACGATGGCCTTACCGATATTTTAGTATTGGACATGTTGCCGTCGGATAATCGCCGCAGAAAGCTAATGCTGAACAAACCCAATTATAATTTATTTGAATTCAGTAAAAGTTTGGGATATCAACCCCAATACATGAGAAACACCTTCCAGTTGAACAATGGCGAGCATGCCCCGTTCAGTGAGGTGGGCCAACTTATGGGAATAAGTAGCACCGACTGGAGTTGGGGAGGGCTAATGGCGGATTATGATGGGGACGGTCTTAAGGATATGTTCATTACCACGGGCTATCTGAAAGATATGACCGATCTGGATTTTATTGTTTATCGAAGGAAACAGTTCAAATTTAGGACCCGAGAGGAAGCGGACAGTATATATTTGGCCAGTATAAACAAATTACCAGAGGTTCCACTCCAAAACTACTTTTATAAGAACAACGGAGGCCTGAATTTTGAAGATACATCATTAAAATGGGCACCAGGGTCGCTAGGATTTTCAAATGGTGCGGTGTACGCAGACCTGGACAATGATGGAGATTTGGACATTGTTACCAATAACATTAATGAAAAAGCAAGTGTACTGGAAAACACATCGTCCCATAAAGGAAATGAAAGACGTAATGGGTTAAAATTAAATTTTGAAGGTCCACAAGCCAACCCAAATGGGATAGGGGCGAAAGTATGGGTTTATGCAGATGGTAGTGTTCAATTTTTGGAAAACTACACCACACGCGGGTTTCAATCCAGTGTGGCGCCTTCACTGTATTTTGCTTTTCAAAAGCATAAGAAAAAGGACAGTCTTGTGGTAGTTTGGCCAGATGGAAAGAGAAAATCTTATGGCAATTCAGTCATGGATTCCATCGCAACACTTCGATATACCGATGCTTCCGAAACAGTCTTGCCGAAAAGGGATTTAGAAGAGGGACGAATGTTTGCAAAGGTGGATGGGTTGCTCCAGTTTGAACACCAAGAAATTCCATTTTCAGATTTTGATATAGAACCACTTATTCCACAGAAATTCTCTACTAGTGGACCCTCACTTGCAGTTGCCGATGCCAATGGGGATGGTCTGGATGATATTTTTATAGGGGGTTCACATGGCTTTCCCGGTCAACTGCATATACAAATCATGGACGGGAAATTTATCGCCAATACTTTGGGGATGGATGCTGAACACGAAGATGTTGGCAGTTTATGGTTTGATGCGGACAATGATGGTGATAATGATCTCTACGTGGTTAGTGGGGGGTCTGAGTTTTCATTGATGAAACCGGGATATTATCAGGATAGATTGTACTTAAATGATGGTCAAGGAAATTTATCCTTGTCCGTTGACGCTTTACCCAATATGAGTACAAGCGGGAGCTGTGCAGTTGCTTCGGACTATGATCAGGATGGAGACCTTGATCTTTTTGTTGGTGGAATGGTGGTTCCTGGAAGTTATGGGGTGTCGCCCAAAAGCTATGTATTGGAAAATAATGAAGGCAAATTCTCTGATGTAACTGCGGACAGATTGGGTGAACAAGAGTTGGGCATGGTGTCCTCGGCACTTTGGACGGATGTGGACAATGATGGTCGGACCGATCTTATGGTTGTTGGAAAGTGGATGCCAATAACTATTTATCTAAATCAAAAAGAAAGCTTCGAAAAGATAGAATTACCCATTTCAACAGGTTGGTGGAATAGCATCAATGGCGGGGATTTTGATAATGATGGAGATACGGATTACATCATTGGAAATCAAGGGTTGAACAGTGTCTATAGTGCAACAGAAGAATATCCTATGGAGCTATATGTAGGTGATTTTGATAGGGATGGGAAGATAGACCCACTTATTTCTCAATATAGTTTGAGTCCTGAAGGAGGCTTTAAAAGTTATCCTTTGGCATCCAGGGATTTATTGGCGGAACAAATGGTTTCCATTAAAAGTAGATATAAAAACTACCGTTCCTATGCCGATCTAGAGATCAAGGACCTTCTTTTGAACAGTATGGAGGAAAACCCTATTAAGAAAGAAGTAAGACAGCTAAAAAGCATATATGTTGAGAACCTTGGAGAAGGTAAATTCAAATTAAAGGAATTACCAAAGGAAGCTCAATGGGCCTCGGTTATGGGTACCGATATTACTGATTTAGATCAAGATGGCAATCTCGATGCGGTCCTCATTGGAAATTTCTACGATTACGAAGTGGGTTATGGGCAGAACGATGCTTTTCTAGGGCTTGTTTTAAAAGGGGATGGAAAAGGGAACTTTGTGCCTATGGACCATAAGGCCACTGGTTTTTTAATACATGGGAATGCCCGGGCCTTGGTCAGGGTCGTGGGGCAAGATGGGGAACTTTTGGTTTCTTCATGCAACATGGATAGCCTTCAAGTCCATAGAATTCAGAAAGAGCTTGACAATATAACAGCAGTTCCGGCGAATGTGCAATCTGGGACAATTACTTTGGAAAAGGGAATAAAAAGAAAAATAGAATTCTATAACGGTGCGGGTTATTTATCGCAATCCACCAAAAAGATTGTTTTGCCGAAGAATGCCGAAATAGCGTTTAAAACCAATCAAGATTAAAGCTTCATGCAGGATAAAAATACGTACTACCTCGGTATAGATATAGGTGGCAGCCATTTTGCCATGGGTGTTGTCGATACCGATAAGATGTCTTTGTTAACAGGAACAGTAGAGCGTTTTCCTGTGGATAGTGGATTATCGGCCCTGCCTGTATTGAACCAATTGATCCGGGCTATAAAGCAGACCATTACAAATTTTCAAAAACCGATCAAGGGCATTGGAATATCCGTACCCGGTCCATTCGATTATGGACAAGGTGTTTCATACATCTTTGGGCTAAATAAATTTGATTCCCTATATGGGGTCAATATTAAACTGTTCTTGTGGTCCCATCTACAAGACACCTTGGAATCTATTGAACAGATAGCCTTCCTTAATGATGCCGATAGCTTTGTACTTGGTGAGACCTATTCCAATAATTTGCATAGCGGTAAAGTCCTAGGGGTAACGCTGGGCACGGGAATTGGGTCAGGATTTGTGGTCGATGGAAAAGTGGTTACAAATAGCGACCATATACCCGAGGATGGCAATATTTACAACCTTCCCTTTAAGGGGAAAAGAGTTGAGGACTGGATTTCTACCCAATGGTTTTTGGATACTTTTTTCAAAACTTTTGGAGAGTCCGTGGACAATGTGAAACAAATAGCAGACCATGCGGTAACCTCTGAAAAAGCAAGAGACATTTTTGAACAATATGGACAACATTTGGGAGAAGTGATGTGTTCACTTTCTGGCTCGTTCAAACCGGATGCCCTTGTTATTGGCGGCAGTATCTCAAAAAGTTATCACTTGTTCAACAACGCATTCGAAACGTGTTTTGCGACCCCCCAAAATATTCGAATTACAAAAGGCACGGCCAACGCGGCCATAGTAGGTGCCGTCATTCATTTAACCATTAAACAGAATAAATTGAACACAAAAAGAAAAACGGAGCAGTATGTGATGCCAATGCGAGCAGATGAGTCTAGAAAAGATGAAGGCTATACGGTGTACCCCTCTTTTGAAATTGCAACAGGGACCGTTTCCATGGGTGTGGAAAGCCTTATTGACGAACTTCCCAAAGAGGGGTGTGTTCTCATAGATGGTTATATGGGCGCATACTGGGAAGAGTTCATGGCCCAGATTTCCGCAGCACTTCAAACAAGAAAGGTGGAACATATGAGCTATGATATGGCCTCGGCATATAAGGAAGCTGATGTCATAAATAATATGGTTGAACCGTTTTTGGGTGGGGACGACCCAGTTTTTGGTAAAATCTATCCAGGTAACCTTAAAGATTTCTTTGATAACCAGAAGCTAAACTCAATCCAGCCGATGGAGGGAATACTAAATATTTTTTATGGACCAGGGGCGGCCTTAAGTGGGCAGAAAGGGACCATTATCTATATAGATGTACCCAAGAACGAAATACAGTTCCGTTCCAGAGCTGGACAAGTTGCCAATTTGGGCAATGTCATGGTTGAGGATAACAAACAACAGTACAAGCGGATGTACTTTATTGATTGGCAGGTACTCAATAAACACAAGCAACAACTTTTAAAGGATATTGATTTTGTTGTTGATGGACAGTTTGGGAGTGACATTACTTGGTGTGACGGCAATACCTTGAGGAAGGGACTACAAGAAATGGCATCACATGCCTTTAGACCAAGACCTTGGTTTTCCCCTGGAATTTGGGGAGGCGATTGGATGAAGGAGAGATTTGGTGAGTTGGCCCAAGACGTACCTAATTATGCCTGGTCCTTTGAGTTGATCGCCCCGGAAAATGGAATTGTAATCTCTAAAAATGGAGTGAGGCTGGAAATATCCTTTGATTTTTTGATGTTCCAGGACAATCAGGCTATTTTGGGTGAAGCTGCAAGTATTTTTGGTACCGAATTCCCTATTCGATTTGATTACTTGGATACGGTTAATGGACAAAATCTATCCCTACAATGTCATCCCACGGTTGCGTATATGCGAGAAAATTTTGGACATAATTTCACTCAGGATGAAACCTATTACATATTGGATGCGGAACCTGGAGCGAAAGTCTATTTAGGGTTCAACGAAGGCGTTCAAAAAGAAGAATTCCGCAATGCCTTGGAACAGAGTCATAGTGAAGCAAAACCTATGCCGGTTGAGGATTATGTCCAAACCTTTGAGGCAAAAAAACACGACCTCTTCCTTATACCAAACGGAACGGTACATTGTTCCGGAATTGGTAACTTGGTTTTGGAAATCAGTAGTACACCTTACATCTTTACATTTAAGATGTATGATTGGATGCGAATGGATTTGGATGGAAAACCAAGGCCGTTGAACATAAAGCGTGGTGTAGAAAACCTCAATATGGAATGTCAGGGAGATAAGGTGCAAGCGGAGTATATCTCCAAACCAGAGGTGTTGCAGTCTGGTGATGACTGGAAAATGATTAAGCTGCCTACACACTCTAAGCATTTTTACGAAATCCATAGATATGAACTAGATAGTGAAATGACCGTATCGACCAATGTGCAGTGTCATATCCTTAATTTAGTGGAGGGTACCAAAATCAATGTTATGGCCAATGGAAGAAGTATGGATGTGCACTATGCGGAGACATTTGTGGTTCCAGCTGCCGCGGGTAGTTATACCATCAAAAATTTGGGTACAGGAACTGCCAAAGTGGTCCAATCCAATGTTAAACTGGAGATCAGTAAAAACGGGCCTATAATCAACAGTAGAGTATGGAAGCACAAAAAAACAATTACCTTTTAAAGATTACGGCCATTGGGGCCCTGGGCGGATTTTTGTTCGGATATGACACTGCTGTGATCTCCGGAGCTATCGGTTTTATGGAAACGAAGTTCTCCCTGACCCCTTCACTAAAAGGGTGGGCAGTGTCCAGTGCCATTGTGGGCTGTGTTATTGGAGCCTTGACAGCTGGGTATACAGCCGATAGGATTGGCCGTAAAAAGGCCTTGATCATCACAGCGTTGCTATTTGCCCTGTCTGCCGTTGGTTGTTTGTTGGCACCAAGTTTCACACTTTTGGTGATTACAAGGATCATTGGAGGTGTAGGAGTTGGTGCGGCTTCCATGCTTTCACCTTTGTATATTTCGGAGATTTCACCGGCGGAAAAAAGAGGTTCTTTGGTCTCTCTGTACCAGTTGGGAATCGTTTTGGGAATTATCATAGTGTATTTCTGCAATTATTTAGTGGCGCAATCAGGCGATGAAACTTGGAATATTGAATATGGATGGCGTTATATGCTGGGGTCAGAGGCTATACCAGCCATATTGTTTTTGGTGGCCTTGTTTTTCGTGCCCGAAAGCCCAAGGTGGCTCTCCAAAAATGGAAACAATGCAGTTGCCCTTCAAATCTTGGAAAGATTGAATCCGAAGGAAGAAGCACTAAAAGTCCATCAAGAAATAAAGACGGCCCTCCAACAGGAAAAGGGCAAATTGTCGGAATTGTTCGAAAAGGGATTCAGGACCGCGATCATTATTGGGATTGTCCTTGCACTTTTTTCACAGATTACCGGTATAAATGCCATTATGTATTACGCTCCGGAAATATTGAAATCTGCTGGTTTTGGGGTGGACTCTGCCCTTATGCAAACGGTTCTTATTGGCGTGATAAACTCCGTATTCACCTTTGTAGCCATTAAATATATAGATAAAGCAGGGAGAAGAAAACTATTGTTATGGGGAATAATGGGTATGATAATATGTTTGTTGGTCATTGGGGGCTTATATCGATTTGATGCTCTTCAAGGACCATGGCTGCTCATTTTCATATTGGGTTTTGTAGCTTGTTTTGCATCTTCCTTAGGGCCTATCCCATGGGTGTTGATTTCGGAAATTTTTCCAACAAAAGTGCGCGGGGTGGCCATGTCCATATGTGTAATGGTACTATGGATAGGGGTTATGCTAATATCACAATTCACCCCCGTTTTATTGAGTGACCTAGGACCTTCCTATACATTTTGGTTGTTTATGGTCAATGCCATTTTCCTATGGGGATTCACATATAAAATGATTCCTGAGACCAAGGGCAAGACTTTGGAAGAAATTGAAATGGGTTGGAAAAAATAAAGTTATTATGATAAGAACATGCTCAAAGCTATTGTGGTCAATTCTCTTACTTATACCCATGTTGATGTGGGGGCAAATAGAATTACCGCCAGTTTTTTCATCCAATATGGTATTGCCCCGTAATGTAAATATTCCCATTACGGGAACAGCCAAACCAAAAGCCGGGTTGACCGTCTCCATCGGTGGACAAATCCATAGGGTCAAATCCAATAAAAGTGGAGCCTGGAAGGTGACACTAGATCCAATGCCCCATGGAGGACCTTTTATTCTGGAGATCGAAGAAGGAAATGGGGAAAAACTGGTCTTGGATAACCTGTTGGTTGGTGATCTTTGGCTTTGTGCAGGGCAATCCAATATGCAGTATACGCCCAATATGCTAAATTACACCGAAACCGCGGATGATGATTATGATGTCCCCAATCTTAGGCTATGCTCTGTGTGGGTAGACCGGGATTATCTCCCTAGGGAAAAAGTGTCCAATGCAATTTGGCAGGAAGTGACCAAGGAAACGGCTAAAAACTTCAGTGCCGTCGGATATTTTTTCGGAAAAGAATTGGTCAAGGAGAAAGACATTCCCATTGGACTGGTTAGCAGTAATCTTGGGGCCACGGCCATTGAGACATGGATGGGGATGGATGTTCTTAAAACCTTTCCTCAGTTTGATGAGGTCACTGGAAAAGTATCCAAAATCAATAAAAGTTTTGAAACCTTGGATTTGGAGTTTAAGAAGTTCAGAAAAAAATGGGATGACAAATATTACTTGAAAGGACCCGGGATAGAAGAAAAGTGGTACGAGCAAGGGTATGACTATTCGGATTGGGAAGAATGTACCTTGCCCGCTTTTTGGTCTGATTTTGGATATGGGTCACACGATGGGAGCATTTGGTTCAAGCGTACTTTTGATTTGGATACTGACCAATTAAAGAATGATTTCAATATTGTTCTCAACCAAATTGATGATTATGATAGGGTATGGGTCAATGGGGTACAGATAGGGGAGTCTTTTGGGAAAAGCAATTTCAGGAATTATTCCGCATCCAAAGACATTCTTCGGGAAAAGGGAAATATACTCACCGTACGTGTTTTTGATGTTGGCGGGAAGGGAGGAATCTACACCAATGCCTTTTGGGGCAATTCCATCCTCAACGGAACTTGGAAGTACAAAAAAGGAGTGAGTATAGACAGTAATCGGTTTCCGCAACCTGAAGTGTCCAATGGCAGTCCATTCTCGCACCCTATGCTCTTGTACAATGCCAGTATAGCTCCCTTACATAAATTGCCCATAGCAGGGGTAATTTGGTATCAAGGAGAATCCAATGCGTCCAGAGCAGTGGAATATGGTTCTTTGCTGCCAGCTATGATCCAAGATTGGCGAGAAAAATGGAACCATCCCAAAATATCTTTTTTGGTAGTTCAATTGGCCAATTACCGACAAGAGGATAAAACACCTACAAATAGTAACTGGGCAGAACTCCGCGAGTCCCAAATGAAAGCTACTGCTTTGGAAAATGTTGACATTGTTACTGCCATAGATATTGGTGAGGCCAATGACATCCACCCTTATAATAAAAAAGAAGTAGGAAGAAGATTGGCATTGTTGGCCAAACATTACAATTATGGGGACATACTTAAAAGAGGCCCTGTTTACAAATCCCATAGTCTAACCGATACATCCATTTTGGTCGAGTTTGAGACCCATGGAGGTAAATTGGTTAGTAAGGACAAGTATGGCTATTTAAGGGGCTTTGCCATAGCTGGGAAGAATGGCGAGTTCAAATGGGCCAAAGCAGAGTTGGTAACTACGAACACGGTAAAGGTGTACCATGAAAATATCAAAAATCCAAAGTATGTAAGGTACGCTTGGTCTGATAATCCCGGACAATTGGACTTGACAAATGCCGAAGGACTGCCCGCGTTTCCTTTCCGAACCGATAGTTTTGAGTTGGGCACTTCCAAGAAAACATATCAATACGATCCCCATGCATTTTAAATATAAAATAGGAAGCTTTCTAATTGTATTATTGTTGTCCACTAATCGGATTTCGGCGCAAGAAAAGTCGGTGCAGGATATCGGTTCATATGACTTTCAGGCAGCGCCGGCCCCCGAATGGACAGCGTTAATGGAGCGTACCTCGGGTTGGTTTGGGGCAGATGGCATATTTACCATTCCTTTAGATGGTGTGGAAAATCAAGGAGACGGAGAAAAAGAGACCCTCTTTATTTTTAGTGACACCTATGTTGGAGAGGTTGTAAACAATGTGCCAAAACCCGGTAATGTTATGGTGAACAATACCACCGCATGGATGAAGGGGCTGGAACCAAAGAAATCGGCCATTGATTTTGAGTACAATTTGGATGGTGATGGGAAGCCAACATCCTATTTTGTTCCAAATAATAGAAATGCCAAAGCCAATGAGTATTTCTGGTTGGGGGATGGGGTTATAAACCATCATAAGGACAATGCGCTCTACCTATTTGCCTATCATGTACATAAAACTGGTCCCAATGTTTTTGATTTTGAACAGACCAACATAACATTGTTAAAAGTTGATAACCCTACTAAAGAGGGAATCTCCAAGTCAACTCAAATCGCAACCGATTTAGGGTTTGTACACCCAACAGAAGGGCGGGTATATTTCGGTAGCGGACTTTTCGTGAACACTAAACAAGCCAATGCCCCAAACCCAGATGGATATGTTTACATCTATGGTATCATGGAACGGCAAAAGTCCTTGATAGCCGCAAGGGTCAGACCAGAAAATATTGAGAATATAAATGAATGGCGATTCTGGAACGGTAAAACATGGGGGGTGCAAAAGGAAGAGGTCGTGGAAATAACAAATGCAGTTTCCAACGAACTCAGCGTAACTCCAACAGAAGACGGCAATTTTTTACTCACGTTTACGGTTTTGGGCCTTTCCGATAAGGTAGGTATACGTGTGGGGACAAGTCCTGTGGGGCCCTTTGGTGAAATCCATGAGGTGTATACTTGCCCGGAATACAAGGAAAAAGGACTTTTCCCGTACAACGCAAAAGCGCATTATCATTTATCAAAACCCGGGGAACTGTTGGTCAGTTACAATACAATTACGCTAAACTTCTGGGAAGATATTCAAAAAGACGCGAGTATATATCACCCTAGATTTATAAAAGTAAAATATAAGTAAACGAGTACTGGACTTAAAAAAAACATATGAAAAACTGGATAAATGGAATGACAATTAGGGTAAGTATTTTGTCAATTGTTATGACGAGTGTAGGCTGCAAAGACAAAACAAAAGAAAAACCGATAGCGGATAATAATGAAGAACCAGAGACTATTGTTGCTGTAACATCCCCTAAATGGAGCCAACTCTTTATTAAAAATGAAGGATGGTTTGGGGGAGATGGCATTTTTGGAATTCCTATGGATGGCAAAGAATTTGTTGCCGCAACAGATAGCACGGTCACACTTTTTACTTTTGGGGACACCATGATCGGGCATCATGATGGGCAAAGCTTACAGCCGGAAGATTTTTTAATGATCAATAACTCCGTGGGAATCCTGAAAGGCAAAGAACCAAATGCAGATAATATTACGTTCCATTGGAAAGAAAGCGAGGGTCAACAGGCCAAAGCACTTTTTAAGCCCAAAACACCAAACTCCAGACCACATGATTATTATTGGTTGGGAGATGGGTTTGTAAACACAGAGGGAGACGAAAACCTATATGTTTTTGCTTACCCGGTTCGGGAAAAGGATACCACGGGTATAGGAGGTTTTAATTTTGAACAAGTTGGCGTAAATTTATTACAAATACCCAAGAACAGTACGCCTCCGTATTTAGATCATACCCAATTGGAAACTCCATTTTTTGATTCAGCAACCCAAACTTCATTTGGCAGTGCCATTTATGTGAACACGGAATCAGCGGGAGCTCCGGACCCCGATGGCCATATCTATACATATGCGGTGTCCAACCAAGAAGGTACCAAGGGCCTGTTGGTCGCAAGGGTATTGCCCGAGTATTTGACAAAGTTTGATCACTGGAAATTTTGGAACGGTCAAGATTGGGTGGAAGAAATGGAAGAAGCAATTATGATAGCCAAGGATGTTTCCAATGAAATGAGCGTATCCCCTTTATCTGATGGTAGAATTGTATTGACTTACCAACGGTTTACAATGGGACCAGAAGTAGCCGTACAAATTGGAGAGTCTCTCGTTGGGCCATTCGGGGAACCCGAAATAGTTTATAGGACAACGGAAAATGAAACTAATGAGACCTATTTTACTTATAATGCCAAAGCTTATCCCCACCTATCTAAACCGGGAACGCTTTTAGCTAGCTACAATGTGAATTCATTTGATTTTTGGGCCGACATTTTAAAAGACCCTAATTTATACCGACCAAGGTTCCTGGAAATCCCATTAGAACGGTGAGTTATCGTTTAATATCTATACTGTAAGTAAATTGATCGGCCCTGTAATAACCTATGTTGTATTCTATAGGTCTATTTCCAGGGTCGTAAACTACCCGCTTTCTTTGAAGAATGGGCGAATTTACCGGAACCCCCAATTTCACCGCAATGAATTTATTGGCCAGAATAGCACTGATCTGCTCTCTGGATAAAACAGGAATGGTATGGTATTCGTGTTCCAAAATGTCGTAGAGGTGACGCTCAAAATCCTCATCTCCCGTAATGCCTACCCTAGGGTGAAAATAACTGATGAAATAAACAAAAGGGCCGTTGTCCAAGCCGCGTAGTCTTTCCAGTTTAAAGAGTTCTTGCTCCTCTTTCACTTCCAATTGTTCCGAAATTTCAGCATCTGCCTTAATTTTTGAAACCTTGATTTCATAATTTCTAAAATTAATGCCTTGGGCATGCATTTCTTGACTAAAACTGACCCAATTGGAAAGTTTGGTCTCGACCAGTTTTTTTGCCACCTTGGTGCCAACGCCTTTTTTTCTTGTCAACAACTTTTCTTGAACCAACCTATTGGTGGCCTGTCTAATGGTATTCCTGGAAATTCCAAGTCGTTTGGACAGGTCAACTTCCTTAGGTAGAAATTTGCCATTTTGATATTCTGGGTCGTTTATCATATCACGAAGGATTTCCTCAACTTGAAGATGTAAGGGGACAGGACTATCATGATCAACATTAAGGGACTTGAGACAAAGTATGTTTTTTTGTTCAGACATTAAACAAACTTATAAAATTTGTGTCAAACATTTAAAAATTTTGATAAGATAGCCCCAATTGGAAAGGATGAAAACTACTCTTTTCATAAGGTTGATAGGAATTCATGTTTAGAAAAACTTCGGTCTGTTTAAAACCGTAAAATCCGAACGTAATCAATAAAGCGTTCAAGGCAATTCCAAGAAACGCAAAGGCATCAGAAACTTCAAAAATTCCATACTGACTTGCCCCAAATATTAGAAAACTTACAATAAGTACTAAAAAGAAATATAAGTAAACCATATACTGAATCCACTTTAGGTTGATTTTTTCATCATATGAAAAAACTTCAAAAATTCGTTTCCTGTGTTGTTTTAAAAGCTAAAGATCCCAAATCCCATATGTTATTCCCGATATGGCCAACGGAATAGCGTAATAGTCCCTAAAAAAGTAGAGATTCGTATCAATTTCCAGATAACCTGTATTTGTCATTATACTCGCCTCTGTAAACAGTCCGATGGAAAAAACTATTAATACATACAAAACAAAAACACTTAAATGAAGACAAATAGTTATTTTGCTCAATTTCCGTCCGGTTAACGATGTGATATACAAAAATAAAAGAGGGGCGGACAGCAATGGAAGAGCAAAACCAACTACCGCCAGCAAGCCTGTCAATTGAAATTGATAAATCGTTATTTCGTAAAAAATAATCTGAAGTAACACTATTGAAATCCATGACAAAAAAAATAATCCTCCCTTTCCTTTTTCTGTTTAAAAAGAAGAACGAACAGCATTAAGATACCTACACCCAATCCTACATTTAAAAATTGCTCCATAATGTTACCTTAGTTAAGATGTTGTTGTCTGAAGTATAATGATTGAACAATAGATTGACCTTGTATGTGTAAAAAAAATTACCGGTTTATGATGTTAGAATATTGATAATCTGCTCCAGATAGGATTTTTGTGGGGTTGAACCAAAACAACTTATAGCAAAAATTAAAATCTCCCCAGAATTTAACACGTCAAAGTTTTAAGGGTTTTGGTTTATTTCTATTGAATAATAGTATGTAACGCTTTCGCCCGGGCCTAATTTAACTAGATGACTTTTTTTTTCGATATCCTTTGGGGAATCCTCAAAATCATGGTGGGAGACCATGGGTTCTATGCACACAAATGGATATCCCGGTGGGCTCCAAATATTGACATTGGGAAAATTGCCCAGAAGCAAACTTACGTATGGCTTTTTGCCCAATCTTGCCAGACCAATTTTAGTGATAGCTGAATCTTTGATGAAAATTCCAGTATTAGGTATCCTGTCATCATTGAGCCTTAGGGTTTTCTCATCTTGTAAAAAGGGAACTGCAGAATCGGTCAGAAGACTATTTTTAATTAGTCCTCTTCGGAAAGAGGATGATTTGAAAAAAAATAACTCATGCGTTTTTCTATCATTTGGTTGACCAAGTGACAGATTAAACCCAGGATGCCCCCCAAGTGCAAAATACATATTATGGGTGTCGTTATTTGTAACAATGTATTCGTTCAAGATGGTATTATCGGTCAATTTATATCGAACCGAGATTTTGAACAAAAAGGGATAGTTTTTGTGCAATATTTCTTTGTTGGGAACAAAACTTAATGTGATCTCATCATTTGATTTATGTTTTACTGTCATAAAGCTCTCTTTTATAATTCCCATTTTCGGCATATCGTATTTGACGTTCCGAAAATAAAATTCGTTGTCCCTGAATCTGACATTTACTGGAAACATTATTGGAGCCCTGTCCGCCCAATATTCACCATTGCCCTGCCATAGATATTCAAACTTGCTGATTTTACCCCGTATACTTTGTAACTCAGCCCCTTTTTCACTTATTAATACCCTTATGGATTCATTTTCGATGCAAAGCACCTCAGCGTCTTGGCTACGAACTATACATAAAAATGTCAAAAAAATAAAAAAAAACAACGCTTTGCGGTAGGTCGGATTGTAATCCTCTTTAATGGTCTTATCGGGATTTGTTCGTTTCATTGTGCGAATGTTTTGGTACATAATCTGAATTTTACAATAATGGATGGGATTGGAAAAAAAAGTGAAAAAGCGCAGACAAGCTGCGCTCTTTAAAAAAACTAACTCAAAATCAACCTATCATATTACTTTTCACCAAGTAGGTATCCTGACATGAGGGGAAATACCTCACTGATGAGTTGTTCACTGACCTTGTCACTATGTTTGCCAGTGTACCAGCAGGTGCTATGTGGTATTTTTTCTTCTTTTAACAACCTGGAGAAATAAACTGAACCTTCGAATAATCCGGGCATTTCGTCCTGATACCCGCAGCTCAAAACAAATTTTTTGTACTGCGTTAGATTATTTTTGTATTTCTTTACTTTTTCTTCCAAATTTCCAAAACCAGCTACCCATTTCTCTAGGACTTCCTCTGTCTTGGCAAAGGTACCATCAGCATTCATTGTAAACGGGAATGCAATTTTTAAAGGCTTTGAAGAATCAGGAGAGAATGCAGATCCAAAGGCAAGTATACCTACCATGCCCTTCACATTTCTGTCGTAGGATTTTAATTCTTGCTGCAAGGATGTGGCAAAGTCCTCATCACTTACTTTTTCCATTTTATCGGATAAGGCTTGAACCTGTGCCAAAACTGAATCGTTGCTAAACATACCATCCAATAAATCGTCATTTGCAAAAACAGCAGAACTCATGGCATATGCTACTGAAAACACCTCGGGATGCCTTAAGCTGATATTGATTGTTCCACCTCCGCCCATTGAATGTCCACTTATTCCACGAGATTCTCTTTTTGGCAAAGTTCTGTAATGCCTGTCAACATAATTAATGACATCTCTTACGACAAAATCCTCCCAATTTCCCAAGACCGGGGAATTGGCGTACATCGATCCTTCAAACAAGTTATGACCGCTCAATTCTACTAAGATGAATTCATGATTCTCATTATATTTCATATACCTATTAAAAGCTTCCGTTTTCGGGTATTCGCCAATTTCAACAGTATATCCGTTCAAGAAATAAACGACCGGGTACATTTGATCAGAGCTGGAATACGAAGGTGGTAAATAGACCCCTATTTTTTGTACTTCACTTGTACCTATTAAATTATCTC
>NZ_LXTT01000021.1 GCF_001683915.1 Allomuricauda sp. CP2A | reverse complement strand
TATATGATTCTTTGTTCCTGTTTGGGAATTTATTCCTGGGAAAACTTATGTCAAAAAAAATAAGTATAAAAAAAACACTTATTAATTCTTAAAAGTACTTGTTCCATGACTGTTCTCCCAAAAAAGTTCCTGAACAAAAAACTCATATGAGCAGAAGAAGTAGGCTTTTTTTGGAAAAGAGCATTACTGAAACTGTTCATATACACTAACAATAACCAAAAACTAATTCGTACAATTATGAAAAACTATCACTTTTTGTGGTGCATTGTACTGTTAACGTGTTCTAGTGCTGTAGCCAATGTCTATAGTGGAATGGATAACGAGACAGACATGGATCGGAAAATTTTCAATGAAACTAATTTACAAACTACTGTTACCGGTTCGGTTACGGACGAAAATGGCCAACCCTTTTTGGGGGTCACCGTTGTCGTGAAGAATACCACAAATGGTACTTCAACAGACTTCGATGGAAATTATTCAATTGAAGTGGGGAATGCCCAGAGCGTATTGGTATTTTCTTTTATCGGCTATAAAAGCCAAGAAATAGTAGTTGGAAACCGAAGTGTGATCAATGTAAGCCTCGAACCAGATGTAACTTCTTTGAATGAAGTTGTGGTTACAGGGCTTGGTATCCGAAAAGATACGAGAAAACTTGGGTATGCGGTGACCTCTGTTCAAACGGAGGAACTCACCAAAACCAGAACCGTTAACCCTATGGAATCCCTGGTAGGTAAGGTTGCAGGTTTAAACATTACCCCACCTTCCGCTGGTGCGGCTTCAAGTATGAAGATTCGTTTGCGTGGTCAAGCAGCCTTTGCCGGTGCGAGCAACTCACCTCTTTTTGTTATCAACGGTCTGCCTATAGACCAAGGTGCAAGGGGTGCCAATGGTCGTGGCGAGCAAAGGGATTTGGGTGATAATCTACAGAACATCAACCCTGATGATATTGAAAGTATGACCGTGCTTAAGGGAGCCACGGCAGCAGCCATTTATGGTGCAAGGGCAGCCAACGGGGCGGTAATCATCACCACAAAATCAGGTAGACTGAATCAGGGCATTGGTGTTGAATTCACCTCGAGTTATTCTACCTCTGAGGCATTGAACTTTATGGATGAAATCACCCAGACCATGTATGGTCAGGGTACCAGTGGCCAAAGGCCCCAAACCCAAGGTGAGGCAGCAGCCACAGGTCAATTTGGCTTTGGGGAACGATTGGACGGAGCACCAACAATAAACTTTGATGGTGTTATGAGGCCTTATTCCGCTTATCCATATAAACTCTACGACTTCCTTAGAACGGGATCCAACCTTACCAATACCATAGGCCTATCTGGAGGGAATGAAAAGGGAAGTTTCAGGGCTTCATTTGCCAATACCGATGCTAAGGGTATCCAACCTGCCAACGAGTACAAAAAACGGATCTTTAACATAGGTATCAACTACAATATTACCGAAAAGCTGAATCTGTTGTTGAACGTAAACTATGCCAATGAAGAGAACATCAACCCACCTGAAATTGGAACTCAGGGGCCGGGTGCGGTGAACTTTTTCAACAGGACAACCGTTTCTGTTCCCATTGAGGCCTATGAGCAAAGTGCCATCGACCCAGTAACGGGAGCTGAATTGCGTACAAACGGATTCCTGGGTACCATCAACAACCCATACTATCAACTACAAAAAAAACAGTTCTTTAACGATGAGCGTAATCGTTTACTAGGTACTGCCACCCTGAGATATGATTTCACCGATTGGCTCTATTTGCAAGGTCGATACAACTATGACTTTGCCACCAATTTTAGAGAATGGAACGAGCTAAATGGTGCAGGCGCCACCACAACTTTGGAAGGTGATACAGGATTTTACCGGGGTCGTTATGACATTCAACAGACCGAGACAAGGGATATTAACGCCGATTTCTTAGTTGGTTTCAGCAAAACCTTTGGTAAATTTTCTGTGGATGCCACTATTGGTGGTAACACATGGAGGTCCAGATTCCAACAAAATTCACAGTTCTCAAGGCTCTTTGTTGTACCAGACCTATATTCAATTACCAATGGTACCTTCTTTGAAACTGACCAAGCAGGGTTTCAACCTTATCAATACAGCACGTTTAGGATCAATTCACTTTACTCAACAGCTGATTTCGGCTACAATGACCTAATTTATTTGAATTTTACGGGAAGACAGGACTGGTTCTCGGTGCTTAACCCTGAGGATAATTCAGTATTCTATCCATCCGTTTCAGGTAGTTTGGTCTTCTCCGAATTACTGAACAATAGAGATGGCTGGTTTAATTATGGTAAGGTAAGGGCATCTTGGGCAGAAGTAGGTAGCGCCAATGGTGTGAATACCTATGAAGGTATATTGAATTACAACATCAATCCACCTTTCAATGGTCAGACCACTGCAGGTGTTCAAGGAGGGTTTGCTCCCAACCCATCGTTACGACCATTTACCGTTACTGAAAAAGAGATTGGTCTTGATATGCGATTGTTCAATAATCGTTTACGTTTTGATATAGCCGCTTTTGAGAAAATCACCACCGACCAGATTCTGGACGTTACCCTTTCAAATGCTTCCGGTTATGACAACTCCAAGCAAAATGTAGCTTCTTTGAAAAACAGCGGATTGGAAACTTTAGTTGAATTCACTCCCATTCAAACCAACGACTTTACTTGGGTAAGTTCATGGAACAACGCCTACCTATCAACAGAAGTGTTGGATGTGGGTAATGACAGCGGAACCATTCTTCTTATCTTCTTTAACGGTACCGGGAACGAGTTCCTCGGTGAATTGAGGTATACAGAAGGTATGGCCATGAACCAATTGTACACAAGGACGTACAGGAGAAACGCCAATGGACAAATTTTGGTGAATGATGATGGACGCTTACTGGCCACCAACGGCGACACACCGGGTGCAGAGGAAACCAATGGTTTCTTGCCCGTTGGTAGCTCCATCCCAAAACATACGGGAGGTTGGAACAACAGTTTCCAGTATAAGAACTTTACATTTGGCTTTTTTATAGATTACAAGTTTGGTGGTACCGTACTTTCATCGACACATTTGAATATGTTGAGACAGGGACACTCCATTTTGTCACTTGAAGGTCGTCGCGAGGGTGAGAATGGAATCATTGTTCCCAACAGTGTTTATGAAAGCACTGGACAGCCCAATACCACAGCGGTTACCAATTTGCAATCCTTTTATGCAGACTATCGTAACCTTCAGATTGGTGATCCATTCACCTTTAAATCCGATTTTATTAAGTTGAGAAGCATAAACCTCTCTTATGATTTTACCAGTGCTATCAGTAATATTTCAGATTTGAAATTCATTAAGGGATTAACTTTGTCTGCTTCATGCCGTAATGTGGCAATTCTCTACAAAGACTTCCCTGGTATTGATCCAGAAGCTGTACAGTCTTCCGGTGACTTTAGGGCTGGGTATGAAAACTCTGCGCTACCGACCACCCGTAATTACAATTTTAGCCTAAATGTTAAATTCTAGAACTATGAAAACGATAAAATATATTAAACATATAGTCTTTGTTTGCCTGGTTATCGGTATGGGTGGATGTGACGAAGATTTTGTGGAAGTAAACACAAATCCTTACGCGGTAACAGAGGTTGACCCAGCATTATTGTTCGCCGGGGCGCAACGGAGCCATCTAGGAAACTGGTCTGCCGAACATACCATTGTGCAACATTTTGTAAACCCTTTTAACCAAGGTGCCACCCTCGGCTTTAATTTTAATGAGGACATTGACGGGGTCAATAATCCAAAGTGGAACGGTTCATATTCCTCTGACATCAGGAATCTGGAACAGGCTTTGATTTTGTTGGGCCAAGATGAGGGCAGTAATAGGACGAACCTCACCAGTATGGTCCGTATTTGGAAAGCCCAAATTTTTATGGGAATTGTGGACACCTATGCAGATGTCCCCTACTTTGACGCCGCTAAGGCCGTAAGTGAACTCATTTATTTCCCAACCTATGATGATGATGAAGCCATCTATGAGGATCTGTATAATGAACTCACTGAAGCCATAGCAGCTCTGAATCCAAATGGAGGTTTTGTTTCTGAAGACCTTTTCTATGGGGCCAATAGCGAACAACCCACCGGATCGGCCTCAGCTCAGGTTGCCAAATGGAGAAAATTGGGCAATTCACTTTTGCTACGATTGGGCATGCGCTATTCAAAATTAAATGCTTCCAGAGCCGAATCCATAGTTTCTGAAGCTGTTGCCGGAGGTGTTATGACCTCAAACGCCGACAACGCTTATGTAAAGTATGATGGAAGTACATTTACTCAAGGAGAGAACAATAATTTGCGAAACTTCTCATTTTTTAATTACGCAGCCGAACCATTGGTGGACCAACTAAAATCCACAGATGACCCCCGGGGCCAATACATGATTGCCACGTATGATGACCCAGGTGCCGTAGCTAATGACACTGATCCCGATACCGATTTGGCCAACCAATTTGGGGTGCCAATCGGGGTTTCAGATTTGCAGCTATCGGATACTTCTCTAGGATATCGTGGCACTAATGGTGCAGGACTGGCTTACTCTCAGATCAATATTTTTGCCGTGGCATCACCTGCTGCTCCGGACTTTTATGTAACCTATGCACAAACTTCTTTGCTTATGGCTGAAGCTGCATTTAGGGGATGGATATCTGGGGATCCTGAAGCACTTTACGAGCAAGGGATAAGGGCAGACATGCAGATTTATGAACTTTATCCAAATACCACACCCATTACAAATGCCGAAATAAATGCCTATTTGGCTGAGCCGGAAGTGGCTTATGATGCTGGCAATGCCTTGGAGTTGATCAATACGCAATATTGGTTGGTCAACTTTAGAAACGGTACGGAAGCTTTTGCCAATGTAAGGAGAAGTGGTTTTCCAGACCTGGAAAGAAACGATTTCAACGATAACCTCTTGGCCAATGGTGGGGATGGTTTTGTGCATAGAATGACATATCCTGATCGTGAGGCTTCTGCTAATGCGGAAAACTACGCAGCTGCAGCCGCCGCCATTGGTGGAGACAATCTGGTATCCCGGGTTTTTTGGGATGTCCCATAAATAAATTAGTGATAATTATTTTGAGTTAGTTATTTCTAAAGGCCACTTGTCGTAAAAAACAGGTGGCTTTTTTTTAGCCTTAAAAACTAAAACACTCTGGACTAGAAGTCCAGAGGAAGGGCAATAAAATTGCCATGGTTATTAGGTTATTGAGTTATTCAATAATCACATGGTAACCCAGTAACCCAATAACTCATGGATACATAAAAATTTATAGAAACTAAAGTAACTTCAATTAAACCTGACTGCCGTCAGGCAAGTTTGCAGGGTTTTAACCTTTAATTGGACAATAAAAGAAGATTGTAATTCAAATCTCAACATATTCCTGGCCTATCTTCAGGTCCAAGGTTAATAAATGCCTTTTGCGGTATTCTCTGGGAGTCAGTTTGTTTTTTTTCTTAAACGCCGCATTGAATCTACTTATGGAACTAAAGCCCGATTGAAAGGCCAATGAAGTAATGGGCTCATCAGAAATTGATAGCTTTCTTTCAGCATAAAGTACCCGCTGCCCTATAATATAATTTGAGATGGTCTTACAAAATGCTTTTTTGAAGATTGAATTGGCATAGTCAGGATGGAGTCCTACTTCTCTTGCAACATCACTCGCCTTAATGGGTTCTGTAAAATTACTGGCAATGAACATTGCCATTCTTTCCACAAGGTTTATAGGCGGCGGCTTAACTTTCTGTTCGCAAGACTGGGGTAAGTTTTTCAAAGCTAAGCGTTTTATAAAAGCACAAATTTCCAGTGAACAGGCAGCATAGAGTTCCGATCCCCTTTTGTCAAGCTCTAAAGACCATCTATCAAAACGCTTTTTTTCAAACTCAATATCTTCTAAATCCCGTGTAATCTGTACCTCTCCCTTAAAAATGGAATCAAGAAATGTTTTTGGCAAGTTCCATTCGTGCAAAACAGAGAATGGTATGGTGATGACATAATAGGGACAATCCTTTTTAAAGTCAATGACTTGATGTGGCATAAGAGCCCAAAATGCTATTACCGTCCCCCTCTTTATCTTGAATTTTCGGTTGCTTATTAGATACGTAATTGAACAATCTGGCAAAAAATTGATTTCCAACTCGTTATGTCGCTCTTCCCTCTTCATTCTCTTGGGTTGCCACAATTCACAGCCCAATCCGTATGGTTTAAGATCAGTTCTAGATTCATCAAATCGTGTTGGCGTATCCATAAGGTTAGCTATTCATTAGTAGAAAAAAATTCTATTAATTCTGTTATCTAACTGTCTGGCGGGGAATGTCCAATACAGAAAGACGGATTCATATCATTATCATATCCCTTAATAAGTGTGCTTATTACATTTTAAAATTAATGAAATTTTTGCGAACCTTGCAAATTATTTTTGCCCAATGCCCAATTATATCAAAAAAAGAAGTTCTTTATTTATAAATATAAAATTTACGCTTCTGACCATTCACACCCAATCAACCAGTTGAACTGTTAAGAATTTCACTGTACCATGGGTATTCTTTACGTAGATTTCCTTGAAACTTTTCATTATTCCAGCGGTCATACAAAAATTGATGGATCTTTAAAATGGAAAAGATGGAACTACAGACCCATTTAATGAAAAAACTGATTATTATTGCAGTCAAGACCAAGATGTCTTGTTTCCCGGTGGCAACCCATGAAAAACATAAAATTTAGAAGTAACCCTTAAAATGAAGTTTAGTTTACACGGTAAAACAGCCATTGTGACCGGAGGAGGCAGTGGAATTGGAAAAGCTATTTCCCTGACATTTGCCTCTTATGGGGCCAAAGTACATATTCTGGACTTTAATGACGAAGCATCCCAAGATACCCTTTCTGAAATTCAAGCATTGGGCAACAATGCCAAGGCACATATATGCGATGTTTCCAATCAAGAAAATGTAAACCAAATCATTGGCAAAATTACTGAAAATGGAGTCCCGGACATTCTAGTGAACAATGCAGGCATTGCCCATGTGGGAAATATTGAGGCCGTTTCCGAGCAAGATCTGGACAAGCTATACAATGTTAATATTAAAGGTGTTTATAATTGCACCAAGGCAATACTGCCCTACATGAAGAAAAAAGGAGGTGGTATTATTTTAAACATTGCCTCTGTGGCGGCTTCAGTAGGGATTACGGACCGTTTTGCCTATTCAATGACCAAAGGAGCAGTGCTTACCATGACCTATTCCATTGCCAACGATTATGTAAACCACGGAATACGGTGCAATTCCATTTCCCCGGGGAGGGTATATACGCCTTTTGTGGATGGGTTCATTAAAAAGAACTACCCGGGTCAGGAAGAAGAAATTTTTGAAAAACTTTCCAAGACCCAACCCATAGGACGCATGGCGGAGCCACAAGAAGTTGCGGACTTGGCCCTCTTCCTTTGTTCGGATGAGGCTAAATTTATAACAGGAACCGATTACCCCATCGATGGTGGGTTCATTAAGTTAAAAGGTTAAATACAGAACATGAAATTAATTCGATTTGGAACTGCCGGAAATGAAAAACCCGGTGTGCAATTGGCAGACGGGACAAGACTTGACGTATCTGCATTTGGAATGGATTATACTGAGGCGTTTTTTGGAAACAATGGTATAGAAAAGCTAAGAAATTGGCTGAGCGACCATGAATCCGATTGCCCTACCATAGATAATGAAATTCGCTTGGGCCCGCCTTTGGCAAGACCCTCAAAACTTGTATGCGTGGGATTGAATTATGCAATGCATGCCAAAGAGGCCGGTATGGCCATCCCAAAGGAACCTGTACTTTTCTTTAAATCGACCACTGCCATATGTGGCCCATTTGATGAGGTCATTATTCCCAAAAATTCTGAAAAGTCCGATTGGGAAGTGGAACTCGCCATTGTCATCGGCAAAAAAGCTTCCTATATTGAAGAATCAGAAGCCATGGACCATATTGCAGGGTATGTCCTTCACAACGATATCAGTGAAAGGGCATTCCAAATAGAGAAAGAAGGACAATGGTGCAAGGGCAAAGGCTGTGACACATTTGCTCCCCTAGGTCCATTCATTGCCACAGCCGATGAAATAAAAGACCCCAATAATCTGGAATTATGGTTGGAGGTCAATGGTGAACGCCTACAGCATTCATCAACATCAGATTTTATTTTCAATGTGCAGGAGGTGGTTTCCTATATCAGTCAGTTTATGACCCTTTTGCCCGGTGATGTCATTTCAACCGGAACCCCTTTTGGAGTCGGTCTTGGTTTTAATCCACCCAAATACCTAAAGCCGGGGGATACTATGGAACTTGGTATTGAAGGTCTTGGAATATCCAAACAAACCTGCGTGGCTTATAAAAAATAGGGTTACAAGGACACCCCTCTTTTCCAAGGAATAAAATCATCCTGTCCCAGCATATCAGCCTTGGCTGTTTTCTCGCCGCTGGCCACAGCTATGATATATTCCATCAATAGGGTGCCCATTTCCTCAATGCTCTTCTCCCCACGTATCACAGGGCCCGTATCCACATCAATGATATCGGGCATCCTTTCTGCCAAAATGGTATTGGAGGAAACCTTGATCACCGGTGTTATGGGATTGCCCGTTGGGGTGCCAAGCCCCGTGGTGAACACCACTATATTTGCCCCAGAGCCTACCATACCGGTGGTACTTTCCACATCGTTGCCCGGGGTACAAAGCAGGTTGAGTCCTGGTTTGGTGACATATTCGGCATAGTCCAACACATCCGTTATGGGTGAGGTCCCGCCTTTTTTAGCCGCACCGGCAGACTTCATGGCATCGGTGATAAGTCCATCTTTTATATTTCCAGGGGATGGGTTCATATCAAAACCCGACCCGGCATCAATGGCAGATTTTTCATAGGTCTTCATCAGGTTGAGAAATTTATCGGCCTTTTCATCATCCACACACCGATTGACCAGCTCCTGCTCTACCCCACAGAGTTCAGGAAACTCGGAAAGAATTGGTGAACCGCCCAAAGCGGCAAGAATATCAGACACATACCCCAACGTTGGATTAGCCGATATGCCCGAAAAACCGTCCGACCCGCCACATTCCAGACCCAACTTCAATTTTGAGAGGGGTGCGGGTTGTCTTTCGATTTCGTTTGCTTCAATCAAGGCCCCATAGGTGTCTTTTATGATGGTGTTCATCATATTTTCCACTGTCCCCATTTGTTGTTGTTCATAGATCAACACCGGTTTTTTTAGATTTGGGTTGATTGTACCCAGTGCCTCCTTAAAAGTCTTAATCTGTAGATTCTGGCAGCCCAAACTAAGCACAGTGGCTCCGGCAACATTGGAGTTGTTCACATAGCCTGCCAACAATTTGGCCAAAAGTTCGGAATCTTGCCGGATTCCCCCGCACCCACCTTGGTGGGTAATAAACTTTACCTTGACATTTTTGAATATTGATTTTCGCTCCAATGTGGGCCGAACCGTTTCTTCTTCCCCACTGATGAGCGATCGGAGCAGATGCCTTTGCTCACTTACTTCATCCACGTATAGTTCCTTGTCAAAAATCTCCTTTAAACGCTCAATGTTCTTGTTCTCACAAAAAACAAGTGGGAAAAATAGCCAAACATTCTCTGTTCCCACTTGGCCATCTGCTCTGTGGTATCCCATAAATTGCCGCTTTTCCCATTGGGAGACATCTGGGGCAGACCATTCCACATCCACTTTTCTTCCAGTGGGAACAGCGCTTTGGTGTATTACATTTTCAGTGGTCAAAAGCATTCCTTTGTCCAAATCTTTTTGTGCCGTGCCCACCAATACACCATACATATAGATTTTGTCCCCTTTCTTTAGAGGTTGTAAATTGATTTTGTGTTTGGCAGGAACATCAGCATGTAATTCCATGCGTATATCCCCAAACTCGATATGGTCGCCCTTGGACAAATCGATAAGGGCAATGGCCACATTGTCATCGGGATGTACCTTTATCAGCTTTTTCATGTCTATTTTTTTAGATGATTGCAAAATTCATTGAAACCCACTTCTATCCCGTTCCTTTCAATATGTTCCAGGGCGATTGTCAGGGCTTCCCCCAAGCCTGCTACTTTGGTCAAATCCTGTCCCCAAAACTTTTCTTCGGCAATGATGCCATCAACTATGGATTGGACATCATGTGTAGATTTCCAAATCTTCTGAATATAAGATACAATGTTTTCGTCGTCATTCACAGGAAGTTTTTCCCCTTTCCACTCGCCTTTATAAAATCGGAGTAGGCATGCAAAGGCAAATACCAGTCCAGCCGGTAGTTTGCCTGTATTTTTTTTGTATTGCAATAGGCTTGGCAGCACCCTCACCTTAAATTTGGAGATAGTGTTCAATGCAATGCTGGCCAAATAGTGTTTTATAAACGGATTTCTGAATCTGTCCAAAACCGCATTGGCAAAAATTTCCAGTTCCGCTTTATCCAGTTCCAAAGTGGGAATGATCTCATCAAAAATAATGTCTGAAACAAATTTCCCTGTGAATCTATCATCAACGGTTTCTTTTACGGTGCTATTTCCATACATCAAGGAAAAGGGTACCATTGCCGTGTGTGCCCCATTCAAGATTCGCACTTTTCTGGTTCTATAGGGCTGCATATCGGAAACGATTTTTACATCAAGCCCTGTTTTATGAAATGGAAGCCTTTTCTTGAGCGCTTCATCGCCTTCTATTACCCACAAAAAAAACACCTCTGAGGTAACTATCAACTTGTCCTCATAATCCAATTGTTGGGTATAGCTCAAAATATCATCCTTGGGATAGCCCGGAACAATCCGATCTACCAATGTATTGTGAAAACTACAGCCATCCTCAATCCAGTTTTTGAAATCGGACCCCAATTCCCACGCTGTACAATTTTGAAGCAGCAATGCCTTTAGTGCATCGGCATTGGTGTTGATCAGTTCGCATGGAATAATGGTAAGGGCCTTACTATGATCTCCCTTAAAATGCTTGAACCGTTCGTATAAAAAAACGGTCAGCTTAGCCGGAAACGAATTGGGTGGTGCCATGTTTGGGGTATCCTTTTCATCATAGGCAATTCCGGCCTCTGTAGTATTGGAGACGACAAACTGCAATTCCGGTTCATGGGCCAACATTATGAAGGATTCAAAATCGGCATAGGGATTCACGGCAAGTTCAATGGCGTCAATCCGGTATTTTTCCTGAATTTCAGTACCCCCCACTACTCCCTTTGAAAACAGGGTATACCGCCCTTCCTGCTCATTAAGAACGTCAACAAGTCCATTTTCAATGGGTTGTACCACCGCAATTCCAGCGTTGAAATCCAGTTCGGTATTAAGCTTGTGAAATGCATAGCCCACAAATGCCCTTAAAAAGTTGCCTTCACCAAATTGAACAATCTTAATGGGTCTTTTTTTTGACATATTCGCTATAAATTTTTAGGGTGATGGGGTTGGAAATGTGTATTTGCACCTATAAATCAATCTAACCGATGTCCACTACCGCCTTAACCGCCAGATCATCGGAACCGATAAAATCATCAAAGATTTCGGGTAATTCCGAAAACTTCATTCGATGGGTGATGTATTTATCGGTTGGGAAACTTTTGATCATTTGAATGACATGCTCGAAATCTTTATAAGTGGCATTCCTACTGCATAACAATGTGGTTTCCTTGGCATGGATCTGTGGGTGGTTATAGACTAAATCGCCCTTTGATAAACCGACCAAAACGTACCTCCCGCCATGGCACATATATTTTGGCCCTTCCTCCAGGGCTCGCTTTGCCCCAGTGGCATCAAATACAACCTCACAAAGATTGCCATTGGTTAGCTCCATGACCCTTTCCTCTGCATTTTCCTCAACAGTGTTAATGATATGATCGGCTCCCATGTTGTCCATGGCATATTTCAACCGCTTGTTGTCTATATCAATGGCTATGACACGCGCACCAATTATCCGAGCTTGTGCCATCAGTGCAATTCCAATGGGGCCACAACCCATGACAACAATGGTCTCCCCCTTCTTTAAGGATGCCCGGCGAATGGCATGGGCGGCAATTGCCAAAGGCTCAATAATAACCGTTTCGTCTTCGGTAAGATGATTCACCGGAATCAAGACATTTGTGGGCAGGCTGATAAGTTCCTGCATGCCCCCATCTGTGTGGACCCCAATCACCTTAATATTGGAACAGCAATTTGTTTTTCCATGGGTACAGGCTATACACGTACCGCAGCTCAAATAGGGCATGATGGCCACCCTGTCCCCTACTTTTATAGTATCGGTGTTGTTGTCTACTTCTACGACTTCTGCACAAAGTTCATGGCCTAAAATTCGTGGATAGGTGAAAAAGGCTTGGTTTCCACCATACGCATGGATGTCGGTGCCACATATACCCACGTTCTTAATTCGCAGCAATGCCTCATTCCCTTTTCTTTTGGGCACTTCCTTCTCATTTAAGACAAAATTACCCGGCTTTTCGCAGACCACATACTTCATAAAGCACAAAAATTTAAGTTATATTTCAAACGTTTGAACAAATGTATGATATTTGTTGAACCTTTGGAAGGTATTCAGAAAATCCACTAAAATTGGATATTTGTTTTAATTTACTGATTTAGGATACCTATAAGCTAGAAGATATTGAAGAAAAGAAAACCTACCATAGTGGATATTGCCAACTATATGGGAATCAGCCCATCAGCTGTATCAAAAGCCATGAGCAACCATCCACGTATGTCCGAAAAAACCAAAAAAGAAGTGGCCAAGGTTGCGGAGCAATTGGGTTACCAAAGAAATAATATGGCCACCGGACTTCGCAAAGGCAAGAGCGGGTTGATCGGGGTTATTGTGCCCTATATCCATGTGAATTTCTTTTCTACCGCAATCAAGGGGATAGAGGATGTGCTGGGCCAAGCCGGATATAGCATAGTGATAGGACAGTCCAAAGATGAGACAAACAAAGAGGTTGCGCAGGTTGATGTTTTTCTCAACGCACAGGTCGAGGGCATTATCGCTTCAATCGCCTCCAATACCAAAGATTCCTCACACTTTATCAAGGCTTTGGCGAATGGGGTAAAGGTTGTCCTTTTTGATCGTACCATTCCAGAATTGGATGTTGATCAGATCATGATAGACGATTTTGATGCGGCTACCAAGGCAACAAAACATTTATTTGACCAAGGCTATGGGAAAATTGGGCTTATCAGTGGACCTCTAGAGCTTCTTCCCTATAAAAGGCGTTTGGATGGATACAAAGCGGTACTCGCCCAAACAGGTAGGGAATTTGATGAAAACCTCATCGTTGAAACAGATATTTCCCTTGAGTCTGGGAAAAAGGCAGCAGCCCAACTTATGGATCGTAAAAACCCGCCAGATGCCCTATTTTGTTTGAGTGATGTCCTTGCCCTTGGGGCAATGAACGCAGTGCGGGAGAGAGGAAAAAAAATGCCCGAAGAAGTTGGCATAATGGGTTTCAGTAACGAAAATTTTACTACATACGTGTCCCCTTCCCTATCCACCGTTGACCAATTCAGTGAACAAATGGGAAATCATGCTGCAAAAGCCATCCTTAATCAGCTTAGGGCCGAGGAATCCCATAACCATGTCCCGAGCAAACAAGTCTTGTCCCCCAAACTACTGATCAGGGAATCATCCAAAATAAGAAAATAGATATTTTGTTCAAACGTTTGAATTTAATCGTGTATTCCTTACTTTTAGTTTTTGCAAGTCCGTAATGGAGGGATTCACTTTGTGGAAAATGGGCAAAACTCCTCTTCACTAAGCAACACATGAAAATACATGAGTGAAATAAAAATCGATAGCCACCAACATTTTTGGAAATACCATCCAACGACCCACGCTTGGATTGATGCTTCCATGGAAACCCTAAAAAAGGATTTTTTGCCGTCCGATTTACACCCATTGCTCAAAAAAAATGGAATTAGTGGCTGCATCGCCGTTCAAGCCCAACAATCCGAAACGGAAACCGCATTTTTATTACATCTGGCCGAGGAACATCCATTTATAAAAGGAGTGGTGGGCTGGTTGGATCTTTGTGCTGATACCATTGAAGAAAAACTGCGGGAATATTCCCAAAATAATGCACTTAAAGGCCTTAGACATGTGGTGCAGGATGAACCAGATGACAATTTCATGCTTCGCCCCGATTTTAAAAAGGGAATTTCCTTGTTGCAAAAACATGGCCTTACCTACGATATTCTAATTTATCCCAAACAATTGCCAGCAGCCTTGGAACTTGTCAAACTTTTTCCGGAACAACCCTTTGTAATCGACCATATTGCCAAACCCAAGATTGATGGGAAGGTGGACGCAATGTGGGCAAATCATATTTCCGAATTGGGAAAGCACGATAATGTGTATTGTAAAATTTCAGGGATGGTAACAGAAACTGCGTGGGGTGGTTGGACAAAAAATGATTTCGTCCCCTATCTTGACAACGTGTTTGATTCCTTTGGTCCGGATAAAATCATGTTCGGTTCAGATTGGCCTGTATGCCTCCTCTCTGCCCAGTATGGAGAGGTTGTAGAAATTGTTGAGGACTATATTATGCATTTGCAGAAGGATGTCCGGGCAAAAATTATAGGGTTGAATGCCCTAAAATTTTATGGTATTCAGCTATAAAAAAGCTATGGTGAACATGAAAACTAATCGAAAACCCAAAAAGACGCTTTATAAACAACAAAAATGGATTTAGGATTAAAGGATAAGGTTATACTGGTCACGGGTGGCGACAAAGGGATTGGAAAAGGAATTTCCTTTGCTTTGGCGGAAGAAAATGCGATACCGGTTATCATTGGAAGAACAGAAAAAGATGTCCGTTCCACTGCGGAAGAAATCAAGGAAAAAGGTGGTGAAGCTTTCTATGCCATAGCAGAACTTACAGACCCGGAACAATGTAAAAAGGCCATAGAAAAAACCATAGCACGTTACGGCAAGATCAATGGATTGGTCAACAACGCAGGGATCAATGATGGTGTTGGTCTGGAACATGGCAACTATAAAGATTTCTTGCGTTCCTTGGAGCGCAATGTGGGACATTATTATGTCATGGCCCATTATGTACTGCCCTATCTAAAAAAGAACAAGGGAAGCATTGTGAACATTGGATCAAAAACTTCTTTTACGGGACAGGGCAATACTTCCGGCTATACGGCTGCCAATGGCGCCAGAAATTCACTTACAAGGGAATGGGCCGTGGAACTCCTTCCCTATTCCATCCGGGTAAATGCCGTAATTGTTGCAGAATGTTATACGCCCCTCTACAAGAAATGGATCAATACATTTGAAAATCCAAAGGAACGATTAAAGGAAATCACGGACAACATCCCCTTGGAAAACCGGATGACAACAGCAGAGGAAATTGCCAATGCCGTTGTGTTCCTACTTTCCGAAAAATCAAGCCATACAACAGGCCAACTTGTCTTTGTGGATGGTGGCTACACCCATTTAGATCGTGCTCTTTAAAACTCAGCAATGGAAAAATCAAAAATAGTACCCAAAGGTGTTCTGCTCCCATTTATATTGATTACCTCCCTTTTTGCGCTCTGGGGATTTGCCAACGCTGTTACGGATCCTATGGTCCAGGCCTTTAAGAAAGTTCTGGAACTTTCCAATTCCCAGGCAGCATGGGTCCAAATGGCATTTTATGGCGGCTATTTTTGCATGGCCCTGCCCGCAGCACATTTTGTGAGGAAATATTCGTACAAGACCGGGGTTTTGATCGGGTTGGCATTATATGCTGCCGGAGCACTTATGTTCTATCCTGCTGCCATCACCGAAAAATTTTGGTTCTTTTGTTTAAGTCTTTACATCCTCACCTTTGGCCTCGCCTTTTTGGAAACAACGGCCAATCCGTATATTTTGGCCATGGGCGATAGGGAAACCGCAACACAGCGTCTCAACCTCGCCCAAGTATTTAATCCGGTAGGTTCAATTTTGGGCCTTCTGGTGGCCCAGCAATTCGTATTGAAAAAGTTGGAGTCTGACAATATTATAAATTTCAGCTCTCTGACTGAGGCTAAAAAGGTATTGATCCGCACTTCCGATTTAATGGTCATACGAGACCCGTATGTTATTTTAGGACTGGTAATCCTCTTTGTCTTCGTGCTTATTTTGATCAGTAAGATGCCACAAGCCAAAAGTGATGGGGAACTCCCCTCGGTCAAACAAATAGGAAAAGCCCTGTTCCAAAGACCCAGTTATGTTTTGGGTGTCATCTCGCAAGTACTCTATGTGGGAGCGCAGATCATGTGTTGGACCTATATTTATCAATATGCAGAAGCCATTGGAATCTCCAGTGACACGGCTGCAAACTACCAATTTCTGGCCTTTATTTTCTTTTTGGTGGGCAGGGCAATCGGTACCTATATGCTCCGTTTTATCAGCCCCGGAAAGTTGTTGATGTGGTTTGCCATCCTTGCGGGCATGGCCACCTTGGGAACAATTTTTATCCAAGGAGAAATTGGGTTGTACTCCCTTGTCTGTGTCTCACTCTTCATGTCGGTTATGTTCCCGACCATTTACGGTATTTCTTTGGACAACTTGACCGAGGAAGAATCCAAATTGGGAGCAGCGGGATTGATCATGGCCATTGTAGGGGGCGCATTGATGCCAAAGCTACAAGGTATGATCATTGATATTGGGGGAAATGATGTGGCCGACACCCAAATTATTGGGGTATCAGAAGTGAATTTCTCCTTCATCCTGCCCCTGTGCTGCTTTGCCTTTATTGTTTGGTTTGGATTTAGAACATACAAACATTTTGAAACAGCGAGGAAATGGGAAATTTAAAAAGATATGGCCTTGCCCTTGATCTAGTGGATGACGAAGATAGCATCGCCACGTATATCGACTACCACAAAAACGTATGGCCAGAGATTTTGGAAAGCATTCTGAAATCCGGAATCCAGCAAATGGAAATCTATAGGGCCGGGAATCGATTGTTCATGGTCATGGAAGTTGATGAATCGTTCTCATTTGAAAAGAAACAGCAAGCCGATGCGAACAGTTCAAAAGTTCAGGAATGGGAAGAACTGATGTGGAAGTACCAGCAGGCAATTCCGACGGCCAAACCGGGTGAAAAATGGGTGTTGATGGATAAAATATTTGATTTACAGACCGCATGAGAAATCAAAAACAAATACAATTCAACCCAAAATACCCATCCATAGAGGATTTGAGGGAAAAGGCCCGTAGGCGTATCCCAAAATTTGCTTTTGAGTATCTTGATGGGGGCTGCAATGAAGAGGTCTGTCTCAGAAAAAACACTTCGGACATACGAGAGGTTGAACTGCTGCCCCGTTATCTGGACAGCTATCCTGGAGCTGACCTCACCACTGAACTTTTTGGCAAAGTATATGACGCCCCTTTTGGAGTAGCACCCATTGGGCTACAGGGACTTATGTGGCCCAACTCCCCCGAAATATTGGCCAAAGCGGCATTTGCCCATAACATTCCGTTCATTCTGAGTACGGTAACAACTTCCAGCATGGAACGCATCAGTGAAATTACCGAAGGTAATGCTTGGTTTCAACTATACCACCCCACAGAGGAATCCGTCCGTAATGACTTAATCAAACGCGCCGAAGCCGCTGGCTGCCCGGTTTTGGTATTGCTCTGTGACACACCGGTTTTTGGGTTTCGTCCCAAGGAAATAAAAAATGGGCTGTCCATGCCTCCAAAAATGAGCTTGAGCAACATTTTACAGATTTTGGGCAAACCCGAATGGGCCCTACAAACCTTACGCCATGGACAACCCAATTTTGAAGTGCTGAAACCGTATATGCCCAAGGTCTTGAACCTAAAACAACTGGGCAATTTTATGGACCAGACCTTCAGCAAGAGAATGGACATGGACAAGATTGCTTCCATAAGGGACATTTGGAAAGGAAAATTGGTTTTAAAAGGCGTGGTTACAGAGGTCGATGCGGAGAAAGCAATTTCATTGGGATTGGATGGTATCATTGTTTCCAACCACGGTGGCAGACAATTGGATGCCGGGGAATCCACAATTAAACCCTTAAAACGGATTGTGGACAAATATGGCGACCAAATCACAATTATGATGGACAGTGGCATACGTTCTGGACCGGATATCGCACGAGTTTTGGCCAGCGGAGCCCATTTTACCTTTATGGGACGCCCATTTATGTACGGGGCTGCGGCTTTGGGCAATGCAGGTGGGGACCATACCATTTCGCTATTAAAAACACAATTGAGACAAGTGATGGAGCAAATTGGGTGCACTGGTGTACATCAAATGCCCGAACATCTAGTAACCTTTTAAAATGCAGCCATCCTTTCTCAATAAAAAAAGAATATATGTATCTATTAAACACTTCAACTAAAGGCGTATCACCCAAGATGACAATCCACCGTTACGATATGAAAAAACTACTTTATTGCATTGGCTTCTTGATCCCCTATCTGTTTTTTGGACAGCAATCCGAAGATTTGAAACTTTGGTATGACGAACCTTCCGGCGACACATGGGAAAATGCACTTCCCTTGGGCAATGGGCGCTTGGGAGCCATGGTCTATGGCAATGTGGGCACCGAAATATTCCAACTCAATGAACATACCGTATGGAGTGGAAGTCCAAACCGAAACGACAATCCGAATGCCCTAGAAGCACTTCCCAAAGTGAGGGAACTCATATTCAATGGAGAATACAAGGCTGCTGAACAACTGACCAATGAAAAGATCATTACCAAAAAATCCCATGGTCAAATGTTCCAACCTGTTGGAAATCTGGAATTATCCTTTCCTGGCCACAATGATTACGAAGCATATCACCGGGAGTTGGATATCAGCAAAGCCATAAGCAAAACATCCTACAAAATTGATGGTATCACTTATACCAGAGAGGCTTTTGTTTCATTGGCAGACCGATTATTGATCGTTCGGCTTGCGGCAGATCAGCCCGGTAAAATTTCATTTACGGCTAACCTTACTACCCCTCATGCTGATTCCAAAATTGAAGTCAATGGGGAGAATCAGATTTCCCTTTGGGGAAAAACCAGCGATCATGAGGGTGTTGAAGGCAAAGTTGAATTTAATGCGCTGATGCGATCAAAGACCGAAAATGGGAAAATCACACAAACCGACACATCCATTACAATTGAAAATGCTGACCATGCCATTTTGATGGTTTCCATTGCTTCCAATTTCAATTCGTACCAAGATCTCAACGGTGATGAAATGAAACGTGCAAAGGCCTTTTTGGATGCTGGTTTTGATAAGGAATATGAGCTGTTGAAATCCGACCACACAAAAAAATACCAAGAATTGTTCAACAGGGTTGTTTTGGACTTTGGAAGCACGGAAGCTTCAAAATTGCCCACCGATGAACGACTGGCGAATTTCAGAAACACCAAAGACCCGTCCTTTGTCGCCCTGTACTTTCAATATGGCAGATATTTATTGATATCGTCTTCACAACCCGGAGGGCAGCCCGCAAATCTGCAAGGGATATGGAATCATAGAATGAAGCCCGCTTGGGACAGCAAATATACCATCAACATTAATGCAGAAATGAACTATTGGCCTGCGGAACGGACCAACCTCTCCGAGCTTCATGAACCTTTTCTTAAAATGGTTGAAGAACTTTCAACAACAGGTAAGGAAACCGCAAAGACCATGTACGGGGCAAGAGGTTGGATGGTTCACCACAACACGGATATTTGGCGGATAACAGGCCCCATTGACGGAGCGTTTTGGGGCATCTGGAATGGTGGAGGGGCTTGGACGAGCCAGCATCTTTGGGAGCATTATTTGTACACCGGGGACACTACTTTTTTGAAATCCGCTTTTCCAGCATTGAAAGGGGCTGCTGAATTTTATACGGACTTTTTGGTGCAACACCCCAACTACCCCTATTTGGTCGTTGCCCCCGGTAATTCCCCCGAAAATGCCCCCGAAGCCCATCAAGGTTCATCCATTACTGCAGGATCTACCATGGACAATCAATTGGTTTTTGATGTGTTCAGCACCTATATCCAAGCTGCTGAAGTTTTGGGAAAAGAGAACGCTTTTATAGATTCGCTCAAGGTCTTGCGTAGCAAATTGCCCCCCATGCAAATCGGTAAACACAATCAGCTACAGGAATGGTTGGACGATGTGGATTCGCCGGATGACCATCATCGTCATATTTCCCATTTATATGGACTTTTTCCATCCAATCAAATTTCGCCTTACAGGACTCCCAAACTTTTCGCTGCTGCAAAAAATACCTTGTTACAGCGGGGGGATATATCAACAGGATGGAGCATGGGCTGGAAGGTAAATTGGTGGGCTAAAATGCAAGACGGCAACCATGCCTATAAATTGATCAAAGATCAATTGACCCCTGTGGGAATAAATCAAGGTGGAGGTGGTACTTATACCAATCTTTTTGATGCACATCCACCATTTCAAATCGATGGTAATTTTGGATGTACTTCGGGCATCTCTGAAATGTTGTTGCAAAGTTCCGATGGAGCGGTTCATTTGCTCCCTGCCGTTCCGGATGCGCTCGAAAACGGTTATGTGGGCGGTTTAAAAGCCAGAGGGGGCTTTGAAGTGGTTGCTCTGGAATGGAAAAACAAAAAACTCTTGGTAGCCACAATAAAATCCCATTTAGGCGGAAACTTACGACTTCGTGTGCCCAATGAAATTGAATTGATCGGAACTGGTGAATTGGAAACCGCCACTGGAACCAATCCCAATGGATTCTTTACCATAGAAGAAACGGCACAGCCTTTAATTTCTGAAGGTTCAACCATTGAAGATCTAATGTTGCCCAAAACCTTCCTCCATGATATAACAACGGAAAAAGGAAAGACCTACACATTTAAAATGCAAGACTGATAATGATTTTATTTACTTCGATGACATTTACTTGTGTAAGTAATCGACTGTTTCGGGATTCATAGGACTGTCACTTAAACAGCGAAACTACCTTTAAAACCCATTGGCGCTTCCCGGTGTAGGAAGACTACTGGATACTTGCGTGCCTTCAGCATGGGATTTGCGTAAACCTTTGCTCAGTGTAATTCCACTTCCCGAAAGCTGTTCGCCAGTACCATGGGCATAGCGCAGTCCTTTTTCCACCGTGATGGACGGTCCTTGGCTCTCATCCGGATTTTCAAAATTGCGGCGTGGGAAGGTAATCGATGAAATTACTGCCGATTCCGATCTTGCGCCATTCCCAATGGTAATGCTTTGACCTTTGCTAAAACCAAAAATCCTTGCAACAGGGATCGTGGTTGCACCAGCACGTACCGCTGAAGTTACTGTGGTCGCTCCCGAGGTGCCTACTTCAGTAATCTCGGCATGCTCTGCTTCAGCACCCGTTCCAATAACGATTTGCTGACCTGCAGTCAAACCTTCCGCACTAATGACCTTAATATTTTTGGAATTGGCATAAGCTGTACTACCCAATGTGATGATATTTTGTGATGTAAAATCCTCACAATTGCTATCGCTGTCATTACCATCGGGGAAACGTCCCAGACTTCGGATCATGGGATCATAAGAAGCATTAAAAGAACCTTGACTGGTCCCCGGAAGTACCGCGATGCAGCCTCCCTGTCCTTGATCACCTTCCAACGTAGCTATGGCTGGAGTGGGTACCGAGCCGCGTGCACTGGAGTTCCCCTGCTGTGAACCATAAACCAGGGCATCTTGCAACACTTCTCCACTGGAATCCATAAGTGCCACTGTACCAGCATAAATGGACATGGGAAGTCCGTAATATTGATCAGGTTGAACAGTCCCTTGGTACCCAACCGATGTATTTCCTGAAAATAGTATCGGCGCTCCTGTTTCATGGGATTCTGCCAAACCTGCATTTAGGGTAACACCACTGCCCAATGCTTGAACGGCGTCACCACTTTTATGGGCAAAACGTGTGGCCGGCGAAAAGCTGATGCCCGTACCGGGCGAAGAAACATCTACATCAAGCATGTGGTCTTTCTGAAGCGGTGCGGTTAATTCCACCTCACCGGGGTCTCCCACAAATCGGCCCCGATAGGGTCTCTGTACCTCACTGATAACATTTTTCGCCACGGCTAACTCCACACGGGCACCTGTGTTGATGGTAAGGGTATCCCCCGGGCTCATGTTTGCATTTCGCCATACTTTTATAATGGTGTCGCCTGCTTTAGCGGGTTCTGCAAGGTTACTCTGCGTGGCAGCCTTACCGACTTTGGTAACTGTGGCCACCTCATAATTCCCGCCCAAGTCAATACCGATTTTATCCCCTACCGCAAAACCTTCCGCGTTGGCAACGGGCAGATTGGTTGTACCCGCAGGAAAATGAAGCCAAGGCCCCGTTGATACGGGCACAAAGAGTATGGTCTTATCCGTTGCAGGAGTGCCGATGCTGGCAACGGTGGCACTTTCGCCATCAACAGTAATCTGCTGACCGATTTTCAGACCTTCAGTACTACGTACATTAATTTTTGTATCGCCTGCATTTGCGGGTGCCACCAAACCGGAATGTGCCAAACCGAGAAGGTAGAACTCACCAGCATCCAATGTTGTTCCTTCCGGAATTTTTGCCAATTCCACGGAAGCCCATTCCGCCGGGGTATTGATAACCGACCAGTTGGAAATATCCACTTCGGCATCCGAGGCATTGTACAATTCAAGGAATTGATTGGTTGGGTTATCACCACCACTAAAGCTCGCTTCGTTTATTTTGATGGGCAGCACACTCCTTATACGCTGGGAAGTTTCGTAGGTTTTGTCTCCCCATTCCGCTTTTACCTTAAGGTAATCCGCATCCACAGCTATTGAGGACGTAATAGTAAAAGTTGCTTGTACCGTAGCGCCAGGGGCGATGGATTCGCCAAAACTTGTAGCTTCTGCTGATGACCATTCTTTGGGTAAATCCAAAGTCAGTTGTACCCCTGAAACAGGTTCTGAAGATGTGTTTGTAAAGGATACTGTCAATTCTTGTGAAGAACCCGGGGCAAAACTCTTCAATCGCGATAAGCTAACATTTGGCACATTGTAATTTGCCGCTGCAATATTGGCCTGTACTGCTTTTATAACGTCCTCTGTGGGATATCCAGACGTCATGATGCCTTCGTAAAACGTACCGGCCGAACCATTACCATTGTCGCCTCCATTACCCATCTGTATCGATCCTTTGCGGTGCATGGGGTAATACCTGTCATTCTCTTTGGATTGAGGACGCTCCCCTTTATAGAAATTTACCAATTCATTTTCTTGCGCATCGGCACCCCATATTTCCCATTGATTGCCACCGCCACCGTTCACCATACCGGTCACAAAACGCCAAGAGTCTATGGTGGGGTTTGCGGCATTTTCTTTGGTTTCATAGCCTGAAAAAAGCCCTGCTTCCATATCGGACATAATCCAAGGGCCTTCCCCCTCACCTTTTCCCCAAGCTGTAGCCGTACCATAATACACCGTGGACATGGTACCGGTACCCACTGCCCTACTGTTTGTGGAGGTGTTCCCATAATTGAAACAACAACCACTGGAATAGTGCGTACCATCAAGTACCATATAGATGCCTTCTGGTTCATCATTAATGGCAAGGCCAACGGCATTATTATTTCGTAGACCTGCACCCGGCATCACATATGCTCCATACACCTTATGGCCATTAATGGTAATGGGAGCCACATCAGCAATGGGAAGGCTATTGAACCCTCCTTTTTCCAGTCCCCTGAAGGTTCCGGGAGGTGCTTGTTTTAAATCGTTCCCATTTCCTGATTGGTCATATATGATGCTGATCCAGCACAATGAATCTTCACAGAAAGCATCTTGGGCAGCAGCATCTGCATACCCCCCGGGATCACCAGCAGTCGGTTGTACCACACCTATATCCAGAGTTTCTCCGTCCGACTCACGCGTAAGCTGGTAAAGTGGGCCGTTATAGTTTGCAAACAATGCCCTTGTAGTACTGTGTGCTGCCGTGGGCGTAAAACCCGCTGCTGCATAAATATCCCCAGGGCCTTCATTTCTTGGAGGAGCATCGCTGCATCCTGAGAGCAATGGTAATAGTGCAACAATTATTAAGGTAAGGGTGAACAAAGATTGGTTTATGAGTTTCATCGGTATTTATCTTGAATTGCTTTTGATAAGCTTAAATATATAGAAATTACTTTTAGTAGTGTTGATTTTACACAATTTTAAAGTCATATACTTGTTTAGGCCTTTCCCTTTATTGAAACTGATTCCTATATTGAAGCAAAGATTACTTTTCCACCAGTCGTTAAAGAAATATTAAATTTTTTCGGCCACATTTATTTTTGAACGTCTAAATCAAATTAGATAGTTGAAAAATAGTATATTGCATTACAAATGTGCTTTTCACACTAACATTAAAACCTAACAACAAACCTTGTCCGTATGTACTCAACACTAAGAAAATTTGCCAAGTCACTTGTTTTAATCGTGATGCTCTACAATAGTGAGCATCTTCTGTCCCAGGATGGAACCATTTACCCGTTGGATGCTCCAGATGAGCCAAAAGCCATTCTGCTCAACACTGGGGGAGTGGAGGACCAACCTGCATCCGAGTCGTGGTTTCGCCAGTGGGGCGATCCAATGGCACGGAACATTACCACGGCCACCCTTACCCCCTTTCTTCCCGAACCCGGCAAAGCAAATGGGGCAGCCGTAATCGTGGCCCCTGGAGGTGGTTTTAGATGGCTTTCCATGGGAAACGAGGGATGGGAAGTAGCCGAGGCTCTTGCGAAACAGGGCATAGCGGCCTTTGTGCTTAAATACCGACTGCACCCAACCCCTGAATCGCTCGAAGACTTTACCGCTTGGATGAACCGCCCCCGGCCTGCGCCACCAGAGCCTTCGGAAGACTCCGCAGAGGAAGAGGATACTCCGCCTTCGCCACCACAGCGGGATCTCTCCAACCAACTGGAAGATGCTGAGGCCGCTTATGCCATGATTATAGATCGTGCCAACGAATGGGGCGTGGATACGGAAAGAATAGGAATGATCGGTTTTTCGGCCGGTGCAGGGCTAACCATGCATTCAACACTTAACTCCAAGACCATGAAACTAGCCTTTATCGGCCCTATTTATGGTGGTATGGGTCCCGTTGAAGTTCCCGAGAACGCACCGCCGATGTTCAACGTTATTGCTACGGATGACTTTCTTTTCAGAGGCCAGTTTGGAGTTATAGATTCATGGTACAAAGCAGGAATTCCCGTGGAGTTTCACCTCTACCAGAACGGCGGACACGGTTTCGGTCTGGGAAATCCAAACCGAACAAGCAACCGTTGGTTTGATGCTTTCACTCATTGGTTGGATGTAAACGGTTTCTTAAAAGAAATGGAATAAATCAAACAATTCAGTTCTAAACTGATTTCTGTAAACATGTGGCCCTACCCTTTTTTGGACCATGTTGAATTCATAAATTATCATTAATGTTATCTGTTTTTGGGGAAGAATTCTTCTCCCGAGCATTATGAAAAGGGATTCACTTTCAAGAAAAGGGTGGGGTGCACAATAAATTTTGGTATGGTTGGGATGCTTGCAGCGCGAAACTTGGTTTCGTTCATTTTTTAGCAATGTCATTGCTTTAAAAGAGTGTTTCACAAAGTGCCATTCACCTGCCCTTTTCTGCCCGTATAAATACCTTCTTTAATAACTGTTTGCCGTTAGGGTCAGAAATGGCAATATCTTATTTGTCATGGGTATGTCCCAAATCCCAGAGGATTGCATACCAACAAAATCAGCTTTCCAGATGAGATCCATATATAAGAACAGATCAAGAAAACCTAAAACCGCTATAATTTACATTTTTAAATATTCGTCATAGGCTTCAATCTGTAATAGTGGGCCAATGACTTCAATCTTTCTGCCCCCTTTTTGCAACAACTCCCTTGTGGGCATTTCAAAAAGCCAATTGGGGTTTTCCCTCCCAACAATATCGTAATATTTGGCCTTGTCCAATGCATAAACCAATCGTCCGATACCGCTCCAGTATATAGCAGAAGTACACATTGGACAGGGTTCAACGCTTGTGAATATGGTACAATTGTTCAAATATGAAAAATCGTATGCCTTGCTAGCTTCCCTTATGAGGTTAATTTCTGCATGGGCCAGGCAATCCCTGTCTGAATTAATGGTATTTTCTCCTCTCAAAACGATTTCCCCATTTTGATTTACCAAAATACACCCAAAAGGTAAATTGCCACTTTTCTTTGAATTGTTTGCCAATTGAATGGCCATTCTTAGACATGTAATGTCGTTTTTCACTTTCATGGATTTTTTTCTGGAATGAATAAAAACCGCCAAACAAAATATTCGGCGGTTTTTCTTAACTAAACTTGATTTAAAATATGTATGAAGGGTTGTATAGCCAATGCCTTTTTGCTACCATACATAAACATTGCTTTCAGGAACATTTACATAATTGATATTGGTATCGGTTAAATTATCCCTTTGGTCATTATAAATAGAAATACCATGCTGCCCACTGTGGCCAATGATTGAATTGGAAATGGTGAGGCTGCTCTGAGGGCTATTGTCAATAATGATATTGGCAGAGAAGCTATTGGCCACTGGTTTGCCCCCGTGCAGTACTTCCACATAATCAAACGTATTGGAAGTGTTGCTATTGGAAAAAGTTATGCCATACCAGCCTCCAGCTGTTTCATTGGTATGTTTAAAAACGATATGCTTATCTGCTGAACCCAAGGCATTGATGTAACCTTGACGACCATTGGCGTCTTCCACAACAATCCGCGCATCATTTTCCATTTCAATGACTACGCCTTCGGCCAGTTTCAACCCAGACCATACTACCAAATCTTTGCTCAACCCCTTAATGTGATAACTCATATTGGTATGGTTGAACCCGGGCCATACGGTTTCTTGATCGCTGGCGATGGGGTAATTACCATCGACCCTCACTTTTGGAATACCATTATTGGTAAAATAGGTGTAGTAATCGATAATGCCCACGTTCATGGTGGATACGGCCAAAGGATAGCCAACCTGGCCACGTATTTGGTTTTCAATAAAACTGGTGAGTTGAGCTCCTTCTGATGTGGCTTCAATGCCATCTCCACCACCTTCGTTTATGTGCGTATAATCGATGGAGGCAACTCCATAAGGCCCTAAATGAATGGAGGCAGGTTGATTGCCCGCCAAGGGTGAACTACCCGCGTTTCGGATGACCGCATATTCAAATTTGGAAGGATTGTTGCCACTGTGTTGGATGAAAATCCCTTTCCAATAGCCTGACACATTTTCCACACCTTTAAATTCTACCCATTTGCCATCGCCACCCATTGCCTTGATGGCTCCACCGTTCATTGCGGCTATTTGTTTGTCCTGCGAAACCTTAATGCTGACATATTGCGGCAATTCCAATGAAGTGCCATCAGTGATCTTCAAGTCTTCCAAAAGCGTGTATATGTATTGTCCCCAGACAATTACCTCGCCATTGTCCAAAAAAGTGGTGGTCACTGCAATATCTCCATCCCAAAATTGATTACCTGGTTGAATTTTTTCAACCTCGTGGGCCGGCAAGGCTATTACGTGTCCCACAGCAGCATCCCCGTTAAAATAGTTTGTGACAAAGGAGTTGATTTCTGCATTAGGTGCCACATAAATTTGAAGGCCCTTATTTTTATCAAACCTAGAACTTTCAATGCTCATCTTGCTAAAGTCTTCCATGAAAAGGACTGCTTCGGTTGAATACAGTTCATTTTCGGCACCGGCATGGTTGATTTCTGTATATTTCACCATGTTTTGGGCATCGTCCGATTGCACGAGAATACCTGCCCAATAACCGGGTGTTGCATTTTGACCTACCAGATACACTTTTTTCTCATCCTCAACTCCTCCTTCCGAAATAAAAGTTCCAGTAGAGGTGATCGTCATCGCTGCATTTTCGGCAAAAGCCACCCTTACCCCTGGATTGATGGCCAGTTTGGCTGTTGACTTGATCGGCTTCGTAATCAAATAGTCGATTTTGGTATGATCTTCTGGAAAGATATCGGTAAGTACCCTGTCTTCAGTTATATCTTCGGATATAATAACCATCTGTTGCGTAGCCACTTCTGAAACCGTTACTTTTGCTTCATCTTTTGAAGTCCAATTGTCCCTGCTGATTTCAAGTTCCACCACATAGGTTCCAACCATGTTGGCGACAAAATCCGGTGTTGCGGTATCTTCATTTTTTAAGGTTGCGGTACTGCCTGAAGGTTTTGTTTTTATACTCCAAGCATATTCAAAAGTTTCACCTTCGGAATCTTTGGATGCACTGCCATCCAAAGAAACGGAAATGGAGACTGTGGTTTGTTTGTCCTGCCCTGCATTGGCGGACAAAGGATTTATGATGACCTCGCCATCATCGTTTTGGCAGGAAAAAATGGCAAGTATGGATAATAGGAGACCTGCCAATGTACTAATTGACTTTTTCATTTTTATGTGAATTTTATTGGGTTAAGATTAATTTTTAGTTTGCGAATAAGCGGTTTCGGAACCATCCGGATGTATTAAGGTGAGCACCTTGACCTCGCTACCATTATAGCTTTCGCCATCCGAAACCTTAAAGTTTAAGGAGAAGCTACTTTTGTCTTCGTCTCGGTCAAAATTGTTGCCGGGATTACATACGCTGTGGTATTTCTTTCTTCGAACTTTTGGAAGGAAGGTGATTTTATTTTCATTTATGACCACGGTTCCTGAAAGATATTCAGCTGTATACACTTGGCATCCACCCGTACTTGTACTTACCATTACGGTCCAGATAAAGTTTCCCTCCCCATCTATTTGAAGGCCAAACCCAGGTCTGGGGTCCATGGACCAGGCATCGTAGCTTCCATGGAACCATACTTTGTTGGTTGGATTGTATAGCAGGGGTTCAAATTCATATTGCATGAGCCAACTCCAAGAATCCATCCAATCTCCTGTCATATTGGAGGGTACTTCACTCTTTGGAGGTTCATTTATGGAATTGTCCCCATCATCATTGGAACATGCGTAAGCACTTAAAATACCCGTTATGGCCATGAGCAAAATGGCCTTCTTAAAAATTTTCATAGAATTGTTTATTAAAAGGTTAGTAGCTGATATTGGTTGGGAAAACCCTTAGTTTCTGGTAGGTTGTACATAAAGTTTTAGAACACTTGAGGTTAAAAATGGCCGCAGCGAAATTTGGTTGGTCAACACAATGACCGTGATCTTCTTTTCGGGAAGTCTCATAATATCGGCCAAGGCGGGTCCACCACTATGGCCTGTTACTGTGTCTTCACCAAATCGGTCCACAATCCAACCAATGCCAAAAGGGGAGATGGAATCGTCCCTTAATTGTATGGGCGTCCAAAGAAGATCTTGATATTTTTCGGAAAGCAATGTGTTTTGGTCCAATGCCACGGCCCATTTGGACAGATCTTCGATGGAAGAGAACAAACCACCTGCTGGATAGGTCCATTTTGGGAACAGCATCGAGAAAATACGCTGCTGTTGTTTTTCATGGTCCCAAACATAGGTTGTGGCAGCATTGGGCATCATATCTTGGGTACGATAAATAAAGTCCTGTTCCATATTATTGTATCCAGAATTTTTCATTCCAAGTTTGTCAAAAAGGTAGGTGGACATGAATTCTTGAAACGGAACACCACTTATGTTCTCAACAACCTTCATCATTACCGCATAATCCCCGCCGGCATATACCGTCTTGGTTCCGGGTTCAAAGTCCAATGGTTTGGCAATGGCAGTTTGCATGGCATCGTCCACAGTATTGAACTCTTGTTTCAGTGCCAAAAGATCCACGATGCCCGATTGGTGCGCCACTAAATCTTTAATGCGCATGGACTCCCATGAATTGGGAAGGTCCTTTACATAAAAACCCACCTTTTCTTCCAAGTCGAGTTTGCCTTCCTCAATGAGCATGGCAATGGCCGTTGCACTCAATAATTTGGTCACCGATGCCAGTTGAAAAGAAGTTTGCTCGGTGCTTGGAACATCAAACTCCACATTGGCAGTTCCATAGGATCCAACACATTTTATATCACCGTTCTCAATGATGGCCACTGAAAGTGCGGGGATATGGTGTTCGTCAATTTGAGCGGTCAAAAAACTGTCAATTTTTGCTGCTCTTTCCACTATGTCCTGAGCCATCATCATTGGTGTGATGAACAGGCACAAAACAAATGCTGTTATGTTCTTAAAAGTCATTATTTGTATATTTATGTTTCATTTGTAGATTCTTCTCAGGATATTTTTCTCTTTTTCAGGACAATTGTTTCCTGTCCCAACCAGTAGTCCTAATTGGATAGATCAAAAAGTATGGGCGATTCCATCGGTTTATCAATTATTTTACTGATCGAATTGGAGATTTCGCCTAACGACGAATCCAAACCTTGATCAGTGTTCCTTCTTGTTACTAATTTGGAAGGAACATGGATTTATGGACAGTACGTGTTTTCATTTTTTGATTGATGATGAATTAATTACTTTTTAATCTTTTGTTCGGATGAGCAACAAATCCTGGAAATCGTAACTGAAATCCATGTTGGGTGATATGCCTTTCATTCTGATTTCGGTGGCCAATCCTTCTTCATCAAGAAAAAAGGAGGCAAATGCATCGGCCTGAAGATCACGGTCTTCCCATTTAATGGCAAAGGTATTGGCCTTGTAATGATACATGGGGCCCACCAACTTAGGGGAGCGGTACGATTTAAACCATAACTGCCCATTGTTTATATAGATTTCTATTTTACCGAACCAACGATCTTTGTAAATTCCTATGTAATCATCAAGGCTAAGCTGTACATTGGTGTTGGTCTCAATGACTTTCCATACTTCCGAGGTAAACAAATCTCCCTGTTGTTGCCGTTGTTGAAACCTTTTGTTGTACACTTCAATCCAATTTTTCGAGTCTAATCCCAAATAACTATCTACAATGGTTTTGGATACCGATGAAAAAAAAGCTCCGCCTGACTCGCTTGTGTTGGTTAAAATAATGATGCCCAAATCCAGTTCTGGAAGTAACCATATTTTGGTCATGATGCCCGGCCCTCCACCGGTATGGACCAAGCTAAGTTGTCCTCGAACATCGGAAACGAACCAACCCAATCCATAGCCTAAGAAGTGGGAATTGTACCTAGGGTCTTTACTGGCGTCCATAACCGTATGGATTTTCCACATTTCATATTGACTTTCTGGAGAAAACAATTGCTTCTCCAAATTCTGGCCGTATTTCCCTTTATTGAGATGGAGTAGCATCCACTCGCACATATCTTTTGCAGATGAAAAAATTCCTCCAGCGGCTCCATTTACGTTCTCCCTGAAATGATCGATGGTCCTAATACCGTTGCTCTCTCTTAAATGGGGGGTGGCCACTTGATCCAAATCCTTTATGTTGTCAAGTCTGGAATAAGTGTTTTCCAGTTGAAGCGGTTTAAATATGCTCTTTTCCACAAAGCGCTCCCAACTAGAATGGGTTACCCTGGCAATCACTTCACCGGCCACCCAATACAACAGGTTGTCGTAATCAAACTTTGTCCTGAAAGGGGATTGGGGCTCAAAATGTTGAAAACTGCCCAGTACATCCACAATGGTAAAGTCACTACCTGATGGGTAACCCATAAGGTCGCCTACCCCCATTCCCAGACCGCTTCTATGGGTTAACAAGTCTTTGATCGTAAAGTTTTCCGTTACATAGGGATCATACATTTTAAATTCTGGGATGTGTTTGATTACGTTATCGTCCCAAGAAATTTTCCCCTCTTCCACCAATATGGCCAATGCCGTTGTAGTGAATGCCTTGCCCAATGATGCAATGGCAAATGGAGTGGCCCCAGTAACAGGGACTTTGGTGTTCACTGATTTTACGCCATACCCTTTCAAGTGGATTACTTTTCCATCCTTGACAATTCCAATTGAGGCTCCCGCAATTCCAAAAGTCTCAAGAGCATAGTGTGCCAGTTCATCAATTTCTTTGGATGGCATTTGAGGGTAAGCTGTTATGCACATCAATGCAAAAAACACTGCTGAACGTAACTTGGTTTTTAAATGACTCTTCATTTTTTGATTGTTAAATGATTGATGATGATTCCAATTCTCTGGTAGACTGTTCATTTTTGTTTATGTGACAGATAACCCAGCGTTTTTCCCAACCTTGATGAGCAATATACCAGCCTGTATAAGATGTCGCTCATTATGGTAAACCACGAACCTTAAAGTGTCGCAAAGGTTGAGGAACAAGAAATTGGAAAGGGTTGTTTTTATCTTGGTTCTTTTCAAATCATAATGCTTACTTTTTTTCAAGAGCTCCAATAATTTTTCTTGTTGGGAAATGAACCTGTCCACAGTTTCCAAAGTAAGATCGCTGGCAATGGGATTCATGGTCTTGGCAGTCTTCATTTTCTTGATATCACCATCAACAGGACGTATGATCTTCACAAAATAATTGCCCAGCAGGCTTCCCTCAAAATTCTTGTTGGTTGCATTTGGTCTTGAATTGTTCAAGGCTTTTTCAATTTCTTTCAAATAGTGATCGCCATAAAGATTGAGATGTTCCAAGCATTCATAAATGTTCCAAACAGTGGGTTCTGGTTTAAACTTGAGTTGGTAGTGCTCTATTTTTTTTAGGGCAATGCCAAATTGTAAAGCCTTTTGGGTCAGTTCGTTCAACTCCTCGAACAGTTCATCAACAGGTGTTTGCATTTCTTTTTTTACAAATATCGATTGGATTTAAGCGATGGCTATTGATTCAAATCAAGAACTTGAAACGGTTATCTGTTTCATGATTTCATTTGCATTCATCTGGCATTCCAATATAAGTTCATCCGTAGTTTGATAAACCATTTTGCCGCCTCTCTTTAAAATGTTTCCGGCTATCATCACAGTATCCACATCATGCTCCTTGGCATACAAAACCATGGTAGAAACTGGATTATGGGACGGTGCCACTCCAAGTTTTTGAACATCTATCATGATGATGTCCGCTTGTTTTCCAACTTCCAATGACCCAATTTTATCTTCCAAACCAAGGGTTTTGGCTCCGCCAATGGTTGCCATTTTAAAAATGTCCCGATCCTGAATGGTAAGTTGTTGGAGCATTTCCCCTTTTTGGTAGCATCTTTCATTTTGAATGGCACGTTCGGCCTGTAATGTCGTTTTCATTTGGTCGAACAAGTTACCTGAAGTACCCGTGACCACATCCACGCCCAAACCACAGGTTAGGTTATGTTTTAACGCCTTACCGGTGACAGGCAGTCCCAATCCCATTTGAAGCTCCATTTCTGGAGTAATGGAAAGTGTACAACCATAATCTGCCAATAAACACAAATCAGCATCGCTCAATGTGTTCCCGTGTGCAAAATTCAGGTCGGGACCCAACAATCCAAGTTGATCTAGTTTTTGTACACCCATGTATTTAGGGCCAAAGACCCCACCGCCAATGTGCATGGAAATTTGAAGATCCAGGTCCCTACCCATCAAAATATCCTGTTTGGCTATTTCCAACTCGGAATATTCAGGGCCCCTAATGGCCAAGGCCATGGTAACAAGCTCGTTTTCTGAACTAAAATATTTCTTTTTGATATCGTATGCATTTATGGGATGTGGCTTCTTGCTCTCATAGAACCATTCCCAAACTGATGTGCCCGGTGTTCCATAGCCAAACTTGGCCCGTATGCCAGAATCGAAAAGCCCTTTAATGGCCGCTTCTGCATGTTCGTCGGAGTTCATAATGTGGGACCAATCAAAAACAGTAGTGATTCCTGAATTTACGGCTTCCAATGCTCCCAATAAATTACCAAGGTATACATCCAACGGACCCATCTTTGGAGCAATGTCACCAAGCATTCCGTTCAAATATTCCATCAACGTCCAATTGCTGGCAGCTCCCTTAAATGCACTTTCCCATAAATGGCGATGTGTATCAATCAATCCAGGACTCACGATCATTCCATCTGCAGAAATTTCCTCGACATCTGGTATTGAAATGTTTTTCGCTATGTTGGAAATTTTGTCATCCTCCACTAAAACATCCAACGCATCACAGACAAGGGAACCCTTTTGAAAGGTGAGTACGGTTCCCCCTTTTATTAAAAATTTTCTTGTATTCATGCTCTTTGCTTTTTGATGGACAAAATTGATCGCAAAAGAGGAGAAAACACTTGATTTGGATCAAGAGATGGACCGGGAAGTTATTTTATTGAATAGAGTTTGTTTAAAGAAACAGCTGCATTTCAAACTGATCCAAATGGTTTTCGAGTCCGGCATTTTGAAGATGGGCGATTTTGTCCGTGAGCCTTTTATCAACATTGTTGATCTTAATTAGGTCTGTAATTTGTGCCAGTCCCGAAAATAGTCGGTTCCATGCCTTTGGGTTGTCCACCAGAACTTCCAGTTGGGGTACATAACCGCCCTTAGGTGCAATTACGAAATAGGATTCCACAATTCCCTCAAAGACAATCTCAAAGTACCGGTAATTTCCTTTTGTGATGGTCAATGCATGGTTTTCCCATGAATACCAATTTTGGTTCAGTAACTTGGTCAATACCTCGGTAGTAAAGCCAACATCACGAAGTTCATATTCTTCCATAGGTTCGTGGGCCAATGTACCGCTGAAACATTTATAATGTTTGGTGATTTCAAACCCAACGGAACTATATGCTCTTATGGCCCTGTTATTTTGAGTGATGACCTCAAGAGTGCACCGCTCAATTTCGTTTTCCTTTAGTATGGGCAGGGCATGATCATAAATAGATTTGACCGCTTTTTTGCCCCTGAACTCGGGTAGCACCCCGGTACACGCATTGTAGGCTGTGAGCAAACCCGCTCTACAGTCTATGGCATTAAGCACAAAACCAACCAATTTACCATGGTAAAACGCACCAAAGGACAAGCCATAATTTACATTGGCCATTCTCCAACGTTCTTTATAGTACGCATGGTCTTTGGGCAAATCAACATAATAATTATGGAACGCTTGAAAAAAGCACTCTAGAATTGCATTGAAGGGGGTATCCCTTAGATTTCTTATTTGCATTTTATTGGGAAAGTTCCGCGTAGCGTTTGGTCAACCATGCTTCTGCTTGGGAAATGGTCTCGCACAACACGGTGGTGACCATGTCATTGCTCTTTTTTTGTAACTCGATGGAAGATAATTTTGAAAAAAGGTCCGGTGAAATGACACTTATATTGTACCGAAGCCCATATTCATAATTAAGGGGGAAAAAATAGTTGCTGATCCAATCTACAAGCCCTGCCCAGGCACCTTCAATTTCCTTGGTGTCGTGTACGTGGAACTTACAGCCTCTTTTGTAGCCCTCCCTTTTTTGCCATTCGTACATTTTCATGGAGGCTGTCTTAACCTCATCTTCAGAGCAAAACCCTATCCATTTCATTAAAAGATAATTTTTCTGGGGCTCATAGCTCAATTTGGCATAGATCTCCCCAGCGTCATTTCTAATAAGGTCAACAACTATCATCCCAAAAAAATGAAGAGTAAGATAATCAGTTTTTGGCTATTTTCGGCACAATAAATTGAACGTTGTGTTCCTCGGCATGTTTGAATACTTTCTCCACGTTTAATTTTGAAAAGTCAGGTGTTTTTTTCAGGTCTGGATAATCTGAACTATCATGTATGGGGTCTCCAATGGCCCTAAAATAGTCAAGTAATTTTCCCGGAGTGAGCATCACAATCATTTTGCCGGGCGTCTTGCCCACATTTTTAAACGTGTGGACCTCATTGGAGGATACATGGACCACGCTCCCGGGCAGTGCCTTAAAAGGCGTGTTCAAATCGTTCTTGACAAATTCAAACTCCCCTTCCAGCACATAGAACACTTCTTCATCAGGATGTGTGTGGGGCGGTGGGCCGCCCAAGGGCGGTACGTTTTCCTCAAATATGGCATACTTGTTTTCGGTTTCGGTATTGCTCACCAAAACTTTGATGACATCGGTCAATATCAGTAACTGTTCGTTTTTTGGTTGTGATTCCATTTCTTTTTATTTTTTTCTCATTCGGGCAACATCAAGTTTCATCTGTTGTTGAATGAATGCCTAGACAAAGAAATGGAAGAGCCCCATCTTTCCAATTGATTCAAATCAAGAAAGATCAGACCAAAAATTTTGTCCGGTATCGGCTAAGAGTCTCAGGGGTTATACCCAGATAGCTAGCTACATATCTAAGTGGGATTCTTTTGAAAATTTTGGGATGTTCCTCCATCAAATTTTTAAACCGTTCCTCAGGATTGACGCTAAGTAGGGCCGCCTCTCTTTTTTCTGCTCTTAAAAGCTGCTCCTGTACAATGATATCCGCCATTTTTTTAAGGGAGTCATATTTCGAGACCAATTCCATAACGTCATCACGATTGAGAACGTAGTACTTACAATTCTCTATGGCTGCAATGTTGACCAAAGAGGGAGTTTGAGACAAGAAGCTGGCCAACGAACCCACCATGGAGTTTTCGAAGAAAAAATCATTGCAAACTTCCTTATCAGGTGAATCATAAAACAGTCTCATGGATCCCTGAGAGATAAAAGCCAACTTCGTACATATCTTTCCAGACTTTAGAAAGATCTCGTTCCTCTGAAGATGTTCCTCCTTCATCACCTTTCCAAGGGCGGACAACTCTTTTTCCGAGGCCTTGAATGTTCTTTCAATGTTAAATATGAGTTGATTCATTACTTACATAAGTAAATCCAGCGTTGGGTAATTGATTATCAAAATTAAAGATTAATGTGTTAGCTATACGAAAAATGATTTATTGGTTAATTTCTGCTGATGACCAATTAAACCAATGAATTGATTTTATGTATTTGCCTGTCGAGGATTCAGGTTCAATTAAAATCGGAATTCCATATCCGGGTATTGGTTATTGATGGGTATGAAGGAAGTATTGGATAAAAATAGGGCATCCTACAGGACATTTTATCTTAAAGTTTGGTGCGTTTTGGACCAATATGTAGTTCTGATAAAAAAATAAAAAATTCTGACAATCAGATAATTATCAGAACTAAATTTATTGAAGAAATGTTAAAAGTCGGGGTGGCAGGCCCACCCTTAAAACATAAATAGTTGACTTACAATTTTTTACACTGTTAACTTTGACCCGTTAACCGAACCCATTTTAGAACTCGTGGGAACAATTATCATATCCATTTAGTCAGTGAGCATACTCTGGGCATAATCCGACTATTGCAAAGGCACCATAAGTTCCATGATGAGTTAAGCTTAAATTGAAATGCTCTTTTCCGTTACTCAATGTAGGAATATTCAATTCGTTCTTTTTTAGCTGATAAGCGCTACCAACATAATTTAGTAGTCTTGTTTTTAGTTCTTCACTTTGCTCCTTTTGATTAGTGGTTTTAAATTTCACAATTTTAGATCTCAACTTTTGTTTATTCAGTCTTGCTTCAGAGATTATATATTTTGAGGTCTCCTTTGTTTCAACATAGCATTGAAAACCATTGAATTTTACCGTTCCGGAATTATTTTCAACGGTACATTCGAATCCCTTGGGATTATAAAAACGGTTGGGATAAATTTGGGTGAATAGTTTATAAGAAGCTTCTTTCATGCTCCATAACCGCCAAACCATAAGAAACGGGGTTTTGGCATCCCTGATATACCTTTGTTCCAATTCGGTAAAAAGTTTAGTTAAGAATCTTGGTCGTTGCCAGTTTGAAGCAATATGCGCTTCATGAAGGTCAACAATGTCATTGCCAACCATTAGTTGTGAAGTTTTGAAGTAACAATCCTCATGGCAGACTTTACATTTAGCATTTGCTCCATATCCTCATTTTCCAATCGAATATCAAATTCGTCCTCAATATCTAAAATGATATCCACTAGATTCGCTGAGTTTATCTTGAGGTCCTTTACAAAATCCGTGTCTTCGGATAAGTTTTTGAAAGCTTCCTCATCTTGAACATAGGGTTCAATTATTGGTTTTAGTTTGGCGATCAGTTGTTCCTTCTTCATGTTTTTTGAAACGTAAGTTACGGTATAAATCGCTTAAATAAAACACAGGCATTCACATCTCCAAAACCAAAACTGGCTTTGGCGATAACTTGAAAATTACAATCTATTGATTGCGTTGGTACGCTGGAAACATCTACTAATTCTTTTATGTCATTATGTAAATCTTCACAATTTAGGTTTGGTGCTATAAATTGCTCCTTTAGTTGAAGGACACTGGCAACACATTCAATTGATCCCGCAGCGGCCAAACAATGACCGACCAAAGATTTAGTAGAATTAATAAGGGGAAAATCCTTGTGTTTTCTCCCCAATGCCTTGGTCCAATTTTCAATTTCTAGAGTGTCCTTGGAAGTAGCTGTAAGATGTCCGTTGATAATATCTATTTCATCCGGGCTTACCGATGAATTCTTTAGGGCATTTACTATGCATCGTTGTACAGCTTCTGGATTTGGGGCCGTTAATGTACCTCCTTGGCGTTGGCCTCCGGAATTTACTTCCCCGCCCAAAACCTCAGCATAAATGCTTGCATTTCGTTCCAATGCAGATTCCAAAGATTCCAAAACCAAAGCGCCTGCGCCACTTCCGGGCACAAAACCGGATGCCGAGGCACTCATGGGACGTGAACCTTTTTCTGGTTCATCATTGTGTTTGTAGGTCATAACCCGCATGGCATCAAATCCTCCCCAAACATACGGTCCGTGATCGCTACAACTACCCACCAGCATACGCTTGGCTTTTCCGCTCTTGATCCGATCATATCCCATTAAAACGGCTTCGGTACCCGTTGTACATGCAGATGAATTTGTGGTGACCTGATTGCCCAACCCGAGCATGCCACTTAAATAAGCACTAATACCACTTGCCATGGTTTGTATAACAACCGTACTGCCCAAACGTCTTACCTGTCCATCATCGAGCTTGTAAATGGCTTCCCTGAATTTTTCCACTCCGGATGTTCCCGTTCCAAAAATAAGTCCTGTATCATAGTCTAGTTTGCTATTTGGATCCATATCAAATCCTGCGTCTTTCCAGGCATCTACACCCGCAATACAACCGTATAATATGCCAGAACTGTTAAATCCTTTTAGTTGTAGATCTGTGAAATATTTTGATTGCAATTCATCAGTAACATTCGGAACGCCACCTATTTGACAAGAAAAATTAAGGTCTTTTAATTTTTGATGGAAAGTAATGCCCGAGGTTCCATTTTTTAGGGCTTCGGTGAATTGTGAAACACCAACACCGTTTGGTGCAACTACTCCCATTCCTGTTATGACGACTCTGTTTTTCATTTTCGAAAGTCGATTACACTTCGACAAGCTCAGTGTGACATTTAGTGGTTCGATTATCTATATTTCCTTCTTGAAACTACAATTTAAAAGTTTACCCTAAGTACAATTGATCACTCTTATGTCAGTCTGAGCCTGTCGAAGACTTTCACCTTTAATTTAGATCTTTCTTTCTGTGATACAATTCGACAAGCTCAGTGTGACATTTATATGTTCATCTATATTTTCTTCTTGGAACTACAATTTAAAAGTTTACTCCAAGTACAATTGATCACTCTTATGTCAGTCTGAGCCTGTCGAAGACTTCCACCTTTAATTTAGATTTTTCCTTCCATAATACACTTCGACAAGCTCAGTGTGACATTTAGTTGTTGGATTATCTATATTTTGTCTTCAAGCTACGTTTTAAAAATTATCCACTCTACAATTAAAGTTTGTTTTGTCAGTCTGAGCCTGTCGAAGACTTTCACCTTTAATATAAATCTTTCTTTCTGTGATACACTTCGACAAGCTCAGTGTGACATATGGGTTTTAGTCTTATGATTAAACGAAGACTAATCTCGTTCAATTTTGTTGCCATGTTCTTTATAATTCTTTGAAAACTCAACCAGATCAGTCAAATTTTCATCAATCAATGCTTTCTTCTTTCTACGAGACCAACCCTTGATTTGTTTTTCAATTTTTATTGCTTCTGATGGATTTGTACATTGTAAATACCATTTTAGTTCTATGGGTAATCTTGAACTGGTATAATTAAACTTTTTATGTCCAGAGTTATGTTGGGTTAATCTACGGTCTAAATCATTGGTCATACCAGTATAGTATGAGTTATCTGAACAAAGCAATATGTACACGTAATAAAATTTCATCTCAAAATTGTGCGCTTCGACAAGCTCAGCGTGACATTTAGTGGTTCGATTATCTATATTTTCTTCTTGAAACTACAATTTAAAAGTTTACCCTAAGTA
>NZ_LXTT01000149.1 GCF_001683915.1 Allomuricauda sp. CP2A | reverse complement strand
ATATTAAATAAACTTCATATATAATGGTAACGATATATTTTGTGATTTATGTCTTGATGTGTTGTAAGATGACTAATTATAATATGTATTAAAGTGAGATATATACCCGCCCATTACTGATATGTTTCTTATAATTTCATGGCCTTTCTTTTGCCTATTCTTGGAATCAGAGAGGACTTGATTCAAACCTTTACCTTTTTATTGAATACCAGAAGAACAAAAAGATGGCTCCTACCCTATCATTTTCGTCTTACGCATTGGCGAAAAAAGGGATGTGAATTTTCTCTGGAATCCTCCTAAGACCGACTTGGGAACTATTAAACCCACTTGACTTTTTCAGAATCAACCAAAAATATCTGGCAGACAAATAAGGTTGAGGATATTCATCAATCCTTTAATAGCCGCTTGCTAAAAGTCGAGGACTAAAGTGCCAAGCGCATGAACAGTTCATGGGTGGCATTGTCAATACCGTTCACTGGTCTCTCCGTGGCATTTTCATAGGCATAGCCGATGTCAAACCCTTGACCGACATTGAACAGGAAGAGTCCTTGGACGAAATCAACCCTTTGGTGGTCACTTAAAAACTGATGGTCTACATACTTTTCCATGTGATCACAGATTATTTAATGCTGCAAACATTTTATTCATTGGCAAATTACAGTTACCATAAATCCAGCAAACAAAACACTACAATCCAAAACTTACTCGTATCCTACCGGAATTTATTGATAGCACTAACTATTCCCGTATTTGCATCAAAGAATTTCATGCTGAACACATTACTTTATTTTGAATTTTCATTTTCTAAAAATTCTTCAGAGAATCATAACTAAGAATTTGTTTACTAAAATCAAAAAAATTCAGAGTGTATGGAAGAGATCATTGAACATTCAAAATTTGGAGCAAGAAAAGAGGATAAGCAAGTAGTAGTAATTACAGGTAGCAGTGGCCTAATCGGGTCTTCGTTGATAAAACGATTATCCAAAAATTATAGAGTGGTCGGTTTGGACCGGGCCGGGCCTCCGTACCCTCCCTTGCAGGCCGAATGCATAAATTTTGACATTACTAATGAGAAAGCCATCCATGCCGCCATGGAACGCATCCGGTATGGGTACGGCAACAAGATTGCTTCTGTTATACATTTAGCCGCCTATTATGATTTTGGTGAAAAAGATAATCCCAAATACCATGAAATCAATGTAGAGGGCACCAAAAAATTTCTGCGACAATTACAAGACTTTGACGTAGATCAATTTCTGTTTTCAAGTTCCAATCTTATTTATAAACCCACTGAACCCGGTGTTAAAATCAATGAGGATTGTCCGGTAGAAACCAATTGGGGCTATCCAGAATCCAAAGTTCTGACGGAAGACCTCATTAAAAAAAACAACAATAATATACCCGCTGTTTTCCTCCGAATTGCGGGAATTTATACGGATGAGGGCCATTCCATTCCCATCACACAACAAATCAAGCGCATTTATGAAAAAGAATTACTTAGTCATTTTTATTCTGGAGATGTAAACCACGGTGATGTTTTTGTGCATTTGGAAGACGTGGTAGATGCCGTGGAAAAGACTGTCGACAAACGGAAAGATATACCCAATGAAATGGCTATCAATATCGGGGAACCCACATCACCAACCTACCAAGAACTTCAAGACACCATCGGCAACCTATTGCACGGAAAGGACTGGGACACCTATGAAATGCCAAGAGCCTTGGCAAAGGCAGGTGCTTGGGCCCGTGACCTTGTCAGTGACCCCTTTATTAAACCTTGGATGATCGATAGGGCAGGTGCCCATTATGAACTCGACATAGGGAGGGCAAAGGATTACTTGGACTGGGAACCAAAGCACCGAATCATGGATACATTGCCCAAGATGATTGAAGACCTTAAGGCCGACCCTGAGGCTTGGTACATGAAAAACAACCTGGATTAGATTATGGGACAACGTTCGGAATACATACCACCAGGCTGGGATTATAATCCCGCGGCTTGGTCGCAACGCATTCCTATTGTTATTCTCGCCTTTGTTGGCTTTGGAATTGCCACTTATCTTTCTCTGTACCAATTGAACTATGTCGATACAGTATGGGAGCCCTTTTTTGGGGATGGAAGCATTACGATCTTAAATTCGAAAATCTCTCGTTTGTTGCCCATTCCCGATGCAGCCCTTGGTGCCTTAGGCTACTTGGTGGATGCCATATCGGGTATAATTGGTGGCACAAACCGCTGGCGGAGAATGCCATGGATTGTCATTGTATTTGGATTGGCCGTGGGGCCCTTGGGGTTCATAAGTGTCATGTTGGTTGTTTTCCAACCTGTTCTTTTTTCGGCTTGGTGCACCCTTTGTCTGGCCTCGGCCATAGTCTCCATATCAATGATCGGCCCAGCAATGGATGAGATGTTGGCCAGCCTACAATACATCCAACGGGCCAAAAGATCAGGAATCTCCACGTGGAAAGTGTTCTGGGGCATCCAACCAGAGGTGGAAAAAATAAAATAAACATTAATTGCAACCCAATCGTATGTGGACAATATTTATAAATATCATTTTAGGTATATGGCTGATGGCCGCCCCGACTATATTGGGTTATGGTCCCATAGCATCGGATAATGGACATATAGTAGGCCCGATCATTGTTACCTTTTCCACTATTTCCCTTTGGGAAGCAACCAATGCCGTCCGAAAATGGAACTATCCGTTTGCACTTTGGTTGCTTTTGGCCCCGTGGATCTTGGAATACGACCTTACCATTGCAATTGTTAGCGACATGCTGATCGGGGCAATGGTGTTTGCCATGTCCACTTTAAGGTCAAGCATGAAAAATCGGTATGGTGGAGGTTGGACCTCGCTATGGAAAAAATACCCTGATCACATGAATGATCCAATGGAATAACGAAAAGCTATGTTCAACACAACTACATGGAGCACACGAAAATTGAGCTGGTTTTACGCCTTGGTTATTGCCCTATTGGTCGCTTTTGCTTCCTTTTTGTTGATACACTTTAAAATCATTGAGATTTTTGACGTTCGTATCGTGTATGTTGTCTGTATTTTACTGGGAATATTGGGATTCTCCACAGATTTGGCAAGACGTTCCAAGGAACGCATTTCCTTTATGAGTGCTTTCAAACATTGCTTTAGAACAGGGGCTTTTATGTGTGCCATACTGTTTTCCATTGTAATTGCGGTTGTTTTGGCCGCCCCAAACATCAATGTTATGGAACAGGGTGGTATGGTAAGCAGGGAATCCGACCAGATAGGATTTTGCTTCTCCATGGTCATTGAAATATTTGCGACCATCTTGATGAGCTCTTTTGTTGCGGCCTTTATTCCCGGTATCACCCAAAAGAGGAAATAGCATGTACCTTAAGAGGCCAGTTTTTCCTTGAAATGGTTAATGGTACCACCCTTCATCAATAAATCTATCTGCCGTTTGCTGAGGCTGTGTCGAAGTTTAATTTCTCTTTGATCATTTCTGTTCTTCACCAATGCCATTATGGGATTACCATCGACCAAATCCCGTCTTACATTTTTGAAGCTAATTATTGCCCCTTGTTCCAACACATCATAATCATCTGGATCATCAAACTCCAAGGGGAGAATGCCAAAATTTACAAGGTTCTGCCAAGCGATTCGGGCATAATCTTTTGCAATGACCGCAACTTGGCCCAAATATTTAGGTGCGATTGCTGCATGCTCCCTGCTGCTCCCCTGCGCATAATTCTCACCGGCCACTACAATGTGCCCACCATATTTTTCCTTGGCGTTGAGAGCTCTTTTATAAAAAGTTTCATCTATGACCGCGTATGAGAATTTACTGATCTCGGGAATATTGCTTCGAAAGGGAAGTACCTCGGCACCGGCCTTCATGATCTCATCCGTGGAAATATTATCTCCCATTTTTAAGAGTATGGGTACCTCATATTCTGATTTTAGCCCCTCCATATTGGGAAGCGATTTAATATTGGGGCCTTTTTTGAGCTTTATCTCTGTTTTATGCTTCGTAGGCGGTACCAACATATCTTTGTTGATTATTTCCAATTCGGGGGCTTTAAATGTTGGGTATCCCATACCGTAAATATTTGCAAGTTTTCTTGGATCCGTAATTTCACCTGTTAAGGCTGAAGCCGCAGCGGTTTCGGGGCTGCATAGATATACTTGATCGTCCTTGGTGCCCGATCGGTCCGGAAAATTGCGGGGCATGGTCCGCAAACTTATGGAATTGCTTGCAGGGGCCTGCCCCATTCCAATACACCCCATACATCCAGATTGATGAAAACGGGCACCAGCTTTTATCAAATTTGCAAAGGCCCTGTTTTCAACCATATTTTGGATAATCTGTCGGGAGGTGGGGTTAACATCAAATGAGACCTCAGGATGTATTGTCTTATCCTTGACAATGGCTCCTGCCATCCAAAAATCACGTAATCCCGGGTTGGCCGAAGAACCAATCACTGCCTGACTTATCTTTTTTCCCTCGACTTCTGTTACGGGCACCACATTTCCTGGACTTGTGGGCAAAGCGATCAAAGGAACAAGAGTATCCAAAACAATTTCATCCTCAAGGTCATACGCACAATCACTGTCCGGTAAGATTTCCTTCCAATCCTTTTCGCGACCTTGGGATTTTAAAAAACGTTTTGTTTCCCCATCACTGGGAAAAACCGTGGTGGTCGCCCCCAATTCCGCCCCCATATTGGCTATAACATGGCGATCCATGGCACTTAAATATTTTAATCCTTCGCCGTGGTATTCGATTATTTTGCCCACTCCTGGATAGGGCGGTCAATGTATACCACCTGCGGCGGATGAAAGTGAGCAGTGCAAATCAAGTGCACGAGATCGACTCATTTTGGTGGTGAAGTTAATGTTTATTTTTAATTTTTTTCCTCATAGATTCCCCTTTAATGTCCACCCTGTGCGCTGAGTGCACCAGACGGTCAAGGATGGCGTCAGCGATTGTTTTTTCACCGATGACATCGTGCCATGCCTCCACGGGCAGTTGTGAGGCTATAATAGTGGACTTTTTGCCGTGCCTGTCCTCTATGATCTCCATCAAAGAGTGCCTGTTGATGTTGTCCAATGGTTTTAGGCCAAAGTCATCCAGTATGAGCAGGTCCTGTTTTTCAAGTTTTCCAATGAATTTTAGAAAGGACCCGTCCGCCTTTGAGGTTTTGAGCAGGGTAAAGAGCTTGGCCGTGTTGAAGTACATGGTCCTGTACCCCATTGAGCAGGCCTGGTGCCCAATGGCCGAGGCCAGATAGCTCTTGCCCACCCCGGTGCTCCCGGTAATGAGCATATTTTCACCCTTGTGTATAAATCCACAGGAGGCGTAGCGTTGTATCCTGTTCCTGTCGATGTTCCTTCCAGGGCCGTAATCGATGGCCTCCATAACGGC
>NZ_LXTT01000127.1 GCF_001683915.1 Allomuricauda sp. CP2A | reverse complement strand
CCATTGAGGCCCAAAGAGGTGTTGTACTCGTTCCCGGCGTCCGTGTCGCCATCGGCGGCGATATGGTTCGCGATGTCCGTGGCATTGGTGGCTATATCAGTTGTGTTGGTCGCAATATTGGATGCGTTGGTCACAATATCAGCAGTGTTTGTGGCGATATCCGAAGTGTTTGTGGCAATGTCGGATGTGTTAGTGGCGATATCACTCGCGTTGGCCGCTACACCCGCACTGTCGTCAAGACTTGAAATATCGACTGCCGGATTGTTCCCCAACTCGTTGGTATAGGTCAATTCACTTGTCGAACTGTTGAAGGACAAGGCGGTGTTGGTCTCGGCTATCGATACGGAGGCCACATTAAGGTACAG
>NZ_LXTT01000098.1 GCF_001683915.1 Allomuricauda sp. CP2A | reverse complement strand
AATAAAGAGTCAAGAACGTTAGGTAAGGTTATATTGTTTTTCTTGAGAGTAATTGAATTATCATTGGGCAAAATACCATCTTTGTAAAAAAAGATGTACTCGCTTTCATCCTGTAACTGGTTGAATAGTGTCTCTAAACTTACATTTTTAAGGTCAAGATTAAACTTGGTCTGTGCGTAAGAGTCGTTTGCATTGAGGGCGGTTAACCCCAATAATATGTAACAAAGAAAGGACCTCATTATTTTTATTGAAATGGATTGACCATTTAATTTGCCTAGAACATGGGCAATACTTAAGTAATTATTCATAATTTTAGAGTTCAGTTTAGTTATTACTTCGGTAATACATTTTACCGGCAGATGCGCCAACATCTGTCGGTTTTCATTTCATTCTGTATATTTTATTTCATAGGCACTGTATCTTTTAAATTTAACTTGGTGGAGGCCAGTATGATTTTGTCGGTTTGATATTCCGCAAAAAAGTTAGATGCTTCTCCTATAGTTTGTATGACTTGCCCCAGATTTTCCTTTAAGTCAAGTTTTCCAGAAAATGTTTCTGTTTTTAAATGATTTTCCTTTATGAAAATTTCCACACCATAATATCTCGACAATTTTGTGGTGATATATTCCAAATCACGGTTTTTCAGATTTAGGAAGCCTTCTCTCCACCCAAAATATTCATCAATGTTCACATCGTGCATTTCTATTTCTTTGGTTTTGGTATTATAGCCAGCCATTGTGCCCGGGGCCATCTTAAAAGACTTTTCGTCATCATGGTCATAGGTCACCAAAACACTGCCGCTCTTAAGAACTGTACTAGCCATTTCATCATCGGGATAAGTGCTGACATTGAAAACGGTTCCCAATACATTGATCTCCTGATTGGTCGAGATCACCCGAAAGGGTTTTGATGGGTTATGTGCAACTTCGAATATGGCCTCACCTTCGAGAAAGACCTCCCGCTCCTTATCCCTGAAAAACGCAGGGTAGATAAGCCTAGACCCTGAATTTATCCATATTTTCGTTCCATCAGAAAGGGTCACGTCGGTACGTTTTCCAAAGGGCACCAGTATCGTGTTGAATACAGGTTTTTTTTCATCTTCTATAGTTTGTCTATATTTTTCACCTGTTCCCACGTGCAGATCTTTTCCCGTTGACGAGTACCTTAATGTGTTGTTCTTTTCATTTAGTTGAATTTTTTCTCTCTCTCCGAGCACCACGATTACTTGGCTGCTACTGCCAAAGTCAACAATTGATTTATTTTCATCAATATAATCCTGCAATGACTGTTCGCTAGATTTGTCAAAAACGGTAAAAACAGCAAACAACAGCGCTATCGATGCCGCCGCACCGTACAACAACGTTGCCCTTCGTTGCCTTTTTGCATTTTTTCTTAGAAGTTTGGCCGATCTTATAATACGGCTCTTAAGCTTTGTCCGCTCTAAGTCGGAAAGTGGTTCGTTCTCGCTAAAGTTCATACTTTATTTGTAATTATGGGGTAAATGGAACTTACCGTCCATATATAAGAGGGCAGTTTTTGATATTTATAGACAAAAAAAAACGCTTTTTTAAAAGAACAATGTTAAGGCCGTGTCGCGGATCGTTTTTAACGTTCTGTAAACCAGCGTTCTGGCAGAAGCAACAGAAAGTCCCAAATCTCCGGCGATCTGTTGATATGTCTTTTCTTGGGCGAAACGAAGTCGAAGTATCTTTCGTTGATGATCCGTTAAATTAACCATTATTTTTTTTAGCCTCTTTGACAGTTCATTTTCTTTTTCATCTTCGATCATTTCTTCCTCATGTGAAATAACCGTCAGGCCTGCAGTAGAGTAACTATTGTTAAAGGTTTCCAATTCGCTCTCCAAACTCTTGATCTTATGGTCGCTTTGCTTAATGAGTTTTCTTTTAAGGGACATTATCAAATAGGCCTCTATGTTTTTGACATCCGATAATTTCTTGTGGTATCTATAAAGGTCTAGAAAAAGATTGTGGATTTCATCTTGAACTTTAGCTCTATCTCCACTGATTTTGTACCCATAGGCAAAAAGTTTGTCAACGTAAAGGTCATATAGAGACCCCAAAGATGCCAAACAGCCTTTCTTCAGATCTTTCCAGAGCAGTTTCTCTATAGAGTCCAATACTTGGTCTATTTTTTTTTCTCTTCCCATTGATACCGTAATCCAAATGGTATGGCAAATTTGCCGATTGACAAAATCATAATTAGTAAATGGAATATTATCATGTCCCATTATTGAAATTATCGCAACTAATGTATAAAAAAAATAAAGAATTGATAACAATGATAAATTTTTTTACAAATTAACTTTTTAATGATATGAGAAGTTGGGTGCCCAGCTCAAAAGGGCTAAGAGTGTCAAGAAAACAAAAAATGATGTCTATAAAAAAAGGGTTTTCATCTCTTACTAAAAATGGGCGACCAACAAGTTAAAACTCTGCAGACATGAAAAGTCATCTTAAAAAAATAGGTCAAGGAACGACTAGGTTGTTGCTTATGGTTGCCATCTTATTGGTTTTTCTTATGTGTAAGGTGATGTTTTCTCAGCAAAGCCCGAATATAGTTTGGATAGTATGCGAGGATATTTCCCCTTTTTTGGAAGTATATGGCGATTCAATTGCGAAAACCCCTAACATAAATGCTCTGGCTCAAGATGCGGTTGTTTTTACAAAAGCATATACCACGTCCGGGGTATGCGCACCCAGTAGATCATCCATTATTACCGGCATGCATGCAATTTCTATAGGCACACAACACATGCGCACCCTTTCTAACTCAACAATTTTTATGCCGGAAGGCCTGCCAAGCTATTCAGCCGTTTTGCCGGACAATGTAAAGGCTTTTCCTGAATATCTAAGGGCACGGGGCTATTATACGACAAACAACTATAAAGAAGATTATCAGTTTGAAGTGCCGGTTACAGTTTGGGATGACAGTAGCCCAGCGGCTTCTTATGAATATAGGCCTAAAAACGTTCCGTTCTTCAGTGTGTTCAACTTGGCTGTCACACACGAATCAAAGTTGATGGCGTCGCCAGACAGCATTTTTTTCGACCCCAATGACATGAAGTTGCCTCCATATTACGTCGATACCGAAACTGTGCGCAAAGATATGGCAGTTCTCTATACCCGTATCGAACAAATGGATCAGGCTGTGGGCGAGATTGTTGACAAGTTAAAAAAAGATCAAGTCTATGATGACTCTTATGTGATATTTTTTAGCGATCATGGTGGATGCATGCCTTGGACCAAGCGGGAAATTCTTGAAAGGGGGACGCATATACCTTTAATCATTAAATTTCCCAAAAACCGTTTTTCCGGCACCAAAGACGATAGGTTGATCAGTGCAGTGGACTTGGCACCAACAATGCTTTCCATAGCGGGTATCAAGCCTCCCGACCATCTTCAGGGAACCGCTTTTCTGGGGGCATACAAATCTTCGGAAGGAAGAAAGTATGTCTTTGCGGCGAGAGACCGTATGGCAAATAAATATGATAGGGTACGGTCTGTGAGCGACGGTGACTTCAGGTATGTGTACAACTTTATGCCAGAACTCCCCAAATACCAAGACCTGCAATACAGAAAGGGCATACCCACGATGAAAGAAATATTGGAACTCTATAAAGAGGGAAATTTAGATAACCCCTATCTGTTGGACTGGTTTGCCGGAAATAAACCTTCCGAAGAACTCTATCACACGAAAATGGATCCCAATGAGTTGTTAAATATTGCGGAAGAGCCCCAATATGCGGCAAAAAAGAAAGAACTTAAAGAAACTCTTTTTGATTGGATAACAAAAGTGGGCGACCTATCCTCGGTCGGCGAAAAAGAGATGGTATTCAACAATTGGTGGAAAAACACAAAGGAACCTCCTAAAACATCTCCCCCGAAAATAATAGGTAACAAAAATGGGGTTACTATAGAATGTGCTACTAAAGGAGCTTCGATCGGTTATCGCATAGTTGACCAAGGTGACCTCCTTGACGCGAAATCAAGGCGTAGGGCCAAAAGTTGGGATTTTGGTTTTACAATCGACCAAGAAAAGACCATTGAACTTGTTGATGTGCACAAGCCATGGAAGATCTACCTAGGAGAAACCATTAATTTGGAAAAGGGACAGACACTTATCATCAATGCCCATAGAATCGGGTATTTGCCCAATGAAGTGACCTATACATATTAGAATTTTAACAAAAATTATATAAATCAATTTAACTATGAAGAAAATCAATCGCTTATTTTTTGGAACGGCATTTTTGTCATTGCTATTGTTCGCCTCCTGCTCGGACACATCTTTTGAGGAAGAAAACCTGAATGCTTCCAAAAACCTAACCGAGTCGGATAAAGTATCGCTGTTCGGCAACATGTCCGAAGACATTCAATTTGATGGTTACTACGTAGGGGCGGACACCTTACTTTTTGATTATCGGACCACCAGTATTCTGGATGTGCCCCCAGTATACCCAGAAACAATCACAAACGACGAACCCATATGGTTTATCAACGGTGCCGGCAACGATGTGACAAGACAGTTCAAAAGCATGCTTGAAATTGCAGAATTTACAGGTCGCCCCGTTGTTGGCATACACAATGGCACCAAAGGAGGAAAACTGGATGCTCTTGAAATCATCTTGCCCACCAACGAGGTCGTGGAGGCCGCTATTGAAAAGAGTGTGCTCGAAATCATTGATACAGAGACCAGGGTACTTTTGTTGGGACACAGTCAGGGGGCCTTTCACTTGGCCAGATCACTACGTTCGCTGGAAAACCAGCTTTCGAACAGCCAATTGGGCCAACTCATGGTAGAAACATCGGGTGGTGCAGGTATGTGGTTCCCCCGAGGCCCCCAATATGTCCATTATGCCAACGAAGGTGACCCAGCCCCAAAGTTGCACGGAGTGCTCACCCCGGGCGCATTACCTGGAAATAGAAGCGTTATCTTGATTTTTGATGACGAATGGTATGATATCCCACCTGAGATTGACACCCCTTTTACACGAGTACATGCCCAAATCGTTTATTTGCGGAATCGACTGACTTTTGCCGAGGCTCGGACCTATGCCCCTTTGTTCGGCAGCAAAAAGATCAACTTGGATAATCTATAAATAACAAAAAATGAAAAAATCAAGAAGTTCTATTACTTCAATTGCCATAACTCTACTAAGCACGATGTTTTGTTTTGGCCAGGGAAAAGTTTTGGAAGGACAGTCGGTAAAAAGCGCCATTTTGGGCAAAGAGGTTGATTATACCGTTTATTTGCCAACCGGTTATGATGACTCTACAAGAAGCTACCCTGTAATCTATCTTTTGCACGGTTATGGGGGTGATGAAAATGTTTGGGTACAATATGGGCTTATAGACCATTTCATGGATTCTGCCATTGAGAAGGCACAAATCCCTCCTTCAATTGTAATAATGCCTGATGGAGGGCAGTATTTTTACATCAATGATTTCCAAGGCAATTCAAGGTTTGAAGATATGTTCTTTCAAGAATTTATACCAATGGTCGAAAAAACCTATAGGATTAAAAAGACAAAGGAACACCGGGCCGTTGTAGGCAATTCAATGGGTGGCTATGGCGCCTTTTTGTATGGGGTGAAACACCATGATATGTTCGGTACCTGTGTGCCACTCAGTGCGGCAATTATTTCAATGGATGATCCAATGACCAAAAACCCCATGTGGAAAGGACTGGCTAAAAACCTTTATGGGATGGATGTAGATTCTGAAAACCCGGATACTAGCCATTGGGATGCCAACAACCCCATGAAATTGATTAATACAATAGCAAAGGATAACCTGAAATTAAGACTTTACTTTAACATCGGCGATGATGATTTTCTATATACAGGTAATGCCGCGGCCCATGTCTCATTACGAAACATGAAAATAGACCATGAGTTCCGCATCATTGATGGTGGGCATGATTGGACATTTTGGCGGTCCTCTATCCCCGATTTTCTAAAATATATAGGGCTGGGCTTTATGAGACAGTGAACTTAAAACAGGGAGAGAGCCAAGCCCCATGCGGGCAGGCACTATGCGTAATCTTCATTTCCCGTTATATTGGAAAAACAACGCGCCTTGCCCTAGGGGTTTGGTCTCTATTCCCTTTCGCTTTGGACTTACTACATTTGACTGGACATTGAGAAAAGAGCATGTTGACTGTTTGAATTAACTTTGAAAACATGTCAAAACAAAAAAGAGAGTACACAATGGAGTTCAAGCAAAAGGCTGTCGAACTGAGCCATGCAAGGGGCAATGCAGCAGAGGTATGTAGGGAACTTGGGCTGAACCCCTCGGTATTGGGACGCTGGCGCAGGGAGGCCAAAAAAAATGGGGAGAACAGTTTTTTCCCGGAAAGGGGAACCCCAAGCTTACTGATGAACAAAGGGAGATAAACCTAGCTCAAGAAAAAACTGAGGAGCGTGGAGATCGAGCGCGATATCCTAAAAAAGGCAATAGCCATCTTCTCCTAGGGCGACAGGAAAAATATAGGTTCATAAAACACCACAGGTTCAAATTTCCTGTCGGGAAGATGTGCAAAATGTTCAAGATAAGCAAAAGTGGGTATTACAATTGGTTGAACCGGGCCTTCCAGAAGATGGTTGGAGAACGAGGCCCTGACGGTGGCCATACATGGTATTTTCAAGGACAGCTTTGGGAGTTACGGGGCACCAAGGATCCAGGATGAGCTCTTGAAAAGGGGATATGGGGCCTCAAGACCGAGGGAGGCCAGGATAGTGAGGGCCAACAGGCTTTTCGCCAAAAGAAAGAGAAAGTTCAGGGTCACCACGGACAGCAGACACGATTATCCGATAGCGCCCAATATATTGGATCGTGACTTTACGGTACACAGGAAAAACCAGGTATGGGTATCCGACATGACCCGCATAAGGACCGGTGAGGGATGGATGTACCTGACGGTGATCATGGACCCGTTCCAACGAAAGGTCGTTGGAAGGTCGATGGGCAAGACCTTGGGGACTGCCGACACCATAATTCCCGCTTGGAAGATGGCGATAAGGTCGAACAATACCGCGGACAGGCTTATTTTCCATTCCGATAGGAACTCACAATATGCCAGTTACGAGTTTGCCGATATCCTTAAAGAGCATAATGGTCCAGTGGTACAATCAATGAGCCGAAAAGGGAACTGCTGGGACAAGGCAGTGGCGGAATCCTTCTTCAAGAGCTTGAAGGTCGAATGGGTGTACCATCAAAACTATAGCTTCAGGTCCGAAGCGGAACTATCGATATTCGAGTGGATAGAGACCTGGTACAATAGAAGCAGGACACGCTCGACATTGGACTATAAAACAATAGAGGAATTTGAAAACGAAATGTATAACCAAAAATCAGAGGCATCAGAGGCATGACTCTTAACTGGTTGTCCATTTTTTTGTTGCAAGCCCAGTTTACACGGCTTATCCACTTGGGCATAGCTGACGAAATTGGCGTTATATGCTTAAGAAAGTTGGAGATATAAGCTAGTTGGGCACAATCTGGAAAACACATAGTTTCTGTAACCTATTAGCAATTTGAATTGTCTAATACTTAAAAGACAACGCAATGTTTAGAATACTTACAAACCTACTTTTAACCATACTGCTTCTTTCTTGTAGCAAAAATTCAGTTACACCTACTGAAATGCCGAAACCTAAATTACTAATTGGACTTTCTCTGCAACAATATAAAAATACAGCTCCCGGTTTAGACGGATATCTTGAAGGACTGGACTATGCGGTTCGAAATGGCATTAATATATTTGGAATGAGCCCTGAATGGAATACATTGGAAACTAATCCTAATTCTTATTCATTACAAGATAATCTGGCAAATCCTCTTAATTTACTCGATCCAGATAAGACCAAATTGAATAGTTATATTCTTGTCTTGAAAATGATAGATACAAATATCAAATCAGTTCCAGATGATTTAGAAAACTTGGATTTCGATGATCCCGATATGATAAATAGATTTTCACTGCTTTTAGATAAAATTTTTTCAGAAGTTCCATCCATCGAAAGAGTTTCCTATATTTTAATAGGAAATGAAATTGATGGATATTTAAGTGCCAATCCAAATCAATTACAAGGATTCAAAGTATTTTATGTATCTGCTATTCAGAAAATACACGCATTAAATCCAAAAGTAAAAGTAGGCACAATTATTACTTTTAACTCAGCTAAAACTAATCCAACCTTGTTTGACACATTTAAATATGTAGGCGATTTTATTTGCTATACCTATTACCCAACAGACGAGCAAAATAGCATTCCTTGGCAAATGCGTCCAACCAACCAAGTTAAAGATGATATTGACTGGATGGTTCAGAATGCAGCGGGTAAACCAATTGCATTTACAGAAATAGGATATACATCTTCAAGTGAAAATTCATCATCTGAAGTACAACAAACAGAATTTGTGCAAGTAATGTTTAGCTCTTTGAAACCATATATAGACAGTAAAAAAGTAGCGTTCGTTTACTATCACGGTATGTATGATTATCCTCAAGGATTCTGCAACCAATATGCCCAGCAACAAGGTGTCGATTCAACTTATTTATGTGGTTTTATGGATAACTTAGGTCTTCACAGTTGGGAAACTGGGCAACCTAAACCAGCTTGGAATACTTTCGTGAGTGAAATAAATGAATAACACTGGGCCCAACAATGATCACCGTTGCGCAAGTCTCGAAAATTTGGAAAACTTAATTGTGGACTTACTACATTTGACTGGACATTGAGAAAAGAGCATGTTGACTGTTTGAATTAACTTTGAAAACATGTCAAAACAAAAAAGAGAGTACACAATGGAGTTCAAGCAAAAGGCTGTCGAACTGAGCCATGCAAGGGGCAATGCAGCAGAGGTATGTAGGGAACTTGGGCTGAACCCCTCGGTATTGGGACGCTGGCGCAGGGAGACCAGGATAGTGAGGGCCAACAGGCTTTTCGCCAAAAGAAAGAGAAAGTTCAGGGTCACCACGGACAGCAGACACGATTATCCGATAGCGCCCAATATATTGGACCGTGACTTTACGGTACACAGGAAAAACCAGGTATGGGTATCCGACATGACCCGCATAAGGACCGGTGAGGGATGGATGTACCTGACGGTGATCATGGACCCGTTCCAACGAAAGGTCGTTGGAAGGTCGATGGGCAAGACCTTGGGGACTGCCGACACCATAATTCCCGCTTGGAAGATGGCGATAAGGTCGAACAATACCACGGACAGGCTTATTTTCCATTCCGATAGGAACTCACAATATGCCAGTTACGAGTTTGCCGATATCCTTAAAGAGCATAATGGTCCAGTGGTACAATCAATGAGCCGAAAAGGGAACTGCTGGGACAAGGCAGTGGCGGAATCCTTCTTCAAGAGCTTGAAGGTCGAATGGGTGTACCATCAAAACTATAGCTTCAGGTCCGAAGCGGAACTATCGATATTCGAGTGGATAGAGACCTGGTACAATAGAAGCAGGACACACTCGACATTGGACTATAAAACAATAGAGGAATTTGAAAACGAAATGTATAACCAAAAATCAGAGGCATCAGAGGCATGACTCTTAACTGGTTGTCCATTTTTTTGTTGCAAGTCCAAGTTCAAATCTGCTTAAGACATACAGGGAGTAATAGAGATTAACAAAATAAAGTAGCATCCTCTTTGAAAACTCTTTCATATATTTCTTTTGGTAACTTCTTCAGAATCAATAAAAAGACGGGCTTCTATCTTAGGAAGGTTGTAGCTTTTCTGATTCTTTATTTGATTACGGTGCATGAAGAAATATTTACTTCATCTTAAATGAAAGATTCTGCTATATTTGTCAGAAATCAAAACAATACATTTATTATGATTACATGTAATAAACAAACTATGCTATGATGGCATTAAGACTATTTATTATTTTGACATTG
>NZ_LXTT01000013.1 GCF_001683915.1 Allomuricauda sp. CP2A | reverse complement strand
GCATTATTATCAAAAATTGAAAGCGATCAATACCGTTTTTTGAAAATTTTATCAGTAAATTTTGTATCTATTAAAAAACTACTTGCAGCATTTTTTTCATTGAAAAACATGAAAACAACTAAACTAATAAAGATTGCGCTTGGTTTCGTATTCCTGAAATGCGTTGGCTTGAACGCCCAAATTTCAGACAGTGAATACAATTTTGTGAACATTGATCAGCGGAGCTCGCAGCGGGCTGTCTCTACAATTGTTCAGGATAGTCTGGGTCTAATTTGGATGGGGACCAACGGTGTTGGTATTCAAAAATACAATGGATTCGATTTTGTTTCCTATAAACAAGATTTTGCGGATTCCACCTCATTGAACAGTTCCTTGATCTATAAAGCATTTGTTGATGTCAGCAATCGATTGTGGATCGGCACCGAGGCGGGGCTTAACGTTTACGACCGCGATAATGACACGTTCAAGCAGGTTACACTGTACCAGGATTCTGTAGCCTTGGAAAACGTTCCCATCCGCGCCATTCAAGAATGTAAGACCGGTAAGCTCATTGTTGGATCACATTATAATGGTCTCTTTGCCGTAGATCCAGAAACCTTGGAGGGCCACAATGTTTCCATGGGCGAAACAGACATATCCTTGTTGGAGATAAACAGTATTATCCAGAACCGGGAAAAAGAATTGCTCATAGGGACCAACAAAGGCCTTTTTTCATACGAAGCCGGTAAAGAGGTAGTTCAGGTTTCTTCGGGTCATGATGGCCTTAAAGATGCTGATGATGTTCCATACGATATAGAATCGATGATCAAAGACGATGATGGGTCTATATGGATAGGAACTTTTCAGAATGGCTTGGTAAAAGTTGAAATAACCCCCTTTAACACTTTCAAAACACATAACTATAGGATAAGTAGTGAGCGAATCCTGTCCATTGCACAAGCACCGGATGGAAACATATTGTGCGGCACCGAAAACGACGGTCTTTTTGCATTGAAGAAAAATGGGAATCTGGTAAAGCATTACAAATACAACAAGTTTGATGTCAATAGCATAAAAGCCAACTCCATTTGGGCAATATTTGTGGATAGGCAAGACCGTATTTGGATTGGATATTATAATAACGGGGTAGGGGTCTATGACAAACTTCATAACAAGTTCAAGGACATACGAAGTCTTGCCAACGTCAATAATTCTTTGCAATCACCATCAGTGAGTGCTATTGTTGGCGATCAAAATGGAAAGATGTGGATTGGTTTGGATGGGGGCGGTGTGGATGTCTATAATCCAAAGTCAGGAAACATTGTACACCTTACCAACCCAAGAAATTCCATAGGGGCCTACTTAAGTGCAGAGGACGTAACGGCTCTTTTTATAGATAGCGGCAACAATGTATGGGTGGGTACGTGGAATTCGGGAATATACCATTTGCCCAACGGTTCCAAGACTTTTATCAACTACACCGCGTCAAACACAGATGGAGGTTTGAAATCTGACCGGGTCATGAGCTTCGCTGAAGATTCAGCAGGAATTATATGGATCGGGTCTTACGTTGAAGGGCTACATTCCTATCATCCAAAGCAAAAGAAGTTTATCTATCATAATAAACAGATATTCAATGACCCAAGCCCTGGTGAAGGTGCTATGCGCATTGTACTTGTTGACAAGAACAAGACCATTTGGATGGGCACAACTGCGGGACTCTACAAGCTTGTGGACAATGGGGCACCAATTCAAGAACAAAAGGCAATTCCACTGCGGGGTCCCATGTACGAAAGTTTGGGCAACCCCCTTGTGGTGGATGCGGTGGTATCTTTGCACGAGGATAGTCGAGGGAACATCTGGATCGGTACGGATGGTGGAGGTCTTTGCAAGTATGATCCCAAAAGCGATGGTTTTACATGGTACGGACAAAATGAAGGCCTGAAGCAAGAAACCATTGCCTCAATTCTTGAAGACAACAATGGAGACCTTTGGATAGGCGGAAACAATGGATTGTCACACTTGGATGTGGAAAACCAAACGTTTAAGAATTTTGACATCAATGATGGACTACTGGCAAACGACTTTAACTTTAATTCGGCCTTCAAGGATGCCAATGGAACACTCTATTTCGGAAACTACGGGGGTATTAATTATATCGACCCAAACCATGTAAAGACCAATACCTACAAACCGGAGGTGTATTTCACGGATCTAAGGCTTTTTAATAAGAGGGTTGGGCCAAATGATAACGAATCACCTATAAAAAAGGTCATTGGCGAGACCGATAAACTTACCTTGGAGCACAAACAGTCGGTGTTTACCATTGAGTACGCCGCCATAAATTTTACCCGGCCCAAAAAGAACCAATACGCTTATATGCTGGAAGGTTTTGATGATGCTTGGAACTTTGTTGGGCAAACTAGGAGCGCAACCTATACCAACCTTTCTCCGGGCGACTATACCTTTAAAGTAAAGGCTGCCAACAATGATGGTGTGTGGAACGAAACTCCAAAGACCTTGCAGATTACCATTCTAAGACCTTGGTGGGCAACCAATTTGGCTTTGGGATCTTATATCTTGGCCATACTCCTTATCTCATATTTTTTGGCCAGGTTCATCTCACAGCGAATCCGTGAAAAAAGGATTGTCCACGCAGAACGGGAAAGAAGGATCCAAGAAGAGGCCCTAAATGATAAAAAGATACAGTTCTTCACCAATATCTCACATGAATTTAGAACACCACTGACGCTTATTTTGAACCCCTTGGAAGACATCCTTGAAGGCTCAAGGCATAAGTTGTCAAAAATGACCCTTGAAAAACTCAGAATCATCCATAAGAATACATCAAGATTAAAACGACTTATTGATGAATTGATGGATTTTAGAAAACTGGAGATCAATAAGTTTTCCGTGAAGGCTTCAGAATTGGAAGCAGTATCTTTTGTGACCGAGGTCGCTGGTCATTTTGAAGAAGAAGCCGCACTTAGGAACATTATCCTCATGGTGGAATCTGATGATGACCCCATTGCGCTATGGAGCGACCCCTCACTTTTGGAAAAGGTTATCTTCAACATTCTTTCCAACGCATTTAAAATAACCCCGGATAATGGATTTATAACCGTTGGTGTCTTTAAATGTGGGCAAAACATTGTTTTCCCGTTAATAGACGGGCCTGAGCAAGTGCAGGCTTTGGAGATTTATATAGAGGACACAGGGCACGGCATCAAAAAAGATGAACTTGAAAAAATATTTGAACGATTTTATCAAGTGAAGGAAATGAACAGCCAATATTATGGCGGTACGGGCATTGGTCTGGAAATGGTAAAAAGCTTTGTGGACCTATTGAAAGGAAAGGTCATTGTGGAAAGTGAAGAAGGGGTAGGCACCAAGTTTAGGATTTTTCTCCCCTTGGGCAATACACATTTTAACCACAATGAACTGCTGGCCTCTCCAGAGACCACAAAAAACGAAGCTGTTCTTCCAAAACCGGAGAACAATGCAGTGGAATATACAACCGGTTCCAACAAAACACTGCTCATTGCCGAAGACAATGCTGAATTGCGGACCTATCTCAAGAATGAGCTCGAAAGCGAATACACCATTTTGGAAGCGGTCAATGGGGTGCAGGGGCTGGAAATTGCCTTAAAGAGACTTCCCGACTTGATTATTACCGATGTGGTGATGTCTGAAATGGACGGATTTGAATTTTGTAGGCGCATTAGACAAGATCTAAAAACCAGCCATATCCCGGTACTGATGTTGACTGCCAAGTCAATGACAGACGATTGGGTCAAGGGGATTGACTCTGGGGCGGATGTTTACCTAAGTAAACCTTTTGAGATGAAGGTTCTCCGGGCCCAGCTTCGGCAAATTATCCAAAGTAGACAGGTTTTGTTCAATAAATATTTAAGTGACTCGGATAATTTTAAAATCCCGGACAACACCTCTTCACTGGACAAGAACTTTATGACCCAAGTGTTGAATTACATCACAAAGAACATCGCCGATGAGAACCTAAATGTGGAATCCCTGGCAGAGGAGTTGCATCTGAGCCGCAGCCAACTGTATCGTAAAATCAAGGCCATGACAGGGTTAACCGTTACAGAGTTTTTGCGTAAAATACGCTTGGAACACGCAAAACGATTCATTGAAAATGGCACAGAATCAATAAGTGAGGTGTGCTACAAAGTGGGCTTTTCATCCCCTTCGTATTTCACCAAATGTTTTAAGGCACAGTTTGGCGTATTGCCCACAGAATTGAAATAAGGGAGGTGTTGTACACTTACACACTTTGGCATATGGATTTATTGCAGATACTTTTTCTAACGGGTTTGCCCCAAGATCAGATCATGCTACAAATGTTTCATAGACTGCCGCATTTGTAATAGTGGTTTTACCCAATTAACATCATCTTTATGGATTGAGAACTTGTAAGATTGCCAAGGCCTTTTATTCATGGATATGGATTGGGCCTCGGTGATTTTTTTAATATAATTCCATGAATACAAATAGAAAGAAAGGCATGTTTTTATGTTTTATGGGCATTTTGATAATGCTACATGCCTGCGGTGAAAAAAACACCTCAAAGGATACCCAAGAAGTATTGACGCTTCAAAAAGCCTTTTCCAATGATTTTCTAATTGGAGTGGCCATAAACCGACAACTTATTGAAGAGCGGGATTCTTTGGGAGTGCAGCTGCTCATCAAAGAATTTAACGCCATTAGTCCTGAAAATGAAATGAAATGGATGAACATTCATCCCCAACCCGATTCTTTTTATTTTGATATATCCGATAAGTATGTGGCTTTGGGCGAAAACAACGATATGTTCACATTGGGACATACCTTGGTTTGGCATAGCCAATTGGCGGATTATATGGCCCAAACTACGGATAGCACCCTTATGGCAGATTACCTCAAGGACCATATCAATACCATTGTCAACAGATATAAAGGTAAAATTGATGCTTGGGATGTGGTCAATGAAGCCTTGAATGAGGACGGAACCCTCAGGGAATCTGTTTTTTTAAAGGTGTTGGGGGAGGATTATATCGAGACCGCTTTTCAACTTGCGGCTTCCGCCGACCCTGATGTAAAATTGCTTTACAATGACTATAATCTCTGCAACCCGGAGAAAAGGGAAGGTGTGGTTCGTTTGGTAAAACGGTTGCAAGAAAAAGGCATAAAAATAGATGGTGTGGGAATGCAAGGGCATTGGGGGTTGACACAACCTTCTTTGGCCGAAATTGAAAAAAGCATCAAAGCCTATAGTGATTTAGGGGTGAAAGTATCCATTACCGAGCTCGATATCACCGTACTTCCCAACCCTTGGGACCTTGAGGGCGCAGAAGTCAGTCAAAACTTTGAAAACAGTGAAAAGATGAATCCTTATCCCGATGAGTTGCCGGACTCTGTGAAAATACAATTGGCACAACGGTATAAGGACATTTTTAAAATCTTCCTGAAACATAAGGACAACATGGATAGAGTTACCTTTTGGGGTATCAATGATGGAAATACCTGGCTTAATAATTGGCCTATAAGGGGACGTTCCAATTATCCCTTGCTCTTTGATAGGGAGTATCTGCCCAAAAAAGCTTACGACAGTGTACTTGCACTGAAAGCAAACTGATCAACATAATCAATCAACTACACATACTTCAATGACTACAAATTCCCAAAAATTATCCGTAAAGGAAAAAATCGGATATAGTCTGGGAGACCTTTCTGCCAATCTGGTCTTTCAAACCCTAATGACCTATCTTGCCTATTTCTACACGGACATCTATGGCCTTGAGACCAATCACGCTTCGGCCATTATGTTGACCGTGGGCCTTATAGCCGCATTCGGTTTTAATCCCATTATTGGTGCATTGGCCGATAGGACAAAATCCAGATGGGGAAAGTTTAGACCTTGGATTTTATATACCGCCATTCCCCTTGGCTTGGTTGCATTGTTGGCCTTTAGTACTCCCGATTTTGACTATAAGGGAAAGGTCATTTATGCAGCAGTAACCTATACCTTGTTGCTTTTGTTGTATGCGGCCAATAATCTACCCTATTCCGCATTGAGCGGGGTGATCACCGGCGATATGGCAGATAGAAACAGCCTATCCTCTTATCGTTTCGTAGCGGTCATGTTCGCCCAATTCTTTGTACAGGTGTTCATGCTGCCCATAATTGAATCTGCAGGGGACGGTGACAAGGCGGTAGGAATAGAAATAGTGATGACCTGGCTGGCAGTTATTGGAACAGTTATGTTGGTGATTACCTTTTTTACCACCAAAGAACGGATCGTACCCAAACCAGAACAAAAATCCAACCTCAAAGAAGACCTGACCGATTTGTTCAAAAATAGGCCATGGGTCATTATGCTGTTGGTAACCACCTTGGTTTTTATCACTTTGGCCTTGAAAGGGGGGTCATATGTCTATTATTTTGAAAATTATGTCAACAAAGAAAGACTCTCGGAGTTCATCAGTCCCATTTTAAATTCCCTATCAGGTATCGGAGTCAATTTTTTTGGTGAGAATCCGGTTTCTGCCGGTTTTGGCCTGTTCAATGCCGGGGGCATTATTTTTATGATCGTGGGGATTACCTTTTCAAAAAGATTTGCCGACAAATATGGGAAAAAGGATGTGTTCAGAATCGCACTGTTTCTATCCACCGTGTTCATAATAGTCTTTTATTTCTTTCCCAAAACGGCTGTGGAAATGATTTTTATTTCACAAATATTGCATGGCTTTTTCTATGGCCTTACCATTCCCTTGTTGTGGGCCATGATTGCCGATGTTGCCGATTTTTCAGAATGGAAGAACAACCGACGGGCAACCGCCATTATTTTTTCGGCCATGATGGTCGGGCTTAAAGGCGGATTGAGCATAGGAAGCGCATTGGTCACATGGATTTTGGGACTGTACGATTATATAGCCAAGGAAGCTGCGGTGGCTGGACAAGCCATCGTACAGCCTGAAAGTGCCATTCAAGGAACAAGAATGTTGGTAAGCATCTATCCTGCAATTCCATTTTTGATTGGGATTGGCTTGTTGTTCTTTTACGAAATAAACAAGAAAATGGAAGTACAGATAGAGACTGAATTGAATCAAAGAAGAAACGAATAGAATAAAAATTGCTTATATATGCCTGAAGAATCCACAGCACATATTGATTTTGATACATTGAACGAAAACGCCATCTCTTCGCCTTTGGTAAAACATATCTATACGGCAGACCCCTCTGCCCATGTTTTTGATGGAAAAATATACATTTATCCCTCGCATGACATCGATGCTGGCGAAGCATTTGATGATTTGGGAAGTCATTTTGCCATGGAAGACTACCACGTGATTTCGATGGATTCCATAGACTCAGAAGCCAAGGATAATGGCGTTGCACTGCATGTAAATGATGTGCCTTGGGCAGAAAAACAAATGTGGGCCCCAGATGCAGCCCATAAAAATGGCAAATATTACCTCTATTTTCCAGCAAAGGACTTTGATGGAATATTCAGGATAGGGGTGGCCGTAAGTGATTCTCCAATAGGACCGTTTGTAGCGCAACCAGAGGCCATAAAAAATAGCTTTTCAATTGACCCGGCTGTCTTTGAAGACGAAGATGGTAGTTATTACATGTATTTTGGTGGATTATGGGGTGGACAGCTTCAGCGTTGGAGAACAGGAAAATTCAAAGCTGAACAGCCCGAAAGTCCCACCGCATTTTTGCCGAAGGATGATGAACCCGCCCTGTTGCCCCTAGTGGCTAAACTCACTGATGACCTTCTGGAATTTGCGGAAGAACCAAAGCAGGTCCAAATCTTGGACGAGAAGGGTGAGTTGCTTTTGGCAGGCGATAATGACCGTCGTTTTTTTGAAGCGGCATGGATGCACAAACACCAAGGAAAATACTATTTTTCCTATTCAACGGGGGATACGCACTTTATTTGTTATGCCATAGGCAGCAGTCCATACGGACCGTTTACCTATGCAGGCCGCATCTTAAACCCTGTGGTAGGTTGGACCACTCACCATTCCATTTGCCAAGTGGAAGGGAAATGGTATTTGTTTTACCATGACTCCAGTCTATCCAAGGGCGTGACCCACCTAAGATCAATAAAGGTGGCTGAAATTACGCACAATGCCGATGGATTTATTGAAACACTGAACCCCTACAACTAATTTTTGAAGGTATAGTTTTTCTCTGGGCATTGCTGTTCTATCTGGGCAGCATGCCTAATTTATGCGTTCATATTGCATGGCGTCGTCATTCTTGGCAACAAGAAGGTACTTTTTGCTGTTCACCTCAATTATGGCCATATTTTTGACATCCCCGGGAACAAAAAATCCACTTTCCGAGGCTTTGACTGCTTCAAAACCTCCTTTTCCATCACCTTTTAGCAAAAGGCCATAGCTGGCATCATTGCGAGGGGTTTCCACTTCTGAAACATACAGGTTTCCAGCAATCAGAAAATCCAAAGCCCCGTCTTTGTCATAATCATCAACCAAGATTTGGTTGATACTGGAAAGTTGCGCCTCTCTTGGCAGTTGATGTATAATGAACTTACCATCCTTATTTTCCAGATAGACACTTGCAAATGACTTTACCTGATAATGCAATGAAGATTCCAAGGGCTTTTCGCCATAAACATCTACCAAAGTGGCCTGCGAGAAACTTTCGTAATCTTCAAATTTCTTTTTGATCCCAGGAATTTGCTGCGAAGAACATTCCCTTCCCCTGAGCGGATATTGTTTTCCCTCATTGTAATAACTGAGCACAATATCCACACTCTCATCCTTATCAAAATCGTTCACGAAAATATCAAAGGTCTCATCTTCGGTGGCTTTGTATTTATAGTTTAGGCCATTATTGCCCACCACATAGTCCATATCGCCATCATTATCAAAATCACCCTGTTCAATGCTCCACCACCAACCAGTGGTATCAATGTTCAGTCCCATTTCTTCGGAAGCTTCCACAAAACCTGATCCTGTATTCTTAAAAGCCCGGATTGGCATCCATTCCCCAACCACGATGATATCCAACCAATCGTCGTTGTTAAAATCGGTCAATACCGCGCTCGTGGCCATGCCCAATGCCTCAAAACCTTCAGGTTGCATGTTTTGGACAGGCTCAAAAGCAATTTGGTCAGGGGTGCTGTTGTTCATCAAAATATAGCTCTGGGCGGGGGAGGGGTAATTTCCTGGCACCTGTCGCCCCAATACCAACAAATCCTCTTTTCCGTCTTTGTTAAAATCACCATGGTAGGCATTTGACCCACTTGCATGTAATGGGGGCATTGCCGCTGTTTCAGCCTTGGTGAAGTTTCCTGTCCCATCATTTATATAGAGTCGGTCTGCAAGCTGATCGGAATCTGGAGCAAACTCGTAACCACCGCTCACCACATATAGATCATTATCGCCGTCACCGTCCGCATCAAACAGCAGGGCACCATTGTCCTCGCTGTCTTTATCCTGTTCCAAGAACTGGGAATCGCCCATTTCAAATCCTGTTGAGGTCTGAATAAAAAGAGCACCGGAAAACCCTTTTGAAGCACCCACAAAATAATCGCTCAAGCCATCCCCATTTATATCGCCTACGGCGAGGGCAGGGCCAAAAGAAGACATTTTATGCGGAAGGAGCACCTGTTTTGCAAAATCATCATATTCATTTTCCTGATGTGCATATTCAGGGAAAAGTTGGGTAGTATCTTTTTGAAAAAGCCTTGATGCGGTTCCGGTATTTTTTTCTGAAGTGGTCGCATCGGAATAATTCAGCACTAATTTTTGATTGGAACCGATCCCGTTCAAGTGTTGCACCTTACCATCGGGCCAAACTACCATGAGTTCGTCAATTTCTTTAAAATCCCCAAGTCCAAAATGGAGTTCGGGCGCCACCGAGGATTGGAACCCCCTTGTTGTGGTCAATTCCTGCATTTGAGTGCGGCCTTCCGTGGTGACATACACCCGTGTGCCAAGCCCAAAACTATTTCCTTTTTGGCCTGCGAAAGCCACTTTTACATAACCATTCCGCGCTGCGCTTTTGTTTTCAAAGATTGAGGCAAAGTCATCAAGATTATTGGTGATGATCTCCAGATCGCCGTCGTTGTCCAAGTCGGCATAGGCGCAACCATTGGAAAACCCTTTGTATTCAATTCCCCATTTTTCGTTGGATCTTTCAAATTTTAGATCTCCCTTATTTTGGAAGATGAAGTTGTCTATTTTTTCAGAGGGAATTTGCAGGCTTAATTGAAGGAGGCTGTCTCCTTTATTGTCCATTTCCTCTATTTTGTTGAAGTAGTCGTTGTTGTTGATTTCCCTTCGGGTGCCATTGGATACAAAGAGGTCTTTTAGGCCATCGTTGTCAAAATCGGCAAAAAGGGGACCCCAGCTCCAATCTGTGGACGAAGTTCCGGTAATCCTGGAAATGTTGGAAAAATGGGGCACTCCATCTTCGTAGAACCCGGAATTCAATTGAAGGCAGTTGTGCATGTACTGGTAATGAAACCCGGCATTGACCACATCCCAGAACAATTTTGGGTTCATACTGGCCATATTTGCTTTCTTACGCCGATTGGTCTGGGCATCCATATCCACTTGAAAAATATCCAGATTGCCATCATCATTAAAATCGGCGATATCCACGCCCATACCATAAAAGGCCGTGTGGGAGGTGGCTTCCTTGACCACTTCCCTAAATGTACCGTCTTGATTGTTCAAATACATGAGGTCTGGTGAATTGAAATCACTTGAAACATATAGATCGGGCCATGAATCATTGTTGAGGTCGCCAACAGTGGCACTCAAAGACAGCCCAAAGGCCCTTAATCCCGATTCATTGGTGACATCGGTAAAACGGTCGCCATCGTTTCTATAGAGATGATCGGATTCTATATCCGTTACATTGTTCATTCTGTAGGTGTACACAAAGGTGGGTGAACTAAATGGAGTGGGAGGGTAGTTGGCCACATACAGGTCTAGATCTCCATCCTTGTCGTAGTCGAAGAAAGTTGATTGAACGCTGTTTCCGGGATCATTTAAACCGAATTCGGCCGCTTTTTCAGAGAATGTCCCATCACCGTTGTTGAGGAACAGTTGGTTGTTTTTGGGAGCAAATTTGCCACCTACGGAGCAGTAGATGTCCAAGTACCCGTCTCCGTTGATATCTCCCATGGCCACACCCGTGTACCATCTATCATCACCGGCTACGCCGGCACTTTGGGTTATGTCCTCAAATTGCAGGTTGCCTTTATTGAGGTATAATTTGTTGGAGACTTGATTGCCTGTAAAATAGATGTCTATTAATCCGTCATTGTTAATGTCGCCAGTGGCTACACCACCTCCCATATAGAGGTAGGAGTAGGTGAAATAGTTCAACGAGTCATTTTCGGTCAGGTGATTGGCAAAATCCACCCCAGTCTCTGTAGCATTACGGGCAGAAAAAATCTTTGCATCTGGGGTTATCACGGGTGCATTTTTTTCACCGCAATTGTAAAACAGTACTGCACTTATCAAACCAAAAACTACTGAACAAGAACTCTTAAAAACCTTTGTGAGACGCATTTCCAACAATATTCAAATTATACAGATAAAAAACAGCGTGTATTTCTACACGCTGTTTCCACTAAAAATTAATTCAAAAAAAACTAACTCAAAATTAAAATCTTAGTACCCTGGGTTTTGATCAGCGTCTGTTAATGCCGAATTAGCATTGATTTCCCCTTGAGGTATAGGCAGCAGCTCATGCTTGCCAGCTTGGAAGTTGCTCCCTGCCAATTCGGTATCGGCAATGCCCCAACGTAAAATATCGTTGAATCTCACTTGCTCGCCTGCCAGTTCAACTTTTCTTTCATGAACAATGGCATCAAAAACCTGGGCAGAGGACAATGTTGTTGGTAAAGGATCGAGACCTGTACTTGGCCTGGTCCTGACCTCATTAATATAGCCAACAGCCCTTGCAGGGTCATTTTCATATACACATTCGGCCATCATTAGCAGTACATCGGCATAACGCAAATACTTAAAATTGATGCCAGATTGTTGATCTTCTGAAGCTTCAGCATGATAGTTTTGGTATTTCTTCCAACCCGCTCTACGGATGGTACCACTAGCATCGGCTAAATCGCTTTCTTGAATGATGCCACAGCAATACGCATCACCTGCTTGGTAAAAATTATCTTGAATTCGACCATCACCGGGCTCAAATTCATCCAAAAGATCATCGGAAATGTGGACGTTGAACCAATTTAGAAGACCATATTCTTGGCCTCTAAAACCGGCTTCTGCCACACCTGTGGAAGGAATTCCCCAAGGTTGTCCTCCAATTTCATCATCATACACTACTTCGAATATTGACTCTTTTCCAAATTCGTTTTCCTCTGTAAAGTTGTCAAAATAGTTTTCCTCCAACTCGAAAGCACCGTATATTTTCTCAAACTCGGTCAATGCAGCGGATTTATTGTCCCTGAACAAGTAAACTTTACCCAACAAGGCTATGGCAGCTTCCCGTGTGGCTCTACCCGTATCTTCAACGTTTTTGGAGCGCAAGGAAGTTGTTGCATCGGTTAAATCTTGTATGATAATACTGTAGATGTCATCCACAGATGCCCTGGGCTGTCCTTCGGAGCTATTACCATCGTTTATGGGTACACCACCAAAACGTGTTACCAAAAAGAAATAATACAAAGCCCTCATGAACTTGGCCTCTCCAATAAATTTGGCCTTCATTGGTCCAGTAAGTTCTGAATTGGGAAGTGCATTGATTTTTTCTTCGTTATTGATAATCAAGTTACAATTGGTTATGCCGCGATAACATGCATCCCAATATAGCGGAATGGATACGTGGTTTGAATTGAAGGAGAACTGAATATATTCTACCTTATCCGCTTCCAACTGTTGGTTACGACCATTCTCTTGGGACATATTGTCCATCATAAAAAACATATGACGAGAATAAAGTCCTCTTTCCTGTAAAGACCCATACGTTGAGTTTACAGCAGACTCAACTTGGGCCGCAGTTGCAAAAAAGGTTTCCGGAGAAAGCTCATTTGGATTGGTTTTGAACAAAGCATCCTCATCACAAGAAACAACTAGTGCTATGATGAAAACTAAGCTTATTAAAATTTTATTTTTCATGAGAATTTTTTTAAAAAGTTACTTGTAATCCTAGCAATACTGATTTTGGTTGTGGATATTTTCCTCTGTCAACGCCGAACTCTGAGTTATTAGTTGTTGCATTACCTACTTCAGGGTCGAGACCTGAGTAATCAGTAAAGGTCAATAGGTTTTGACCACTTATATATATCCGTAATCGAGAGAAATACTCTGAAAGTATCGAATTATCCCCGAGAGTATATCCTAAGGTCACATTTTTTAATCTTGTAAAATCACCACTTTCAATATATCGATCAGATGAAGCGGTATTGATACCGTTGTTTCCGTCAAATGCACGTGGAATGGAATTGGATGGGTTTGTTGGAGTCCATCTGTCCAAAACAGCCACACCAGCATTGAACGTTCTAGGCATACCCTCTAGATCATAGATATTGGTGTTGTATATTTCATGTCCGGCAGCACCATTTATAAATAGGTTAAAGTCCCAATTTTTATAGTTGGCATCAAAATTAAACCCGTAGGTGAATTCTGGGTTGGGCTGACCTAGCTGTACAAGGTCATCATTATTGATTTCGCCATCGCCATTTTGATCCACAAAACGAATATCACCTGGTTGAATAGCCGTTTGTTCCGTACCTAAAACAGCTTCCACCTCAGCTTGGTTTTGGTAAATACCATCGGTTTGGTATCCATAGAAGGCATAAATTGGAGCGCCTACTTCAAGACCATTGACTATGGATCCTTCAAATGTGGATTGTTGGTCAATACCTTCAGTTCCTTTATTCAGCATTTCGGTTTTGGCGGTAGAGAAATTAAGGTTGGCAGACCATGTAAAATCTCCCTCATAATCGTTATACCCCAAACTAACCTCAAAACCTTTAACCTCGGCATCACCGATATTGGTTGGCACGGTAGAGGCCAAACTACCCAAAGACCCGGGTAATGGCAGATTGATCAACAAGTCATTACTCTTATTATTGTAGTACTCAATGGCACCTGTGAACTTGTTATCGAACAATCCTACGTCCAGACCTACGTTCAGCATTTCCCTTTCTTCCCAAGCCACATCGGGGTTTGGAATACCCGCTGGAGAAGTTCCCCCAACTTGAGCGCCATTTATAACATAAATCCAGTTAGGATTCAATGTGGTGGCGAATCTATAATTAGGAATGCCATCAAAACCGGTTGTACCCCAACTTCCCCTTAATTTAAGGATATTTAAGTTCGAATCTTCCATGAAGTTTTCGGCTGCGATGTTCCAACCCGCTGAAACAGATGGAAAAGTACCCCATTTGGTATTGGGTCCAAATCTGGAGGAACCATCACGACGAATAGATCCAGAAAGAAGGTACTTGTTGTCATAATTGTAGTTTAGACGTGCCAAATAGCCAATTTTGTCCACCTCGTCGGTAGTTGATGTTGCCACAACTTGGTCTGGACCATGCTGGGTGATATCATTGGTAACCGCATTTTGGGAAGAAGTGTTTGTTTGATTAAAAACGGCCTCATTCTTTTCAATCAAGGCCAATACATCCAAATTATGCACCCCATTGATACTTACTTTATAGTTAAGGCTATTGGTATACAGAAATCTTCTAAAGTTTGAAGCGTTTTTCGTGATTGCAGCAAAAGCCTGAGCGTGTGTTGATTGCCCATTGCTATCATCATCAAAGGAAGGAGTAAAACTATCAAAGTTATTGTAGCTGTATTCCAAACCAAACTGAGACCTAAATTTCAAGCCTTTCAATAGTTCATATTCCGCAAATAAACTTCCAAAAATCTCGGTGCCCTTGGTCTTACGGCTTCCATTTTGCTGTATTCTCACAGGGTTTTCGGCATCTTGGCCATCCAACGCTGATGTGGGGCCTTGAAAACCTCCAAGGTTGTCCGGATTGTAAATGGGCAGGTATGGTGCACTTTTAATAGCGTGCTCAATGAGCGACCTATTCGTGTTATTTCCATTGACCTCTGGGGTAATATCCCTAAAAGTTACAGCCAAGGTTTGACCAACCTTTAATTTATCGTTAACATTAAAGTTACTGTTTAAACGAGCATTGTATCGGTTGTAACCAGTTTCAATAATGGTACCTTCTTGTTTTAGCATACCCACAGAGGCTCTGAAATTACTATTCTCATTACCCCCTGCCATGCCTACATCATAATTTTGCATTAGACCGGTCTGAAAAATGGCATCTTGCCAATCGGTATTGTTGCCAGAAGAACTCAATGGAGTTGTAGGAACCGTACCAAAAGCTTCCTCAATGAAAGTCAAGTATTGCTCCGTGTTTAATAGGTCAAAACGTTCTGTAACGAATTGAACGCCCGTATAGGTGTTGAAAGTGACCTCAGTTTTACCGGCCTTTCCTTGCTTCGTAGTAACAACGATAACACCATTGGCAGCCTGTGAACCGTAAGCCGCCGCCGTTGCAGCATCTTTAAGCACGTTGATACTTTCAATATCGTTAGGGTTAATAGATCCAAGTCCACTAGAGATGACACCATCTATTACTACTAGGGGATCACCACCATTCGGTGAACCCACACCCCTGATACGAACAACAGGTGCTACACCAGGTGCACCACTATTGGTTACGGTTACACCAGCGGCCCTACCTTGTAATGCTTGGTCTGCTGTTGCCACGGGCAAGGCACTAATCTCTTCAGCACCAACGGTTGAAATGGCACCCGTTACCTCAGATCTTGATTGTGAACCATAGGCCACCACAACAACTTCGTCCAAAGCCTGTAAATCTTCAGCCAGGCTTACGTTGATGGAAGTTCTTCCATTTACAGAAATCTGTTGACGCAGATAACCAATGTAACTAACTACCAAGGTAGCATCGGATGATACATCGGAAATTGTGTAATTCCCATCAAAATCTGTTTGGGTCCCATTTGTAGTTCCGGATACCACTACTGTAGCACCAGGAAGAGGAGACCCCGTTTCATCGGTAACAGTTCCCGACACGGTCAATGATTGCGAATACGCCAAAGGCCCAATCATTATCAATAGGGTTATGACCGCATGTTTTAGTTTAATCATAATCTTCAAGTTTAAGTTAGTCAATGGATTATATACATTGTGCAACAAAGATATTGTTGGTGTTCTGTGGACACTAAAAGAAATGAAGCATATCATGTAAAATATGATGCATAACCCCCCTTGGAATTGGAATATCGCACATTTGCCCCTAGCATATTGCTATTTTGATGAAATTTTAAGCCTAAATATGGAAATGTCTAACTTTATGCTTTCGTGTTGTGTTTGTAACATTAGCTCCTGTTCCAGTTAATATTTGGGTTGTTGATAAGTGGAAAAATAGGGTAAGAACCTGACTGGGATTTATGGATATGACACAACCAATGGATGGTGATCGTTTTAGGCCCTTGATATGCCCATAATTATATGAGGCAAAATTGAATGGTTCAAGTTTATGCATAATGGCAAAAGCGTCAAGTTTTACTTTTTTAGCGTCAAACCTGAAGGCATAGTACTGTTATATTGGTATATATCCAAAATGGATACCGTTGCAGCCCGCTGTAACGGAATATGAAACTTGAATCAAAAAAAAGGAATATGAGCAGGACAGAAGACAAAAGAAAATTTAAAAGAAAAGTAAAACAGAACAATCCCACAAACCCAACAGCGAATACCAATATCGATACAAACACATATGATATTGATGAAAAAACCATCAAAAAGCAGCAAAACAAGCAATGATTGTTTGCTTTTAAGCCCAAAGAAAAAGCCCCTGAACATGGGGCTTTTTTTATGAAAAAAACGAAAGGATGCCAAAGAAACTGTGGGTCCCCACAAAATCGTTCGTTAAGCATCATGGTTTTTTAATTCTTGAAAACGATACAGATCGTAGAGTTTTTCATGGAAAGGGTAGTCCCAACATCCCATTCTATGGAACAAATTGCCGCCAAACCCTTTTTTGTATACATGTACCCCGTGCAAAGGATGTGTCTGTTGCAAATTGGGAGCTGAACCAAACATGTCATATTCCGTACATCCCCATTCTTTTGCCATTTTGATGGATTCCCACTGAAGGGCATAACTTGCCATTAAATTATTTTTGGAGCTTGCCGACGCCCCGTACAAATAGGTGCCCCGTTTTTTTGAAAGCACCAAAAACATGGAGGACAAAAATTCCCCATCAATATCGGCCATCAACATTTTTACTTTTACACCCTTTTCGCCATTATCCTGATTTTTTAGAATGGTTGAAAAGAATTCCTGGTTTTGTAAGGGCATATTGTGTCGAAGAGCCGTATCAAGATATAATCTGTACCAATCCTCCATCTGCTCAATACCATACTCTTGGACCCTAACCCCGTTCTTTATGGATTTTTTGATATTATATCGGGTGTTATATCGCATATTTTTAAGCAATTCCTGCTCCTCTATGGTGAGATCGAGAAAAAAAGTATTCTTGGGCAGGACATCGCTGACACTTTTTTTTAAGTTCCATTTTGCTGTTTTGAAGTTCACCCTGTATTCTTGGATGTGACTGGAAGGAGATCCGGTCCAATTTCCGGAACCATCAAAATACTCCTCTTCAACGGCCCATTGATTTTCCCATATTAAATCATACCGGATAAAAATACAGTTGGGTGGCAAATAGGGTTTTATTGATTCTGACAATTGCTCCAAGAACAGCCCTTGGTTTTCAAATGAAGGCTCCAATTTTGGGCCATAGGGAACATAGGCATAACAACTGTCGTTATCTATATATTTGGTCAGCACCAATAAATCGTCCCCAACCTTGGAGAGCGAATCCTCCCTGTTGACCAACATATCTTTTGACACGGTCAGTTCAAAGCCATTTGGGAGAAAACCTTGATTTCTTTTTATGCGCCCCCAAAAGGGTGTTTGGGGCAAAATATTTGTAGTGTTGAGTTCTTCCAGCCCTTTCTTCTCTAGCCTACAGGTCATGTTTTTTGGGGCGCAAAGCTAACGATCAATTGATCAAAATGAAAATTGCTGTCCAACTTCCAATAAAAAGGTAGGGCAAATACCCAATGGATATGGCAGTAACAGGGTGGTACGGTACACTATTTAATCAGAAATAATCTCTTTGTTGTATTTATTTCGATATTCAATTGGTGTGAGCCCGGTAATCTTTTTGAAGACATTCCTAAAGGCTTTGGAATCGGTATAGCCAACATTGAACATCACTTCTGAAATGTTCATGCGCGTAGATTCAAAACTACGTTTTGCCGCTTCCACCTTTACTCTTTGGAGGTACTCGATCACTGTATTGTCTGTGGCTTGTTTAAACCTCCGCTCAAAGCTTCTACGGCTCACCGCTGCCCTTTGGGCAAGATCATCCACTGTTATTTTTTCTTGATAATTTTTTTCGATATGCTCCTGTGCCTGTTTTATGGCCTCATCATTGTGGTTTTTTTGTCCACGGAACATCATAAAGGCAGCTTGGCTGTTCCGGTCAATATCAATGGCAAAATATTTGGAGGCCAAGATGGCAATGTCACGGTCCGTATATTTTTCCAATATATAAAGTAGCAGGTTCCAAAGCGAATTGGCGCCACCACTGGAGTAGATCCCATTTTCCTCTGTAATGACCCCACCATCCACAACTTCAACCTTTGGGAAATGTTCCTTGAATTCGCTATAGAAGGCCCAGTGGGTAGAACATTTTTTACCATCCAACAATCCAGTTGAGGCCAATAAAAAAGCCCCCACGCATAAGGAGGCGATTTCAGCACCATTGGAGTGCTGCTCAATGATCCACGGCAGTGTTGCCTTATTCAGGGCAACAGCAGCGTCCATGTTACCAAACAAAGGGGGAATAATGACCAAGTCGGCTTGTTGGGCATCTTTCATAAGGACATCTGCGGTAATGGTATACGCTCCATCTTGAATGCGTACTTCCTTGGTTTGCCCTACCATCTGCACTTTAAAAAGCGGGTCTTGACCACCAGCCTGTAAAAATTGATTGGCTGTGGTAAAAAGGTAGCGTGGTCCTGTAACGCCAGAGGCAACAGCAGTTTCGGGGACTAGTATGGATATTGTTTTCACATATCAAATGTAACAAAATTGCATGGCGGAATCAACCCCTGTAATAGCCGTTTTTACACCCTTTTTTTCTGTATAATGATTGCCAAATTTGTATGGATCTTGATAACGAATAGTATGAATCAAATCATTACATATCTTACATTTAATGGGAATTGCAGGGAAGCCATGGAGTTTTATAAGGAATGTTTGGGCGGTGAATTGAACATTCAAACACTTGAAGACACCCCAAATGAGACGCAATTTCCACCCAATATTAGAAAATATGTAGTGCAGGCAGCACTCAAAGCGGACAATATGCTTTTGATGGGCACCGACATGATCAACGAGAAATTGATCAAGGGAAATTCCATTTCCATCCTTGTTGATAGTACGGATGAGGGGCGGATCCAGAAATACTACAACAATTTAAAGGAAGGTGGAACCAGCATTTATCCTTTGGATAAAACCTTCTTGGGACATCTTTTTGGGGGATTGATTGATAAATATGGACATCAGTGGTTGTTCCATTGCAAACGATAACAATTTAAGGGTATGGAAAAAGTAAAATTTGAAACGGTGGATGCATATTTTCAAAGTGTCCCGCAACATGCGTTGGAACGCATGAACGCCATACGTGAAGCATTGAAGGAAGTGGCTCCTTTGGCCCAAGAGGTCATCAGTTATAATATGCCGGCGCTAAAATATCATGGAATCTTGGTGTATTACGCGGCCTACGAAAAGCATATTGGGTTCTATGCCATTCCCTCAACGCATAAAAGGTTCGGTCAAGAGCTTTCCAAATACAAGACCGGGAAAGGTTCGGTGCAATTTCCACATGACCAACCTCTTCCGTTGGATTTGATCAAACGGATGGCGGCCCATCGATACAAGGAAAAACAAGACGAAATAGTCTCTTGAAGATTACCCAACAAACACAGATCATTAAAATAAACAAACATGAAAACAATCAAAGAACAACAGAAAATCACTCCATTTCTATGGTTTGATGACCAAGCGGAAGAGGCGATAAATTTTTATGTATCCCTATTTCCCAATTCCAAGATCAACTCAATGAAGAGATGGCCCGAGGGAGGTCCATTTCCATCGCACACGATCCAAACCGGAAGTTTTGACCTTAATGGGGTGACTTTCCATGCTTTTGATGCAGGGCCTCAATTTCAGCTTAACCCATCCATTTCATTTTTTGCACTTTTTAAAACAAAAGAAGAAGTGGACAACGTTTGGGAAAGATTAAGTGATGGCGGACGGATCTTGATGCCGTTGGACTCGTATCCTTGGAGCGAGCATTACGGTTGGGTCACCGACCGATTTGGAGTTTCTTGGCAATTAATGCAAGGAAATCCCAACGATGTAGATCAATCCATTGCCCCCTTGCTCATGTTTTCGGGCAACCAGCAGGGCAATGCCGAAAAAGCAATACACCAATACATTTCAGTTTTTTCAGATTCCAGTTTGGAAGGGGTATCCCGATATGAAGCCAATGAGCCCGGACCGGAAGGAATGGTAAAGCATGCCCAATTTACGTTGGCAGGCCAAACTTTTATGGCCATGGACAATGGAACGGATACGGATATACCCTTCAATGAGGCCATTTCCTTATTTGTCAATTGTAAAGATCAAAAAGAAGTGGACTATTTTTGGAACGAACTCATCAAAGATGGGGGAAGCGAGTCGCAATGCGGTTGGCTAAAAGACAAATATGGGGTGTCCTGGCAAATTGTCCCAGAATTCCTTTTGAAAAAAGTGGCCCATGGTGAACCGGCCAGGATCCAAAATATGATGTCTGCCCTGTACACAATGCAAAAACTGGACGTTCAGCAACTTGAAGCAGCGTACAACAAATAAATAACCATTAAAAATCATCACAATGAAGAAAAAGATTCAATTCGTACTTGCCCTACTGTTTGGGCTTATGTTCATCAACGCAGGTTTGAACAAGTTTTTCAACTATATGCCCACGCCGGAGGAAATGCCTGCGGAGTTAATGAGCGATTTTGAGGCCATGATGGAAATAGCATGGTTACTACCCTTGGTGGCCAGTGCCGAATTGGTAGGGGGGATTCTCATCATTCTTCCCAAGACCAGGGCCTTGGGGGCACTTATTATTTTGCCCGTTATGGTAGGGATTTTACTTGTGAACATCGTAGTGAACACCAGTGGATTGATCATCGCTTTGGTCCTTGCCGCCATTTTGGGTTGGATCATGTATGAAAATCGAGATCGGTACAACCCCATTTTTGGATAATCAAAAAAGCAAGATTTACATGGAACAGGATAAAATTAAAATCAGTACTACGATAAACGCAAAAATTGAAAAAGTTTGGGAATGCTGGGTTCAACCGGAACATATCACCCAATGGAACTTTGCCTCGGAAGATTGGTGTTGCCCGAAAGTTAAAAACGATCTAAGGGTGGGAGGAAAGTATGTTGCCCGAATGGAGGCCAAAGATGGCAGTTTGGGATTTGATTTTGAAGCCATCTACGATGAGGTCGTCCCCATGAAGAAAATTTCATATACCATGACCGACGGACGACAGGCAACCACCCTTTTTGAGGAAACGGACGATAATACCCTTGTGACCACAACGTTTGATCCAGAGGATCAAAACCCGATGGACATGCAAAGAGACGGATGGCAGGCCATTTTGGACAATTTCAAAAAATATGTTGAGAATCCAAAGCAATAGGGTTCCATTTATGTTTTGACTTAAAAAGGTTAACCTGAAGAATGGTAGAAGTATTCCAGACCAATATTCAAAACCCAGATGTAGCAAATAGACTCTTGGAACTGCTACAAAACGTGTTCCCTGAATACCGCATGAACTTTGATTTGGAGGATTGTGACAATATTTTTCGAGTGGAATCCATACAAACCCATATTGATGCGGGGCCTATTATGGAGATGGTCAAAAGCCACGGACATTACATAGCAGTGTTGCCCGATGTTGCGCCCAATGGAGAATAGATTCGTGCCACTTCGTAAAAAAAATCGGTTCCGTTGATGCAACCTTCTTGTAAGTCTCCCATCAATCTATAAACCTTAAAATTTTGATTTTACTATGAAGCGAGTAATTTTTAGTATCGTTGGATTGTTTGTGATGAGTGGACTTGTTCTTTCGTGCAGTTCGGATGATGGCGCTGATTGTCCTGAAGATTTTTCCGGAGCATTGGAGGCCAACGAAGAAAAATTGGTTGGGCAATGGCAACTCACAGCTATCTTGGCAGATGAGGCCGTGGATATTACCGATGATGACACAGAAAATCCAAGTACCAATCTTTTTGCACAATACAATGAATGCCAAAAAGATGGTGTATACACCTTCAATGCAGATAGGTCATACATTTTTGAACAAGGACAAAACGGGACAAATTGCCAAAACAAGGGCACTTTTGAGGGTACTTGGCAACTTTCATCCAATATACTTGGTTTGATATTTTCATGCAACACCCAAAATTTGGTTGTGACTTTTAATGGAAGCGATACCGCTTTTTCATTTTCCGATGATTTTAATATCACAGATGTCAGCGGAAATACCATTGAAGCCAATATCACTTTTACCTATAGTCTAGTAGAGTAATATTTTAAAACATAACTGTTGATTTTTGATGCCCCACCTTAGGTGGGGTATTTTTTTTATATGGAATTCCATCTTTTATATTTCTTCAAAATAAACATGGACACCTTATCCGGAACTGCCTAACGTTTGTACTCAGATGCCCCATTATTCCTGAGAATGGCATGGGATAACCAAAAGAGTATTTATGCCATTGCTTCAGTAATTTGAGGCCAAAAACAAAAAGTTGATAATTATTGGCCAAAAAAAATGGGAATCTCGGTATCATTTTAACGATTTACCCCTTATATATAATGAAGGCGTACAGGGCTACATTATTGCTTGCCAAAATAGGAACGCTTCAGTAATACGAGTTTGAACCGATACCAAATAATATTAATCTAAAATGAAAGCAAAAATGTACCTATATGTTTTAATGCTGCTACTGGGCGTTGTGTTGGCAGTTCACCTAGCGATGAACTCACAAGTAGGATCAACCTTGAACAATCCACAGATGGGCAACGCCATCTTTTGGTGTATTGGCGCAGTTACCGCCGTAATTATTGGCCTTACCCAATGGGAGCCAGAAGTGTTTACCCGATTAAAGGATGTTCCCATCTGGTTGTTGACCGCTGGGGCCATTGGAGCGGCTTTGGTATTTGGAATTGCCTGGATCATTCCACAGATAGGTGCAGCTCCTGCATTTCTTTTAATGATAGCGGGACAGGTCATAGCCGGTATGGTGATGTCCCACTTCGGTTTTTTGGGAGCTCCCGTTGAACCCATATCCATTACAAAGATTTTGGGGGCACTGATGTTGATAGGAGGTGCTGGTTTGGTTACCTTCTCCAAATAGAAGAATTATAAAAAAAATGTTATGAGTAATACGAATGAATTTTCCAGACGGGATTTTATAAAAAAAAGCAGTGTGGCGGGTCTTGCCGCCGTTACATTGCCCAATATGGACTTTATCAATAGTTTGGAAA
>NZ_LXTT01000043.1 GCF_001683915.1 Allomuricauda sp. CP2A | reverse complement strand
GTAATAAAACTCTTTTGACAATAGTTTCAGGAAAAGATTATCTAATCCCTCTGCTACAACATCGAATTAATTTTTGTATCAATAAAGGAAAAAGTATGTTTCCAAAACAGTCTCTAAAGTTGTTTTTAGCAAGTAATTCTGATTTAACAAGACTGGATTTCTTAAAAGAAAGAATAAAATAACTGTGCCCAACAATGGTAACCGTTGCACAAGCCCCTGATCAGCACCAAAACGGATTGATATAGGCCTCTTTAAGGGGCTTTTTTATTTTCCCATTAACATTGAAGATTGGGCCTTATGTCTTTTTCAAAAGGTCCAAAGAGGAAAATAAGTGCGTTTTTCAGCAAAGTGGACAAAGCAA
>NZ_LXTT01000011.1 GCF_001683915.1 Allomuricauda sp. CP2A | reverse complement strand
CTATTGGGATGATGAAACAAGAATCCAACTTATTCAAGCATAAAATTTCCTTTTGTACCGTTTGCATGAACAGATTGGAACCCCTACGAAAAACGTTGCCGAAAAACATCAAGGATAACCTATCATATGGGAACTTAGAATTTGTAGTACTCAATTACAACTCAAAGGATGACCTTGACAATTGGATAGAGAAGGAAATGTCAGATTATCTAACTAGTGGTGTTTTAAAATATATAAAAACATCTTCTCCCAAATATTTCTTAAGAAGCCATTCCAAAAACGTTGTCTCGAAAGAAGCTACTGGAGAAATCATTTGTAATGTAGATGCTGACAATTACATTGGGAAAGGCTTTGCACAATATGTAAACAATTGTTTTCTAAAACGGAAAAATATTTTTTTAGCTACAGATAGAGCTTCCGTTAGAAAAGATTGTTTGGGAAGGATATGCCTAAAGAAAAAGGATTTCGAAACCATTACCGGATATGATGAATCAATGGAAAATTATGGGTTCGAAGATTTGGATCTTAAAAACAGGCTAATATTGTTAGGCAGACAAGTGATTAATATATCCGATGGTAAGTTCTTAAACGCCATTTCACATAGCGATGACACAAGACTCCAAAACGAACCAAATGCTCACCTTATCAAAGACATATACATAAAATATATAAATCATTATAGTACTGAATTATTATATCTCTTGACTAATAGGATGTACTATACCGGAATTGTAGTCATACATAGATTGAGTCAATCAAATGACACTCGTGCAATCTTCAAAGAGTTCGAAGATGATAATTTACATGATTTGAACAACCCAATTTGGAATCTTGAAAAACTAGAATGGAAAATCGGAAATTGGCAAAAGAGTGGATGCGGTCTTATATTAACAAATAGTTTAGGGGTTAAACGAATTGGAAAAATCGGTACACCCTCCTTGAATAAAATTGTCAAAGACGAGTACTATAAGTGTCAAGATGAACAATCGTTTCAAAAACTTATTATGTTTTTCTCTCAAATTGTAACCCTCCCTAAAAATCGGACTGGTTTGAATTAGACAAAAAGTTTAATTTTAACAGTCAGATATTATGAAGAGAACCAAGTTTACCGAGAGCCAGATCGTATCCTGTAT
>NZ_LXTT01000002.1 GCF_001683915.1 Allomuricauda sp. CP2A | reverse complement strand
TTTATACAAACACGTTGTACGCAAGCATAAAATACCGAACAAAAATTAATAACTTTAAAGAAAAATAAAATGAAAAAATCAATTTTCTTACTGTTAATTTTAGTTTCTGCACCTGCATTGTCCCAAAATTCTGAATACAACGTATCCTCTTACCTAACGGAGGGTAATAAAGCTCCAAATACTCACTATATAGGAGAGGCATGGTTGAATGCCATTATTCATGATGACAAAGAATTAGGGTATAATATTACCAAAGCAACCTTTAAAGCCAACTCAACCTTGGATTGGCATAAACATAGCTCTGCACAAGTTTTAATAATTGTCGATGGAGAAGCTTATTATCAGGAGAAAGGAAACGAAGCTGTAATCTTGAGAAAAGGGGATATTATTAAATGTGAGAAAGATATCGAACACTGGCATTCCTCAACCAAGTATAGCGATGTAACTTATTTGGCTTTATATAGTGGTGAACAACCAACTATTTGGACCCAAGTAGTAACACAAGAATATTATGATGAGGTAGCCGAAAAGCTAAAAAGCAATTAATAATCATCAAAACTTATAAATCAAGAATTTGAATAAAATGCCAGCGTTCAGCAATGTATAACTACAACTGACGGTTATGCGAAATCGTTGAAAACTTATACATCACTCCATTGGCAACTCGAATTTATCGTTTACCTGATAAGCTGTAATTGAAATGCCATTGATGTTCAAACCACGTATTCCACATCTGTAAGGTAGTAAACTTTGAAATATTGGATTGGCCAGAAAACCCTATCGCATTACATGTTTCCTCACCAGAATCACCAATATATCCCATGGAAGAGGTATTTACCCCAATTTCACCTCCGTTAAGCAGATACCATGTAAAAACATAGGATTTATTCGCCTCAAGAAAAACCTCTAGTGGCGATAAATCAAAATATACCCATCCACCTCTATACGTGGAGGGTATTATACCAGTAGCGGTTCCCAAAATCAATCCTGTCCCATCCCGGATATCAAGCCGCAGTTCCAATTCTTGATCATAATACTTTTCACTTAGAGTTGATATAAAGCCATCAGCAAAAACAACACCAAAGGATTCTGGGTATAAGTCCTCAGCCAATACCAAAGTTTGCCCCGTACCTACATTTCTATCGAAAGGACCGTAATCGAGGTCTGGATCATCCCTGTCATCACCTCCAAACCATTTGCTGGCATTAGATTCCGTACAGCTAATCTCAAAATCAATATCCATTGTTTCAAAACTGACTTGGTATGAGGTTTCATTCCCATTTTCCGCTGTCACGGTAAAAATCACTGGGCTACTGAAATCTGTTACTTCTTCGGGAAGAGGGTCGATGGTAGCATACGAAGATATCTGAACATCCAGTTCCACATTGTCAAGTTGAATAAAGGCAGGTATTCGTCTAGAGAATATGCTCTCCCCATTCTCATACACTGGAATAGTACCATAGTCATAGATTATAGTAACGGATGTAATGGAACTTTCCGAAGACAATTCTATCGATACATCAACAATGTATTCTCTAACACTACCGTCTTGCGCAGTAACTGTAAAGGTAACAGGGTCTATCAATGAAGTAATGGTGAGTGGGTCTGGGTTGATGGAAGCTCCTTTCGAAATTTCAACTTCCAAATCAACCTCTTCCAAGGTGAACTCCTTGGGCAAAGCCCCAGAAATTGAATTTGAAGTTATGGATGCTTCATAATTGGAGTTTCCATTTTTTATCTTAAAAGAGGTAATCTGGTTTTCCGAACTTGGAATTTCGCTTTCTGAACTACAAGAAAAAAGTAAAAGAAGAAACGCGTAAACGAAGAGGTTTTTTAGCATGGCTAAGTTTGTGAGATTTTTCAATCAAACACAACGATACAAAGTTTTATTCATATTTAAAAAACGAATCCACAAACTCATATTTGTTAAAGACCTGAAGGTCATCAATACCTTCACCCACACCAATATATTTTACAGGAATCTGAAATTGGTCCGAGATACCGATGACCACCCCACCTTTGGCGGTCCCGTCCAATTTCGTCACGGCCAAACTGGTCACTTCAGTGGCTTTTGTGAATTCCTTGGCCTGTTCAAAGGCATTTTGTCCTGTGGAGCCATCCAATACCAAAAGCACATCGTGGGGCGCATCAGGGACCACTTTTTGCATGACCCGCTTTACTTTGGAAAGTTCGTTCATCAGATTGACCTTATTGTGCAATCGACCAGCGGTATCCACCAAAACCACATCGGCATTTTCCGCCACGGCAGAATTTAGGGTATCAAACGCCACGGAAGCTGGGTCACTTCCCATTTTTTGTTTGATGATGGGCACTTGAACCCGATCCGCCCAAACCTGTAGTTGGTCAATGGCAGCGGCCCGAAAGGTATCGGCAGCACCCAAAACCACTTTTAATCCCTGTTTTTTGAACTGATGTGCCAACTTGCCAATGGTCGTGGTCTTCCCCACCCCATTAACACCGACTACCATAATCACATACGGTTTTTTATCTTTTGGAACGGAAAATTCGGTGTCCTCACCCACATGGGTCTCCGAAAGGAGTCCGGCAATCTCTTCCCGCAGAATGGCATTGAGTTCATCGGTACCCATGTATTTGTCACGGGAAACCCGTTCCTCAATTCTATCGATAATCTTTAAGGTGGTATTTACGCCTACATCGGAGGTTACCAACACCTCTTCAAGGTTGTCCAGCACCTCATCATCCACTTTGGACTTTCCGGCCACGGCCTTGCCCAACTTACCAAAAAAGCTGGTCTTGGATTTTTCCAATCCCTTGTCCAAAGTTTCTTTTTTGTCCTTTGAAAATATATTCTTGAATAAACTCATTTTATTTTCTTAACCAATGGTCAAAGATAGGAAAGTACGGGGAGTTTTTTGAACACAAAATCAATGGTGCAAAGGCCACTTCGATGCGGACAGGCTATTTTGGCAAAAATAAAAAAGCCACTTAAAAAAGTGGCTTTCAATATTTTGTATGGGTCAAACCCTATTGCTTGTTCAACCAATCGTTGACCATTTCCGGTGTCATAACGGATTCTACAAAGGTGTATGCTCCCGTTTTTGGAGATTTTACCATTTTAATGGCCTTGGTCAATCTTTTTGAAGATGATTGAAGTGTTGCTACTGTTTTCTTTGCCATGGCTTAATGTTTTTCTATGCTTTACGTAGTAAAGACTATTACTTAATTTCTTTATGAACGGTCATACGCTTAAGGATAGGATTGTATTTTTTGATCTCCAACCTATCTGGCGTGTTCTTTTTATTCTTGGTGGTAATGTACCTGGAAGTACCTGGTTGGCCAGATTCCTTATGCTCTGTGCATTCCAAAATTACCTGAACCCTATTTCCTTTCTTTGCCATTGTATTGTACTTAAACGCTTAGACTACTTACTTTTTGGAATTGATTTCCTTCAATACAGCAGAGATTCCTTTTTTGTTGATGATCTTCAATCCCCTTGATGAAACATTCAAGGTCACCCAACGATCTTCTTCTGGAATGTAAAATCTCTTTTTGGAAACATTTACATCAAATCTCCTTTTGGTCTTATTGATGGAGAAGGAAACATTGTTTCCAAACATCACCTTTTTTCCTGTAACTTCACAAATTTTGGACATCTCCCTAACTATTTGAGTGATTTTATTGAGGCTGCAAATTTATACCATTTTGCTGGGACGTACAAAATTCTTTTTCAGAATTTTAAAATTTCTTTCCAAAGCAGCTCAAATGCCTTGTTCACAGACTTCTCCACCACCCTTTCCCGAAGGTTTCCCATATTGAATTGTTGTGCAAAAGTATGCTCTGGAGTGCTTATCGCAATATAAACCGTTCCAACATCAGCATCTGAGTCGCCTTTGCTGGGGCCGGCATTGCCCGTGGTGGCAATGGCAAAGTCGGTATCCATGATGCTTTTAACGTTTTTGGCCATGGCCATGGCCACTTCTTCACTCACCACAGAATGCTTTTGAATCAGTTCTTCTGGAACGTTCAACAATTTCACCTTCATTTCCGTGGCATAGCTGACCACACTCCCTTTAAAATAATTGGAAGCCCCGGCTATGGAAGTAATGTGTTCCGCAATTTTACCTCCGGTAAAGCTCTCCGCCGTGGCCAAGGTGAGGTGTTTTTTGGTGAGCAACTTGCCAATTTGGTATTCTATGGACTCATCCTCCTCTTCCCCAACAATGATATCACCAATAATGGGATAGAGTTTTTTTACCTCATAGGAAATGGCGGCCATCAAAAAACCCCTGTCGGTTCCCCTTGCCGAAAGCCGAAGCCGAACCCTGCCCAAATTGGGCAAATAGGCAAATTTGATGAAACTGGGGAGGTTGTTTTCCCAATCCTCAATCTTGTTGGCAATGGCACTCTCGCCAAGGCCGTAGGTCATAATGGTCTTGTGGAGGATATAGGGTCGCTCGTATTCCTCCACTATTTTGGGCAAAACGGAACGGGTCATGAGGTTTTTCATCTCATAAGGCACTCCAGGAAGCGAAACAAAGGCCGTATTGCCCTTTTTCATCCAGAGTCCCGGTGCCGTACCAAAAGCGTTGTGCAATACCTTGGCTTTGGTGGGCACCAGTGCCTGCTGCCGATTTAAGTCTGAAATGGGGGTACTGATGTATTTTTTGAAAAGTTCTTCAATGTGGTTGAGCACCTTCTCATCTTGAACGAGTTCATCGCCAAAGAAATCACAAAGGGTATGCTTGGTAACATCATCCTTGGTTGGCCCAAGCCCACCGGTGATGATGACCACGGACGAGCGTTTGCTGGCTACTTCCAGTGCGTCCAAAATATGGTCCCTATCATCTTGCACCGAAGTGATCTGATACACGGAAACGCCAATTTTGTTGAGTTCCTTGGCAATAAAAGCAGAATTGGAATCCACTATCTGCCCAATGAGAATTTCATCCCCAATGGTGATGATTTCGGCTTGCATTTATAAATCGAAGTCTTTTTTCAATTCGGCCACTACTTGAAGCACATCTTTTTTAAGCATTGGGAATTTCTCCTCAATCTCTTCAATACTGGCCGTATTTTTACCCATGGTCTCAATCTCAAGTGCCCTGGCCCGGGTCTGCTCCATACCCAAAATATCCACATTGGGTTTAATCTTGTGTGCCAATTTGTACACATTTTCATAATCTCTTTCTGCAATGGCTTTCTCCAGACCATCCAAGTCCACGGGAACTTCTTCCAGAAAGACCGAAACTACAGAGGTTACGAAATCCTCGTCACCTTCCGCCATTTCGTGTATCTTATCGAGGCTGTAAATCATTATCTTACATTAATTTCAAATAGCTGCTCTCCTTCAAGCACACCTGAAAGGTAGTCATTTGGACTTACTTTACCAACACCAGCAGGCGTGCCCGTGAAGAGTATATCTCCTTTTTTCAACATAAAATAAGTGGAAACATGGGCGATGAGTTCATCTATCTTCCACAACATCAAGGCAGTGTTTCCTTCCTGTACCTTTTCCCCATTTTTATGCAATGAAAAATTTATTTCGTCAATATTTTTAAACTTATCCTTGGAAACCCATGTACCGATAACGGCGGCACCATCAAAACCCTTTGCTTTTTCCCATGGGAGTCCTTTTGCCTTGAGTTTTGATTGAAGGTCCCTAGCGGTAAAATCAATCCCCAGCCCAATCTCATCGTAATATTTGTGCGCAAACTGTTTTGAAATGTGCTTGCCCACTTTTTTGATTTTTACCAAAACCTCAACTTCATAGTGCACATCATCGGAAAATTCCGGAATGTAAAAATCCTGTTCCTTGGGCAAAATGGCCGAATCTGGTTTGATGAAGACCACCGGTTCCTCCGGGCGTTCGTTTTTCAACTCATCAATATGGGCAGCATAGTTTCTGCCTATGCATATCAATTTCATAGGGTTCTCAATTATTTTAGGACAACTTGTTGTTGAGTTTGCTCAACTTGATCTGGGTGAGTACTTTTTTGGTGTACAATGGAAAATCAGCATTCAAAATCCAGCCAAAATAGCCGGGTTCCGTTTCCATAATCTCGTCCACCGTTTTTCCCTTGTGCTTTCCGAAGGCAAAAATAGGCTGATCATTTTCATCAATCCCAATAAATCCGGCAAAATCCAAGGATTGTTTTCTTGTGGTGAACTCGGATAGTTTCTTAACGTTATTTTCCAGCTCTGGATACCTATCCAACTGGGCCAAAAGCACCTCATAAGTGGCCAAAGTATCGGCCTCGGCACTATGGGCATCATCCAAACTTTTATCGCAATAAAATTGATAGGCAGCTTCCAGGGTACGTTTTTCCATTTTATGGAAGATGGTCTGTACATCTACGGACACCATGTTCTTCATGTCAAAATCCACATCGGCCCGTAGCATTTCCTCCACCAAAAGGGGAATGTCGAACCTATCGGAATTGAATCCGGCCAAATCACTGTCCTTGATCATTTTATAGATTTCCTTTGACAGCTGTTTAAAGGTGGGCTCGTTGGCCACTTTCTCATCGGATATACCATGGATGGCTTCAGATTCCGGTGGAATGGGCATTTCGGGATTCACCAGCCAGGTGCGGCTCTCTTTATTGCCATTGGGATACACCTTTAATATGGAAATCTCGACGATTCTATCTTTTACCACGTTGGTTCCCGTGGTCTCCAAATCAAAAAAACAAATCGGTTTGGTCAATTGTAATTCCATGTGGGGATTTTAAACGATGAATCAAGGCTTCATCGGTCTAAATTAAGGATTGTAATAGGAATATGCTATTTTCTGTTAAATTTCCCGGTTCATGTCCCAGGCTTCCAAGTAATCAGCCACGGCTTTCACGAACATTCCGCCCAATGCACCGTTGACCACCCTGTGGTCATAACTGTGGGAAAGGAACATTTTGCTTCGGATGCCAATGTACTCCCCTTGGTCCGTTTCTATGACGGAAGGCATTTTTCGGATGGCCCCCAAGGCCAAGATGCCTACTTGGGGCTGATTGATGATGGGCGTTCCAAAAACACTTCCAAAGGAACCAACATTGGTCACGGTGTAGGTACCATCCTTGACCTCTTCGGGTTTTAATTGGTTGTTTCTGGCCCTACTGGCCAAATCGTTCACAGTTTTTGCCATACCCACCAAATTCAATTGGTCGGCATTTTTGATGACCGGTACGATGAGATTCCCATCAGGGAGGGCGGCCGCCATTCCCAAATTGATATGCTTCTTTTTAATGACCTTGTCCCCATCCAATGAAATGTTCATCATGGGGTATTTTTTCAAGGCCATGGCAACGGCTTCCATAAAAATTGGGGTAAACGTGAGTTTTTCACCTTCCCGCTCTTCAAATGCCTTTTTTACTTTGTTTCTCCAGTTCACCACATTGGTCACATCCACTTCAACAAAACTCTGTACATGGGCCGATGTGGACACACTTTCTATCATGTGATGAGCTATGAGTTTGCCCATGCGGGTCAACGGAATTACCTCATCTTCTTTCCCAACTTGAACAGGAGCGGATTTGGGTTTCTCCGCAGCTTCTTTTTGTATTTTGGGCTCAGGAACCTCCGACTCCGATGCTTTTTCTTCTGGGGCTGGTGCTTTAGCTGGTTTGGCAGGTTCACTTCCGTTGTTGGAACGCTGCTCCAAAAATGCCATAATATCGTTTTTGGTAACCCTGCCTTCCAAACCGGTTCCCACAATGGCTTCCAATTCGTCCATGGAAACGCCTTCTTCCTTGGCAATGTTTTTGACCAATGGGGAGTAAAATCGTTCTGAACTTGAGAAATCCTGTGCAGGTGCCGATACGGATTCCTTTACTTGGGCCATTTTGCTTTCCAAGGTCATAACCGGCTCTTCCTCTACGTCTTCCATCTCATCAACAGAATCGGTCCCGTTTGAAGCGGTATCAACATCGCCTTCAATCTGGATAATGGCGACCACCTCACCAACTTTTATGACATCATCGACATCAAATCGTTTTTCCAACAATACACCATCCACCTCACTGGGCACCTCAGAATCTACTTTGTCCGTGGCTATTTCAAAAACGGCCTCATCCAACTCAATGGTATCACCTACTTCCTTCAACCAGCTGGTCAAGGTGGCTTCGGCGACACTTTCTCCCATTTGCGGTAATTTCAATTCGAATTTTGACATATTCTTAGTTAACGATATAATATCGACTTTTGTTTTGCAAAAATACTAAAGAAATCGACTTATTATTGATTTATGTTCATTATTTAACAGTCAATTAATTGGCCTTCATGGAACTTTCAAAAGGAACCCGGTTCAAAATACTCCTGCCCAAGGTGACTTCATCTGCATATTCCAGTTCATCCCCCACCGAAATTCCACGGGCAATCGTAGAGGTGGTAATTTCTTGCCCTTCCAATTGCCGATAAATATAAAAATTGGTGGTATCGCCTTCCATCGTGGAGCTCAAGGCCAAAATAAGCTCTTTTACAGTCCCTTCCTTCACGCGATTTACCAATGATGCAATGTTCAAATCCTGCGGACCCACGCCTTCCATGGGTGATATTTTACCGCCCAAAACATGGTACAGTCCATTATATTGCGAGGTGTTCTCAATGGCCATAACGTCCCGGATGTCCTCCACCACGCATACCAAGCTTTCATCCCGTTTTGGATTGGCGCATATCTCGCACAGCTCCGTATCTGAAATATTGTTGCAGGTTTTGCAAAAATTGACTTCGGTCTTGAGCCTCGTCAACGCATTGGACAACAGTTGGGTCCTTTCTTCGGGCTGCTTCAAAAGGTGCAGCACCAACCGTAGGGCCGTGCGCTTGCCAATACCCGGCAATTGCGACATTTCATAAACGGCATTTTCCAAAAGCTTTGATGAAAATTCCATATCCTCGATTCTCCCACAAAATTACGATTTTACACTTACCAATTTACTTTCGTACTTTGCAAATCAAATTACATTTATGTCGGCGACGCAAATTCTCCTACTCATTGGTGGGTATTTCTTGGTACTGATTCTCATCTCCTATTTTACGGGAAAAAACGATTCCAACATAGATTTTTTTAAAGCCGGGAAGCAATCGCCCTGGTATGTGGTTGCTTTTGGCATGGTGGGGGCCTCGCTTTCTGGGGTTACCTTTATTTCCGTTCCGGGCTGGGTAGAGGATACCCAGTTCAATTATATGCAGGTGGTGATCGGGTACCTTTTTGGCTACATGGTGGTCGCTTTTGTGTTGTTGCCTTTATATTATAGGTTGAACCTTACCTCTATTTATGAATACCTTTTAGATCGTTTTGGGAGCACCAGTCACAAGACAGGGGCCTTTTTCTTTTTCCTGTCCCGGGTATTGGGTGCTGCTTTTCGGTTGTATTTGGTGGCCATTGTGCTGCAACAGTTTGTTTTTGATGATTTAGGGGTACGTTTTGAGTTTACTGTGGTCATTTCCATTTTGCTGATTTGGATCTATACCAACCGCGGAGGGATCAAGACCATTGTTTGGACGGATACCCTGCAAACTCTCTTTATGATCGTTGCTGTTATTTTATCCATTGTACTCATCAACCAAGAATTGGGCTGGAGCTTTGGTGAATTTTTGGCCTCGGATGAATTCAAGGACTACAATTCGTTTCTGAACACCGAAAGCTTTTTGGATCGAAATTATTTTATAAAATCTTTTGTGGGGGGCATGTTCGTGACCATTTGTATGACAGGGCTCGATCAGGATATGATGCAAAAAAACCTTACCTGCAAATCGTTAAAAGATGCCCAAAAGAATATGGTCTCCTTCAGTTTTGTGCTGGTGGGGGTCACTTTTATGTTTATGTTGTTGGGTGCATTGCTGTTCATTTACGCCAAACGCAACGGCATATCCATGCCCTTGATGGACGGCACTCCAAAAACCGATTTGCTGTTTCCCGAAATTGCGCTGAACGGCGGTCTGGGGCTTACCTTGGCCGTCACTTTTATGTTGGGCCTTATTGCGGCGGCTTATAGCAGTGCGGATAGCGCCCTGACCTCGTTGACCACTTCTTTTTGCGTGGACTTCTTGGATGTTGAAAAGAAAAGTGATGCGGAGCAGAAAAAAATCAGAAAAAAGACCCATGTGGTCATGAGCGTTATGTTGATAGTGGTCATCATAGCCTTTAAATATATTTTGAGCAGCAATGTCATTGATAGCCTCTTGACGGTTGCTGGATACACCTACGGCCCCTTATTGGGACTATTTGCCTTTGGCATTTTAACCAACTATAAAATCAGGGACCGCTATGTTTGGGTGGTTTCCGTGCTTTCGGTGGCCATCATTGTTCTTGTGGCCAAAATACCAGCCTCCTACCTGGGCGGTTATGTTATGGGGTACGAACTTTTGCCTTTGAACGGATTATTGACCTTTTTTGGGCTGTGGTTGATACGGAAAGGAAAAATAACTTCGGACACTAATACTGCCCCGTAGCCAAAAGGACCAACGTACAGGCCACTTCAACCTCTATTCCAGCATTTTTGAGAAGTTCGTAGAACTCTGGATTTTCTGTGCCCGGGTTAAAAATGACCCTTTTGGGCTTAAGATCGATGATTTTTTGGTAGTATTCTTTTTGATTTTTTGGATTGAGGTATAACGTTATGGTGTTAATATTTTGAAATTCAGCCAAGTTGTCTTTAATTTGCACTCCAGATACAGTTCCCCCACTTACTCCGAACGCGGTTGTCTCCACACCGTTTTCAACCAATCTACGAATTGCTAAATTACTGTATCTCGCCGGGTTTGAGGAAGCCCCAAAAACAAGTGTTGTTTTCATTTGTTAATTTATGTGTTAAACTGGTTCAAAGATTGTAACTATTTTAAAAAAAAGACGTCTATTGTCTATATAATATTATTCATTGGTAAGACTGTATTTTTTATAGTTAATGGTTAGTGTTTAGTATAGCTTATCAATGTAAAACCCTGGTATCCAAGATGCCTGGGTTTCTTTTTTCTTCCCCACACTCTATTTGTTCACTTTCATGGCCTAACCTTACCGTGACTCTATAAATGTTAAAATAAGTTTGGCCTGTAACATTTCTTCCAAATGTACGTCTTGTAGGTATCATCATCAATCAAATTAAAAAACGGACAACTCATGAAGAAGCTATTCTTATTTGTTGCACTGGCTTTGTGCGGCATTCAATCAAATTATTCAAACAGCAATGACCCAGAAACCGCTTTGGGTTCCATTTCCGGTACAGTGGTGGACAATGCTTTGCAACAGCCCGTTGCCTATGCGGCCATTGTCATTAAATCTGAAAATGGTACCGAGACCATCACAGGGGGGATTACCGAGGACGATGGTAGTTTTGAAATCAAAAAACTGCCCGATGGTACTTTTGTCTTGGAAGTCCAATTCATTGGCTACAAGACCTATTCACAAGAACTGATCATTTCCAAAAACAACAGAAATGTAGATTTGGGGACCATCACCTTGGAAGAGGAAACCCGGGAACTGGACGAAGTGGAAGTGGTGGCCGAGCGCACCACCATTGAGCAGCGTGTGGACCGGAAGGTCATTAATGTAGGTAAGGACCTTACCACGGCCGGGGCAACTGCTTCCGATATTATGAACAATATCCCTTCGGTAAACGTGGATTCACAAACCGGGGATATAACCCTTCGCGGAAATTCAAATGTACGGGTCATGGTAGATGGAAAGCTTTCCAACGTTCCAGTGGCTCAATTGCTCCGCCAAATTCCCTCAACCTCCATAAAATCCATTGAACTTATTACCAATCCTTCTGCCAAGTACAATCCCGAGGGTATGAGTGGCATCATCAATATTGTGTTGCACAAAAATGCCAATATCGGTTTCAACGGGAACGTGAACCTTGGACTGACCAAGGGCATCGAGGCCAAGTTCAATAGCTCCATCGACCTGAACTACCGTAATGGGAAATTCAATTTTTATGGAAACTATGGCAACAACATAGGCAAATATGTGAACGACGGCACCATTTTTAGGACCGATGAAAACTCATTGCAGAAGTTTGACTTTTTCAACAACAACAAATCACACCTCTATAAATTGGGCGTGGATTTTTACCTAAATGACAAAAACACCATTTCCGTGTTCACCAACCAAAACATTTTTGATGGAACTGGTGATGGCACCACCCAAGTGACCTACAATACGGATCCATCACGGAATGTGACCCAATTTTTTGATGACATCTCCGACAACCGTAGCGAACAGTACAATTTTGACTATAAACTGGACTTCAATAAAGAAGGTCACAACATAGAATTGGAAGTGGACCATAACCGATTTGAAAGTGGCCAGGATGCCAATTTTAGGTCGGTTGGGGCAAGCCTTTACCCAAATTATATGGATTTTGTGGATACGGAGCGTACCCAGACCATTGCCAATTTGGACTATGTGAACCCCTTGGACAGCATTTCAAAATTGGAAATCGGTATTGAATCCCGGAATTTTGAAACCGATGTTGATTATGCATCCACCGGGTTTTCCTTCAATTCCAATGGCAATCTGGTACCCACGCCAAACACCAATTTTGTGTATGGCATGGACATTTATTCGGCCTACGCCACCTTTAGCCAGTCCTACAAAAAATGGTCCTATCAAATGGGGGTTCGTGTAGAGGATGTTGAAGTTACCGCGGACACCAACAGCGTTCGGTCTTTTACCGATAAGTATACCGAAGTCTATCCATCAGCCTTTGTTACCTACAATCCTAATGAGAAAAATCAATTGCAGGTAAGCTATAGCAGACGTGTGGACAGACCGGGGCTTGAGCAGGTAAATCCTATCCGGGAATTTGCCACTCCGTTGATATCTTCCTTCGGAAATCCAAATTTGGTGCCCCAGTTCACCAATTCCTACGAAGCCAATTATACCCGCCGGATTAAAAACGGAAGCATTACAGGAGGCGTTTTTTATAGGAGCATCAAGGATGAGATCAACCGGGCGGTGTATATAGACCGATTGGATTTCAATAAGATCATATTGACGTATGACAACTTTGCCAAGACCTCAGCCTATGGTTTTGAACTCTCCAGCAACTACCGCCCGACAAAATGGTGGAACATTAACGGAAGTTTTGATATTTTCTCGCAGACCAACCGAGGTATCACGGAAAGCGTACCTGGAAATACGCCTAATCCAACCGAGGACGATATTATTGAGCAAAACGTTCAAGTGGACAACACGGCATGGAACCTACGTATGAACAATAGTTTTACCGTGACCAAGCAATTGACGCTTCAGGCATTTGGGTTTTATAGAGGTAAAAACCGTACCATTCAGTTCAATGCCGAGCCCATGTATTTTGTGAACATGGGAGCGCGCTACAGCTTTGCCGAAGGCAAGGGGACCATTAGTTTTAATTACAACGATATTTTCAACACCATGCGATTTGCCTTCAAAGCGGACCAACCGTATGAACAAGCGGGGGGCTTTAACTGGGAGAGCAATAATGTCTACGTAGGGCTTTCCTACCGTTTTGGAAGTGGAAAAAACCGCGCCAAGCAACGTAAAAACAGGGATGACCGAACCAAAGATACCGGTGGCGGCATCTTATAAGGGCAAATTGATACTTCTTGCCGAAGTGTTGGTTGGTAAGTAGGCGGTTGTATCAATAAAAAGCCCCGATCTTTTAAAGGATCGGGGCTTTGTTTATTTCTTTCTTTGGGTTACCACCTAATAATGACACTGCCCCAGGTAAAACCACTTCCAAAAGCAGCGAGAACCACCAAATCGCCTTCTTTGATCTTGCCTTGCTCCCACGCTTCGGTAAGGGCAATGGGTATGGATGCTGCGGTGGTGTTTCCATAATTCATGATGTTATTGAACACCTGATCATCGGACAGCCCAAATTTCTTCTGAATGAATTGGGAGATGCGCAAATTGGCCTGATGGGGAATCAACATATCAATGTCCTGCGGGCCCAAATTGTTGGCCTGTAATCCTTCCATGATCACCTCACTGAAACGGACCACGGCATTTTTGAACACAAACTGTCCGTTCATATACGGGAAATAGGAAGTATCTTCTTTGCCAGAATCTACATCGGCAATAATGTCGTTCACCCATCTTTTTCCCATTCCTGGGGCAATCAGGGAAAGTTCTTCTGCATGTTGCCCTTCGGAGTGCAAGTGGGTAGATAAAATCCCCTTGGAAGTATCTTCCTCCCGGGTCAAAACTGCGGCTCCAGCACCATCTCCAAAAATAACCGATACACCTCTACCTCTGGTGGTCATGTCCAACCCATGGGAATGCAATTCCGAACCAATCACAAGTACATTTTTGTACATACCACTTTTAATATACTGATCGGCAACTGAAATTCCATAGACAAAACCGGAACATTGATTGCGAATGTCCAATGCCCCTACAGTTTTAATACCCAAATCGCGTTGCACCAGAACACCAGGGCCAGGAAAATAATAATCTGGACTTAGGGTGGCAAAAACAATGAAATCAATCTCATTTTTATCAATACCAGCTCGCTCTATGGCTTTTTGAGCCGCTTTTACCCCCATGCTGGTGGTGGTATCCGTACCTTTTATCACATGGCGTCGTTCTTTGATTCCCGTACGCTCCTGGATCCATTCATCATTGGTGTCCATTACTTTGGACAAGTCATCGTTGGTGACCACATTTTCAGGGACGTAAAATCCTAAACCTGATATTCTTGAGTTATACATTATTTCTCGATTAAATACTAATTATTGAAAAAACAATCTGTTTTTGGAGGGAAAAGTAAAAAATATATCCAAGGAACTGCATATTTATTAACAAAATAAAGCGTTCTGTGCCAACTCTATGCAATATACGTTTTAAAAGAAAATGCACTTTCAGGCGAAAGTGCATTTTCAACAACCTAACCAATAAATAAACAAACTTGTTATAGTGTTGTACTATTTCATAGCAATTTCTCCTATAACGATGTAAAGATACAAATTTTGTTTATCATTATGATAAAAAGAATAAACAAAACTATGTTAAAGTTCATATTACAATGTTAAAATCAATAAGCTGTGCCAGTTTGTCAGCTTCATGATTATGGTATTTTTTTTGTCCATAGGATATAAAAAATTACATACACCATGGCAACAGGTAAAATCAATGTTTCAGTAGAGAACATTTTTCCCTTGATCAAGAAGTTTTTGTACAGTGATCATGAAATATTTTTGAGGGAATTGATATCAAATGCTACAGATGCAACCCTAAAACTAAAGCACCTTACTTCCATTGGCGAGGCCAAAGTGGAATATGGAAACCCCATTATTGAGGTGAAGGTTGACAAGGACAAAAAGCGCATCCATATTATTGACCAAGGCATTGGAATGACGGAAGAGGAAGTGAAAAAGTACATCAATGAAGTAGCTTTTTCCGGTGCAGAGGAGTTTTTGGACAAATACAAGGATGCCGGAAAAGATGCCGGAATTATTGGCCATTTTGGCCTTGGATTCTACTCTGCCTTTATGGTGGCCGGCAAAGTAGAAATCATCACCAAAAGTTTTAAGGATGAACCTGCGGTGCACTGGACCTGCGATGGATCTCCAGAGTTCACCATAAAAGAAGCAAAGAAAAAAGATAGGGGTACCGAAATCATTCTTCACATTGCAGAGGATTCCACCGAGTTCTTGGAAGATACCAAAATTCGTGAGTTGTTGAAAAAATACAACAAGTTCATGCCCATACCCATCAAGTTCGGAACCCGCACGGAGACCCTTCCAAAGCCAGAGGATGCCAAAGAAGATGACCCGGCACCGACCAAGGAGGTTGATGACATCATCAACAACCCCAACCCGGCTTGGACCAAACAGCCCACCGATTTAAAGGAAGAAGATTACAAACAATTTTACCGGGAACTGTATCCCATGCAGTTTGAGGAACCGTTGTTCCACATCCACCTCAACGTGGACTATCCTTTTAACTTAACGGGGATTCTGTATTTCCCAAAGTTGACCAACGACCTTAACATTCAAAAGGATAGAATCCAGCTATACCAAAACCAGGTATTTGTTACAGACAACGTAGAGGGCATCGTTCCAGAATTCCTGACCATGTTGCGCGGGGTCATCGATTCTCCTGACATTCCGTTGAATGTTTCACGATCCTATCTTCAGGCAGATGGTGCCGTGAAAAAGATTTCATCCTATATCACCCGAAAAGTGGCCGATAAGTTGAGTTCTTTGTTCAAAAACAATAGGGAAGACTTTGAACAAAAGTGGAACGACATCAAAGTGGTGATTGAATACGGTATGCTTTCCGAAGACAAGTTCTTTGAAAAGGCAGAAAAATTTGCTTTGTACCCAACCGTTGACGGCGCATTCTACACTTTTGAGGAACTGGAAGCCAAAATCAAGGACAACCAAACCGACAAGGATGACAAATTGGTGGTGTTGTATGCTTCGGACAAAGAAGCACAGCACAGCTATATTGAGGCAGCCAAAGCCAAAGGTTATGAGGTTTTGCTAATGGATTCTCCCATTGTACCCCATCTGCTCCAAAAACTGGAGACCTCCAAAGAGAAGTTGTCCTTTGTTCGGGTTGATGCCGACCATATTGACAACCTCATCAAAAAAGAGGATACGGCCATTTCCAAACTTTCCGATGAGGAAAAGGAAAAGCTCAAAGGTGAAATTGAAGAAGTGGTCAAAGACAAAGGCTACACCATCCAAATGGAAGCCATGGAAAGCAGTGCATCGCCCTTTATCATCACAGAGCCTGAATTTATGCGAAGGATGAAAGAAATGCAACGAACCGGAGGCGGTGGTATGTTCGGCATGGGCAATATGCCGGATATGTACAATCTGATCGTAAACACCAACCACGAGTTGGTAAGCGAGATTTTGAACACCAAAACGGCCAAAAAACGGGAACGTTTGATCAATCAATCCTTGGATTTGGCGCGATTGTCAAAAGGGTTGCTGAAAGGTGAGGAACTTACCAAGTTCATTTCCCGAAGCTATGAGATGATCAAATAAAATCTCAAAACATGTCACATCGAGCGGAGTCGAGATGCAATACTCCAAAAAAGGGTTCTCGACTCCGCTCGAACTGACATTTATCTCCATTTGGGCATCCTTTTTCTTATTTTTAGTCCATGGAAAACCCTTGGCATCTGTATCTAATGGCCGGAATGTACGTGGTTGCAGGCATGGCCCACTTTTTATTTCCAAGGATGTACTTGCGGATAATGCCCCGTTATCTCCCCAATCCCAAATTTTTGGTGTTTTTGAGCGGTGCTGCTGAAATTGTGCTGGGAATTGGGTTAGGTTTTAAAAAAATAAGGGACTATAGCATCTACGGAATCATCTTAATGCTGATTGTTTTCTTGCTGGTTCATTTTTATATGCTCTCGGGTGAAAAAGCTTCGGCCGGAATTCCCAAATGGATTCTTATCCTTAGAATTCCATTGCAATTTGGATTAATGTATTGGGCATACTCATATGTAATGTATTGAAAAACATGAAAGTCATCTCCACTAACATAGGCCGCCCTACCCCAATAGTTTGGAACGGCAAACAGACGACAACCGGTATCTACAAATATCCTGTTGAAGAACCACTGCTCTTGGAAACAGAAATTGTGGCCAAGGACACCATTGCGGACCGAAAGGTGCACGGCGGGATTTTTAAGGCGTGTTATCTTTTTTCTTCCGATCATTACCCGTATTGGAAAGAAAAATATCGGGATTTGGACTGGAATTGGGGCATGTTCGGGGAAAATTTAACTGTTGAAGGATTGGATGAGTCCAAAATAAAGATTGGGAGTATCTACAGGTTGGGAACCGCCTTGGTACAGATTACCCAGCCCAGGGAACCTTGCTACAAACTGGGGATACGATTTGGCACACAAAACATTTTAAAGGAATTTATTGACCATGGTTTTCCCGGCACCTATATCCGCGTTTTGGAAGTGGGAAGGGTCAGTAAGGGTGATGTAATGGAGTTAGTGGAAGAATCTAAAAGTCCGTTGACCACCCGACAATTTTATCATTTACTTTTTTCAAGGGATAAGAACTCGGACCATCTTAAACTTGCCATTAACAATGATGCTCTACCACTTGGGAAAAGGGAACGGTTGGAAAAATTTCTATAAAAAAAGGGCCCTAAAAAGGGCCCCAATGCACATAAAAATTAACTAAACAAACTATTTTACTGCCATAGTTTCCTTGTAAGTACCGAACTTATCAACTATAACTATGGTATATTCGTCTTCAAAGGCTCTTTCAAAGTTGAACGCTTTTTCTACAACTAGTTCACCATCGATTGTCTCACTGTAAACAAGTCTTTCTTGGCTATCATAAACCTTTAGAAGAACAGTTCCTTGGGAAATGTTCAAAAGGTTCATCATCAATTTTTCACCTTTCTTTACAAAAACTGGATCAAGTTCAACTTTAACCAATTTCTTTTCAACTTCGCTCTTTGCTGGTCCGTTGGCAAACCCTATTGTTGATACTAATAGGAATGCTCCTGCTACTAGATAATTTACTACTGACTTCATAACATTTCGTTTTTTTAAGATTACAGTACAAATGTATGGCGGAACAGTAGCCTGGAATACCACCATCTTTTCCAGTTTATATGCTATATTAACATAGGTAATATCTTAACTTTGTATTAAGGTTAAGATAACACAGTTTTTAGTTAATTTTGCAGAGAATACCTACATAACATGACTATACCTTTACATAACCAAATTTAATATGGCAAAAATGATTCAAAAACCTGCTTTTGAGGCAATTGCGCCTAGTTTTGGACACTCGTTCACGTATCAAAAGTTCAATGAAAACAACGAGAACAAGAACAATGGCTGGCATTACCACCCCGAATTGGAGCTGGTCTATATTAACGGAGGTTCCGGAAAGAGGCAAATAGGCAGCCATGTCTCCTATTTTAGGAACGGTGACCTTATTCTTATTGGTTCCAACCTGCCCCATTGTGGCTTTACCGATAAATTGACAGGAAACAAAAGTGAGACCCTGGTTCAGATGAAAGCTGATTTTCTGGGAAGTGATTTCTTCAACATTCCAGAAATGAAAAACATTCAAAAATTGTTTGAAGTCGCCAAGGGCGGAATTGCTTTTTCTGGCATGACCAAGGTAAAGGTTGGGGAAAAAATGGAAATATTGGAGTACCAGACCGACTTTCAACGGCTTCTGTCCATCCTTAATATATTGAACATATTGGCCACTTCCGATGAAATCAAGGTATTGAACGGGGAAGGTTTTTCCATGGAGACCGAGGTTAAGGACAATGACCGTATCAATATTGTCTTCAACCATGTAAAGACCAACTTTAAGGAAGATATCAGCTTGGATGAAATTGCGGATATGGTGAGTATGACGGTGCCTTCTTTTTGTAGGTACTTCAAAAAAATCACCAACAAGACCTTTACGCAGTTTGTAAATGAGTACCGATTAGTGCATGCCTCCAAACTTTTGGCAGAGCAACCCATGAGCATTACGCAAGTGTGCTATGAGAGTGGATTCAACAACTTTTCGCATTTCAACAAATCGTTCAAAGCGTTTACTGGCCAAAACCCATCAGAATACAGGAATCAATTAAAGACTGTATTGCAATAAGTTCCGCTGGTTAGGCAAACAGGTCGTTCAGCACCTTGGCCAAGCGCAATCCACCTCTTTGCAATTGCTGAAACAGCAAATCATTGTATTGGTAGGTGTATTGGTAGCCCAATTTTTCACCCACCTCGACGGAGTCATACAGTTCTGCACAAATTTTATGGGATTCATCTACCCAATCATAAATGGTTCCTTCCTGTATTTTTTTACGCTCCCTTTGGGAAACCTGATTCAATTCGTTGGCCAATTCCGTATAGGTCATTCCGTAGGAAACAATCAAATCCTTGTCCCAAACCCGGTGCAAGTTACTGCCTTCGCCAAACCACTGTACCTGGATATCATTACCGCCCTTATCCTCTGCCCTGCTGGCATGCATGGGTTGATGTAGGTCGCCAATAAGATGAACCAACATTTTAAGGTAAAAAACCCGGTCTTCCCTGCTTCTGTTTTTGTCCTTTATCACCTGTTTGCACTCTTCAATGGCCGTGATAATATCACCATATTTACTCTTTTCTGAATCCTCATATCTCATCCCCAAAGGATAATTGACATAATGCCAAGCCGAATATTTGGAATATTTACGATCTGCTTTTATTTCATCGGCATAGGTTGAGACAAAAGCAAGGCTGTGGCCTTCCAACAAATCGTTCAAGGCTCTCTTGGCCTTGCCCGACAGGTAGTTCTGTGCAATATGCCCCGTGACACGATGTCCGGTTTTTCCCCAAAAGTTGCCAAAGGCAAGCACGGGAACCAATACAAAAAGGAGGATGATTTTTTTCATGATTGATGAATGCTTCAAAAGAGGGGAACAAGATATAAAATCAGTTAACAAAATTTATAGACACCAATTTTCACCATCTTTTTTGAACGGCAATGGCTTATAGTAAACTTTGGGATTTTTTTAACGAAGCTAAATCTTAAATTTGTGAACCAACTATGCTCAACTAATGTTTCATTTTCGTTTTGTACTCAGTACACTACTATTTCCATTCCTATTTTTTGCCCAAACCAGTCCGAAGCAATTCACTGTAAAATATACAGAAGAGCCCTTGATGATAGATGGGATTCTTGATGATCCTGCTTGGCGGATTGCAGAAAGTGCCCACGGATTTCAGCAATACTTCCCATCAGATTCTGTACCTGCCTTGCAGCAAACGGACATTAAAATGCTGTACAATGCCACCACGCTTTTCATAGGGATTAAACTGGATACTGAAGGTGATAATTATGTAATCCCTTCTTTGGAAAGAGATTACAGGGCTGGGGGGAATGATAACATAAGTTTGCTGTTCGATACCTTTAATGATGGCACAAATGCATTTCTTTTTGGAATGAACCCCTACGGGGTTCGCAGGGAGGCCCTAATCTCCAATGGAGGTGCTGGACCAAGTGGCTTCATAACTTCTTGGGACGTTAAATGGCAGGGCGAGACCAAACTCTATGACGGCTACTATGTCTGTGAGATTGCCATACCCCTTACCTCTTTTAAATTCAAACAAGGGGAAACAAAATGGCGGTTCAACAGCTATCGTTTTGATATGCAGACCAACGAACAAAGTACATGGATAGAAATTCCACAAAACCAACTTATCTACAGCCTGGCCTTTATGGGCGATATGGTCTTTGAAAAGCCTTTGGGAAGGTCCAGAACGCCCATGGCCATTATTCCCTATACCAACGGAATTGCCGGAAAGGACTACGAGAACAATGAAGACATGAGCAAGCTCAACTTTGGGGCCGATGCCAAAGTATCCATAGGCAATGGGATGAATCTGGACATTACAGTGAATCCGGATTTTTCCAATGTGGAAGTGGATAATTTTGTGACCAATCTTACGCGCTTCGAGGTATCACTGCCCGAAAGACGTCAATTTTTTATAGATAACAGCGACCTCTTTGGTTCTTTTGGAAATAATCGCGATGCCAACCCATTTTTTTCAAGAAGAATCGGGATTGCCGAAAATCTGGATGAGGAGACCATTGAAAATGGGATTGTTGCCGGAATACGACTCAGTGGAAAAATCAATGAAAACTGGCGTTTGGGCCTTTTGAACATCCAGACCGAAGAAGATGAGGAGAACCATATCCCCAGTAACAACAACACGGTTTTTGCGCTTCAAAAGAAACTGTTTTCCCGCTCCAACCTTAGTTTTCTTTTTGTGAACCGTCAAACTTTTAAGGAGTATGATTTCTTGGAAGAGATGGACCGATACAATAGGGTTATTGGCCTGGACTATAATCTTGCATCGGCAGACAACACTTGGACGGGTAAATTCTATTACCACAAAGCTTTTGCCCATGAGCTCGGTCATCGAGATGGCTCTGGAGGGGTCGACCTGCGTTATAACTCCAGATTTTTGAATTTTGGGCTCCGTGGCAACTTTGTGGGAGAAGATTTCCGATCAGACCTCGGGTACATCCGAAGAGATGACATTGTGGCCGCAAGACCATATATTGAACTGAACTTTTGGCCCAAAAAAGGTAAACTGAATTCCCATGGTTTCCGGTTTGAGCCAAATGCTATCTGGAAACCCACCATGAACTATCAAAATACCGATTATTTTATCTTCACGGGATGGCAAGCACAGTTCAAGACCCAAGAAGAACTTTCAGCGCGTCTCTTCAATAGGTTCACTTACCTTACCGACCCTTTTGACCCCACTGGCACTGACGGTGGAGTTGAATTGCCAGAGAACCAAGGCTATTACTACACCAGTTATGAGGTAGAATTTCAAAGTGATAGACGAAAGGTATTTTCCTATTCTTTGGAGCCCGGATATGGTGATTTCTACAACGGCACCCGTTTTTCCTTTGAGGGAGACATGAGTTTACGGATACAACCCACCGTATTTCTTTCATTGGGGATGAACTATAACAGTATTCAGCTTCCTGAACCTTATGAAAGTGCAGACCTGTGGTTGGTGAGTCCACGGATAAATATAACCTTTAACAAGTCCGTTTTTTGGTCCACATTGGTCCAATACAGCAACCAGCTCGATAATTTAGGGTTCAACTCCCGTTTGCAATGGCGTTTTGCACCACTATCCGATTTGTTTTTGGTGTACAACGATAATTACTTTGTAAACACCATTATGCCCAGGAGCAGGTCCATCAACCTAAAGTTCACGTATTGGTTGAACATATAGCACCGAATTCTACACTGTTTGATTTTCCTATATTTGGTTTCTAGCTTTAAAACTCTATGGACCAACTACCTTTTACGGATGACACGGTCATCTTTGGGCTTCTTTGCCTCTGCTTGGGATTCGTTTTTTATACCTCATCCTTAAAAACGGGCTTTTGGAAAAAGTTCTACGGCTTAGTACCCACGGTGCTTATGTGCTACCTCCTACCCGCTATTTTGGCCAGTTTGGGCATTGTGGATGAATCGGCATCCCAAACCTATTTTGTGGCCAGCAGGTATCTTTTGCCAGCAGCATTGATCTTAATGACCTTGAGCATAGACCTTAAGGCCATTATGAATTTGGGTTCCAAGGCCCTGATCATGTTTTTAACAGGTACCGCCGGGATCATTATTGGTGGTCCCTTGGCCATTTTGATTGTTTCCATTTTTTCCCCTGAAACGGTGGGCGGAAGCGGTGTCGATGCCGTTTGGCGTGGACTTGCCACCATAGCTGGAAGTTGGATCGGTGGAGGCGCCAATCAGGCTGCCATGTTGGAGGTCTTCAAATACAACCAGGAAAATTATGGCGGAATGGTACTGATCGATATTGTGGTGGCCAATCTCTGGATGGCTATCCTTTTGTTGGGTATCGGAAAGACAAAAAAGATTGATGCTTGGCTTAAGGCGGATACGTCTTCCATTGAAGATCTAAAACAAAAAGTATCAACCTATACCGATAAAATTGCTCGGGTCACCTCTTTGCCCGATTTAATGATGATGCTGTTCTACGCCTTCGCCGGGGTGGGCATCGCCCATTTTTTGGGCCATCATTTCGCTGGATTTTTGGAAAATAATTTTGAGGTCATCCGAAACAAACAAAAAATACTCTCCTCACTGGGTTCCCAATTTTTGTGGATGGTTGTCTTTGCTACTGCCATTGGAATTGGTTTGTCTTTTACCAAGGCCAAAAATTATGAAGGTGCCGGAGCCAGTAAGATTGGGGGCATGTTTATTTATATTTTGGTGGCCACCATTGGCATGAAGATGGATCTGGGCAAAGTTTTGGAAAACCCGGGACTCATTGCCATAGGATTGGTTTGGATCACTATTCATGCGGGACTGTTGATCTTGGTGGCCAAATTGATCAAGGCCCCCTACTTCTTTCTCGCCGTGGGAAGCCAAGCGAATGTGGGAGGCGCTGCCTCGGCACCGGTTGTAGCCGCCGAGTTTCATCCTTCCTTGACCTCTGTGGGGATCCTTTTGGCTGTTTTTGGCTATGTTGTGGGCACGGCAGGCGCCTATATTTGCGCATTATTGATGGAAGTGGCCTCCAAAGTTTAAAAATTTCAGAAGTTTATTGATATTTGCCGAGCAAAATTATTCGAATGAAGAGAATCCTTACCGTAGCACTTTTGGCATTGGCCATTGCTTCCTGTGAAAAGAACACGGAAAACACCATGATTGTTTCCGGAAACATCAAAGGGTTGAAAAAAGGCACCCTTTTTCTACAACAATCCAACGATTCAACTTTGGTGGTATTGGATTCCCTAAAAATTGAAGGCAATGGAATCTTCGCCTTTTCCCAAGAAGTTGAAGATCCTGACGTGTTTTACCTCTATCTGGAAAAAGAGGACAAAAATGAGGTGAATGATAGGATTATGTTTTTTGGGGAACCTGGAGAAATTGTCATCAATACGTCTTGGAACACTTTTGACAAAAATCCTGAGATATTGGGTTCAGCATCGCATGAAAAACTTTCAGAATTCAACAAAATGCTATCCAATTTCAACCTTAAGGATTTGGCCTTGATGCAGGAAGCAACGCAACCGGAATATCAAGAAAATTTAGAGGCTTTGGATTCCCTTCAAAGGTTGGCCGATCAAAACCTATTGAACCGGTATAGATATGTACTGAACTTTGGCCTGAACAATGGCGATTCCTATGCCACTCCCTACATCATGATGACGGAGGCCAGAGAGGCAAACCCCAAATATTTGGATTCTGTGTACAATGGACTTTCTCCTGAAGTGGCGTCGTCCAAATATGGAAAAGCCCTTTCAGCCTTTTTGAAGGAACAGGATTAACCTAACTGGCGAGATTGTTCAATTCTTCCACAAGTTCTGTGGCCTTTTCTTCCAATTGGGCCCTAATTTCCTTGAAATGGGCTTTGGTATCCTCTACCTCTTTCTGATGGATCTTGCCCATAAGCTCATCGAACACGGCAATGGCCTTGTCAATGATCACGGTTCCTTCTTCAGACTCCTTATTGCCTGAACCGGCCTCCCAGATATAAACCGCTTCTATGATGTCTCCCAGAACAAAATTGACATCCTTTTTTAAATCGCGAACACTTGGCATTATTTGTATTTTTTTAAATGTACTACTAAATGGTAACTTCTAAAAATTTGGCTCCATGTGTATTAATATCCACAGCGCCACTAGTGGCGGCAACCAAAACAGTTTCTCCCCGTTTTATGGGTGCACTGCCCCAATCATTGGTAATCGTTGCCTCTCCACCAACACACATATAAATGGTGAACGAATCCCTTTTGGATAGATCTTGGTGCAATTTTTTGTCCAAATCCAAAAAGTTGGTTTTAAAATATGGGCAATCCACCATGGTATTCACAACATCTTTATTATGGGGATACTCAACTTTAAAATCGTCCTTCTTTTCGTAATCAATGGCATCAACGGCCAAACCGGTGTGTAATTCCCTAAGATTGCCATTCTTGTCCCTGCGGTCAAAATCGTAGACCCGGTAGGTAATATCAGAAGTTTGTTGAATCTCGGCCAACATGACCCCAGCACCAATGGCATGGATTCTCCCGGTATTGATGAAGAATGTATCCCCTTCGGAAACTTCTTCATAGTTCATTAAATCCAACAATGTGCCCTCTTCCAAACTTTGGATGTACTCGCCCTTATCAACATTCTTGTTGAAGCCAAGTATGAGCTTACCTCCAGGATCGGCATCCATAATATACCACATCTCCGTTTTTCCGAAGGAATTGTGCCTTTCTCGTGCCAAATCATCATTGGGATGCAATTGGATGGAAAGGTCTTGTTTGGCATCTATAAATTTAACGAGGATGGGAAATTCATTCCCAAAACGGTCCACCACACTCTTCCCCAATAACTCCTCCCCTTTCACTGCCATCAGCTCTTCAAGTGAAGTCCCAGCGAGAACTCCGTTGGACACCTCCGAAATATCGCCCGGAACACCGGATAGTTCCCAACTTTCGCCGGTGATGTCACTTTCAATCGGTTTGCCGAGTACGTCTTTAAGTTTTGTTCCACCCCAAAGACGTTCCTTAAGGATTGGTTTAAATTTTAACGGGTAAAGGTCCATTTTATCCTGAGTAAGTTACAAAATTCCGGGGGGTTTCATAGAGGACAATTTCCAAGTCCTTGGTTTGATCTATTAGGGGTCTTAATTTGTTCCAGATGACCACGGCTATATTTTCCGCGGTAGGGTTCAAATCCTTGAACTCCGGTACATCCGTATTGAGATTCTTGTGGTCCAAGGCTTCTTCAATATGTTCCACAATCAAATCCTTGAGTACTTTCAGATCCATCACAAAGCCCGTTTCTTGATCAATTTCCCCAGTTACGCTTACAATAAGCTCGTAATTATGACCGTGGTACCGGGGGTTGTTGCATTTTCCAAAAACGGCCTTGTTCTTCTCATCATCCCAATCCGGTCTGTGCAGTCTGTGGGCTGCATTAAAAATGGCCTTTCTACTGACTTTTACCTTCATTGTGCTGGAATGTTTTTCATGAGATGGTCATAGAAACGTTCAAAAATTATCTTGAACCACGCTGTATATTGATCAGGGTTCTTGGAAATATCTGTTTTGATGTCTTCAGGATGCATCCATTTCCAATCTGCTACTTCATCGGGGTTGATTTCAGGCGTTTTATTGAAGGTCCCGATCATCACATGATCGTACTCATGTTCCGTAAGCCCATTATCAAAAGGGGCCTTGTAAATGAATGAAAACAACTCTGTAAGTTCTGTGCTAAAGCCCATTTCTTCCATAAGCCGACGTTTGCCCGCCTCAATATTGGACTCTCCCTCCCTTTGATGGCTACAACAAGTGTTGGTCCATAGCAAGGGGGAGTGATATTTGTCCTTGGCACGCTGCTGGAGCATGGTCTCTCCCTTATCATTCATTACAAAAACAGAAAAAGCCCGATGTAGCAGTGCTTTTTCGTGGGCTTCCATTTTGGGCATCAAGCCTATAGGCTCATCGGCCTCATTTACCAATATCACATTTTCCTCTTCCATGAGGTAAAAATATGACCTTTGGAGGAATTTTTCTGAAGTATGGGTTTTAAATTGTTGCTAAAAGAAGCGTGGTGATTTAAGATTACCCACGTTTCTGATGAAATCGTAACGAAGAATAACTTCAAAAGAACCATCATTGAAAGTGGCGGCTCCCAGTTCGGTGATTTCACGGTCATAGGCCAGACCGATCATAAACTGGTCCGATACCATAAAGCCGAACAGGCCACTAAAAGCGGCATCCCATCGGTAGGCGACTCCTCCAATAAATTGTTCATTCAGCATAAAATTAGCGGAAAGGTCAACCTGCAATGGAGCACCTTGCACCACCTTGGTCAAAATGGTAGGCTTGAACTTTAGGAAAGGGTTCAAATCCCAAACATAACCGGTAATGGCATATAAATTTATCTGCTCTTTGGCCGTAGACACGGAAGATTCGTCAAAATGTGTCGTCTCCAATATTCTTGGTGCAGAAAGTCCAGCATAGAATCTTTCTGTATGATAATACACCCCAGCACCAATATTGGGCGAGAATTTGTTTTGGATATCTTGTTGTGATTGTAACTGCGGGTCTATTTCAAATTCATCCAGTTCGGAGTATCTAATATCGAGCATGTGTGCACTGGCCTTCAATCCGAAACTCAGCCTACCCTCCCAAGAGGTTTGGATGGTATAGGAAAAGTCCGCATCAAAATAGGTCTCCGAGGTTGGGCCTATCTTATCGTTGACCACTGAAATTCCCAAACCAACTCCTCGGTATCCCATTGGGGTATGAATATTAAGGGTCTGCGTCTCAGGAGCGCCATCCAGTCCCAACCACTGGTTGCGGTAGAGCGCGGCAATGCTCAAATGTCCCCTAGAACCGGCATAGGCAGGGTTAACACTTACCGTGTTGTACATATATTGGGTGTACTGCGCATCTTGTTGTGCGTATACTGCTCCCATTGCCCCAAGCAGCAACACGGTAAGTAGTCCCTTAATTTTATTTGTAAAAGTCCTTTTCTGCACAGCGACCATTTCTTTATCGGTTTATATATATATACCCTGAAAGTTGTTTCATATTACCTGTATCATCTTGGTAGTCTATGATATAGAAATAAGTACCCACAGGAAGCTTATTATCCTGATCTACGGTAACCCTTCCTTGGGAAGTACCATCAAAAACATTCCCAACCGTATCATAGGCCCTGGTCTGATAGACCATAACACCCCATCGGTTATAAATTTTCACCGTGTTGTTCGGATAATTTTCAAGTCCGTTGATGGCCAACACATCGTGCACACCATCTCCATTTGGCGTAATTACATTGATGACATCAACAGTTTCAGCAGTGGTTTCACCCAAATCTGGATCTAGATAGTTGGGGATTCCGTTTTCGTTGGAATCATCGTTGGCATAATTTCCATCTTGATTTAGATCTTCATCAATGGTCTCAATACCATCATCGTCATCATCGGAATCCCTAAAATCTGGAATACCATCAGAATCGGTATCGGGCATATCCGTATTTGGATCATCAATTTTATCATTAACATCAATATCAATTACGGTGTCCGCTTCATAACCATCATCCAGTCCATCATTATCTTTATCTGAACCTATAAGTGTTACATCGGCAATTCCATCGCGGTCAAGGTCATGGCCTTCAATGGCATCAGGCACATTGTCATCATCGCTATCGGTGTCCACATAATCTGGGATACCATCGTTGTCCGAATCCAAAGGGATCAAACCAACATTGCCATCATTTTCATAGGCATCGTCCAATCCATTTCCGTTGGTATCCGCTAAACTTGGTGGAATATAGCCCAGAGCCGGTTGCGCCTCAATATTGTCTGGAATGCCATCATCATCACTATCAATGTCCATGTAGTCTGGAATACCATCGCCGTCGGTATCGGTAGGATTTGTGGATGGATCGTTATCATTATCGACATTGAGGTCTTCAAAACTGTCCACGATACCATCGCCATCAGTATCCAAATCAATTCCGAGGGAATTAACAATCACAGTTATAGTAGCGGTATCGCAATTTCCGTTGGTATCACATACGGTATACTCAAAAGTGTCTGTGCCGATAAAATCTGTACTGGGCACGTAGGTGATATCATCATCCGATGGATCAGTAGCGGTACCATTATCGTTTAACACAATTGTTCCGTTTGATGGATTTGTGGTTGAAATAGATCCAGAGCTGGGTATATCATTATCGTTGCCTCGCCATAGAACAATAATATCTGTATTGATGTCGGTTGAAACAGAATCATCAGTAGTGTCCACAATGGGAAGAACATCAACGGTCACTGTTGCCGTACTGCAATCCCCAAGAGTGTTACAGACGGTATAATCAAATGAATCACTGCCATTAAAATCAGGATTCGGAGTATAGGTCACAATATCATCTGTGGGATCGTTGGCAGTGCCACTGTCATCAATAGAAACCGAACCATTGGATGGGTTTGTAGTGGTAAGGGTTCCCGTAGTCGGTAAATCCGAATCATTGTCAAAAATGGGAACCGCAATGGATTCATCTTCATTCACCACAATAAGGTCATCCGCCAAATTAGCAGCCTGACTCATACAAACTACAGTAAATCGAGGAAGTTCGGTATCATTTCCTGCTTTGGTAATGGTCGCCGTATAGCGCATTACCGTTTGGGTACTAACCACCATGGGCCGGGTTTGATCGCCACCTAGAGCAGGATTCCAACTCACCGTTGCGCCAGAGGGCACACTTGCTGAAATATCTAGGGTAACCTGATTGTCCGGGGCATTGCATTCCGTTAAAATAAAATAGCCCGTGGCATTGGATCCACAGAGTGTACCATCATAGGTAGCAAAGTAAACTCCAGGTTGCGTAGCTTCATAAAAAGAATTTGTTCCCAAAACTGTTCCCAAATCGGAAGCTTCAAACCATTGATAGTTACTTTCATCACCTGTATTGGGTGCCTGAAGCAAAAACTGGGCATTTGCAAGGTTCATCCCAAAGAACAGGATAAACAATCCAATGAATAAAGACTTATGTGGGGTTTTTGATTTCAAATCGTTTAGTCTTTATATCATTTTTATTTTACCACAAACACTACGTTGATCAATGCATTGTAATCTGACGGCTGCCCAATAATATCATAGGTTAGCTCACCATTGGCATCAATACTCATATTGGCAAAAACTGCTGGATCCGCATAGGTTATGTAATAATAGAGGTCCGTGGCTGCATACGTTGGAATAGCTGCCGGAGCACCAGCACTGGCAACTGAAGGAGTGCCGTATTGCGTAACATATTGAGCATATAAATCCACTGTTCGTCCAGTACCATTGGTAGAAGCATCAATGGCTATGGAAGGCGGATAAAAAATTCTAGCTGCTTTGGATGTGATCGGAGCGATATCCTGAATTACATCTTCTACAGTTGCCTCTGTATTTCCATCACCATCAACATCCACGGGACTGTCTGAATTTACTTCTGATGCATCTTGATCATCGGTATCTATGGAACTTAAAGGCACATCAAGGTCACCGCCTCCATCTGTTATTCTAAGATTACCACCTGTAACCGTAAAGTTTGTATTGTACTCGTTCCCGGCGTCCGTGTCGCCATCGGCGGCGATGTGGTTCGCAATGTCTGTGGCATTTGTCGCAATGTCGGATGTGTTCGATGCGATGTCGCTTGTGTTGGTGGCTATATTACTTGTATTGGTCGCGATATTGGTCGTGTTAGTAGCGATGTCGGATGTGTTGGTTGCAATATCCGAAGTATTGGTGGCGATATTGGATGTGTTCGTTGCGATGTCTGAAGCATTTGTCGCGATGTCGCTCGCATTGGCCGCAACCCCGGCACTGTCATCAAGGTCGCTCAGGTCAACGGTAACGTCAGTGGTGCCCTCGCTGATCGTCAATACGTTGCTCGGCGCATCCAGCGAAGCACCCGTGATGTCGTCGTCAGTGGCCGCCAAAAGTTCCGCGTCGGTGGCAAAGACAGCATCTAGGTCGTCGCTCAACGTTCCGCCCCCGTCGACAAGCTCCAGCACGGTCCCGTTAAGGCCCAACGAGGTGTTGTACTCGTTCCCGGCGTCCGTGTCGCCATCGGCGGCGATGTGGTTCGCAATGTCCGTGGCATTCGTTGCAATGTCAGCCGTATTCGTGGCAATATCAGCAGTGTTTGTGGCGATGTCTGATGTGTTGGTAGCAATGTCGCTTGTATTGGTTGCGATATTGGTCGTGTTAGTAGCGATGTCGGATGTATTGGTTGCAATATCCGAAGTGTTGGTGGCGATATTGGTCGTGTTAGTAGCAATGTCAGATGTGTTCGTTGCGATGCCACTTGTGTTGGTCGCGATATTGGTCGTGTTAGTAGCGATGTTGGCCGTGTTCGTTGCAATGTCGCTTGCATTGGCCGCAACCCCGGCACTGTCGTCAAGGTCGCTCAGGTCAACGGTAACGTCCGTGGTGCCCTCGCTTATGGTCAATACGTTGCTCGGTGCATCCAGTGAAGCGCCCGTGATGTCGTCGTCAGTGGCCGCCAAAAGTTCCGCGTCGGTGGCAAAGACAGCATCTAGGTC
>NZ_LXTT01000085.1 GCF_001683915.1 Allomuricauda sp. CP2A | reverse complement strand
ACAGTAAATAATATCAGTACATCTATATTTGATAGCATCTCGGATAATCTAACCCAAATTGATAAATATGCTAGCAATTTAGAAAAAAACTAAATATAATTTAATCACCCCGCTATCGCGAGCCTCTTGGCTCGTACCGAATACAAGTAATCAAAATGTTAAGTGAATGGAACGACGTGACGCCTGCCTGCCGATAAAGGCAGGCTCGCAACAACAATAGGGAACCGATTAAAATTGTATCTTTGGGATAAACCCTAATGCTATGGATTTAAAGACTTCCAAGTTAGAATTGATTCAGGCCATATTGAAAATCGATAATGAAAGTATTATCGAGAAAATGACCAATATGCTCCGAAAAGAGCAAGGGGATTTTTGGAATGAACTGTCCACAGAACAGCAACAAGAGATAAAAAAAGGGTTAGCGGAACTCGATGAAGGAAAAAGAGTTTCATACAATTCCTTTATTAAGAAAATCTCTTGATGGAAGTATTTTTATCCGAGCTTGCTGAATCAAAACTTTTAAAACTAAACGATTATCTTATTGAAAAATGGGGAGTCAAAGCAAGGGATAGGTTCTTTCAAAAACTCAATCAAAAGATTTCCCAAATCTCCTCACAACCTGAAAGCTGCCCACAATCAACCGAATTGAAGGGACTTTACAAATGTGTAATCACAAAACAATCTACATTTTTCTATCGCATCCTATCGAAAACAAATGAAATTGAAATTGTTACCGTTTTTGACACCAGACAAAACCCTGACTCTTTAAAAACAGACATTAAACAGTAACCCCTGGCTAGCGGAAGCCTCATGGCTTGTGCCGAGTAAAATTATACAAAACCCCACTGACTATCCGCAACACCTCCACCACACTTTACACTTCCCCTCAGGAAAAAGCCCCTCAACTTTAAAAATTTAGTGGTATCTTTTAGAAACCATCGTAATGATGCCAATTTCAGACCATTAAATCCTTAAAAAATGAAACAAATTATAATTGCACTAGCCTTTTCCGGAGTTTTAATTTCCTGCAACTCTTCAGGCAAGGACAAAAACGAAACCGACACATCAACTGCAAAGGAAGCCGTAAACGACAGCACCGCAACGCAGGCCAAAAACAACTACGTTGCCATCGACACCGAGGAAGCCTTAATTGCAACTTCCTTAATGGCCGCTCCAGAAGCAAGCCGAGATGGATGTAAGGTCATAGGCTACAATATGGACGGGGAATTTGTGACGCTCCGTGAGGGAGACAACGAATTCATCGTTCTTGCCGATGACCCGAAAAAATCGGGGTTCAATGCGGCATGCTACCACAAAAGCCTGGAACCTTTTATGGCGAGAGGTCGGGAACTACGGGCCGAGGGAAAGACCGGACCGGAAATTTTTGATATTCGGGAAGCGGAGGCAAAATCGGGCAAACTGGATATGGGAAAACCGGGATCTACCCTACATATCTATTATGGCCCCAATGACCGCTACGATCCCGAAACCTACAAAGTGGAAGGCGCGAAATACCGTTATGTGGTTTATTTGCCCTTTGCCACTGCCGAATCCACAGGGCTTCCCGAAAACCCTGTTGGGCCAAACCATCCCTGGATCATGAATCCCGGAACCCACAGGGCCCATATTATGATCTCGCCATTACCTGACAATAAAGAGTGAACACCTTACCCATTTCCCATTGCGGAAAAGCGTAATTAATCATATAAATTTGGTAGTATCATTTGGCATTGTTAAGTGACCGATTAAAGGTATATGTAGATGTAAAACATATTTATATAAATA
>NZ_LXTT01000012.1 GCF_001683915.1 Allomuricauda sp. CP2A | reverse complement strand
TAATTTACTGATTAATAAATAGTTAAAACTTTTCAAACACCCCTAGGCCAAATAGGGCAAAATCGTATTTTACCGGGTCGGTTGAGTCAAGTTTTCTCAGTTTATTGTCCAGTTCCAACAGGGCTTTGGCGTCGTTTTGCTTGCGTTTCAGCAGTTTTAGTTTACGGGCCACATTGCCGGAATGCACATCCAAGGGACAGGAAAGTTGGGCGGATTTCAATTCTTTCCATAGTCCAAAATCAACGCCGGTGCTGTTATCCCTCACCATCCAACGCAAAAACATATTGATGCGCTTGGCTGCGGAACCCTTGTTGGGGTCGGAAATGTGTTTTGTGGTCCGAGGTAGGTGGGGAAGTTCAAAGAACACTTCCTTAAACTTGGATATGGCAGGCTGTAATGATTCTTCCTCTTGATGTTTACTGAAAACCGACTCCAACCCACCATGATTCTCATAGATATTTTTCAAACTGACCAGAAAATAGTGCAAATCCAATCCATTGAAGGTGCGGTGGACAAAGGGGGCAAGTTTTTCCAAATCGTCTTCTGAATGGTTCAGTACAAAGTCATGCGGAGCGTTGTCCAAAAGCCCCATCAACTTGGAAGCATTATTGATAATGCTTTTTCGGTTTCCCCAAGCAATGGTCGCTGTTAAAAAACCACTGATTTCAATGTCTTCCTTTTTGGAAAATTTGTGTGGAACCTGTAGCGGGTCATCCTCCAAAAACCTTGGATGATTGTACTGCATCACCTTTTCATCCAAAAAATCCTTCAGTGCTGCTTGGGTCATATTCTTCAGGAAACGATAAGCCCGTCCACCATGGTCAGTTTCCGGTCTGCCATGTCGGCCAGTTCAAGATTATGGGTGACAAGAACAAAAGTCTGTCCAAATTCATCACGCAGTTTAAAGAACAGCTTATGAAGATTATCCGCACTTTCTGAATCCAAGTTACCACTGGGTTCATCGGCCAAGACCACTGATGGATTGTTCATAAGGGATCGCGCCACTGCCACACGTTGCTGTTCTCCACCGGACAAGGCATTGGGTTTATGGTGATAGCGGTCTTTCAGTCCCAAAAAATCCAGTAGCTCCTTTGCCCGTTTTTCTGCTTCTTCTTTGGGCGTTTTTTTGATAAAGGCTGGAATACAAACATTCTCCAAAGCCGTAAACTCGGGCAACAATTGGTGAAATTGAAAAATAAAACCAATATGCTCGTTCCGAAAACGGGCCAGGTTTTTATCATTTAAGGCCGTAACATTGGTATCGTTGATGAAAAGGCTACTCTCACTTGGGTTTGTTGGCGAGTCCAAGGTGCCCAAAATCTGCAATAAAGTGGTCTTGCCCGCACCAGACGCCCCAACAATGGACACTACTTCCCCTTTTTTAATCTCTAGGTCGACCCCTTTCAGGACTTTGAGGTCTCCGTAGCTTTTTTGGATATTTATGGCCTTTATCATGAAAATACTTCTCGCTGTGAAAATACGGATTACTGTTGAGTGGGCAAAGATGGGTCTTTCAAATAAGTTTTCCAATGGTCTTACGACTATTTGGTGAAGAATAAGTAGATGATTCAGATGGTAAAATCATAAACTTTGTTTAACTTTGAACCTTTATGGATAAACAAAATAATTCAATTGTAGAGACCGCCGTATTTGCTGGCGGTTGTTTTTGGTGTACCGAAGCCGTTTTTCAGCGGCTCAATGGGGTAGAGGAAGTACTTTCGGGTTATACCGGAGGTACCATTAAAAATCCAGCGTACCGGGAAATCTGTACCGGAAGGACCGGGCATGCCGAAGCCATAAAAATCACGTATGACCCATCAAAAGTCTCATATATTGAGCTGTTGGAAGTGTTTTTTGCCACCCATGACCCCACTACACTGAACCGTCAGGGGAATGATGTGGGCACCCAATACCGAAGTGAAATTTTTTATACAACTTCCCAACAGAAAAAGCAGGCCGAAGAATTTATTGCACTTTTGGAAAAAGAACGCATCTTTGGGTCGCCCGTTGTAACGGCCATTTCCGAAGAAAAGCCTTTTTATGTGGCGGAGGATGAGCATCAAAATTATTACAATGACCATCGGCAACAACCGTATTGCCAGTTTATCATTGACCCGAAAATCAAGAAATTGAACGCCTATTTTTCAAAGAAGTTAAATACCACAAATTAGATATGTCACCATACCGCAATCTCGAAGAATACAATATTGAAATCACCAATGAGGTCAAGGACCACTTCTCCAAAATTGTGGGCGATATTGGCGAAGATGTGACTCGCGAAGGCCTTTTAAAGACCCCGGAACGAGCCGCAAAGGCCATGCTGTTCCTTACCCAAGGGTACAAACAGAATGCAGAGGAAATCCTGAAAGGCGCCATGTTCGAGGAAAGTTATGACGATATGGTGATCATTAAGGATATTGAGGTGTATTCGCTCTGCGAACACCACATGTTGCCCTTTTTTGGAAAGGCGCATATAGCCTATATTCCCAATGGACATATTGTGGGATTGAGCAAAATCCCCCGGGTGGTGGATGTTTATGCCCGAAGGTTACAGGTACAGGAACGGTTGACGCATGATATTTTGGAGTGCATCAATTCAACCTTAAAACCCAAAGGTGTTGCGGTTGTGATTGAGGCTGCCCACATGTGCATGATGATGCGAGGCGTTCAAAAGCAGAACTCTGTGACCACTACCTCTGGTTTTAGAGGGCAATTTGAAAAAATTGAGACCCGTAACGAGTTTTTAAAACTTATCAGTTCCGATTTATCCTAAGGGATTTTCCCAATTCATTCGGATTTCCTAATTTTCCTGAATGACAGAAGAAAAAGACCCGAAGTACCGAAACCTCCTTTTGGGATTGTTGTTTGATGGCATAGGAATGTTGTCTTTCATGATTCCGGGAATAGGGGAGTTCTCCGATGTAATTTGGGCGCCTATCGCTGGATGGCTCATGACCCGTCTCTACAAGGGCAGGGTAGGGCAAGCCGCTGGATTAATTGCCTTTGCCGAAGAATTGATTCCGGGCATGGACATTATCCCAACTTTCACACTCACTTGGATATACACTTACGTATTGAATAAAAAGAAGAGCAGCAAGTAAATTGAATTACCTGCTGCCCTTAAAATTTTCCTACAATCCGATACTCAGATTAAAGGCAATGTTTCTTCCAATATTGGCAATGCCATCAGGCTTTAATCGCGACAAGTGCGAAATATAGGTCTTGTCAAAAAGGTTGTTGCCACTGATTTTGTAGCCCACATTTTGTTGAAAAATCTTTACTTCCCCTCCAAATCCCATATTGAACAGGCTATATCCAGAGGTTGGTGTTTCAAAAGTTGCTACTCTATTTTGGTCAAAATGGGATTGTACCGTGGCAAAAGCATAACTCTTGGATTTGGTGCCTTTGGCTGTATTCCATTCCACCCGAAGGGTATTCGTCCACCGATTGGCGGGAATCAATGGAAGGTCTGTCTTATTCTCCAATTCACCAAAAACCATATCAAAACTGCTCTCAAGATGCAACCAATCCAAGGGGTGGGGATGCAAGTGGAATCCAAACTCGCCCCCATACAATTTGGCATCCTGCTGCTCGAAAATGTAAATGGGATCTCCCTCCCTAAACTCGCCAGTGGGCTGTAGGTAAATGTAATCACTCACATTATTGTAAAAAGTGTTGGCATACATTTCAATGTGTTGATTTCCATATTCCAGAGCTAAATCAATCTGATAATTTCTTTCACTGTCCAAATCAGGATTTCCAATTTCAACCCGGTTGGCACCACTGTGATGACCGTTTGACGTGAGTTCAGATAAATTCGGTGCTCGAAACCCTGTAGCCAAGTTCAATCGAAATAAAATATTGTCCGTTACATCCGCTCTATACCCAACGGCTGCATTAAAACTGTTGAAATTTTTATCCAAGGCAGGAATAAATTCCTCATCCCCATCAATGCCGCTTGCTTCGCCATTGATTGATCTTAGGTCGTACCGCAATCCAAATTGCAAATCACTCTTGTTGAAATGCACATGCGAGGTGGCCAATATCCCAAAATCATTGGTGATGGCATTGGGAATCAATACCTCTTCCCCAAAATTCTCATTTTTCTGGTGCATCCCTTGAACCCCAAAAATGGTGGTCATGCTGCCCCATTGTGGATTGTATTGAAGATTGTAGCTAAATGTGCTCAGGTCCATATCCAATGATGGGCCTTCCTCTTCCTCCGCGTGTTCTTCTTCCCCTTCATGTTCCTCGCCTTCTTCCTCATGGTGGTGTTCCTCAAACTCCTTCCGGTCATTGAAGATGTATCCAAAAGTGGCCTCCAAACTGGATTTTTTAAAGAAAAAATTGGTTTTAGAGCTTAGGATATGAGTAGCAATCTCTTGATTGGGCAATAAAGGCTCCCTTTGATTGTCCTGAATCCCAATTTCTTCAGGAATTCCCAAATTAGAAAAGTTATAATTGTATCGAAGCTCGGTCTTAAACCTGCTGGCTTGGTACGCCATTCCTGTTTTTAAATCAGCTTCATTGAATCGGGAATTGGTGACCCCTGTACCATCCCCGGTTTCATAGTCAGCATTGGAAGCATAAGCGCCCCGGGCCAAAAACTTGAACTTTTCCCCAGACGTTTTTACCCCTGCATTGGCACCATATCCCAACGTATTGGTAAAATAATTCAGGTTTACATCTCCAGAAGTTTCACCGGGCAATGCAAAACCCTCAGGGTTTAAATAGAGGACCCCACCCAAAGCATCGGAACCATATAATAGCGAAGCAGGGCCTTTAATGACCTCCACGCTGGCGATACCGGCATCATTGACACCTAAACCATGTTCGCCACCAAATTGTTGATTTTCCAAACGGACTCCCTGGGTGTAGACCAGAACCCGGTTAAAACTGAGTCCACGAATTACTGGTTTGCCAATACCCACCCCAGTGGACACAGAGGATACACCGGCAATATTGGAAATACCATCGGCCAAGGTCATGGCACCATTGCTTTTTAGTTCTGCAATGGATTTTTGTTCCACCTTCATTACATTCTCTCGTTGTAATTTATGGAATGGAGTAGAGAGGACCACCTCATCAATTTCGATGGCAGAAGGAACCATGGCGTAGCTGAAGGCATTATTTCCAGAATTAATGACCAATGAAGTGGAATAGGTTTCATACCCTAAATAGGAAACGACCAATTTGTAGGTGCCCTCCGGAAGGTCTTTTAAGGTATAATCCCCATTGGCATCTGTGACAGTTCCTTTTTCCAATTGGGGGATATAGACTGAGACCTGCTCAAGGGATTGACCATTTTCTGAATCAGTTATTGTTCCGCTTACGGTATTTTGTGCTTGTATAAATAGGGGAATCAATGCCAAAAGCATTGAAATATAAAATTGTTTCATTTGATAAATAATAAGTTATTAGAATGTTCTAACCTGGTATCAATTATGAAACTTGTGGGGGCCCTCTCAGGGCTTGATATTCCTTTTTATGGGATTTAAAATGGTAGACAAAAAAGGTCTGTGGCTGCCCAAACTCTGGAGCTTCCACAAGGGTGTAGATAAATGAAGATGTAAAGAAAACCTTTGATGCCAAAGCGAAATCATGGAAATCACAGTGAAAATCGGCATCATGGATGTGCTGGTCACCATGTGAAACGCATTTCTTTTCTTGGGCGTGCCCATGTATGGCGTGGGCGAGTTTTATCGCAGAGGGGGTCAGTATCCCTATCGTGAGTACGAGGGATACATAAATGGCAATGCGTTTGTTGAGAAACGAGGTCATCCGATTCAAAGATAGGTCAGCTCTTCTGATTTCTTGTGTTAAGAAAACCCTAAACTATGGGATAAGAAAGCCCAGCCCCATGCGTTTGAGCATCTTTTTTTCAAAATCCCAAAAGAATTGGAACTGTCCGAACAGCCATCCAATCAGAATTAGGATAACTTGGTAAATTGGAAAAATCAGGAGAATACGAGCGGTCCAATACAGAAAACCATTGACATTATTTCTTCCCAAACCAATCCATTCGGTAAAAGGCCCGGCAAGTTTCCCCGCCAAACTTCCTGTAATGGCAAAAACAATGAAAATGGCTATCATTTCCCATTTATAGGTGACCTTCCATCTATTCTCCAATTTTTGAAAGCACCATATAAAAAAGCGAATAAGCAAAAAATAGAGGACGATACCGACCATTGAAATAAGAATCCATTCCCAAATGGTGTTGTTGAGTCCAAATAGATGCAATACTCTTCGGGCAATGATATATGAGGTAATCATAACCAACACAACACCAAGAGTTGGATACAGCAATTGCCAGTTCTTGGAAATTTCCCAGCGTTTTTTAATGTTCTCCATCGGCTTAAATGTTCCGATGCAAAATTAAGCTATTAAATCCTAGGGATAAAAGGACCCAAGCGTTGATTATATTTTCGCTGAAAATAAATGAAATAATTGTAGAGTTTATAATTCACTTCATATCCATAATCTATATTTTGATCATAGTTGATCTGCATTTCATATAGATTGGGATTATAGCGGAGAGGTTGCATCACACGTTGGTTCCAATTGATGACCATAATGGCATTCCTGTTTTCCAAAAAACTTTGGGAATAATACCCTTCCGGTCTGGCAATACTGTTCAGCCAGGTGTAAAATCCAGGTTCAATGATGATGATCTCATATTCAGTCTCATCATCCTTGATCTCCACTTCATGCTCTTCCTTTGAACTAAAAACAGCCTTTTCCTCATTTGAAATGTCCAAGGCTTCCTTTTGAGCGGTACAGGAGAGCAACAAAGCAAAAATCAACAGTAATGGTAAAATTCTCTTTTTCATAAACTTAAGATACAAAAAAAGCCATTTGTAAATTCAAATGGCCTTGTTAAATAACGTTAAGACAGTTTCTATTTTCCAAAAAGTCCGCCGAGCATACCGCCCAGACCACTTTTTTTCTTACTTCCCCCATTTAATACCATTCCGGCCAGGTCGTCGATTACGCTGCCGTCCCCATCAGAATCCAAAAAGGTTTCAATCAAGGATTGTTGTTTGTTAGCTGTTCTTCCTCCGCCCATAAGTCCACCCAACAAACCATTGAGGCCTTCCGGGCTGCTTACATTTTGCTGACGGGTCTGTTTCCCCAGGTACCCCAAAATAATAGGAGCTGCAATTTTAAGAATCTGTGAAATGGTACCCGCATCTATCCCTGATTTGCTGCTGAGTGCATTTTCCACTTGGGGCTGTTTGGAACCAAAAACATGGCCCAATATCCCTGCACCGTCATCCATTACGGACTGGTCTACACCACCACCAAAAAGGCCTCCAAGGTCGTTCAAAATACTACCATCGTGTTTGGATGATAGTGCGTTCATCAATCCTTGTGCCCCTCCGGGAGTTGAGGCATTTTTCTTCATGGCCCCCATTAAAAGGGGCATGGCCATACCCAAAACTTCGGCTGTTTTGTTTTCGGGCTCCCCAGTTTGATTGGATACGCCACTGACCAATTGCCTGCCCATGGGGCTATTGAGTAAATCCATTAATCCAGACATTTTCTTTTGTGTTAAGGTTAGAAGGACAATGTACAAAAAAGTAGTCCGTAATGTGCTATTTGGAGATGAAAAGGCAGCTATTTTAGCAGTTTAATAACCTGCGTGGCCAATTCCAAACCAATACGTTCCTGGGCTTCCACTGTTGAAGCGCCAATATGGGGTGAAAGCGATATTTTGGGATGCATCAGTATTTTAATTTCTGGTTGCGGCTCTGATTCATAGACGTCCAAGCCTGCAAAGGAAATTTTGTTGTTTTCCAAGGCATCCACCAAGGCCACTTCGTCCAAAATCCCTCCGCGAGAGGTGTTGATGATTCCAGCCCCTTGTTTCATCAATGCCAATTCCTTCTTGCCAATTACATAACCATTTTGGGCAGGGACATGCAAACTCACAAAGTCAGAATCTTCAAGTACGGTTTTTAAATCACTGTTCTCCAGATTAAATTCTACCGATTGTCCATCAAAAAATGAAACCTTCACTGTTTCTTTTTGCGTATGGTGATCCGTGAACAGCACTTTCATACCCAAGGCCAAAGCTATTTTTGTGGTGGCTTTTCCAATAGTGCCAAAGCCTATGATGCCCAAAGTTTTTCCTCGTAGTTCGGTTCCATTGGCATAGCTCTTTTTTAACTGTTTGAACTTACTGTCGCCTTCCAAGGGCATATCCCGGTTGGCATTGTGCAAAAAGCGAACAGCTGTCAGCAAATGGGCAAAAACCAGTTCCGCTACGGATTCCGCGGATGCTTCAGGGGTGTTGATCACATGGATCCCCTTGGATTTGGCGTAATCCACATCAATATTGTCCATACCAATCCCACCACGACCTATCAACTTTAGTTGAGGACAGGCATCAATCAAGGGTTTATGGACTTCCGTGGCGCTTCTTACCAACAGTGCATCAATGTTATTTTTGTTGATGAAATTGGCCAACTGTTCTTGGGCCACCCGAGTGGTGATCACCTCAATGCCAGCCTTTTCCAATGCATCGATGCCGGATTGTGCAATTTCATCATTTGCTAAAACCTTCCCCATTAATTATCCTTTTTTCTCCAATTCGCTCATAATATCCACCAAAACCCCAACACTTTCCATGGGCAATGCGTTGTACATGGATGCACGATATCCTCCAACGGATCGGTGGCCATTGATGCCACTGATGCCGGCTTCCTTGCACATTTCATCAAAGGTATCTTTGAGGGCATCATCGGTTATGTTGAAGGTGGCGTTCATGATGGAACGGTCTTCCTTGGCCGCAAAACCGGAGAACACCGGATTCAATTCAATCTCAGAATAGATAAGGTTTGCCTTCCGTTCGTTGATTTCCTCAATGGCCGAAATTCCGCCAAGGTCTTTCAACCATTGTAGGGTGAGCATGGAAACATACACCGCAAAAACCGGAGGGGTATTGAACATACTCTCCTTGCTCACATGAACGGAATAATCCAACATGGATGGGATCTTTCGGGAAACCTTGCCCAAAATATCCTCCTTGACCACGACCAATGTGGTTCCGGCTGGTCCCATATTCTTTTGGGCTCCGGCATAGATCAGGTCAAATTGGGAAAAATCGAGCTGTCTTGAGAAAATATCCGAGCTCATATCGCACACCAAAGGCACATTGGTCTTAGGGAATTCCTTGATCTGCGTTCCAAATATGGTGTTGTTGGAGGTAAGGTGCAGGTAATCCAAATCCGAAGGTATTTTATAACCCTTTGGGATATGGTTAAAGTTTTGCTCCTGGGACGAAGCCACTTCCACGATCTCACCGAACAAACGGGCCTCTTTGATTGCTTTTTGGCTCCATGTTCCAGTGTTCACATATCCTGCTTTTTTCTCCAAAAGATTGTAAGCGGCCATCAAAAACTGCATACTGGCACCTCCCTGCAGAAAGAGGGCCTGATATCCTTTTCCTTCCAATCCCAGAAGTTCCAGGGCAAGGGAACGGGCTTTCTCCATAATGGCCACAAATTCCTTGCTTCGGTGTGAGATTTCTATGAGAGATAGACCTATACCATCCAGTTCCAAAACGGCTTCGGAGGCTTTTTGCATGACCTCTTTGGGTAAAATACAGGGTCCTGCGCTAAAATTGTGCTTTTTCATTTGTTGGGTTTGAGCCGATAAAGGTCTTAAAAAAACTTGGATCTAAAAACCATTCAAACCAATAGGTTGTCACTATAGTTGGAGTAGAAATTCCATAGTGTCCACACCATCAGCATAATCATGCAATTTGGGCATTTGGGTCCCTCCAAAAGGAACATCTCCAAGACTTCCCCGGTTTGAAACCACACACTGGATTTGCTCCTCATTATCCGTAAGATGGTTCCTTAATTTTTCTTCGGATTCATAATGGGAATAAAAAAGAGTGGCGATGGGCGAGGCAAAGCTTTCATCTTCCTTCAAAATCAAAAAACCGTTGTCCTTAATTTTAAAATTGCTCATTAAATACACCGCCTTGTTATAATCGTAATTATTGGCGTATTTATGTTGATGGATAATGGCCCCATGCTCAAAAATCGCATTGAAAAACAGATTGAAATCATAATTGGTGGGCACAAATATTTTGGAAACATTCCGACAACCCAATCCAAAATATCTGAAAATATCATCACCAAGGGCCTTAAGTTCCTCTTGGGATTCATTTCCGGTAAGAACCGCTACGGAGTTTCTATTTTTTCGGATAATGTTGGGTTTCTTCCCAAAATAATATTCAAAATAGCGACTGGTATTGTTGCTTCCTGTTGCAATTACGGCGTCAAAACCTTCAAGTCGGCCTTCCGTAAATGTTATCCTTTCGGAAAGCAAGGGTTCTTGTTCCATTAAATATTCCGCAAGAAAGGGCAACAATACCTTGTCATTGGAAGAAAGTTTGGCCAATACCTTGTTCCCAGACAACAAAACGCACAAAAAATCATGGAAGCCCACCATGGGAATGTTTCCGGCCATTACTATCCCGATTTTTTTGTGGGATTGTCCATTTTCAAGATTGTACTCGGATAGCCATTGTTTTAGGTTGTCCTCAGTCAATAAATCCGACCACTGCTTGAGTGCAAACAAGATGTTTTCCCTAGTAAACCAACCATTTTGGTGTTTTGCTTTGGTGATGGCAGTCTCAAAATCGGAATGCTTTCCAGAGGGTTCAGAATAAGAATATTCACAAAAATCCGTTAGATATTTTCCAAGTTTAACAAAAGCTTCCAATATTGGGAGATGTACGGTCATTATATTTGTATACTAATTTGGTAGGGTTTATTTTTGCCAAAAGTAAGCATGCTGATATAATTCGGCACAATAGAAAAAGAAAATTATGGCGATTATCATAACTGACGAATGTATAAACTGTGGTGCGTGTGAGCCAGAATGCCCCAACACTGCAATTTATGAAGGAGCGGACGAATGGAGATATAGTGATGGTACTTCCTTGACGGGCGATGTAGTGTTGCCCAGCGGGAAGGCTGTAAATGCAGATGAGGCCCAAGAGCCCATTAGCGATGAAATCTATTATATTTCTCCAGATAAATGTACGGAATGCATGGGATTCCATGAAGAACCCCAATGTGCTGCGGTTTGCCCCGTGGATTGTTGCGTCCCGGACGAAGATCACGTGGAGAGCGAAGAAGTCCTTTTGGGCAAACAGAAGTTTATGCACCCAGACGGATAAGGAATAAAAAATTCGATATTTTAGCCCCGGACTTGGTTCGGGGTTTTTTATGAAAAAACAAAAAGCATACAACGGATTTTGGAAACAGCTGGGCTGTATTCTCTCCCTTTTGGCCATTTTGGGCATTGCGGCCGTTTTTATTATTGGGTTCTATCTTTTGATTCAAGGGTATTAGGTTCCCAAAACAAAACTTCAACTTATATTTGCAGCCTTAAATCAGATGTCCATCATCTGAAATCTAAAATCTCATATCTAAAAAGCCAATGAAAGCCGGTATTGTAGGATTGCCCAATGTAGGAAAATCGACCCTGTTCAACTGTCTGTCCAACGCCAAGGCGCAGAGTGCCAACTTCCCATTTTGCACCATTGAACCCAATATTGGGGTGGTGAACGTACCGGATGCCCGTTTGGAAAAACTGGAGGAGCTGGTGAATCCAGAGCGCGTGGTTCCCGCTACGGTTGAAATTGTTGATATTGCCGGCTTGGTAAAAGGAGCCAGCAAAGGGGAGGGGCTTGGCAACCAGTTTTTGGGCAACATTCGGGAAACCGATGCCATTCTTCATGTGTTGCGTTGTTTTGACAATGACAATATTGTGCATGTGGATGGCTCTGTAGATCCTATTCGGGATAAGGAGACCATCGATATGGAACTTCAGCTAAAAGATTTGGAAAGCGTTGAAAAGAAACTCGACAAAGTAAAACGTGCCGCCAAAACCGGAAATAAAGAAGCTCAAAAGGAAGAAGCCGTGCTTACTACTTTAAAAGAAGGCTTGGAGTCGGGAACATCAGTACGCGCTATACAATTCAGTGATGATGATAGGGCAGAGTACGTTAAGCCCATGCAACTAATCACCGACAAACCCGTAATGTATGTCTGTAATGTGGATGAAGAAGCGGCAGCTACGGGCAACGCGTATGTGGAAGAAGTAAGAAAGGCCGTGGCCAATGAAAATGCGGAGGTCATCTTTTTGGCGGTGGGCACCGAAGCCGATATCACCGAATTGGAAACGTATGAAGAGCGTCAGCTGTTTTTGGAGGATTTGGGACTGTCAGAACCCGGATCCGCCAAATTGATTCGTGGTGCTTACAAATTGCTGGATTTGGAAACCTATTTTACCGCGGGGGTTAAAGAAGTGCGCGCTTGGACCATTCCTGTTGGGGCCACTGCTCCGCAAGCGGCTGGGGTCATCCACACCGATTTTGAAAAAGGATTTATCCGTGCCGAGGTCATTTCGTATGATGACTACGTAAAATATGGTAGCGAGGCCAAAGTAAAGGAAGCTGGCCGAATGCGGGTAGAAGGCAAGGAATACATCGTTAAAGATGGTGATGTCATGCATTTTAGGTTTAATGTCTAATGCTTGGGCATTGTAATCCCATCGCTTCCCGAATTTTTTTGATTACACCTTGAAGTAGTTTTGTCCCATGTCAACAAAAGGCTTGGGAATTCTGTATGGGATATTGGGGGTAGTGCTGTTCTCCTCAAAAGCGGTCATGGTAAAACTGGCCTATCAATATCAGGTGGACACTTTGGACCTGCTCATGTTCCGGATGTTTTTCTCCCTTCCCTTTTATACCCTCATCCTGTTTATCATCCGAAAAAAGAGGTCTACTTTGGGAATAAAAACCAAAGATTACCTGTGGTTGCTCGCTTTTGGTTTTGTGGGCTACTATTTGGCCAGTTATTTTGACTTTTTGGGCCTTAATTACATCAAAGCTGGGTTGGAACGCATCATTTTGTTCGTCTATCCCACCATTGTGGTCTTTTTGTCGTGGCTGTTTTTCAGGGAAAAAATCACAAAAGTGCAAACCATAGCCATTGTCATTACCTATATCGGCGTAGTGATTACTTTTTGGAACGAATTGGAACTGTCAGGAAATAAAGTGCTGTTGGGCGGTGTTTTAATTTTATTGAGTGCCATTACCTATGCGTCCTATTTGGTGGGAAGCGGTTGGTTGATCCCAAAGTTTGGCGTGCTTCGGTTTACCTGCTACGCCATGATTGTATCCACCTTTTGTATTCTCATACATTACACGCTATCCGGAGATTGGGACTTGTTCAATTATCCGTTGCCCGTTTATGGGTATGGTTTGGCCATGGCCATTTTCGCCACCTTGATTCCCTCTTTTTTGGTTTCGGCTTCCATTAAGCGGTTGGGCGCTTCCAATTTTTCAATTTTGGGCAGTTTAGGGCCCGTGTCCACCATTTTATTGGCCTATGTTTTTTTGGCAGAAAAACTTACCTATTGGCAACTTTTGGGTATGTTGATTGTGATTTTCGGGGTCACTTATCTTTCACTCAACCGGAAAAGAAAGGCACTGAGATGATTTATATTAACAATCAAGGTGTTTTCTTTGTTGATTACTTTCTGCCCAGCATACTTTTATTTTTGCTCCGAAATTTTATATTGCATGGATTAACCCTTAACTAATGTCGCAAACCCAGTATACCGAGGATAACATTCGTTCCCTGGATTGGAAGGAGCATATTCGTATGCGCCCAGGAATGTACATTGGAAAATTGGGCGATGGTTCCTCCGCAGACGATGGTATTTACATTCTTCTGAAGGAAGTCATTGACAACTGTATTGATGAGTTTGTCATGGGTGCCGGGAAGACCATTGAGATCAATATAAAGGACGACACGGTCCAAGTTCGTGATTTTGGTCGGGGCATACCCTTGGGAAAAGTGGTGGATGTGGTCTCCAAAATGAACACCGGGGGTAAGTACGATACCCGCGCCTTCAAGAAATCCGTAGGATTGAACGGGGTGGGAACCAAGGCCGTTAATGCCTTGTCCTCTTATTTTCGGGTCGAATCCAATCGGGATGGGCAATCCAAATCCGCAGAATTTGAGACCGGAAACTTGGTCAATGAAGAACTGTTGGAAGAGTCCTCCAGACGACGGGGCACCAAGGTCAGCTTCGTACCGGACGAGTCCATTTTCAAAAAATATAAATATAGAAGTGAGTATGTGGAACGCATGCTCAAAAATTACGTCTACCTCAATCCGGGACTTACCATTGTCTTTAATGGGGAGAAATTCCATTCAGAAAATGGATTGAAGGATTTGTTGGAAGACAACAACAATGAGGAGGATTTTCTATATCCCATCATCCATTTAAAAGGAGATGATATTGAGGTGGCCATGACCCACAGCAAAACCCAATACAGCGAAGAGTACCATTCGTTCGTGAACGGACAGCATACCACCCAGGGAGGTACACATCAATCCGCCTTCCGGGAAGCCATTGTAAAGACCATCCGTGACTTCTACGGAAAAAACTATGATGCTTCAGATGTAAGAAAGTCAATCATTTCCGCCATCTCAATTAAAGTAATGGAGCCCGTCTTTGAGAGCCAGACCAAAACCAAATTGGGTTCTACGGACATGGGAGGAAAGTTGCCCACGGTGCGCACCTATATCAATGATTTTGTGGGCACCCAATTGGACAATTATCTGCACAAAAATCCAACAACGGCAGATGCACTTCAACGGAAGATTGCCCAAGCTGAAAAAGAACGAAAAGAACTTTCAGGTATCCGAAAACTGGCCAGGGAACGGGCCAAAAAAGCCAGCCTTCACAATAAAAAATTACGGGATTGCCGTGTCCATTTACAGGACATGAAGAATGACCGTAGGTTAGAGACCACCCTTTTCATCACTGAAGGGGATTCGGCATCCGGATCCATTACCAAATCCCGGGATGTAAACACACAGGCCGTCTTCAGTTTACGGGGCAAGCCATTGAATTCCTACGGAATGTCCAAAAAAATCGTGTATGAGAACGAGGAGTTCAATTTGCTTCAAGCGGCGTTGAACATAGAGGAATCCATGGAAGATCTACGGTACAATAACATTGTGATCGCCACCGATGCCGATGTGGATGGAATGCACATCCGGTTGCTGTTGATCACTTTCTTTCTTCAGTTTTTCCCTGAATTGATCAAGGAAAATCATTTGTATATCCTTCAAACCCCACTTTTTAGGGTGCGCAATAAAAAGGAGACCATTTATTGCTATAGTGATGAAGAAAAGAGAAATGCCATTGAAAAATTGACCGGAAAGCCAGAGATTACCCGATTTAAAGGGTTGGGTGAAATTTCTCCGGATGAGTTCAAACATTTTATCGGGGACGATATCCGATTGGAGCCCGTGATGCTGGACAAGGCCATGAGCATAGATAGTCTGTTGCAGTTCTATATGGGGAAAAATACCCCAGACCGACAAGAATTTATCATAAATAACCTTAAAGTTGAACTTGATCTAGTTGAGGAAAACCAACTATAAACCTATTAAATGCACGCCCTTCTAAATGGAAGAGAACGAAGAACTGAATGATGAAGGTTTGGAAAACCAAGACAACTCCCAAGATAGCTTGGTAAAGGTTACGGGGATGTACAAGGATTGGTTTTTGGACTACGCTTCGTATGTGATTTTGGAGCGGGCCGTTCCCGCTATTGAAGATGGATTCAAACCCGTGCAGCGCAGGATCATGCATGCGCTCAAGGAATTGGATGATGGCAGGTACAACAAAGTGGCCAACGTGGTGGGGCATACCATGCAGTACCATCCCCACGGTGACGCCAGTATTGCCGATGCCATGGTCCAGATTGGGCAAAAGGAGCTACTCATTGATACGCAGGGAAACTGGGGAAATATTTTAACCGGTGATGGTGCCGCAGCACCCCGATATATTGAGGCCCGACTTTCCAAATTTGCTTTGGAAGTGGTCTTCAGCCCCAAGATCACCGAATGGCAGTTATCCTACGATGGAAGAAAAAAGGAGCCCGTAAATTTACCGGTAAAGTTTCCATTACTGTTGGCCCAAGGGGCAGAGGGAATTGCGGTAGGATTGTCCACTAAAATACTCCCACACAATTTCATTGAATTGATAGATGCTTCCATCAAGCATTTGAAAGGGCAGCGTTTTAAGCTTTATCCCGATTTCCCCACTGCTGGAATCATTGATGTCACCAATTATAATGATGGGATGCGGGGCGGAAAGGTACGGGTTAGGGCCAAAATTTCAACTTTGGACAAAAATACATTGGTAATCAATGAGATACCCTACGGCACCAACACCTCTTCTTTAATCGATTCCATTCTTAAGGCCAACGATAAAGGCAAAATCAAAATCAAAAAAATAGAGGACAATACAGCAGCGGAAGTGGAGATTCTGGTGCATTTGCCCAGTGGTATCTCACCAGATAAAACCATTGATGCTCTCTATGCTTTTACGGCCTGCGAATCGTCCATTTCACCATTGGGCTGTATTATTGAGGACAACAAGCCCTTGTTCATTGGCATCAAGGAAATGTTGGAGCGTTCCACGGACAATACGGTGGAATTGCTGAAGGCCGAATTGGAGATTCAATTAAGTGAACTGGAGGAGCAATGGCATTTTGCCTCGCTGGAGCGCATCTTTATTGAGAACAGAATCTACCGTGATATTGAGGAAGAGGAAACCTGGGAGGGTGTCATCGCCGCCATCGACAAGGGGTTAAAGCCCCACACCAAAAATCTAAAAAGGGCCGTAACCGAAGAAGACATTGTCCGCCTGACGGAAATACGCATCAAGCGGATTTCAAAATTCGATTTAGAAAAGGCGCAGCAACTCATTGAAAGTCTGGATGAACGAATTGCCCAGACCAAGCACCATTTGGCCCATTTGGTAGAGTTTGCCATTGATTATTTCAAGGAACTCAAGAAGAAATATGGTGCAGGTCGGGAACGGAAATCCGAGATACGGATTTTTGATGATATTGAGGCCACCAAGGTGGTCATCAGAAACACAAAGCTCTATGTGAACCGGGATGAGGGCTTTATTGGAACCTCACTCAAAAGAGATGAGTACGTTACCGATTGCAGCGATATTGACGACATTATTGTGTTCACCCAAAAAGGGGAGATGATGGTGACCAAGGTGGATTCCAAGGTTTTTATTGGTAAGGGCATTATCCACGTAGCAGTGTTCAAGAAAAAGGACAAGCGTACCGTTTACAATATGATTTACAAGGATGGCAAGGGAGGCCCCAGCTACATCAAACGATTTAATGTGACCAGCATTACACGGGACAAAATCTATCCTTTGGCAGGGGACAAGGCTTCCGCAGAAGTACTCTATTTTTCGGCCAACCCCAACGGTGAGGCCGAAGTGGTGACGGTAATGTTGCGCCAGTCCGGAAGCATCAAAAAATTAAAATGGGACCTGGATTTTGCCGATGTCTTGATCAAGGGCAGGGCATCCAAAGGGAACTTGGTCACAAAATATGCGGTTAAGCGCATTGAACTCAAGGAAAAAGGTGTTTCCACATTAAAACCCAGAAAAATTTGGTTTGATGATGTGGTGAACAGACTCAATGTAGATGGAAGGGGGGAATTGTTGGGAGAGTTCAAAGGAGATGACCTTCTCTTGGTGATCGACCAAAAAGGGATTGTTAAGACCATCGCGCCGGATTTATTGACCCGTTTCAATGAGGATATGATCGTACTGGAAAAATGGAACCCGAAGAAACCCATTTCCGTGGTGCATTATGAAGGAGAGAAAGAACGCTATTACCTAAAACGCTTTTTGGTGGAAACCCCCAATAAAGAGGAATTGGTGATTTCGGAACACCCAAAGTCATTTTTAGAACTGGTGTCAACAGATTGGCGCCCCGTAATAGAAATTGAATTTATAAAGCCACGTGGTAAGGAAGCCAAGCCCAATCAAGAAGTGGACGTTGAAGATTTTATCAGCGTGAAGGGCATCAAGGCTATTGGAAATCAACTGACTACGGACAAAGTGAAAAATATTAATAGATTGGAGTCCTTGCCCTTTGAGGAACCCGAAGAACAATCAGCAGAAGAAATGGAAGTGATAGATGAGGAGAGCATAGATGTTCCCAATACTGATATAGAATCAAAAGATGAAGGTTCTGACCAAACCTCTTTGTTTTAATGCTTTTTCTGCCTATTTTGTCACAATCGAGTTAGACACACACCAAAACCACATAGCTTAATACATTTTTATGGATTTTACCAACCCGTTGGTATACGGCGTACCAGTTTTCATTGCCTTTATATTATTTGAACTTACATACAGCAAGGCACATGGAGATGACCATCTCTATGAATGGAAGGATTTGGCCGCAAGCGGTTTTATGGGAATTGGGTCCGCCATTTTGGGCCCATTGTTCAAGGTGGCCTTCGCCATTGTCTTTTTTGAAACCTTGTATGAGCTATGTAATCCCATGGTGAACGGTGTCAGGCAAAACTTTTTGGGGTACCAATCCTTCGGATACGCTTGGTACATTTGGTTGCTTTGCCAGTTGGCGGATGATTTTACCTACTATTGGTTCCATAGGGCCAACCATGAAATCCGAATTCTTTGGGCCGCCCATATTGTGCACCATTCATCAGACAATTTTAATCTAGGGACCGCTATCCGTAACGGATGGTTCACCATTTTATACAAGCCTTTCTTTTACGCCTGGATGGTGGTCATAGGCTTTCCTCCAGAAATGGTTGTGGTCTGTTTGGGGATTGAAGCCTTGTGGCAATTCCAGTTGCATTCCCAATACGTTCCCAAATTGGGCTTCTTGGAAAAGATTTTCAATACGCACACCATGCACCAAGTGCACCACGCCCAAAATGTGGAGTATTTGGACAAGAACCACGGTGGGTTCCTCAATATTTTTGATAAAATGTTCGGGACATGGAAAGAATTGGATGATGATATTGATGTAAAATACGGTGTGATACACGCTCCAAATTCCTATAACCCCATGGTTATCCTTACGCACGAGTTCAAGGACATTTGGAACGATGTAAAAAAAGTGGATAAACTATCCCATAAGCTGATGTACATTTTTGGCCCTCCAGGATGGAGCCATGACGGAAGCACCATGACGGTGAGACAGCAACAAAAGCTCTTTAAAGAATATAAGGACTCACACCCTGAACTGATTTACCAAAGACCCAATTGACGTAGGTCAGTGCACCCACAAAACTTCTTCTTGCCCTTTCTGTTGATTCTTTTCCATTCTAAGGTCAAATTCCACCAGGAATGAGAAAGTGACTTTTCACTTCCCGCCCGTCATAAGACTCATAATGCCATTAGGCATTGGGACTTGTGAAGATTTAAAACAGGGTCAGTCTATTTTGTGTGCAGTTCCTTTAAATTTTCGTTTGTCGCCAATGGCGCTGTATTCAAAAGTATACGAAGAATCTGTTGTGGTCAATATTTTTATGTGGATGGATTTCTCTTCCGACTTATTTTTGGGGTTTTTGTTCTTCAACACGTATTCACAGTCATTGATCCAGCGTACAGAGGACGTGTCGCGTTTTCCTTCAAAATAATCAACTTCGGTGTCCAAAGTTCTATGAAACGTAGTTTTCTTTTCCTCACCGTCCACAATGGTGGTAAATGAAAATTCGCCAGTCTTAAAATCAGTACAGTTACGTTTTGGAGGTTGTTTACATGAAACAAGCAGACCCAAAATAGCGCCTAAAAGAATTTGTTTTGCCATAACAGCAAAGTAACGGAAAGAAGCCTAACGGGTCAATCATTTTTTGAACTGAATGTGGTAAATGTTCCATCGGAATAAAAAAAGACAATTTTTACGGGCTCATGATCCTTAATTTGATGTCTTGATCTTGGAGTTTTGGATTGTTCTTCCCGCACATCTGGTTTGTCCGGGATATCAGTAAAAGCAAGGGTGGGGGCATTTTTTGTTTCTGCCGATTGAATTTCTTCGGATTCTTCTGCAGGAAACGTGCCTTTTCCTTGAAGCAGCCAATACAAATCAACCTCTGGATAGGAGTCAACCAATTTCAGCACAAAGTCCAAACTGGGTTTATTTCTACCATTGAGCAAATGGGAAATACTTGATCGTTGTACGCCAATGGTATCAGCAAAGGCCGAAACGCTAAGACCGTAATGATCTATAACGGTTTTAATCCGTATTGCAATTCCTTTGTTCACAAATGTAAATTAATGTGATTTAAAGTTAATCATTAGTATCAGCATCAGCAAAAAATATATTCCAAATCACCAATAGATGTAAACAAATACTATAAATAAGAGTTAGTATAATACTGTTTATGTGCGATATAGGTTTTAAGCATATTATTATCAACACAAATGTCACGAGTCCCGTTAGTGCCCAGATCCTTCTGTATACAAATGTGACATATGTTTTATTTTTAGGTGATACATTTGTAACCAAATCAAAGTTTACATTTGTGGTCGTAAATTGAATCACTATAAATGATAGACCATTCCCTATATAAGGAAGCTTCCATCCAGAACAGATACATTACCAATGCCATGTTGCAAAAATGTTTTGCTGCACTCCCTTCTACATCCATAAAGGAAATAGGACAATCTGTACATAAGACCCCAATCCGATCTTTTGAGTTGGGCACAGGTGGTAAACGTATTTTAATGTGGTCCCAAATGCATGGGAATGAATCCACCACCACAAAGGCAGTTTGGGATATGGTAAATTTTCTGCGTTCCGATGATGTATTGGTTCAAACCATTTTGGACAATTGTACCATCATGGTAGTTCCCATACTTAATCCTGATGGAGCAGAGGCCTACACCCGGGTGAACGCCAATCAAGTTGATTTGAACAGGGATGCCAAACAGCTGACCCAACCCGAAAGCATTGCACTGCGGAAACTGTTTGACGATTTTAAACCGGATTATTGCTTCAACCTCCATGGCCAGCGTACCCTTTTCAGTGCAGGTCGGGTGGAAAAGCCTGCAACGGTGTCCTTTTTGTCGCCTTCCAGCAATGCTGAGCGGGAAATAACACCCACCCGGGCTATAGCCATGAAACTCATAGTTGCCATGGATGCCATGCTTCAAAAGTTGATTCCAGGTCAAGTTGGCCGATACGATGATGGCTTTAATGACAATTGCGTGGGCGATACCTTTCAAAAGCTGGGGGTTCCCACCGTGCTCTTTGAAGCAGGCCATTATCCAAAGGATTATGAAAGGGAACGGACACGGGAATACATTTTTCTGGCCCTAATAGAAGCCTTGAGAACGATAGCCAATGATGCCCTTGGAAAGTATAGCACCGGCGATTACTTCAACATTCCTGCAAATGCGAAGCTGTTCTATGATGTTTTGGTCAAAAGTCCAGAGATCATAAACCCCAACCTCACTGCGGGAAATGCAATAGGAATCCGGTTCAAGGAAGTATTGGGCAATAATGCCATTCGGTTAAAACCCGAAATTATCGATATTGGAAATCTTGAAGGCTTTTTTGGGCATCAGACCTTTGAATGTGCTGATTCCAAGGATTTTGACCTTATTTCTTCCCAGACAGAAATACTGGATTTGGTCCTTCATGCTGAAGATTAACTAACTATTTTCATTTAGTCCTTGCGTTTTATTTAAAAAAGGGGCATTTTTATTACGTAAATTTCTTTAATTAACTAATTTTGCTGAAAATTTCAATGTAATGAACAAAGTAAAACTAGACGAAATCGACCACCAGATATTGGATATGTTGATTGATAATACCCGCACACCTTTCACCGACATAGCCAAGAAATTGTTGATTTCCGCTGGTACGGTCCATGTTAGGGTAAAGAAAATGGAAGAATCCGGAATCATTAAAGGTTCCTCCCTCACATTGGATTATGTGAAATTGGGCTATTCTTTCATCGCTTATGTGGGCATTTTCTTGGAAAAAACGCACCAGACCAAATTTGTGTTGGAGCGTCTAAATCAGATTCCATATGTGACGGTGGCCCATATCACCACGGGAAAATTCAATATTTTCTGTAAGATTCGCGCCAGGGATACCACTCATGCCAAAAACATCATTTTTAAGATAGATGATATTGATGGCATCAGCAGGACCGAGACCATGATTTCATTGGAAGAAAGCATCAACGATAAAAAGCGGTTGATGCACACCATTTTCAACGAGCTTTAATCCTATTTCCATAGAATATGTTGCGTTCAGAGCTACCAACTTCTGAATACAATCCCTTTTACCACACCTACATCTTGGCTTTGGGCGATGTTGGCCTGATTCAAGAATTGAATAGGGGAAGGGATGAATTTTTAGCACTTTTGGAAGAAATTCCTAAAAGTAAGTTGGGGTATGCCTATGCTGAGGGCAAATGGACCTTGGCCGAGCTGCTGTTGCATATTTTGGATGCGGAACGCGTTTTTCAGTACCGAGCTTTGTGCTTTGCACGGAATGACAAAACGGCCTTGCCCGGTTTTGATCAAGATGAATATGTTCCCCAATCCAATGCCGCTGCTAGAACCACGGATGATCTGATGCAGGAATACAAGGCCATCCGAGAGTCCACGCTGTGCCTGTTCAATTCTTTTGATGAAGATGTTTTAAAACGAATAGGGGTATCCAGTGGTTCCCGCATGAGTGTACGGGCACTGGGGTTCATCATATCTGGGCATCAAGCCCATCATGTGAAAATTATCAGGGAACGGTATTTGTAGTGTAATTTTCTAGTATAGGCTTTCGTTTTCAGGTTCTGCATCCGGGTCAGCTTCAAAATCTGAATCATTGTAGGCCTTTACATCGGCATCCAATACAGCTTCCTTTTCCAAATTTTTGTCGAGTTCCCTTTCGATGGTCTCCTCAAAATTGGCAATGAAATTGGAAAGGCTCTTACTGATCTTCACCAAATAGATGGTGTCCTCCGTTTTCACTTCAACAGCCTCAATAATTTCGCCATTTGGTTTTTTAAGGGTGATGATGTCGTCATCGCCATACCCATCCGGGTAGGAATCGATCAAAACAGCTGCAACACTGTGGTCCAGCTTTTTGTAGTCTATCAAAATACGTTTCATAATGAGATAGGTTTAAATTCCTGCCTGAAGCTAAAACTTTTTAAATAGGTACTATTCAAAGAGTTGTAAACGTAAAAAAATAGTATATGAAGCGCTTATTCCCTGTAGTATGCAAATGCTTTTTGGAAAAGTTCCTCTGGAACCTTTATATCCGAGGCGGCTTCCCCGATAGATTGCAGTAGCACAAAATTTATGTCCCCGTGGGTGTTTTTCTTGTCAAACTTTAGCAGCTTTAGGATAGAGTCCACATCATTGTCATCCAAATCCACTGATGGAAAATAGTGCAAAAAGGTTTCCTTGATTTCTTCCAACGACAATTTTGGCAAGCCCTTAAGCTCATGGGAGAGATATGCCTCCAGAATCATTCCAATAGCAATGGCCTCACCGTGGAGCAATGTTTTTTTCTCCGGGTTCTCCAAACAATACGATTCTATGGCATGGCCCAGGGTATGGCCAAAGTTTAAAATTTTTCGCAGTCCTTTTTCCGTGGGATCCTGCAGGACCACATTATTCTTTATGGCAATGGATTCTTGAATCTTCATCACATCTGTAAAGTCTCCCTTATCCTTGAGTTGTTTCCAGTAGTCGCTATCTGCAATAAGCCCATGCTTTAGCATTTCAGCATATCCACTTATCCGCTGTCTAGGTTCAAGCGTCTGTAAAAATTCAGTAAAAACCAATACCATTACAGGTTGATTGATTACACCGATTTGGTTCTTCAATACGCCCAAATCCACCCCGGTTTTTCCACCCACCGATGCATCTACCATGGAGAGGAGGGTAGTGGGAATATTGATGAAGTCTATACCGCGCTTAAACGTGGAGGCCACAAACCCACCCAAATCGGTAAGCACACCACCACCAAGATTGATCAAAAGGCTTTTTCGGTCACCGTCAACATTGGACAACCACTCCCAAACCTTCATGCAGGTGCCTATGTTTTTGTTTTCCTCTCCAGATTCAATCTCAAAAATTGAATCAATGGGATGTTCCAAGATTTCTTTCTTAAAAAAAGGAAGGCAGTGTTTTTTGGTGTTCCCATCCACCAAAACAAACACTTTGGAATAGCCACTTTTTGCAATATGCTGTTTTAGAGCAGCTTTGGCCAGCTCGCCAAAATGAACCTCGTAAGATTGTGATATTATAGACTCCATAATTCAAATTACACCGCTAAATAAAGATTATTTTTATAGATATGGTTATGGAATAGGTACTTATATTTGGATCTTTAACGGATTTCTAATAATGCGACCAAATTTTGAGAATACTGCAATAGCATTTGAGCTAAAAACCGACTCCCAGTTAGAGCGGGCTTATTTCCTGTTTAAACTGATAGCCAATGAACCCCTGGTGCGTATTGGAACTGCGGTGACCAATTTTGCCATTAAGGCCCATTTACCCGTGGAGGGATTGATCCGGGCAACGGTCTTTGACCATTTTTGTGGCGGGGT
>NZ_LXTT01000001.1 GCF_001683915.1 Allomuricauda sp. CP2A | reverse complement strand
AATGTAGATTGATAAAATTACCTTCCATTTTTTATTTCATTGATTTTTTTAGTGGTAGATTTTTAACTATTGTTCATTTCATAAGAGATTGAAAATCCATACTTTAATAAAAAAACAATATGGGATCACCAATGGATAAAACCATCTTCTCCAGCTATGTGCGGAAAGAAGGTTTGTTTGATGAAGTCTTTAAAGGCAATGGCGATGTTAAATCTGTGTACCAGAAGCTTTTAGATCTTTATGGATCCCGGTCTATTGAGGACTATGTCAGCTTGAACAATAAAGCCAAATCCTCTTTTTTTAATCAAGGAATCACTTTTCAGGTATATGGCGACAAGAAAAGTCAGGAAAAGATTTTTCCATTTGACCTCTTTCCTAGAATAATTGACCCTGCGGAATGGGAAATTATAGAAAAAGGGGCCATTCAACGGAGTTTGGCCTTAAATCATTTTTTATGGGATGTCTATCACGATAAGAAAATTGTCAAGGATGGAATTGTGCCTATAGAATTGTTGAGTTCTTCTCCCAATTATCTTCATCAAATGATGAATGTTGATCCCCCGAGCAAAATTTATAACCATATTTCTGGAACAGACATCATTAAACATTCCGATGGTAATTATTATGTTCTGGAGGACAATATCCGGTGTCCTTCTGGAGTAAGTTATGTGATTTGCAACAGAACCGCTCTAAAAAGGGCGCTTTTCGGTGTGTTCAACCATTATAAGACCCATACCGTTACCAATTATGCCGAAAACCTCCTCCACCTTTTGGAAAGTGTTAAGCCCCCGGGGGTGGATTCGCCCGTATGTGTGGTGATCACTCCGGGGATGTTCAATTCGGCCTATTATGAACATTCCTATTTGGCCAAGGCCATGGGTGTGGAATTGGTAGAGGGGCGCGACCTATTTGTTGAAAACGACTTTGTGTACATGAAGACCACCCAAGGACCTGTCCGCGTGGATGTGGTGTACAGAAGGGTTGATGATCTATTTATCGACCCCATGGAATTCCATCCAGATTCGGCGCTGGGTGTTCCTGGGTTGTTTGCTGCTTATCGACAAGGAAATGTTACCATCGCCAATGCGCCGGGTACCGGGGTTGCCGATGACAAGGCCATTTACACCTATGTTCCCGACATTATTAAATATTATTTGGATGAGGAACCCATTCTTAAAAATGTGCACACCTACCATTGTAGCCGTCCCAAGGAGCTTCAGTACGTTCTTGACCATATAAAGGAGTTGGTCATTAAACCTGTGGACGAAGCAGGTGGCTATGGTATTTCCATTGGAAATAATTTGACCAAGGATGAGATTGAAAGGGTCAAATCCGAAGTAAAAGCCAACCCCAGAAAGTATGTGGCACAGCCCATCATGTCCTTATCCGTACACCCTACTTATATAGACCAAAAAGAATCTTTTGAACAACGGCATGTGGACCTCAGAACTTTCACCGTTCTGGGACATGACCAACAATTTGTTTTGAAGGGTGGTCTTACCCGTGTGGCGTTGAAAGAAGGTAATTTGATCGTGAACTCATCCCAAGGTGGTGGATCTAAGGATACTTGGGTATTAAAACAATAAGAACACTATGCTTGCAAGAGTAGCCAACAACTTATTTTGGATGGGAAGGTATATTGAACGGGCAGAACATGTTGCCCGTTTCATGAACGTAAACTATTTTTCATCATTGGATGCCCCCAACCAACTATCGCAATCCAGACAGTTTGTGCTGCGGTCCATGCTGTTTATGGTTGGAAATCCCGTGGATGACGATGCCTCAATGCTCAATGAACCAGAAGTTCTATTCGATATCGGATTGAACCCGGTAAAAGACTATTCCATTATAAACAGCATCAAAGTTGCTAGGGAGAATGCCAATAGTTCCCGTGATCTCATCTCCACCGAGTTGTACGAGAGCCTCAACAAGTTCTATCACTTTGTGATGAACTATCCCACGGACACCTTCTTAAAGACCAATCTGTACGACTTTACGGTGAACATTACCGAAATGACCGCTGTGCTCCGTGGAAAGATAAGGGGCACCCTTTTGCATGATGAGGTGTATGCCATCATTATGATGGGAGTAAATATTGAAAGGGCCATTCAGATTACCCGCATCATCAACACCAAATACAATGATGCTTTGATGGCCAAGGGAAGCTACGGAGATACCATTGGGAACAGTTTTGAATGGACTACCCTGCTCAAATGCGCCGAATCTTATGATATGATGCGGCGACTCTATAAAAAATCCCCCAATAGCACCTCTACCCTAGAGTTTTTAATCTTGAATGGAAGATGCCCCCGTTCCTTTATGAACTGTATCAACCAAGTCCATAACCATATCCTTGAAATCGACAAGAAGGTGGAGTATGCCAAAAGCTCAACAGCTTTTATGGTTGGTAAAATTCGGTCTGAATTTGAATTCAAACAGATTGAGGAAATACATGAGGATATTCAGGGCAACCTAGACATGATTCTTAATAAAATGTTCAAAATTAGTGAGAACATGGAGAAAGAATTCTTCAACTACTAGGTCAATTTAACTAACTTGGCCTGATTGAAACCCCGCACATGTTCTATGAATATGAAATAGATTATGAGACCCAAAATTCCTATGAAAAGGGGTTGAAGGAAGCTTTTTGGCAATTTTTGGTCGTTCCGGAAGAAAATGATACCCAAGAACTTAGCTATTGGCATTTTGAGAACGATTTGGGAGAGCGCAACAGTGTGTCTGTAAATGGTTTGGGCTTTACAACGGTACAGGTACGATCTATAAAGGAAATTGATCACATTACCTTCAGTGCACATTTCAAGCTTATCAAAAAAGAAGTCAACCCGTTTGATTTTGAGCTACCGCTGGACCCTAAAGAAGAATTTGACATGCTCCGTAGCCTAGATTTTAGAATTGACCATGAGCCCTTTCTTAGAAATACGCCTTTGACCCATCTTCCCGAAAAGTATAGTTCCATATATGAATTTGATGAAAAAGTGCCTCTTTTTGAAAATCTTCAGGCCTTGAACCAATGGGTCTACAACAAAATCTTTTTTAAACCTGGCGTGACCAGTGTGGACACCGCATTGGAGGAAATCATTGAAAAAAGACACGGGGTCTGCCAAGACTTCACCCATCTTTTCTGTGCCATTGCCAAGAAAAATGGTATTCCTTCCCGTTATGTGTCAGGCTATTTGCACCAAGGAAATGGGTTCTTCGGGGACTCCCAAATGCATGCCTGGGTAGAGGCCTTTCTTCCGAATGCGGGATGGATAGGATTCGACCCCACCAATAACCTATTGGCCAACCACAACCATATCAAAGTCAGTCACGGAAAAGATTACACAGATTGTGCTCCGTTGAAAGGCGTTGTCTACACACTGGGCAAAAACGAGACCAAATACTCGGTTTCGGTGAAAGCGGCCCAGCAGCAACAATAGATTATAGAATGTGCTGAAAGAAACTTACTTTTGCCCAAATTTGATTACATGGTAACCACAGATCAGCAAAAAGGTCTTATTGAGCGCCTTGGTGCGTTAAGGAGGTATCTTTGACATTGATGCCAAACTTATAGAAATAGAAAACGAGGAAGAAAAAACCCTCGCCCCCAGTTTTTGGGACAATCCGCAAGAGGCCCAAAAACAAATGCAATCCCTAAAGTTCAAGAAAAAGTGGGTGGAAGATTATGAATCCGCCAAAACTTTGGTGGGTGATCTTGAGGTATTACTGGAATTTCAACAAGCGGGAGAAATTTCGGAAGAAGAAGTGACCCAGCAGTATAAAAAAGCTGTTGAGGCCATTGAAAAACTGGAGTTCAAGAACATGCTCTCTGATGAAGGGGACGAACTGACCGCTGTGCTACAGATAACTGCCGGGGCCGGAGGTACGGAAAGTTGCGATTGGGCGTCCATGCTCATGCGGATGTACATGATGTGGAGTGAAAAAAATGGCTACAAGGTCAAAGAGCTCAATTATCAAGAGGGTGATGTGGCGGGCATTAAGACCGTAACCTTGGAGATTGAGGGCGAATATGCCTTTGGATGGCTCAAAGGAGAAAATGGCGTACACCGATTGGTGCGCATCTCCCCTTTTGACAGCAATGCTAAGCGACACACTTCATTTGCATCGGTGTATGTATATCCTTTGGTGGATGATACCATTGAAATTGAGGTGAATCCTTCGGACATAGAAATAACCACGGCACGTTCCAGTGGCGCTGGGGGGCAGAATGTGAACAAGGTGGAAACCAAGGTTCAGTTGGTGCACAAACCCACAGGTATCCAAATTTCCTGTTCCGATTCACGTTCGCAGCACGATAACCGGGCCACGGCCATGAAAATGCTGAAATCGCAATTGTACGAGATTGAACTTCGGAAAAAGCAAGAGGCCAGGGCAGAAATAGAATCCTCAAAAATGAAGATTGAATGGGGTTCCCAAATCCGTAACTATGTAATGCATCCGTATAAATTGGTGAAAGATGTCCGCACCGGAGAGGAAACCGGCAATGTGGATGCTGTTATGGATGGGGAAATCAATCCCTTTTTAAAGGCCTATCTTATGATGATGGGACAGAAAGAGGAGTAGATGTATGACGTGAGACGAAAGAGACAAGAGACAGGAGATAAGACGAAAGAAGAAAGATAATAGATAATAGACGAAAGATGTATGGTGAAAAGTGCGGGGGGAGCAGTGGGCAGTAACCTGCAACCAGTAACCAGTAACCAGTAACCAGTAACCAGTAACCAGTAACAAATAAAGTATGATTAAAATATACCATAATCCCAGATGTAGGAAATCCAGGGAAGGATTGGAAGTTTTGGAAAAATCAGGGCAAGATTTTGAAGTGGTGAAGTATTTGGAGGAGGTTCCATCCAAAGAAGAGCTGAAAACCATTATTGAATATTTGGGAATCGCCCCAATGGAGTTGGTTCGCAAAAATGAGGCCGTCTGGAAGGAAAAGTACAAGGGAAAAACACTTTCAGATGAGGAGATCATAACCGCCATGGCAGAGAACCCAAAATTGATTGAACGCCCCATAGTGGTGAAGGATAAAAAAGCAGTGATCGGCAGACCTTCAGAAAAAATCAATACCTTGCTATAGTATTAAGAACGCATTTATTTGGCCATGAAAAGTACACAGACCCTCGTTTTCTTAACCTTTTTGACCGTATTCCTGTCCATTGGCGACCTAGCGGCCCAATATGGCTATGGATCACCATACGGAAATAGATACGGTAGAAGGCAAAGTACCATACCCAGAGCCCAAGAAACCCCTAAAGAAGTGGAACCGCCCACTGCGGAAGAAGTTGTGGACCAACAAATGCCTTCCATTTCAGAAGCGTTGGGGCTTAATCCTTTTGAGGAGGCAGTGGTGCGTACTACCTTGATACAATCCATACAACAACGGATAGAACTTCAAATTCTAGGACTGGAGCCCTTAAAGATGAAGGAAGAGTATGAGAAAATTTTGAAGAAGCAGAACGATGAGCTTAAGGCCGGTCTGCCAGAAGATAAGTACAATGCATTCCTAGAGCTTCAAGACGACGGTTTCAAAACCAAAAAGAAGAAGAAGAAGAAAAAGAAAAAAGATTAACAAATCATTAAGGTCATTGACGGGATCAAGTGTGTTGTTGACCGATATAAATTTCGTTCCTTCTTTATTTCATTTCAACTTTGCTGGTATAAAACCAAGCTATGCAAAGAATCATTATACCGTTGTTTTTGTTGGCAGTCATTTCATTGAATGCTCAATCACAGCAGAATAGGAGTCCTATCACCATTTCCGGAACAGTAATTGATCAAGATTCCGGGCAACCCCTGGAATATGCAACCTTTGTTTTGCAGGAAGTGGAGAATCCCGATAAAGTAACCGGTGGAATCACAGATTTGGATGGAAAATTTGAGATTGAAACTGATCCCGGCCAATATAACATCCGAGTTGAATATATTTCCTATAAAACCTATTCCCAGACCAACCAGAACTATACCTCATCAACCAACTTGGGGAAAATTATCCTTGCACCCGATGTGTCGCAGCTTCAAGAGGTAGAGGTGGTTGGTGAAAAAACCACTGTTGAGGTTCGATTGGACAAAAAGGTATACAATATTGGAAAGGACATCACCACAAGTGGTGGCAATGTCAGCGATGCCTTGGGCAACATCCCTTCCGTTTCTGTTGATGTGGAAGGTGCCATAAGCCTTAGGGGGAATGAGAATGTACGTATTTTGATCAATGGAAAACCGTCTGCCTTGGCCGGGTTTGGATCTACTGATGTTTTGCGGCAATTACCCGCCGATGCCATAGAAAAGGTAGAAGTAATCACCAGTCCATCAGCACGATATGATGCTGAGGGAACGGCAGGTATATTGAACATTGTATTGAAAAAAGAAAAGACCTTGGGCATCAATGGATCGGTCAATGTTACGGGTGGATATCCTTTCAATGCCAGGGCCACGACCAATTTCAACCTCCGTACCGAGAAATTCAACATCTTTAATACGTTGGGGTATTTTCATAGAGAATCTCCCGGAAATGGTTTTAGCGACAATACCTATTCACAGGGAGAGTTTGACCGCATCATTGAGGACCGGGAGACCAGTAGAAATGATGATGGGTTCAACCTCAATATTGGAATGGAATATTTTCTCACCGAAAAATCTTCCATTACAGGGAGCTTTTTCTATCGCCTTTCCGATGAGAACGATCTAACGGAAAATGACAACCAACGTTTTACCAATGCGGCACTGGCAAGTCGCACTTTCAGAACCGAAGATCAGGGTGAAGATGATAATAGTCGTCAATTTTCGTTCAACTATACCAATAACATCAACGATGATGGACATATACTGACCGCTGATTTTCAGTATTCCTATGATGACGAATCTGTTTTTACTGTAATTGAAGAGAACAGAACTGTGCCGAGCGATAGTTTATTGGCTCTTGAAAATATTTATGAAAGCGAGGTACAAGATGAAGTTTTGGCCCAAGTGGATTATGTTCTGCCCATGGGCGATGCGCAATTTGAGGCTGGGTATCGCGGTACCTTTGAAAAAGAGGTGAATGACTATCAATTGGACATATATAACCAGGATACTGATGCATTTGAGACCAACCAGGACCTGACCAATATCTTCACCTATCATGAAAATGTAAATGCTTTTTACACCCAGTACGGCAATAAATTTGGAAAGTTTTCCTTTTTGGCAGGATTGCGTCTGGAAAATACACAGATGAAGGGAAATGTCGATTCAGAAATTGACAGTCAAGCTTTGGAAGAACTTCTTGGAGAGGATGTTGATTTGAATTTTGACAAAAACTACTTGGGTCTGTTCCCAACCATCAACCTTATTTATGAGTTTAAGGGAAATCAGAATATTTCCCTTGGGTATAACCGAAGAATCAATAGGCCCAGGGGTTGGTTTATCAACCCATTCCCTTCTAGATCAAGTAGAACCAATGTTTTTCAAGGGAATCCAGACCTAGATCCGGCTTTTGCCAATGCTTTTGATCTAGGGTATTTAAAGCGATGGACCAAAATGACCCTTACTTCTTCCATATATTACCAACGGGAGACCAATTCCTTTGAGCGTGTACAGGAAGAAACCGGAGAAGTTACTTCAGATGGTATCCGTATCATCCGATCTATTCCCATAAACCTTTCCACCAACGAACGGGTCGGTGCCGAATTGGGCATGCTTTATAATCCTACAAAATGGTTGCGATTGAACGGCAGTTTTAATTTCTTCCAGTTCAGTTCTGAGGGAAGCTTTAATGGTGTGGACTATGGAACGGACAACTCCAGTTGGTTTGCGCGGTTCAGTTCAAAAATCTCATTGCCTGCCAAAATAGACTTTCAGGCCAATTCTTTCTACATGGGTCCACAACAAAATGCCCAGACAGAAACCAAAGGTATGTTTTCCTTGAACTTGGCCATGAGCAAAGACCTATTCAATGAAAATGCCACCTTGTCCCTGAACGTTAGCGACGTATTTAATTCAAGAAAACGACAATCTTTTACGGAAACAGCATTCTTTACATCAGACAGCGAATTCCAATGGAGGGTACGGCAGATAAATCTATCGTTTATTTATCGTTTTAATCAACCCAAAGATCGTAATCAAAGAGGAAGGGGAAGACAAGGTAATGATATGGAAGAAGAGGAAGGCCAATTCGAAGGTTAGGGAAAAAGGAACTCCATAAAACAAAAAAGAAGCCAAATTGGCTTCTTTTTTTTTATTCTTCAAGCTCGGCTCGTTTGGCCTCGCGTCTTTCTTTGAACATTTCACGTAAGTTACCGATCAACCAATAAGGCACAACAAAGGTCAACAAGAAAATCATCAACCAAAAGCCAATGGTCAAAATCGTTAAAAAAGCTAAAAAACCTAAATATTGGTCAAATTCGAACATTTTATTTCCTTTTGTTGAACAAAGATACTCTGTTCTTGTGAAAAAATACAAATCTCAATCCAAAAAAAGTGTATTTGCCCACAACAACTACCATATAAAATTGCGAACAACTACCTTTGTATATATAAATTTTGAAAAATGAGTTTTAGAATTGAAAAGGACACCATGGGCGAGGTTAAAGTGCCCTCGGACAAATATTGGGGAGCACAAACGGAACGTTCCCGAAACAATTTTAAAATTGGCCCTGCGGCCTCCATGCCGTTGGATGTGGTCTATGGCTTTGCCTACCTAAAAAAAGCGGCTGCCCATGCCAACCATGAGCTTGGGGTGCTTTCTGGGGAGAAAAGGGATTTGATTGCACAGGTTTGTGATGAAATCTTGACTGGAAAGCACGATGGTCAATTTCCCTTGGTCATCTGGCAGACCGGATCGGGCACCCAGAGCAATATGAATGTGAATGAGGTTATTGCCAACCGGGCGCACGAGATCGCAGGAAAGAAAATAGGCGAAGGTGAAAAGACCATTCAGCCTAATGATGACGTCAATAAAAGCCAATCTTCCAATGATACCTTCCCTACGGGAATGCATATTGCGGCGTACAAAAAAATAGTGGAGGTTACCATCCCCGGGGTGGAGCGGCTCAAAAATACCTTGGCCAAAAAATCGAAGGAATTCAAGGATGTGGTGAAGATTGGGCGTACCCATTTAATGGATGCCACTCCCCTCACCTTGGGCCAGGAATTTTCTGGATATGTATCACAGTTGGAACATGGAATAAAGGCCTTAAAAAATACTTTGCCCCACTTGAGCGAACTTGCGTTGGGGGGAACAGCAGTGGGGACCGGTCTAAACACCCCAAAAGGATATGATGTGCTGGTTGCAAAATACATTGCTGATTTTACAGGACTTCCGTTTATCACAGCCCAGAACAAATTTGAAGCCTTGGCGGCCCATGATGCCATTGTGGAAAGCCACGGTGCATTGAAGCAACTGGCGGTTTCCTTGAACAAAATTGCCAATGATATTAGAATGATGGCCTCGGGACCCCGTTCCGGTATTGGGGAAATCATTATCCCGGCCAATGAGCCTGGGAGTTCCATAATGCCCGGTAAAGTGAACCCTACCCAATGTGAGGCCTTGACCATGGTTTGTGCCCAAGTTATGGGCAATGATGTGGCCGTAAGCGTGGGTGGTACCCAAGGGCATTATGAGTTGAATGTTTTTAAACCTATGATGGCCGCCAATATTTTGCAATCAGCAGAACTATTGGGAAATGCTTGTGTGAGTTTTGATGAAAACTGTGCCACAGGTATTGAGCCCAATCACGAAGTCATCAAAACCTTGCTGAACAACTCCTTGATGTTGGTCACGGCATTGAACACCAAGATTGGGTACTACAAAGCGGCTGAAATTGCCAATACGGCCCATAAAAATGGAACCACACTACGTGAAGAGGCCATTAATTTAGGCTATGTTACCCCAGAGGAATATGATGCGTGGGTAAAACCCGAGGATATGGTGGGGAGTCTTAGGACTTAATATAGGGCTTAAAAAGAGACAGTAAGGGTAATTATCTAAGTCCTTTTGAAGACTTAAATTATCTTTTTCACAAAGCTGATATATTACCTATGCTACGAGAATTTTAATAGAAAATTCATGTGTCTTACTGTCTCTTAATACCATTATAGGCACTATATCCAATGGCCTATATTTGGACAATGCGGATTTAATATCAAAGTGGTTTTTGATTTCAAAACCAGCAATCATGGTAATGATATCACCTTCTTTAATGCCTGCTTCATGGGCACTTCCAAAGAAAGTATCCAACCCCTCAACCAAAACTCCTTTGTCTTTCAAAGACTTTCCAAAGATTCCAATATATGGTGTTAGTATGGCTCCTTTTCTGATGAGTTCTTCCCCCAATTCACTGTTCCCTTTATAAAAAGCCAACCTTGCTGCAGAAAAACCCCATTTATCCCGATAGTGAATATCTGCTCCATGATCTATTAAAAATTGAGCAATGGAAAAATTTTTCTCGGTGATACTGATCAATAATGCTGTTTTAGTGTTATTTACCTCTTCTTTTCCAACTTTTTCATCAATTGATGCTCCATGGCTTACAAATAGTTTTACTAAATCCAGATAGTTGTTTTGTGCTGCAATTGCTAGAGGAGTGAGTCCATCTTCATTTTTCAAGCTAAGATCCAGTTTATTAGTACCGAGCAAGCATTCGGCTATCATAAGCATTTTGTCAGTTGTTGCATGTGGATTTTGGAAAATAAGGTGTAACAAATCATCATAAATTACTGCACCGTATTCAATCAACAATTGGATTAACTCCATATCATCCATCATAATAGCAATGGACATAGGTGTAAAATAGGAAGTAATAGTTACTTTATCGTTATCATAAGAACCTGTGTGGGATTCTTTATAATTGACATCTTCAGCTTTTTCTATTGTTGAAAATATTATACCCCTCCATTCTTGATAAATTCTAAGTTTCGTTTTCAGAAGGTTCTCATCTGGAACATGATATTCTGAAAATAGTGGATTATGGCGCGCTCCATCCAATTCAGAAAATATTCTGCTTACAATCCAAAAAAAAGCTTTTCCGTTGATATTTTTGATGTCCATCTCTTTTAATAGGACATTCATATTTTGAACAGAACCCTTTTTTGCACAATGTATCAGTATATTTTCTGGTATTTTGACCTTTGATAAAATACCCGCTTTTATATATAGATCAAAAATCTCACCGGTATCATTCCCTGAAAACGATTTTTTAAATTCTTTAATGGTATACCTTAAATTTCTTCTTTTAAGTTCCTGTTTTGCGGCTTCAACTTCTTTCATTGAGCAATATTTAAACTAGTATCCTATCTAAAATATTTATTGATAAATCATCCGTGATATTCAATTTACACCCACATATTTAACCATAGGGCTTAGATTTGATGGATAGTGGTTTCTAGTTCATCAATGAAGAGGTTTTACCATCGTCTGGGGATTGTAATGTTAAGAAGTCAATTTTGAGCTGGGAAGTATTATAGGAATTGTGAACTGTATGGCATAAAAAAAGCCCGTTCATAATGAACGGGCTTTTTAGGTATATGGATAGTGTGTGAATTATTTCAACTCAAATTTGGAAGTACCCAACAATTTCAAATTGTCATCATAAACATTTACCATGTAGTTTCCTTTTTGGAATTCGTCCACAGGCTTGTTGATGTAGTCACATACGTCCAAAGAACTGTTTTCATAGTAGAAATTGGTTCCTTTGCTATAGGTGATGGAAGCACCTTCCTCAGTAGTCTTGGTGAAGCTGTCGCCCAAAACATTTCCTTGCGGGCCAAGAACTTCAATGAAAAACTCTCTGTCACCGGCTTCAGCGATTACGTTGTCAGCTATGGTAAAACAAACTTTAAACTTGTCGGTAGCCCTGGCTCTGGAAGTAGAAACCAGTTTTCCACTGTTTCTCTCTCTAACCGCATCTACACTGATAGTGGAAAGGTTAAGCGCAGAACCTCTTTCAACGGCATCGGCCAATTGTGTATTCTGTACGACCAATGAATCGTTGAAAACAGTTTGTTTCTCCAATTCAGTAAAAGTACTATCCCTCTGCATGGCCAACAAAGTGTTTGATTGCGTCAAGGAATCCACTTGCTTCATCAATTTCTCTCTTTCAGCCTTCAATACGCTAACTTGTCTTCTGTATCTTGAAAGAGAAGCAATGTCTGCTTTCATGCTTTGTACCGAATCAATGTACTTTGCAATATTGTCACGGGCAGCGACCAATTCCTCATTGGTGGCGTTGCTTTCCAAAATCGCTTTGTCGTACTCAGATTTCAAGTTGTTCAAATCGTCAACAACCAACTCTTTTTCCTGAGTCAGTGCTTGGGTCGTCTTTTTCTTATCTTGGTAAAGACTAACGGTGTAGATGATGGTTCCCAAAAGAACGACACCCAACAAACCTGCAATTACCTTCAAACCATTGTTATTTTTTGCTTCAGTCATAACGTTTTGTATTAATTGATTCTCGTTTAGGTTTTTTAATCAATCATGTTTGGTTTATATACGCTTTGGATTACCATTTGGATCATATAGGTTGAAATAATGTCGAAAAAAATCTTCATTATGATTGATATGCCTTATTTTTAAAGGAACTCAAAACAAACCCATGAGAAGAAATTTTATCCTGATGATGGTTGCTCTAACGCTCACCATCTCCTGTAAACAAAAAAACAAAGAGAAAGAAGAGGCCGAAGCGGTGGCTGCCCAAGTTGAAACTGAATTGCCCTCCAAAGTTGAAATAATCCCCATTGAACACGCAACAGCTGTTTTGGAGTGGAACAATACCACTATTTATATTGACCCGGTTGGAGGCAAGGCTGCTTTTGAAGGGCAACAACGACCAGACATGATTTTTATAACCGATATACACGGCGACCATTTTAATCCAGAAACTTTAAATGAATTGGAATTAGAGGGTGTCCAAATCATTGCACCAGATGCGGTGAAATTACAAATGGAGGAGGCATTATCGTCCAAAACAACCATAATGAACAATGGAGAGACCAAGGAAATGGCAGGATTTTCCGTTAAAGCCATTCCCATGTACAACCTACGTGAAGAAGCCAAGGATTTCCATGTTAAAGGAAGAGGCAACGGATATGTCTTTACTTTTGGGGACGAACGTATCTATTTTTCGGGGGACACAGAGGATATCCCGGAAATGCGGGCATTGGAGAATATTGACAAGGCATTTGTCTGTATGAACCTCCCCTACACCATGACGGTGGAAAGTGCCGCGGATGCCGTACTGGAATTTCAACCTGAGGAAGTTTATCCTTACCACTTTAGAGGACGTCCCGAGGTCAGTGATGTGGCAAAGTTTAAACAACTGGTCAATGAGGGAAATCCTGATATAAAAGTGGTCCAATTGGATTGGTACCCCAATGATGATTTTTAATGGGATAAAATAAAGGCAGCATATTGTCGTTAAGGTAACAGACTATAACCAATTCAAATACTTGACCATGGCTCCCAAATCCCGTGTTTTAGTAGTTGTTGCATTATTCTGTGCCGTACAAACTACGTTTTCCAATCAATGTGATAATTATTATTCCAAAGTGACGTATGCGCTCAATCATTGCAAAAAAGCAATGGAGGCCACCAACTTTGAACATCAAATGTATTATGCTGAAAGGGCTTTGACCGCTCTTGAAAAAGCGGATGAATTCAAAGGCGACTGCGTTTGTAAAAAAGCGTATGACAAAGCCTATGACACAAAGCAAACCTTGGACAAGGCCATTGAACCCGTAGATTGGGAAGCAGGCCGGTTTTTCACCAAAAAAGCTTTGGGAGAAATCAACGAACTCATCACTTTTTTGGACGAATGTACGTTGGGTACTTCCACTACGGTAACCATTGCAGACAGTAATACTGCCACATCGGAATACCAAGCCCATACTGATGGCGGTTCCAATGAAGACGAAGTGGTTGTTTCAAGCGACAATTCCATGGAGCTTGAAATGATCAAAGTTTTTGAGAAGCACGCCACAGATAAATTAAGAACAGCCGAACAAGCCGTTGCCCAATTGGTGGAACTCTCCAAAACCATTGGAACAAATCCTGTTAGTGGGGATAACGACCCCAACAGTTTAGCATCGCACCAACAAGCCTATTTGGAAAAGGCCAAAAAAATACTTGAGGAAGGCATCAAAAATCTCGGTGGAGAAGAATAGTTCCTCAATTACCGAATCAATTTCTTGTACTTGATACGCTTGGGCATGATATCCATTCCCAAGCGTTTCTTTTTGTTTTCCTCGTAATCAGAGAAAGAACCTTCAAAGAAATACACCTGCGAATTGCCTTCAAACGCTAAGATGTGGGTACAAATCCTATCCAAAAACCATCTATCGTGGGAAATGATCACCGCACAGCCCGCAAAGTTTTCCAAACCTTCTTCCAAGGCTCGCAATGTGTTCACGTCCAAATCGTTGGTAGGCTCATCCAGCAATAAAACGTTCCCTTCTTCCTTTAAGGTCATGGCCAAATGAAGTCGGTTACGCTCTCCACCCGATAGCATGTTCACTTTCTTGTTCTGTTCGCTTCCAGAGAAATTGAATCGACTCAGATAGGCACGGGAATTCACTTGTCTCCCTCCCATCATGATCAATTCTTGCCCATCGCTGAAATTTTCCCAAATCGATTTTTCGGGGTCGATGTTTGAGTGACTTTGGTCCACATAGGCCAATTTAGCCGTATCACCCACAATGAATTCACCCTTATCTGGAGTTTCTTCGCCCATGATCATTCGGAAAATGGTGGTCTTTCCTGCACCATTGGGACCAATAATGCCCACAATTCCCGCTTGCGGCAAATTGAAATTCAAGTCCTCGTACAGCAATTTATCGCCATACGCTTTGCTTACCCCTTTGGCCTCAATAACCTTGGTCCCCAATCTGGGGCCGTTGGGAATATAAATTTCCAACTTCTCTTCCAACTGTTTTTGATCTTGGCTTAAAAGTTTATCATAGTTATTTAATCGTGCCTTTTGCTTGGTCTGTCTTCCCTTGGCTCCTTGTCGAACCCATTCCAACTCACGCTCCAAGGTTTTTTGACGTTTGGAGGCTTGTTTGCTCTCTTGGGCCAATCGTTTGGCCTTTTGATCCAACCAACTGGAATAATTGCCTTTCCAAGGAATGCCTTCTCCCCTATCCAATTCCAAAATCCAGCCGGCTACATTGTCCAAGAAGTAACGGTCGTGCGTTACAGCGATAACGGTTCCTTTATATTGCGCCAAATGGTGTTCCAGCCAATGCACGGATTCAGCATCCAAGTGGTTGGTGGGCTCATCCAACAATAAGACATCCGGTTCTTGCAGCAATAAACGGCAAAGGGCCACACGTCTACGCTCTCCTCCGGAGAGGACGCTTATTTTTTTATCGGATTCCGGGGTGCGGAGGGCGTCCATGGCTATTTCCAGTTTGGTGTCCAGTTCCCAAGCATTGGAAGCATCAATTTGATCTTGCAAAGCAGCCTGCTTGTCCATCAACTTTTGCATCTTGTCCGCATCCTCATAAACCTCGGGCAGGCCAAACATATCGTTGATTTTGTTGTACTCGTCCAAGATGGCCACGGTTTCCGCAACACCTTCCTTTACCACCTCAAGGACAGTTTTATTCTCATCCAATTGGGGCTCTTGTTCCAAATACCCCACACTGTAACCGGGTGAAAATACCACATCACCCTGATAGTTTTTATCCACCCCGGCGATGATCTTCAGCAAAGTTGATTTACCTGAACCATTGAGACCTAAAATCCCAATTTTGGCACCGTAAAAGAAACTTAGATAGATGTTTTTGAGTACTGGGGTGTTGGCCGTTTTAAAGGTCTTGGTAACCCCAGACATTGAAAAAATGACTTTTTTATCGTCTGACATGCAATTGTTCTTTAAATTGAAAAAAGGGGAAATCTAAACCCGCCCCTTGAGCGCATTGAAGACCCAAGCTACGGCAAAAAAACCGATTCCCACCGCACCAAAGCCATAACCTGCAACTTCGTCATATTTGAAAGCCCCAAGGGCAATCATTCCTATTCCTACAAAAATCATGATCCATGTTGCCCAAGCGAGCACTGTGTTTTTGTTCATTCCCATATATATCGTTCAGAAGAGCTTCAAATATCGTAAAAAATGAAATAATCCAAAGACTCAAACACGGTTTATCCCTCAAAAGGAAAGGTAATCCCACATTTTTTACGGATTGTGTCCAATAATTCGGCCAGGTCCAAGCTATTTTGGTGTGACCATAGGTCACTTTCCAGTTTTTTGGCCTTTAGACATCGGTGTACTTCCTCAATTTCATAGACAAAACCGTTCCCTTGACGGGGAAGGGCGAACTGTTGTGTCTTTTCCTCTTTTACCAAAGAACAGCCATCCGCCTCATGCCATCTAGGATGGATAAAAATCTCTCCTTTGGATCCTGAAATTTCAGCCTCCATTTTAGAGTCGCCGGTCAAACCGCTGTACAAAACGGCTTGTGCAGTATCATAATGGAAAATCATAGAGGTTTGTAATTCTGTTCCGTTATCATGAAAATTTGAGGTGGCCATAATTTCATTGGGCATCCCCAGAATCAAATAGGCTAAAAAGATGGGATAGATTCCAATATCCAGCAGTGAACCGGAAGCCAAATCTGGATTCAATAATCTGGAATCCAAACCGCGATCCAAAGCATAAAATGCAAAATCGGCATGGAGATAGCCTACATCACCAATGGTTCCATTGTCCACCATTTGCTTTGCTTTTTGTACGGATGGATTGAATCTGGACCAAAGTCCTTCCATCATAAAAACTTTTTTTGCTTTGGCAGCTGCTACAATTTCCTCCACTTCTGCCCTACTAACGCCCAACGGCTTTTCACAGAGGACATGCTTACCTGATTTTATGGCCTCAATCGCCAAATCCTTGTGAAAGTTATGCGGCGTGGCCACATAAACAATATCTACCGCATCCGAATTGAAAAGCTCATCATAACTTCCAAAAGCATTCGGAATATCGAATTGATGGGCAAATTTTTGTGCTCTTTCCAGGTTTCTGGAAGCCACTGCAGCGACTTCCGCATCTTGCACCAATTTTAAATCTTCGGTAAAGTTTGTGGCGATTTTTCCAGGGCCCACAATCCCCCATTTAATTTTTGTCTCCATATAACCTCAAAAGTAATGATTATAACTCCTTATCTTTAACCGATAGCAAGAAATTGAAATACATCTATGGATATCAACTTCAACAAAAATGAAGACCATAATAAGCTGATGCTCTCCGAGCTTCGGAAAAGACTCGCCACAGTGAAGCTGGGCGGAGGTAAAAAACGCATTGAAAAGCATCATGAAAAGGGCAAAATGACGGCCCGTGAGCGCATTGATTATGTATTGGACCCAAAAACCCAGTCCATTGAAATAGGTGCGTTTGCAGGAGATGGAATGTATGGTGAACATGGTGGTTGCCCCTCTGGTGGTGTTGTGGTGAAGGTAGGCTATGTGAAGGGAAAACAATGTGTGGTGGTCGCCAATGATGCCACGGTAAAAGCCGGAGCTTGGTTTCCCATCACCGGGAAAAAGAATCTGCGCGCACAGGAAATTTCCATTGAAAATAGGCTCCCGATTATTTATTTGGTGGACAGTGCCGGGGTTTACCTGCCCATGCAGGATGAAATCTTTCCGGATAAGGAACATTTTGGACGGATTTTCAGAAATAATGCCATCATGAGCAGTATGGGCATTACCCAAATTGCTGCCGTTATGGGAAGCTGCGTAGCAGGCGGGGCCTATTTGCCCATTATGAGTGATGAAGCCTTGATTGTTGACAAAACCGGAAGCATTTTTTTGGCGGGCAGCTATTTGGTAAAGGCCGCCATTGGGGAAAATATTGACAATGAAACTTTGGGCGGCGCCACCACCCATTCCGAAATCAGTGGGGTGACCGATTACAAAGCCAAGGATGATAAGGATGCCCTGGACAAAATCAAGAGCATTGTTGATAAGATTGGGGATTTTGAAAAGGCGGGATTCAACCGGAAGGAATCAAAAAAACCACTGGAAAACCCAGAGGATATCCATGGTATTTTGCCAGCATCCAGAAGTGACCAATATGATATGTTGGAAATCATTAAGCGGTTGGTGGACAATTCTGAATTTGAACAATACAAGGAAGGCTATGGAAAAACCATTTTAACGGGCTACGCTCGTATTGATGGCTGGGCCGTGGGCATTGTGGCCAATCAACGGAAGGTGGTGAAAACCAAAAATGGGGAAATGCAGTTCGGTGGTGTCATTTATTCGGATTCTGCGGACAAGGCCACTCGGTTTATCGCCAATTGCAACCAAAAGAAGATTCCATTGGTTTTTCTTCAAGACGTTACCGGCTTTATGGTGGGCAGCAAAAGTGAGCATGGTGGCATTATAAAGGATGGTGCCAAAATGGTGAATGCCGTGAGCAATTCCGTAGTGCCCAAATTCACTGTGGTCATTGGAAACAGCTATGGAGCCGGAAACTATGCCATGTGCGGCAAGGCGTATGACCCTAGACTGATTGTGGCTTGGCCCAGTGCAGAGCTGGCCGTGATGAGCGGGAATTCAGCTGCCAAAGTGTTGTTGCAGATTGAAAAGGCTTCCTTGGAAAAAAGCGGCAAACCAGTGGATGCAGAGAAAGAAAAGGAGCTTTATGATAAAATCAAGCAAAGGTATGATGAGCAAATATCACCCTACTACGCCGCGGCACGACTTTGGACGGATGCCATCATAGACCCTTTGGATACTAGAAAATGGATATCCATGGGAATTGAGGCCGCGAATCATGCGCCGAGTGATAAAAAATTCAACATGGGTGTATTGCAGGTGTAATCACTCCACGGTGAACCGGGCCAATTGCTGTTCATCCCCTGCTTCTTGAAGCCGTATCATGAATTCTTCACTTCTTTGGTTGGGCTGTCCAAAGTTGTACTGCACCGTACATTTTAAAAAAGTGGCCGCTTCATTCTTTGGGGTCCTGTTTCCCAAATAGGTGGCGTTCAAAATCCATTCTCCTTTGGTCTCCGCTCCAACAATTTCAAACTGCTCATTGGAGTTTCCATGTTGCAGTTCTTCCAAAATCCGATTTCTGTCGCCAACTTCCGTATGTTCCCATGTGAAAAATCGTTTCTGTGGATTTACAAATTGAACGGAAAATTCAGCATCGGGTACGCTCCAATCCAATAGCAATCGAGCATTATAGGTGAGGTTGTTCCGATATTTTATAGCTACTTTATCAATGTTCAGCTCAGCATTATGCTGATTGACCATATTCCGGATTTCCGTACCCACTATTTTTTCCATTGAACTAAAGTTCAACTCTGGATTTACCACTCCAGTAATCATTCCATTCAACATGGTAAGGGCTTCTTGAAAATTCCCCGCGTGTTTCTGGGCCAAGGCCACATCAAAATAGGATTGGGTCTTATTCGGGAACAAATCCAACATTTTATCGGCTGCAAATACGGCCATTTTATTATTTTTCTGTTCCATGCATTTTAGAAATAGGGCACGTAATGCTTCGTAGGAGGGATTATCGACTTCCAGAATATTGGATAAAATCCGCTCTGCCAATTCTGGGCTGGACCCAAGGAAGAAATTGGACACATCCAAATAATATTCAGGGACATTGGCATACGTTTCCCTTTGATTCAAATAAATGTCATAGGCCTCTCTAATGTTCTTGCCTTTTTTAAGGTCTTTGAGATACGGCGTGACCAAGCTCTTGTTGTTGACCTTGATTTTCTCTTCATAAATGTTATTTTTCAATTGTGCCATATCTACTTTTTCACCAGTTTCTTTGGCATAGTTTGCGGATTTCGATGTAATCAAAAGAACCCCGTTGACACCAAGGCTACCATACTTGTTCGTTGCGGCAAGCCCCTTTAAAACCGTAATGTCCGCTATATTTTCTGGGTTGATGAAATCTGAACTAAAGACCGTCCCACTTCCCGAATCGGACTGCCGGAGGGGAACACCATCAATCACGATCAAACCATACACATTTCCCAGTAAACTGTTTCTAGGACGCATGGTGACTTGGCTCAAATCATCATTTTGTCCAAGGTTTACCCCAGAAAACTTGCCTTGAATCGCCATATCCGGTGTGGTTGCAGCGTCAGAAATGTCATCACTGGAAATGGACTGCACGGCATACCCCACCTTATCCCTGTTCTCCTCCCCATAAGCCGTTGTAATGGTTTCTTGAGGCTCATTCTTTCGTTCACTTACTACCACTTCCTGAAGTTGGATTCCTTGGTCTTCCAGTGAAAAGTTTAGCGTATTGGTCTCTCCCAAAACCTGCTTTTCCAAGCTATTGCCATAAGCAACTATCAATGTATCCCCAACTTTTCCATCAATGGTGAAACTTCCGGTTGCATTGGACTTTACCCTACTGTCTTCATTGCCACGGACATAAATTTCGGCTCCCTCCAAACCTACTGTACCGCTATAAATGGTTCCTGAATATTGGTTGGCATTATCCAAGGGGGCACCTGAATCCCTTTTTTCATTAAAATCCACCAAATTTCCATTATTAACGATGGACAAAAGGTTTAAACTGGCCTTATCAAAGTTTTTATTGCTGTTGATAATATAAACTTCCCCGTTAAAATTAGGGGTGCCACTGCCCAGATTTTGCCCTCCATCCGTAAAAAGCAATACATCCCCTGCATCTACGTAACTGCTCAGGGACTCATAGGAAGTAGCACCGTCATAGTGCACTTCCCCAAGTTTTTTCTTGATGGAAGCCCAATCGCTTGAATTCACTTGATAGGTATCCTTTGAGTGAACTCGGTCGCTAAAAGTGATTAGGCTCACCTTGGCATTTTGGACCGTTTTAAAGTAAGCGTCCAAGAAATAGTAATCCTTGTCAATATTCCTGTTTTGCATGGAAAGGGACACATCCCAACAGATAGTGACATTTTTGTTTTCTTGTGCATTGCTGCTGATTCCTGCAACCAAACAAAATGCAGTAATAATCCAGTTGAACGATTTCATTTTTTAATAATGCTATACTTTCACTAGGTGCTAAAGTAAATATGTATTCTATTCCGCAATTGGATAAAATGGACTTATACTAAAGTATAACTCATCAATCAATATCCCTGCTGTGGTTTTACCCTCGGTATCAACAACAATTCCGTTTGCCTGCCATTGACGTACCGAAATCCTTCTTCTCCAAAAAATCCAGCCTCTTCCAACATAATACGAATATCCCGGTTCCATTCCGGGATGTTCACCGTGGCATTCAATTCTATGGCATAGACCGTGTTTGGGTTCAAAGGGTAATTTTCGCCATCATCCTTCATGACACCACCTTGGGAATCCCACATGCCAATGGTGGTCCCTGCAGAGTGGCCATACATGCCCAAAGGATGGGTATAAATGGCAGGTTGGAGCCCGGCATCCTTGGCCTCTTGGAGCGATTGGGCCAAAATTTCATTTCCGGTTCTGCCTTTGATCATGTTTTTGGTCAAGAAGTCTTGCACCCTGTTGCCATCATACAGCGCATTCACCAAAAAAGAAGGGGCCTCGGTCTCCTCAGGTTTTAGCACATAGGCCAATTCCTGGCAATCGGTGTTGAGACGGAGATAGGTAATTCCAAAATCGCAGTGCAACAAATCGCCCGGCATGATCACCAAATCATCGGGCCTTCCCGAAAAGGAATACAAATGGCTTACCAATTCTTCACTGGTACGTTGTATGTCCACTGTAGGATGAAACCAGGTTTCCAGACCCAAATCGGTTACTTTTTGGCGCATCCACCACTCTACTTCGGTAGTTGTGGTTATCCCAGGTGTTATAACTTTCTCCGAAAAAGCTTCGGCAATAATATCGTGTGTGATGTCCACAAGTTGGTCAAAGAGTATCATTTCCCGTTCTGTTCGGGTCTCAATCCAGCGTACCGCCAATTGTTCCGCAGAAATTACTTTGGGTTGGTATTTTTTGGGAAGGTGGGCCATGAACTCATCATAATCCGTTTTGTCCAGACCATCCGCAATGTTGTGGTCTTTTGAAAAATTGAGTGCTATTTTCTGTGGATTCCGCTCTTCAATAAGTTGTACCAAACGTTTCCACTGATCGGGCTCTTTTTCCTTGTCCCAAGCCGAAACGATATTCTTGCCAATATTGTAGCGGGCCACCGCCAATTTATCAATGGTGTTTTTTTCCTTGTTCCGATAAAAAAGAAGAATGGTTCTTCTTCTTGCATTCAGCCAAGTGGCGGGAAGCATGGTCTTAAGCACCGGGTCTTCGTTATATTCTCTCGAAATGAGCACCCACATATCAATCCCCGTGTCATCCATCAATTGGGGAAGTAGCACATTAAAGCGTTCCTCCAGGATTTCATCCACCACTCGGGCACGTTCCACTTCAGGGAGTATTTGTTGGGCATGGGTAAAGAGAATGGTGCAAAGTGCAAAAAATAGCGTCAGTTGTTTCATGTAGTTTGATTTATCCTCTCAAAATACAAAACTTACCGTATTTGTTGCACTATTTTTTTACGGTGAATTTTTCCACTTTTGGTTTCGATGAAAGGTTTTAACGCATGGACTTCTTTGGGCACTTCGTATTTCTGGATTCCTTTCAAACTTTTGATTTTGTTGAGCAACTTCTGGATATCAACTTGGGATTCCTCTACCACCAAAACCAGTTTCTGACCCAAAGTAGCATCAGGTAGGCCTGCCACAAAAAAACGGGAATGAATTATATCGGCCAATTTTTTTTCTATCTCTTCGGGAATCAGTTTAATGCCCCCAGAATTGATGATGGTATCATATCTTCCCAACCACTTAAATTGATTCTCACTCACCAATTCCACCACATCGTTGGTCACTATTTTGTCATCCGAAATTTTTGGGGCATCAATAATCAAGCAACTCCTGCCATCCACAGAGATACTGATATGGGGCAGGGTTTCAAAACAGTTTGTTGGATCTTGCGTGATTCGTTTAACAGCAATATGGGTAATGGTCTCGGTCATACCATAGGTTTCATAACAATTGGTGGCATATTCTTTTAACGCTGATCTTAATTTGGTATCAACTGGCGCGCCACCAATGATCAATGTTTTTATCCTGCCCAGTTTGTCCAATGAATTTTGCACCTGCAAGGGGACCATCGCCACAAAATCGTAGGCATTATCGGAATTTTGCAAAGGGGTTGATGAGGGTTCCACGTACTCCAAATGCAAACCAAGAACCATAGCCCGGACCAGCATCATTTTTCCTGCGATTCCCGAACTCGGAAGACACAGCAAAGCTGTTTGGGCAGGTTTAAGATCAAAATATGCTCCTGTGGCCAATGCCGAATTGACCATGTGCTCTTTCTGCAAGATTATTTTCTTGGGTTTTCCTGTAGATCCCGAAGTAAAAACTTCCAAGGTGGATGAATCCGATGCCCAGTCCAACAAAAAACTTCCTATGGAATTTTCAAAAGATTCGCCCTCTTTAACCAAGCTATAGCCCACCTCCTTTAGGTCTTCCAAGCTATACGGAATACCATTGAGTTTAAACTGGGGGTGAATGTTATGCCAGATTGGATTCTCCATCGTTTAGGGCCACAAATTCTTCTTTGGTCAATACTTTCCCAAATAATCGGTCTTTCCAATTCTTCCAACCGTACTTTTTGGAGAAAAACCATAACAAAATGGGAAACACAACAAATACGGGGATCACTGCATCCCATCCCAGTGAAGGCTCAGAGATGTCTTTATAAATGGAATTCGTCTGAAAAGCGGTCCAATCTGCTGTCACCAACAAGGCTGTGATGAGATTGTTGGCCGCATGAAAACCGAGGGTAAGCTCCAGTCCTTCATCCATCAAAGTCAAAATCCCCAAGAAAAAACCCGTTCCTATATAGTAGATGAGAATCCCGAAACCTAATTTTTCCACTTCTGGATTGGCTATGTGCATCAATCCAAACAAGGCTGAAGTAACCACCAAAGGCACCCATCTATTTTTTGCCAAAATGCCCAACCCTTGCATCATGTGCCCCCTAAAAAGATATTCTTCAAAGCTGGTCTGCATGGGAATCAAAATAATCCCAATGATTGCCAAGACAATAAATTTGGTCAAATCAAAATTCAACACATAACTATCCGGAGAAAAATAAATATCGAGACCGACCAAAAGAATCATTACAACCGTCCACAGTCCAAATGAAAAAAAGATTCGTCCCCAATCAATTTTTTTTCGCGAAGTGGTCAATGAGGTGATGGATTGTTTGTGCACTAAATAGGTCCACCCCAGCACTACGAACAATCCAACCGCCAACGGAAATAATAGGATGATCAAAACCAAATTGGAACCAAATTGCGCTATAATCTGTTGCATGGTGTCTTCCACACTCACAGGTGAATTCACTGTTGCAATATAGTTTAGCACCATAAATGTGATAAAAGCCGTAGGGATGATGAAATATTTCCAAAGACCAATATCTCCCTTATACCCTTGTTCTATATACATAAATCTTCAATTAAATTATGTTTCCACTGTTTTGCTGCGCTATAATACAATTTACCGCCCGAAACCTTCAATGGACTCTCAAAATTATTGGTGTACAGACTTCCGGTGCCCAAGCCTTGTGGCATGGTATTTCCCAGGGTATAGGTCCACTGGGCAATGGCATTGAGCCCAATATTGCTTTCCAAGGCACTGGTAATCCACCAGCCTATATTGTATTTTTCAGCGAGCTGAACCCATTCTTCGCAACCACCAAAACCGCCCACCAAACTTGGCTTTAAAATGATGTACTGTGGTTGTATGGTTTGTAGCAACCGTTCCTTTTCTGTTACAGAAAAAACACCGATCAATTCTTCATCCAATGCAATGGGCAATGGTGTGTTTTGGCATAGCTCCGCCATATTATCCCATTGGTTTGGTTTGATGGGCTGCTCTATGGAATGCAGTTCAAATTTCGATAATTGTTGGAGCTTTTCCATGGCATCGGTTGGTGAAAAAGCACCATTGGCATCTACACGAAGTTCAATTTCATCAGGGGTAAAGTTTTTCCGGATGGCTCTTAGAATGGAAAGTTCTGATGCAAAGTCGATGGCGCCAATCTTCATTTTGATGCACTGGAAACCCTGCTTCAGTTTCTGTTCCAATTGGGACAGCATAGAGGCTTCATCTCCCATCCAGATCAGTCCGTTGATGGGTATGGGAGATTCTTTTTGGGTAAAATCCGAAGGGAACAATTCAAATGGAGTTTTGGATTGCAGGGATAGAAATGCTTGTTCCACCCCAAATTGAATTGAGGGAAACTCGGTCAGTGCTGCGAGCAATTTTTCTTGCCCCAAATGGAGGTTTTTGCAGACCCACTTCAATATTTCTTCATAATGGGATACGTCATCCACACTCAACCCCCTTAAAATGCCACACTCCCCTATTCCCCAAGAGCCTTGATCGCCAAGCAACAGAAACCAGGTTTCTTTTTGGGTCAAAACGCCACGTGAGGTTCCACTGGGCATCTTAAAATCCAGGATATACTTTTTATAGGTAGCTTTCATCCAATGGTTTCAAATGTAACCATATTTAGGATGTTTTGGATAAAAAATGATCAGCTAAAATTGAACCAAAAACGAACGCCCTCGCCTTGCTTGTCAATGTTCAGCTTGGATTGCAGTTGGTTGACCAATCGGTTCATCAGGCGGATTCCCATGGAAGAATGGGACCGTTCCTCGGTATCTTCGGGAAGGCCAATACCGTTATCGGTGTATTCAAAATAACCTTGATCGCCATTTTTGCGAAGATGGATATAGATTTTCCCATTTTCATCATTGTCGGGAAAAGCATATTTGAAAGAGTTGGAGACCAATTCGTTCAAGATCAATCCAAAAGGAATGGCCCTATCAATGTCCAATTCCGTGCCTTCGGCATCAATGGTAATGCTAATGTTATGCCCTCCTTTTTTGTAGACAGACTGCACGCTGTTGATAAGACTCTCAATATATCCTTGCATTTCAATGACCGACAGATCATCATTTTGATACAGTTTTTGGTGTATCAATGCCATGGCCTTTACCCTGCTCTTTCCTTCTTCCAATGCCTCAATGGCTGCTTTGCTTCGTGTATTTTTGGTTTGAAGGCTCAGCAAACTTGATACCATCTGTAGGTTGTTCTTTACCCGGTGATGGATTTCTTTGAGCAAAGAATCCTTTTCAACAAGGGCATTTTCAATGATGTGCTTTTGCTCGGCAATCAAGCGTTGGTTCTTGATACTTTTTAAATAGGCATAGACCAACCCTGCAAAACCGAGTAGGGTAAATATCAACGAGACAAATACCAAGTGCATTCGCTCATCTTTGGCCTTCATTTCACTGCGGGCCAGTTCATTGATGCGTTTCTGCTCCTCGATCAAACGTTGTGAGTTTTCCAAATCTTCATTGGCCACAATGGTGACCAACTGCTGTTTTATGATGGAGGACTGCTTTTGCGCCATGGAATCTTTAATCCGTTCATTGCGCTTGTAGTACATGGCGGCGTTTTTATAGTTCTCCACCTTGTCATAATATGCCGCCAATAGACTATTTCGCTTAATAAGTTGTAGCGCACCAATGTTCTCATACTCAACATCAAGGTTTCGCTTGGCGGCCAAAAATCGATCCAGCTGCAAATTGGCATCGGCCAAATAGAGGGTGTTTTCCACCATCTCACTTTTATGGCTGTTCTTGGAAGAGGTGTCCAAAACTTCGATACTGCTTTCAAGAAGTGGAATGGCTTCTTCATATTCCCCCAACATAACCTGGCATTTACCAATGTTCCCTTCTATTTCTGCCTTTAGCAAATCGCTTTCAAAAAGTTCATCCTCACTTTTTTGAATGGAGATATCGTTAAGGTACACATCAAGATAGGCCTTTGCTTTTTTTAATTCGCTCAAAGCGGTGGGGGCAGAATTGTCCAACCTCAGATAATTGCCCACCTTACTGTGGTATTTGGCCAGACCATACGAATCGTTGTCCGCAATGGTGGGCTTAACCTCCATGATGTATTGGTTCCTTGCCTTTCTGTAGAGCCCAAGGTTACTGTAAATATCATAGAAAGCAATATTTTCGGTGATGCCCATCTCCTTTTTTTGCTTTCTGATTTCTATCTGCTTGTCAAATAGTTGAAGGTTGGCATAATTATCGTCCAAAACATCCAAGATGGCTTTTTGCGAATCCACATCCAAGGAGTCTTTGGCTGCATAAAGGTCTTTGGCCAAAGTGGTGCTCTTGTCGTACTCGCCCAGATCGTTATAAATCTGTGCCTGCATCACTTGGTACAAGCGAATCGCAGTTGTATCATTGGTTTTTTCTGCGTTGGAAAGATATATCTTGATGGTGTCCAACCAATCGTAAGCCGAGTTTTGATTGTAACGGTCTATGGAATTGAAAAAAACAGTGAACCGTTCTTTTGGAAGGTTGGTGTCCTGAAATTCCTTTAGAACACTCTGCTCTTCATCCTCTGGGGACTGCGCAGAACCGTTGTAAAGAAAAACAAAACAAAGTAAAGTGAATAAAATTCTGACGTAACGTTCCATTAATTTACTATATACAGCATCCCAAAAAATTATTTGGAATCCCACAGTATTGTTTGTGCCCTTTATTTTTATTTCCCTATAGATGATTTCTGCGCTGGATGGATCGTATTGACTCAACCTTTGGAATCAACGTATGGGGTATATAAAGAACGTTAGTTTAGTGCCAAAATTAAATGCAAAGGGACAGAGTTGTTCAGTATTGTTGTGAAACTGCCAATTTCTGTTGTGAAATGTATCCAGAGGTATGTGAAACAACCTTTTGTCGATGTTTTGTGCATTTCATGGATTTTGGCTACTTCTATAAAACCAAAAAAGGCCTTGCTATTAAACAAGACCCTTTTACGAGAACACTATATGAAAATGAAAAAATTACTTTCTAATTAATTACACTGCTAAAGTATGCGAGGAATTCCATTGCTGAAAAACATTGTTGTGAACCCTTAAAAAGTTGTGGTCATTGGCACTGAAAAGATTGTGGCATAAAAAAAGTGCCCCTAAGGGCACTCTTTATATTCTTGTTTTCCTCTTGAAATCAACTGTTCATCGAGGAAAGGATAAATTCCTTGAAATCCTTGGAAATTGGAATCAAGTTATTATTGATCATAATATCTTTTGAGTTGATGGCATCGATGTGATCCACATTCACGATATAGGATTTGTGTGCCCTATAAAACTTGTTTTTGGGTAATTTCTCCAAATAATCCTTGAGCGGGGAACGAACCAAAAACTTTTTGTCTGCCGTGTTCACTTCCAAATAAACATTATCTGCTTTGATAAACTGGATATCCGTAAACTGAATTCTGTAGTACAGGTGTTGTTTTTTTACGAAGATGGAATCCTTTAAAACAGAATTGGAAGTAAAGCTTTCACCTTCTTCTCCCTCAGCATCCCTAATTTCACCTTTCTTGTTATAGTTGAAATTGGAAAGTGCAATTTCTATGGAGGTGTACAAATCCTGTTGTTCAAATGGTTTTACCAAATAGCCATCAGGTTTTACGGTTTTGGCATTCTCAACCGTTGCCCTGTCCGAGTTGGAGGTCACAAAGATGAAAGGAATATTGTACGATTCCCTAATGTGCTTTCCAAGATCGATGCCTGTTTTATCGGAAGCCAGAATAATGTCGATCAAGACCAAGTCCACATGATTGTTTTTCAATACCTCCACAGCCTGCTCATAAACAATGACATTGTCCACGATCTCATAGCCGATTTCTTCCAGCATGGACTGCATGTCATCAGCGATAATGACATTGTCCTCAACAATTAATATTTTAATCGGATGTTCCAAGTTCCTTAAAGTTTATTTGGTTGTATCTCAAAATTACAAAAAATTATTGATAGCAATATAGAACAATATCGCCAGTGCAAAGGTACTGAGAGCCAATTTTTTAAGTTCCCCATCAAGTTCGCCTGGTTCATCGGTTTTAAAAACGGTTGCCAAATGGATCAAAATAGGCACAAAGGCCACCATAAAATAGGAGTTCCAAAGGTTGATGCTTTCCATCCAGATATAACCGAGAAAACACAAAAAAGCGATGAAAATCAACATAAAATGATAGCGTTTTCCGTTCGCAAACCCCATTTTAACCACCAAAGTGTTCTTTCCGTGCTTTTTGTCCGATACCACATCCCTAAGATTGTTCAGGTTGAGTACCCCCACACACAACAGCCCAATGGCCACGGCCGGCAGAACCGAGACCCAATCCAAAGCCTTGGTATATAAAAACATGCTGCCCAAAACCCCTAAAAGTCCAAAAAAAAGAAAAACGAACACATCACCCAAACCTATATACCCATATGCATTGGAACCTATGGTGTATTTAAGGGCCGCCCAGATGCTCAAGGTCCCCAAAAAGAAAAAGAGGAGCACGTAGATCAAATCCTCAGTGCCAAAAGCCCTATAGATCAGAGCCATGGCCAACACCATGGTAACGATAATTGAAACAATGATCCCTTTTTTCAGAACGGGTCTTGAAAGCAATCCACTTTGCAGTGCCCTGGCGGGGCCAATCCGATCTTCATTGTCGGTGCCCTTTACCCCATCGCCATAATCATTGGCAAAGTTGGAGGTAACCTGAAAACCAATAGTGGTCAACAGGGCCAACACAAAAATGCCCAGCTCAAAAAACCCTTTTTTTTGGGCCAAGGCTGTACCGACAATAATTCCCGATAAAGAAAGAGGAAGGGTCCGCAGTCTAGCGGCCTGTATCCAGGCCTTTACATTTGCCAAGATTAATAAGGGTCTTCTATTTGTATCCGTTTGCCATCTTTGTAAGAAGCCACAAAGGCATCCTTAAAGCCCATCTGAACCAATTGTTTCCTGAACGATTGGGCCTCGTCCAAAGTTTCAAAATTACCAAGTGAATAGGCGTAGAAAGGATTTGTCTTTACAAAAAGAGTATTGGTCAATGCTTCAGAAGCTAAAGTGACATTGTTGTCCACAAAGGATTTTACCTGTACGGAATATATTTTTTCCTTGTCCAAAAATGCCTTGGCCAAATAGAACTCCCGAACCAAACTAAGCTCTTCATTTTGCGCTTTCAGATTGTCTATGCGTGTTTTTACAGCATCCAAACTATCTATGGAAACCAAAAGGTGGTTGTTCTGATTTTCAAATGAATTTTTACTGCTCAATCCCGCAGTGAACGAAGTGATGGCCAAAACCCCAATGACAAACAAACCGGTAATGCCCAGTAAAATATTGCGTTGTAGCTTTATCTTTCGGAGGTCCTTGTTTTTATACTTGATTTGGTCCAAAAGTCTTTCGTTGATAATCTGGGCCTTATCTATATCCTTATGAAGGTCCAACAGGTCACTTTCTTCAATAAAAGGCATATGTTAAGTGGTTTTGGTTCGGTACTATGCTAAAGACATAGCTTCCAGTAAGTTAATACATAAATACAAATGTAAAATTTTTACGTAAAGAAAAAAACTTAGCGGTGTGAATTTATCGCTACAGGGGTTTTATTGAGAACTTACTGATTCCTAGCTCTTCAAACCAAATAAATGCCATCATCCTTAATATTTATTTTCCGCTGTCGGTACAATATCCCCACTCCTTTTTTAAAAGCCTTTTTGCTCAAATGGAGCGCATTTTGAATCTCTTCCGGGGAAGACTTGTCGTGAAGGGGCAAAAAGCCATTGTTCTCGTGCAGTTTATCGAATATCATTTTGGCGGTTGGCTCCAACATTTGCGCCCCGATGGGCTGCGGGGAAACGTCTATTTTTTTATCGTCCCTTACATTTTTGATATACCCCTTAAATCCACTGCCCACTGAAACAGGCTTGAACAAGTCACTATCAAAAATGAGTCCTTTGTGTTTTTGGTCCACGATCACCTCCCATCCCAAGGGTGTTTTTCGGGTCACCAGAACGTCCACCTCGTCATTCACTTCATAGGCCGTATTCTCATTGGACAAAAACTTGTTTATCTTACTTGAACCCACCAACCGGAAGGACTCTTCATCCAGATAGCAGTGTACCACATATTTCTTGCCTTCCTCCATCCGTTCAGTCTGCTCCCGAAAAGGCACCAAAAGGTGTTTCTCCAGTCCCCAATCCATAAAGGCACCGAAGTCAGTCACCTCAGCCACTTTTAAAAAGGCAAAACCATTGCGCTTAATGTAAGGTTTTAGGGTAGTGGCGATGGGCCGCTCATTATTATCGAGATAACAAAACACCTCCATTTCTGCATCAATCTGAAAATCCTCGGGGACATATTTGTTGGGCAGCAGCACCTCTGTGCCCTCTTCGTCGCCCAAGAAAAGGCCAACACTTGTGCTTCGCAATACTTTTAAGGTGTTATAGTTTCCCAATTCTATCATAGTGCAAAGGTAGACTGAAAATACGGGTATAAAAAAAGCCGCCCAAAAGGACAGCCCTATTTGATTTTTTGACCCCTTTAGTTATAAACGGATTCTTTTCCAAAATACTTGGTCAGCATATAGTAGATCACAGCGCGGTACTTGTTCTTTTCGGAACGTCCATAACCATCAATAACGCTGCCAATGGCTTCCATTAGGGCTGGACTGTCCGCAAGTCCCAATTTTTTGACCAAGAAATTGTTCTTTACGGTTTCCAATTCCTTTTCATCCGATCCAGAAACCCGGGAAGCATCCAAATTGTAAATGGCAGGGCCCAGCCCGATGGCCACCTTGGTCAATAAATCCATGTCTGGTGTCTTCCCAAATTTGCCTTGGATGTCCTCGGCGTACTTCGTGATCAACTCGTCTCTTTTGCTCATGATTGATTGGTGTTTTGTTTGATTTTTACCTTGCTCCTAAGATATGAAATCGAAGTACCCAAGCAAAATTTTATTGTTCATCAAACGGGGGGTGCTAATTTCTAATATTTTGGGCTTAAGCGAAGTAGCGTAAAAACTGTTCAATCCCTCAGCAAGCTCCTGCTCATTTTCTGCCGTGTAATGGTCAAATCCGTACATCTGGGCCAAATGCTCCGCAGTGAAGGAATGTTGGGTCTCAAAAAAGGTGGAAAACTCCTCCGTATCCTCTTTTCCCGGGAGAATCCTAAAAATACCACCACCGGAATTGTTGATGAGAATGATCCTAAAATCAGGGCGAATATGGGCATTCCACAATCCATTGCTGTCGTAAAAGAAGCTCAGGTCGCCTGTGATTAACAAAGTGGGTTCCTCTGCATGAATCGATGCCCCAACAGCCGTTGATGTACTGCCATCAATGCCACTGGTGCCACGGTTACAAAACACTTTTAAGGAAGCATCCATTGGAAACAATTGGGTGTAGCGCACCGTGGAACTATTGGCCAAATGCACCTGATACCCTTCGGGTATATCCTGCATCACTCGGTCAAAAACAGTAAAATCAGAAAATGGAATCTGGTCAAGATAAGCCTCCCTCCTAGCCTCATAGTGTTTCTTGGCTTCTTGCCACTTGGTTTTGTAGTCACTCTTTTTGGTTTCCGCAGGTAAAATCGCTTTGAAGAAATCGTTTGGGTCGACTTTTATGTGTTTTGAGAGACAAAAGAAGGTATCAAACGCTTTTTTGGAATCCACGTGCCAATGTTCCTTAGGTTGATACGCCCGCAAAAACGCCTTGATTTTTTTGGAAACGATCAACCCACCAAACGTGACCAATATATCAGGTTGAAGCGCTTTTAAGAGGGCATCTTTATTCTCCGACTTTTCAATGGGTGCGATGATGCTATCTATGCTCGGGAAAAATTCAGGATGGTGCATGTTGGAGGTGGTCTCCGTAAACACCAAAGTATTTTCGTCTTGGGCCAAGGCATCCAGCACTTCTTTTTCCATTGCGTTCGGCTGATTGACCCCTACCAATATCATTTTCCGACCACTTTCCTTCCAAATGGAGGCATATGCTGCCCAATCTTCTTGACTTGAATCGATAGGAATATCCATCTTCTTTTCAGAAATCAGCAGGCTTGGCTTTTCCACAACACCGTACAAAGGTTCTTCAAACGGAATGTTGATGTGTACCGGAGTTTTTTTCCACCGTGCTATTTGCAAGGCATTCACAAGCGTCCTTTCGTTGTACTCCTGAACCGATTGTTGGGTTTGCCTTAAAAGATCTCCCCCCCATTTTGAAACAGATTCAGAGGCATGGGAAAGATCCTGTTTTAAATTGGCGGAGTAGCCGATGTGCTTTTCCAGCACATTTTCCTGTCGAATGGTCTGTCCATCACCAATATCAATCCGATAACTGGGTCTATCCGCAGAAACCACGATCAAAGGGATATCGCTATAAAATGCTTCGGCCACTGCCGGGTAATAATTCAAAAGCGCACTTCCCGAGGTACAAACTACAGCTACGGGCTCTTGTAACCGCTGGGCCATTCCCATGGCAAAAAAGGCAGCGCAACGCTCATCAACAATACTGTAACAGGTAAAAAATGGATTTTTGGAAAATCCGATGGTCAAGGGAGCATTCCTAGAGCCCGGGGAAATCACAATATGTTTGACTCCTCTGGACTTAAAGTACAGTACCAATGTCTGCGCCGAGGGAATATCTGAGTACATCATGGACCACAAAAATACATCCCTAAACCGTATTCCCCTAAATTAAGGAGCATCAAATTACAGGATGTTAATCATGGTCTTGCTTTTGTTCTGGGTCTCAACCCATTCGCCTTCTGGATGGGAGGCCGAAGTGATTCCGCCACCGACAAAAATAGTGGCCTTGTTTCCCTGCAATTCCATACACCGCAGGTTGACAAAAAGTGAGGTTTCACTTTTGTTGTTCAGGTTCAATTCACCTAAAAAACCTGTGTAAAAATTGCGCTGATAATTTTCATGCTTCAAAATGAAGGCTTTGGCCGCTTGGGCCGGTATTCCACAGACTGCAGGGGTGGGGTGCAATGCGGTAATAACTTTTCTGATGTCATTTCCCGGGGATAAAGTTCCTTTTACCTCAGAGCGCAAATGCCACAGATTGCCAGCCCTGATGGATTCCGCTTTTCCGATATGAAGTTCCTCCATGGCTTGTCCCAATCGTTCCCGGATGTAATCCGAGACCATTTGCTGTTCCTCAACTTCCTTTGTGCCCCATTGCGGTGCTTTATCTCCATCAAAAGGTAAAGTGGCCGCCAAGGACATCGTATGCAATTTGCTGTCTTTGATTTTCACCAAGGTTTCGGGAGTGGCGCCGCACCATGTACCCACTTTGGGATGATGGAACAGATAGCAAAAGGCGTTGGGATAATTGTCCAAAAGATTTTGAAGGATTTGAACCGGTTTTGTAGTGGTTTCAACCTCCATTTTCCTGGACAGTACCACTTTTTGGAGTTTGCCGGTCTGTATTTCAGAAATCCCCTTTTTGACTAAATTGATATGGGCTTCCTTTCCGTTATCTGAAAAGTCAACAGCACTTTTTTTAGCCTTGATCTTGATTTTGACCACTGTTGAAAGTACTTCATCGGGGTGGATCAAAATGGCATTGTCCTGAAGGTCAAACGGGGCAAAAACAAAACCTTTTTCTTCAAAATTGGTAGTTTGGTACAATGTATCATCAGCCTGAAAAACAGCGGTCACTCTCTCTTCCCGAGGTTTTCGGTAGGCAGCAAAGGGCAGGCCTTTTTTAAGACATGCATCGATTTTCTGAAGAATGGCTTGGAAGTCCCTATTTTCTGGGTAAGGCAATGGTGGTCAGTTTACAATTGGAAATCAGTTTGCCATCCTCATCAGTAATCTTTATCTCCCAAAGTTGGGTGGTTCGGCCTTTGTGCAAGATGGATGCGCGAGCGTATACAAAGCCCTCCGCAATTGATCTTACGTGGTTAGCGGAAATTTCAATGCCACGCACAAAAAATTGCTTTGCATCCAAAAAAATATAGGAAGCCGCGCTGCCCACACTTTCAGCCAAGGCCACCGTGGCACCCCCATGTAGCACGCCATCGGGTTGATGCACCTTGGGGGTTACAGGCATACGGGCCAATAAAAAATTCTCGCCCACATCTATATAGGTAATGTCCAAGGTTTCCATCAATGTCCCTTTGCAAATTTCGTTACAAACGGAGAGAATCTTCTCTTTATGCGCTTCCATCCTTCTATTTTTTGTAAAATTACACAAAGCTAAAGCAATCGAACAACTTAGAAACGACTTTATGGGTCCAAGTGAAAAGACCGTAACCTACACCGCCCAGAACACCTATCTAACCCAAAATCCCATCAACCCGAAAACCAAGAATGTATGGTTGGTGTTTCATGGCATTGGGTATTTGAGCCGCTATTTTGTAAAATATTTTGATGGTCTTAATCCTGACGAGAACCACATTATTGTGCCCCAGGCGCCCTCAAAATATTATTTGAAAGATGAGTACAAATATGTTGGTGCCAGTTGGCTGACCAAGGAAAATACTCCCATGGAAATTGACAATGTGCTCAATTATGTGGATGCGGTTTTTGATGCGGAACAAATCCCTTCAGATTTGAACCTCATCCTCTTTGGTTTTTCCCAAGGCGTTTCCATTGCGACCCGTTGGCTGGTCCATAGAAAAATTGAAGTCAGGGCATTGATTCTCTATGCAGGAGGGATTCCCAATGAATTAAAAAGGGAAGATTTTGATTTTCTGGATTTGGAAGCCACGACCATAAAAATTATGTATGGAGATACCGATGAATATCTCACTCCAGAACGAGTAAAATCCGAAAAAGTGAAAATTGACAGCTTATTTCAAGGGAGAGCAGAAATCACAACTTTTGAAGGCGGACACGAAGTGAAACCTGGGATTATTCAGGGTTTGTTATAAGCTACATGCATTATCCCTCATTGGATTCTGTTGTAGGCTCTTCTTTTGGGTAATACTTGATTACCCGGGTGGTGTAGGTGTTGCCGGGCGTGATGATTTTCTTGACCCAGTTCTTTTCTTCATTGCTATCAAACTGGAAAATATAGGATTCCACGGACTCCGTATTCACGGTTTTAGTGACTACTTTGTCCAGAACACCATTGGCATAATGGTAAAATAATTTCTTTTGGGAAACAAATTCCTTCCCTTCAAAATCATATTGAAAAAACTCACTGGTCACCAAATTACCTTCTGAATTAAAAACCTCCTCAGTGGCCCGGTTGGGTTCCCCATCAAGATATTCCTTGGTCAGAACCACCTTTTGTGTACCCTTGGGGCCCTTGCGTTCTGAATTTCGTATGGTCTTTTCAAGAATACCATTGGTGAAAATACTGGTAGTAAGCTCATTTTTATAGGGTGTGTATTCAAAAGTGGTCTCATCCACCCCATCTGAATTAGAGGTGGTTATCTTTGTCAACCTACCTTCTTCATCATACAAATATTCCTGTTGTTCCAGAAATTCCTTGTCGTAGGAAATGATCTTTTCCAAGACTTTTCTTTGGGGGACGGTATCGATCTCATAAAAATTGGCCATGGAGGTCGATGCGTCCAGCACATTGTTCTTATAACTCTCCATCCGCCTTTCCACGAGCTCACCGTTGTTGTATTTGTAATAGGTGATATCTTGATCGGTATCGTTGTATTGGGTCACCGTTTTGGTCAATATCCCTTCCTTGTTGAACTCAAAGGATTCCCTTCCATAATCGGTGATGACCAAACAGGACTTCACCCTGCCATTAAGGTCAAAATCCTGAACCGTGAATATTTGTATTTCTTGGGAACGTAGTCCAGGGGCAAGGAAAAAAACAAGAAAGAAAAGCGTAGCGTAGTTCTTTTTCATGCTGTAAAATTACTTCGAATTAAGCCAATTAAAAAATTAATAGCATACACTATGCCGAAATTAACCTAAAGAAAACAAGGGCATTAGAACTTCCGGTCTGGGCTGAACGGGGATAAATCCATCCCTGTTTTTTTACCAGAGATCAGTTCGGTGATCATTTTTCCTGTTCCAGGGCCCAAACTCCAGCCCATCATGGCATGTCCGGTGGCGATGGTCAAATTTTTATATCCTCTGGGTCTTCCAATATAAGGCAACCCATCTGGCGTAACGGGGCGTAGCCCACATTGTGCATTGCTTTTGTCCTCCTCCGAAATCGTAAGCCCCTTATAATAGTGTTCTGCACCTTTGGCAATGGCCTCCACCCTTTCTTTGCGAATGGTATTGTTGATTCCGGAAAATTCCATGGTTCCGGCAAAACGGGTAAAGCCCTGCATGGGCGTAACGGCCATTTTGGCCTCCATGAGAATGGCCGGCATGGATATTTTTGTGGGCGATTCCACATTGATTCGGTAGCCCTTTCCTGCTTGCAGCGGCAAATCGATGTTGATTTTCTTTGAAAGATGTGATGTCCACGACCCCGCAGCAAAAACCACTTCATCAGCTTGATAACTGGCTTTGTTGGTCCGTATTTCCGATACCACACCATCTTTTACCTCCATATCCAAAACCTCTTCTCCCTTATGGATGCTCACCCCACTATTGGAAAGGTGTTCCAAAAGCCCCATCATGATTTGCGGAGGGGTGGTATGCCGATCACATTCGTAATGAATGGCGCCCATGGCATTGAGTTCAATATTGGGCTCTATTTTTTTCAACCCATCAGCTTCCAAATGGCTGGCCTCCAATCCCATTTCTTGGGCTTTTTTCATTACCTCAAGCTCATGATCTCTGGCTTTTTCGGTTTGATAGAGCATAAGCAATCCTTTGTTCCCAATATGAAAATCGCCGAGATCACCGGAAGCCTGCATCTCTTCATAGAGTTTTCGGCTCAACAAATTAATATCCTTTATGATGGGCATTGCGCGCTCCACTTTGGCCTTTGTAGATGACTTTTTAAAGTACCAGGCCCATTTTATAAAGTCAATATCCAATCTGGGTTTCATATAGAACGGACTGGAGGAATTGAACATGTACTTGATTCCCTTTGAGATCATTCCCGGGGAAGCCAAGGGTACAATATGGCTTGGTGTTAGGTAGCCTGCATTGACAAAGGAAGCTCCCGAAGAAATATCGGACTTGTCTAAAACCGTTACCTGATGGCCCTCTTTCTGTAAAAAATAAGCTGTTGAAAGTCCTACAATCCCACCGCCAATAATGACCACATTTTTATTTTTGCCCATATCCTATCACTTAAAAACCATGTGTGAAAACCTCATGGATCATAACCATGAATTTCTGCACAAATTTAGAATGTAAATAATTTCTAAGGATAGAAGTTTGCCCTAATTTTTAATGATTTTGGGCGGTCATAATCTTAGCGTGTTCAAACATTGGCCTTGGCACGTACCAAATCAGGAATATCCGGTCTGGTTCGCATTCCTTCCTCAATGATGGCCTCAACCCGTTCCCTTTCCTTGCCCTGCAGGGGCATTCTGGGCAAACGAACGTACTCTGTGCCCATTCCGGTGGCTACTTCGGCTAATTTTATGTTCTGTACCAATTGTGGGCTAATGTCCAATTCCAACAACGGCATAAACCATCTATAAATGGCCGTGGCCTCTTTAATCCTGCCGGCTTTCACCAATTCATAAATGGCCACGGTTTCCCTTGGAAAAGCGCATACCAGACCGGCCACCCATCCATCGGCCCCCATCAACATACTTTCCATGGCCAAAGTGTCCACTCCGCATAAAATTTTCAACCGATCACCAAACCTGTTCCGCATTCGGGTAACATTGGTAATGTCGCGAGCGGAATCCTTTACAGCCTGAATAGTATCGTACTGTACCAATTCCTCAAACATATCCAGGGTGACCTCGATTTTATAATCCACCGGATTGTTGTAGATCATCATGGGCAATGAGGTATTTTGGGCCACCGCCTTGAAATAGGCCACGGTCTCATAATCGGTTGACTTATACCGCATGGGAGGCAGAACCATAATTCCCTTAGCACCGTATTTTTCGGCCTGTTCCGCAGCTATTATGGCATCTTTGGTGGTCTGTTCAGCAATGTTGATCACCACAGGAACTTTATCTTCCACGAGATCCACGGTATGTTGCACTAAAATTCGCTTTTCGTCTTGGGTAAGCGTGCTTGCTTCTCCCAAGGTTCCGCCCAATATGATGGCATGTACCCCAGCATCAACCTGGGCATTGATGTTCGTGGAGAACATATCAAGATCCAATTGGTCGTCCTTTGTAAATTTTGTCGTTACCGCCGGCATTACCCCGACCCAATTCATTTTCATGGAAAAAAATTTAGACATACGTGTTCAATATACACAAAGACATGAAAAGTCAATCAGATTTTTATCAATCTTTTGAGTACTTTTGGGGAATTTTGAAAAAATATTCCGCTATGAACAAATTTGCACTGATTGCTTTGGGTTTTCTGTTTGCCTGTAACTCTTCCCAAAGAACCGTACAGGAAACCGCAAAGTCCATATCAGTAGCAGACCCCGTCATCTATGCCCAAACCATCACCCAAGACGAATTAAAAGATCATTTATACACCTATGCCTCTGATGAATTTGAAGGCCGTGAAACGGGAGAACCGGGGCAAAAAAAGGCTGTGGAATACCTAAGAGATCAATATAGGGCCTTGGGGATTCCTGCTGCAAAACAGGATGGTGACTATTTCCAGAAAGTTCCCTTGGAAGTGGCAAAGGTTCCCGAAGGGAATATCAATATCAACAACAACACTTTTGAGCTTGGGGAAGATATCTTAGCATTTACAGTGGCCCAAGGTGATTTCAATCAAGTGGTGTATGTGGGCTATGGCATAGAAGAGGATGCTTATTCGGATTATGGGGGCTTGGACGTGAATGGAAAAGTGGTCCTCATCAAATCTGGTGAACCCATGAATACAAATGGCAATTATATCCTTTCAGGGACTACCAAAAAATCGGTATGGAGCAATATGTCCGAAGCCATGGAAAGAAAAGCCACTTTAGCCATGGAAAAAGGGGCCAAAGGAATTTTGTACTGGGATTCCCAAAATTTTCCACGGTACAAAGGGTATTTTGAATTCATGAAGGCCAACAATAGCGGAAAAATGGAGTTGGCCGAAACAAACACCGACAATTTTATTGTAATCCTTAACGAAACAGCTGCAAAAGCCTTCAAAGGAGATATTGAAAACGACCATTCGCCAAAAACCATTTCGGTGGACCTGAAGCTGAACATTGCCAGTGGAAATGACAAGATAGACTCGGAAAATGTGGTCGCCTTTATAAAAGGAACCGAAAAACCGGACGAATATCTGATCATTTCTTCCCATTTGGACCATATTGGGGTAAGTGCCAATGGAGAAATCAACAACGGTGCTGATGATGATGGTTCTGGGACCGTGGCCATGCTTGAGATTGCAGAGGCCTTCAAGAAAGCAGTCGATGCCGGTGATGGCCCTAAACGTTCCGTGGTGTTTTTGCATGTAACTGGAGAAGAAAAGGGACTCTTGGGATCAAGATATTATACCGATGTGGACCCGATTTTCCCTTTATCGCAAACCGTTGCAGACCTAAATATTGATATGATCGGACGCATTGATCCCCAACGGAACGGAGGCCGAAACTATGTTTACCTTATTGGTTCTGATAAATTGAGTACGGAGCTTCATAAGCTATCGGAGGAAATCAATGCCAAATATGCCAACTTGGAGTTGGACTATACCTATAATGATGAAAACGACCCCAATCGGTTTTATTACCGTAGCGATCACTACAATTTTGCCAAGAACAATATTCCCATCATCTTTTATTTTAACGGGACCCATGCAGATTATCACCGCCCCGGCGATACCCCGGATAAAATAAACTATGATCTATTGGAAAACCGCACACGTTTGATTTTCCATACGGCCTGGGAAGTGGCCAACAGGGCCAACAAGGTTTTGGTGGATAAAGTTGCGGATTGAATTCTATTTATGCCAAAACAATAATTAAAGCTCATTTGTCAGGTTGAGCGCAGTCGAAACCTTTTGATCATAAAAAACCTTTTAAATTCTCGCCTGCCTGACCGTTTAGCAGGCGGGAGTTCGAATAGACAGTTGGCATTTTTTCCTCTTTGCTTCAAAAACTGTAGCTGTGTCCAAAGGTAATGGTAAGTTCATTTCTGTTTTCTGTTGAAAGGCTTTTGAACAATTGAATTACATTCAAGTGGAAGTTGTGCTTCTCTTTAAGTACATAGGATATATTGGCCCTTAGATTTGTAACTTTTGTATTTGTGGTATTTGAATTACTTGTATTATGGGAAACACCAAAATTGGTGTTCAACGTATTCTCCAAAAACCTGTTGTTGACATTCAATGTAGGACCCCATGTGGAAGCGTTTTCTGTACCCACGGTATTGAGCGTGCCATTTAGGGCCGCAGTAACATTCATACCTTTATTGGGAAATCCCAAAGTGTAGGCAACATTGCCATTATGAAACGTGGAAGCGTTCCCTATCCGAACCACACCATCCTCTGAATTGGAAACATCGGCCAGCCCCCCGTGATCGAGGCCCAGAGCTTTGAGGCGGCGGAGGACATTGCCGACACCGATGTGATCGGCACCGTTGCGGCCACCGACCCGGAACAGGATGCCCTTACCTTTTCCATAAGCACGAACGACAACGATATTTTTGAGATCGACGCATCCTCGGGCGAGCTGAGCCTTGCTGAGGGCAAGACCCTGGACTTTGAGACCGCCGAGAGCCATGCCATAACGGTGGGAGTAACAGACGGGAACGGTAGTGCCACGGCCACAATCACCATAAATGTAACGGAAGTCGTCGCACAGAACCAGGCTCCCGTGATCGAGCCCCAGGGCTTTGAAGCGGCGGAGAACATTGCCGACACCGATGTCATCGGTACCGTTTTGGCCACCGATGCCGAGGACGATGCCCTTACCTTCTCCATAAGTGTGAACGACAACGACCTATTTGAGATCGACCCCTCCTCGGGCGAACTGAGCCTGGCCTCCGGCAGGTCCTTGGACTTTGGGACCGCAGAGGAGCACACTATTACCGTTGAGGTGACCGATGGTGTAAACGACCCAGTCCCCGCAGAAATTACCATTACCGTGACCGCTGTCTACGATACCCTGGCCGAGAATCCCGCCTCCTTTGTCACCACATGGGTAACCACGGCCAACAATGAGATCATTGTGATTGGGGTGGATGAATCCCTTACCTACGACTATACCATAGACTGGGGCGATGGTACGGTGGAGGACATCACCAATACCGATTTCATTGATAGCACAGTTCAGCATGAGTATGCCGGGCCGGGCACCCATACCGTGGCCATAAAGGGTACTTTCCCGGCAATAATGATGGGGAGTACTCAAGTTGCTGATGCGCTTAAATTGGCAAGCATAGAACAATGGGGCACCAACCCGTGGGTCACCACGTATGAAGCCTTCAGATTTTGTGGGAACATGGTGTACAACGCCACGGACGTGCCGGATCTCTCGCAAGTGACCGATATGAGTCATATGTTCGGTGGTGCCGATACCTTCAATGGGGACCTTAGTGACTGGGATGTAAGCAATGTCACCGATATGAATTATATGTTTTTCAGTGCTGACAGCTTCAACGGGGACCTCAGTGGCTGGGATGTGAGCAGTGTCACCGATATGAGCTATATGTTTACTTATAACATTGCTTTCAACGGGAACATCAGCGACTGGGATGTGAGCAATGTCACCAATATGAGTTATATGTTCGCTGATGCCGCTGCCTTTAACAGAGACCTTGGGGCATGGAACATCGGTAGTGTCACTTATATGACAGATATGTTGAGTTATTCAGGGCTTAGCCCCAACAACTATGGCGCCACATTACAAGGCTGGGCAACCCAAGTGCAGAACAATAATGGGCCGTCCAATATTATGTTGGGCGCTGAATCGGTCAATTATTGCAATACACAGCTAACGCAGAA